>MEMX01000101.1:8816-15381 GCA_001768075.1 Anaeromyxobacter sp. RBG_16_69_14 | reverse complement strand
GCGCCGCGCCCTGCGGCGGCTGTGGCGCGCTGCCGCAGGGAGCCTGCGGGGGCTCGATGCGGACCACGTCGAGGCGCTGATGCGCCACCTGCGCTCGCGGGATCCCAAGCGGATCACCTTGCCGCACGGCCTCGAGGCTCACGTCGGACAAGGGGTGGTGGAGATCGTGGGGGACTTCCGACGACACGGTGAAGACCCCCGCGCCCGGGCATCGATCGGGGGTGGCCCTCGACTGGCTCGCAAGGATCCATCGGCAGATCCGCCGATGCAGCGGGGAGACTCTCCGAGCTCTAGGCCCCTTGTGGGGCTAGATCGGATGCCGCTCTCGCGCCTTCGAGTTCATGGGCCAGGCACCTATGCGCTACCCGGCTGCGCGGGCGCTGTCGAGATTGCCTGGACTTCGAGCGATCCGGCGCCCTGGCCGCTCGAGCTGCGGACGCGGCGTTGCGGCGATCGGTTTCGGCCCGAGCGCGGCCGCGGCGGCAAGAAGCTCAAGGCCTGGCTCATCGATCGGAAGGTCCCACGCGCCCGGCGCGACGCGCTGGTCCTGCTCGCCGACCTCGAAGGGCACGTGCTCTGCATGCCGCAGCTCGGCGCGCGTGCCGCCGGCACGACCGGACTCGAGGTGCGCTGGCACGCTGGCGCTCCGGAGCAGGCAGACGAGTGACAGGACTGCAACCAGCCGGTGCGCCTGCTATAAGAGAAGAGGAAAGATGAGGCGGCTGTGCGCTCGGAGCCTGTACCCGGGATGACTCCGGGCCACCCGATGGTTTCCAGCGCACCAGCGCCTCGCCAGAAGGGGTGAATCGCCTTGCGCCAGTCCTACAAGACCGTCCTGCTGTGGGTCGTGCTGATCCTGATGTTCGTAGCGTTCTACCAGTTCTTCGCCCAGCACGATCACAAGCAGAAGGAGCTCCCGTTCTCCGACTTCGTCGCGAAGGTGGAGCACGGCGACGTCCGCGAAGTCCAGGTCAAGGACAACGTGAACTACGTCGGCGTCCTGAAGGACAACACCGAGTTCCACACGGTCGGCCCGATCGATCCCATGGCCACCATCTTCACCAAGCTGCAGGCACAGGGCGTGAAGGTGGTGTACGACAAGCCGGAGGGAAATTCGTTCTGGGTGACGGTGCTGGTGCAGTACCTGCCGCTCGTCTTCCTCTTCCTCCTCTTCTTCTTCTTCATGCGGCAGCTGCAGTCGGGCGGCGGAAAGGCGATGAGCTTCGGGAAGTCGAAGGCGAAGCTCATGACCGAGCATCACAACAAGGCGACCTTCGCCGACGTGGCCGGCATCGACGAGTCGAAGGACGAGCTCGAGGAGATCATCTCCTTCCTCAAGGACCCGAAGAAGTTCACGCGCCTCGGCGGACGGATCCCGAAGGGCGTGCTGCTCATGGGCCCGCCGGGGACCGGAAAGACGCTCCTCGCGCGCGCCGTCGCGGGTGAGGCGGGCGTTCCGTTCTTCTCCATCTCCGGCTCCGATTTCGTCGAGATGTTCGTGGGCGTCGGCGCGAGCCGCGTGCGCGATCTGTTCGAGCAGGGGAAGAAGAACGCCCCCTGCATCATCTTCATCGACGAGATCGACGCCGTCGGACGCCACCGCGGAGCCGGCCTGGGTGGTGGACATGACGAGCGCGAGCAAACGCTGAACCAGCTCTTGGTCGAGATGGACGGCTTCGAGTCGAACGAGGGCGTCATCCTCATCGCGGCCACCAACCGGCCCGATGTGCTCGACCCCGCGCTGCTGCGTCCTGGCCGCTTCGACCGCCGCATCGTGGTGCCGCGCCCCGACCTGAACGGCCGCCTCGGTATCCTCAAGGTCCACACCAAGAAGACCCCCCTCGATACCCAGGTCGATCTCACCCAGATCGCGCGAGGCACGCCGGGCTTCTCCGGCGCCGACATCGAGAACCTCGTCAACGAGGCGGCGCTCTACGCGGCGCGGCGCAACAAGGAGCGGCTCGAGCTCGGCGACTTCGAGTTCGCCAAGGACAAGGTGCTGATGGGGACCGAGCGACGCTCGATGATCATCAGCGAGAAGGAGAAGCGCACGACCGCCATCCACGAGGCCGGCCACGCGCTCGTCGCGAAGATCCTCCCGGGCACGGACCCCGTGCACAAGGTCACCATCATCCCCCGCGGCCGCGCGCTCGGCCTGACACAGCAGCTGCCGATGGAAGACCGGCTCAACATCAACCAGGAGTTCGCGCTCAACCAGATCTCGATCCTGATGGGTGGCCGCATCGCCGAGGAGATCACCTTCGACCAGAAGACGACCGGTGCCGGCAACGACATCGAGGTCGCGACGGCCCTCGCCCACAGCATGGTCTGCGAGTGGGGCATGAGCGAGAAGATGGGGCCGCTCGCCTTCGGCAAGAAGGAGGGCGAGGTCTTCCTCGGCCGGGAGATGAGCACGGTGCAGCAGTACTCGGAACAGACCGCCAGGGACATCGACGCCGAGGTGAGGCGCATCGTCACCGATCAGTACGATCGGGCCAAGAAGGTCCTCCGCGATAACCAGGCGATGCTGAACAAGATCGCCGACGCGCTCCTCGAGCACGAGACCATCGACGCGTCCGACATCGACATCCTCCTGGCCGGCGGCACCATCAACCGACCGCCGCCGCTGAAGTCGAACCCACCGCCGCCGGCGATCCCGGACAAGGCGAAGAAGCCGGGCCTGCTCGACACGATCCCGGTGCCCAAGGTCGAGCCGGGGAAGGCTTGATCTTGCGTCTCCCCGAGCTCGTCCTCCACTATCTCCACTATTAGGAGGGACGGCCGGCGGGGGACGATGCTTCACCCTGCATCACGAGAGGCGGCCGCGCCGATGCGGTGGATCGACTGAATCCGATGAAGATCGGGGGCCGGGTCTTCGACGGACCTGGCCCTTTCGTCATGGGCGTCGTGAACGCGACGCCCGACTCCTTCTCCGACGGCGGGCGATTCCTCGATCCCGACGTTGCTGCGGCCCAAGCCGAGCGGCTGGTGGCCGAAGGTGCGGACCTCGTCGATCTGGGCGGCGAGTCCACGCGTCCGGGCGCGCCCGAGGTCCCGGTCGAGGTGGAGGAGCGGCGCGTCGTCCCCGTCATCGAGCGGCTGCGGGCGCGCGGTTGCACGACGCCCATCTCCATCGACACCCGCAAGGCGGAGGTGGCGCGGGCCGCGCTGGCCGCCGGGGCGGACATGATCAACGACGTCTCGGCGCTCGCCGACCCGGCGTTGAGGGAGGTGGCGGCGGCGAGCGGGGTGCCCACGGTGCTCATGCACACGCGTGGCTCGCCTGTGGACATGACCTCCCGCGCGATCTACGCCGACGTCGTGGCGGAGGTCGAGCGCGAGCTCGCCGAGGCGCTGGCGCGCGCGGTGAGGGCGGGTGTGCGGGAAGAGCACATCCTCCTCGATCCTGGGCTGGGCTTTGCCAAGACGGCCGAGCACAGCCTCGCGCTCCTGGGGGCGCTGCCGCGCCTCCGGAGGCTCGGGCGGCCGCTCCTGGTAGGCCCGTCGCGCAAGAGCTTTCTCGGTGTGGTGACCGGTGCCCCCGTCGATGAGCGGCTCCCGGGGACGCTGGCGGCGGTCGCCGCCTGCGTGCTCGCCGGGGTCGAGATGCTCCGGGTTCACGATGTCGCCGCCGTCCTACAGGCCGCCCGCGTCGCGGCCGCGATCAGAGACTCTTCCAGATTGGCCGCGGCGCGCTAAACTGGATACGAATGAGGGCAGGCGCCAACTCGACGACGACTTCGGGCCGACCATGAGCCTGGCGGTTCCCGGTTTCGTTCACTACCTGCTCGGCCCGGGCTCCACCTGGTGGGACGCGGGGCTCGCGGTCATCGACGTGGCGGTGGTGGGTTACCTCGCCTACCGCGTGCTCTTGCTCATCCGGGGTACGCGTGCCATCAACATCCTGGTCGGGCTGTTCCTGCTGGGACTCGGTTACGTCGCCTCGCAATGGGCAAACCTGGTCACCCTCAACTGGCTCCTCGGCCATTTCCTCACGTACTCGTTCATCTTCGGCGTGATCGTCCTCTTCCAAGCTGACATACGTCGCGGCCTCGCGCATCTGGGGCGAGGCAGCTTCTTCGGCGGCCTCGCACCGGACGACCGCCGCGCGCAGGCTGGCCTCGTCGATTCTGTCGCCCGTGCCGCGGTCGAGCTGGCGCGCCTGCGGCGGGGGGGGCTCATCGTGCTGGAGTGCCTCGCAGACCTCGGTGAGGTGATCGAGACGGGCGTGAAGCTCGACGCGGTGCCGTCGCCCGAGCTGCTCCTCGCGATCTTCCACCCGAGTGGCGCGCTGCACGATGGCGCGGTCGTGCTCCAGCGCGGGCGCGTCGCTGCCGCCAGCTGTCTGCTCCCGCTCACCGTCGCGCCCGCCGAGCGTGACCTCGGGACGCGTCACCGAGCCGCGATCGGCCTGGCGGAGGAGGTGGATGCGGTGGTGGTCGTGGTCTCCGAGGAGCGGGGCGAGATTTCGCTGGCGGTGAATGGCTCGCTCCACCGTGGCCTCGACGAGGGGAAACTGCGCGACCTCTTGACGAGACTCCTCGCGTCGCCGCAACCTGGCGGGGTGGCCGCGGTCATGGCGCGCCTCGGCATGGCATCCAGGCCGGGCGGAGCCGCACGCAGGCCGGCTGGAGCCTCCACCGACAAGAAGCGGGCGGAGGACGATCGTGCGGCAGTCTGACCTTGGCTTGAAGGCGCTCTCGCTCGCCATGGCGATGGGGCTCCTCTTCGTCGTCCACGGAGAGCGGCGCGTCTCGTACTCGTTCACCGTGCCGCTCGAGGCGCGGCTGCCGGCAGGGCTCGAGCCTTCGTCGCCGTTACCGCCCAGCCTGCACGTCTCCGTCTCCGGGCCCTGGGCGCGCCTGCGCTCCCTCGAGGGCCCCGACCTCGGGCCCGTCACCATCGACCTCTCCCGCACCGGCCCCGGCGTCGCATCCTGGTTCGTGCGCCCCGAGTCGCTGCACCTGCCCTCCGGCGCCCGGGTCGAGTCGCTCTACCCGTCCCAGGGGACGGTCGATCTCCAGCGGGACCGGCCTTGAGTCGGGTCCCCGTACCGCATAAGGTTCACGCTCCGATGACAATTTCCCGCGAGTCCCCCAAGCTGGCCGACAAGGCCGCGCCCCGCCTCCAGCCGAACGGTCGCGGCGAAGGTGCCCCGGCCACGCCCGCGCCGGTCCGCCGGCTGTTCGGTACCGACGGCGTGCGCGGCGTAGCCAACATCCACCCCATGACCGCCGAGATGGCGCTCCAGCTCGGCCGAGCCCTCGCCTACCTGGTGCGAAACGGCACTCACCGGCACCGCATCGTCATCGGCAAGGACACCCGGCTATCGGGATACCTGCTCGAGCAGGCCATCGCCTCAGGCATCTGCTCCATGGGGGTGGACGTGATGCTCTGCGGACCGCTGCCCACGCCGGGCATCGCCTTCATCACGGAGTCGATGCGCGCCGACGCCGGCGTCGTGATCAGCGCGAGCCACAACCCCTACCAGGACAACGGCATCAAGTTCTTCTCGCGCGAAGGCTTCAAGCTGCCGGACGAGATGGAGCTGCGCATCGAGCGCCTCGTCCTCGGCACGCCCGGTGACGGCTCCGACGGCGGGACCGAAGACTTCCATGCGCTGCGCCCCACCGCCAACCGCATCGGCAAGGCGAGGCGCATCAACGACGCGGTGGGGCGCTACGTCGTCTTCCTCAAGTCGCTCTTTCCGCGCGACCTCACCCTGGACGGCATGACGGTGGTCGTCGACTGCGCCCATGGCGCGGCGTACAAGGTGGCGCCGGCGGTGTTCGAGGAGCTGGGCGCCAGGGTGGTGTGCCTCAACGCAAGGCCCGACGGCAAGAACATCAACGACGGGTGCGGCGCCGTGCACCCCGAGGCCATGGCGAAGGCCGTCCAGAAGAACGGTGCCCAGCTCGGCATCGCCCTCGACGGCGACGCGGACCGCGTCATCGTCGCCGACGAGAAGGGGCACATCGTGGACGGCGACGCGATCATGGCCATCGTCGGCCGCGACCTCATCCGAAGGCGGGTGCTCGCCAAGAAGACGCTGGTGGCGACCGTCATGAGCAACATCGGACTCGAGCGCGCTCTGCGGGACGTGGGCGGCCGGGTCGTCCGCACGCAGGTGGGCGACCGCTACGTCGTCGAGGAGATGCGCCGCTCCGGCTACAACTTCGGCGGGGAGCAGTCGGGACACCTCATCTTCCTCGATCACGTCACGACCGGCGACGGCGTGTGCGCGGCGCTCAATCTGCTGGCGGTGCTGCTGCACGATGGGAAGCCGGTCTCGGAGATGGCGCGCTGCTTCGAGCCGGTGCCGCAGGTGCAGCTCAACATCACGGTGAAGGAGAGGCGTCCGCTCGAGGGCCTCGCCGACGTCCAGAAGGCGATCGCCGCGGTGGAGAAGGCGCTCGACGGTGATGGCCGAGTGCTGGTGCGTTACTCCGGCACCGAGAACAAGGCGCGGGTGCTGGTCGAGGGACCCGAGGCGAAGAAGATCGCCGCGCATGCCGACAGGATCGCCGAGGAGCTGAAGAAGGCGCTCGGGTAGGGGGCCTGCGGC
>MEMX01000101.1:7649-8784 GCA_001768075.1 Anaeromyxobacter sp. RBG_16_69_14 | reverse complement strand
TAACGGCGGCAGGGGGCAAGCCCCCGCCTTGCAGGCCGGCGAGCGCGCGACGAAACTCGATGCATGCGCTAGATTCGCGCATCATGCCACCCATGCTTGGCGTCAACGTCGATCACGTCGCGACCCTGCGCCAGTCGCGCCGTACCAGCTACCCCGATCCGGTCCAGGCCGCGATGCTCGCCGAGCTCGCGGGGGCGGACCAGATCACCATTCACCTGCGCGAGGATCGCCGGCACATCCAGGAGCGTGACCTCCAGATCCTGCGGAGGACGGTGCAGACGCGCCTCAACCTCGAGATGGCCGCCACGCAGGAGATGGTGAAGATCGCCTACGAGGCCAAACCGGACTCGTGCACACTCGTGCCGGAGCGCCGCGAGGAGCTGACCACCGAGGGGGGGCTCGACGTGGCCGGGAACCGCGACGGCATCCGCAAGGTGGTGAAGACGCTCAAGGACGCGGACATCGTCGCCTCCCTGTTCATCGATCCCGAAGTGGACCAGGTGCGCGCCGCCCATCGGGTGGAGGCGGACGTGGTGGAGATCCACACCGGCCGGTACTGCGACGCGCGCCTGGTGCAGGACCGCGGCCGCGAACTCGCCCGGGTGGTGGACGCAGCCAAGGCCGCGGCGAAGCTGGGCATCAAGGTGGCGGCCGGACACGGCCTCAACTATCAGAACGTCCTGCCGGTGGTGGCCATCTCCGAGATCGAGGAGCTCAACATCGGCCACGCCATCATGGTGGGGATGGAGCGGGCGGTGCGGGAAATGAAGGCGCTCCTGGCGCGCGGCAAGTAGAGCGGGGGCTTGTCCCCCGCCGAGGGCTCCGATTCGAGCGGGGGGTTGGGGGACGTGGTTTGGGTGAGGGTTGGCCGCCATGATCGTTGGCATCGGCATGGACCTGGTCTCGGTGGAGCGCATCGCGCGCCAGCTCGCGTCGCCGACCGCCGACCGTTTCCTGGGGCGCGTGTTCACTTCAGGCGAACAATCCTTCTGCGACCGGTTCCGGGACCGGGCGAACCGGTACGCGGCCCGGTTCGCTGCCAAGGAGGCGGCGTCGAAGGCGCTGGGCGTGCCTGCCGGTATCGGGTTCCTGGACGTGGAGGTGGTTCGCGGCGAGGGCGCTCCGCGGCTCGTCC
>MEMX01000101.1:5631-7567 GCA_001768075.1 Anaeromyxobacter sp. RBG_16_69_14 | reverse complement strand
GGCGGCGGCCGTGATCCTTGAGGCTCCCGAAACATGAGGCTCGTCACCGCGGCGGAGATGCGCGCCATCGACCGGTCCGCCATCGAGGGATCCGGGATCCCCGGCCCGCAGCTCATGGAGCGGGCAGGCGCGGCGGTGGCGCGGGCGGCGCACGCCTGCCTCGGGCCGAAGGGTCGCGTGCTCGCCATGTGCGGTGCGGGCAACAACGGTGGCGATGGATACGTGGCCGCGCGATGTCTCAAATCGGACGGTGTGGACGTGGAGGTCGTAGCGCTCGCCTCGCGGGCGCAGCTGCGAGGCGACGCGCTGGCGGCGCGCGAAGCAGCCGAGCGGGCCTTGGTGCCGATCGCGGACGCACCCGATCCGAGCAAGATCGAGGCCGGAGCGGGCGATGTCCTCCTCGACGCGCTCCTCGGCACGGGCCTCGCCCGCGCTCCGGAAGGCGCCTACGCGAAAGCCATCGAACGCATCGGGGAGCTCAGGGCGCGCGGCGCGAAGGTGGTCGCGGTGGACGTCCCTTCCGGCCTCTCCGCCGACACCGGGCGCCCGCTCGGGCCGTGCGTCCGCGCCGACGTGACCGTCACCTTCGCCTTCCAGAAGCGCGGACTCGTCCTCCACCCAGGACCGAGCCACGCCGGGCAGGTGCTGCTGGCCGACATCGGCATCCCGGTCGAGGCCGCGGCACGCGTGCTGGTCGAGTGCGAGTTGCTCAACGAGCTGGAAGCGACGGCGCTCGTGCCGCCCCGCCCGCCTGAGGCGCACAAGGGCGACGCAGGGCGCGTGCTGGTGGTCGCCGGGTCGCCCGGGAAGAGCGGCGCGGCGCACCTCGCCCTCACGGGCGCGCTGCGCGGCGGTGCCGGGCTCGTCACGCTGGCGGCACGGGAGGAGGTGCTTTCCTTTGCCCTCGCCGGTAGGCCGGAGGCCATGAGCATCCCGCTCCTCGGGTCGGGGCCGCTGGGAGACCACGATCTGGAACCGCTCCTGGCCGCGGCGAAAGGCATGGACGCGGTCGTCATCGGTCCAGGCATCCCGCGCGGCCCCGAAACCGCTCAGCTCCTCCGCGCCTTCCTCGAGCGCGCGGGTGTCCCGGCGGTCCTCGACGCCGACGCGCTCAACGCGCTGGCGGAGCGACCGGACCGCGGTGTCGCTGGCCTCCCGTCTCCCGTCATCCTCACGCCGCACCCGGGTGAGATGGCCCGCCTCGTGGGAGGGACGATCGCCTCGGTACAGGAGGACCGCATCGCGATCGCCGCCGAGCACGCGCGGGCCTGGGGTTGCGTGGTCGTCCTCAAGGGCGCTCGTACCGTGGTCGCGTCGCCGGCGGCACCGCCGGCGGTCGTGCCCACCGGCAACCCGGGCATGGCGACCGGCGGCACGGGCGACGTGCTGGCCGGACTCGCCGGCGCGCTCCTGGCAAGCCACCTGCCGGCGTTCGACGCGGCGCGCGCGGCCGCCTACGTGCACGGGGCTGCCGGCGACCTGGCGAGCGAGCGATGGGGTGAGCGCGGCGTGCTCGCGTCCGACCTGGCGGATGCGCTCGGCGCCATGTGGGCGAGGTGGGAGCGGTGACGGAGCGGGATCCTCTCCGCGCCGAGGTCAGCCTGGTGATGCGCTCCGCGCGCGCCACCGACGAGCTGGGCGCGCGCCTGGGTGAGGCACTCGAGCCGGGCGACGTGGTGGCGCTGGTGGGCGAGCTCGGCGCCGGCAAGACACAGCTCGTGCGCGGCATCTGCCGCGGCGCGGATGTCCCGGAGGCGGACGTCGCGAGTCCGAGCTTTGCCATCGTCGCGACCTACCGCGGCCGGCTGTGGGTGCACCACGCCGACTTCTACCGCCTCGCCGGCGAGGACGACCTCTACGGGACGGGCTTCTCGGATCTCGCGGGAGGGGAGGGTGCCGTTATCGTCGAATGGGCGGATCGCATGCGCGGCGCGCT
>MEMX01000101.1:0-5620 GCA_001768075.1 Anaeromyxobacter sp. RBG_16_69_14 | reverse complement strand
GAGATCCGGCTCGAGCACGACGACCGGTCGGCCTCCTTGCGGCGCGTGAGCATCGTCGGAACGGGTGCGCGCCACGCCGAGCTGGCGCGGCGGCTGGGGCGAGGCAGAGGTGGTGCAGGAGTCAACGCGACATGAAATTCATACAGAATGGCTCGCCGAGAGAGAGCAACCCCCGATTCCCGATTCCCGTGTGGCCTGGAACAGCGCGCACTATATCTTCCGCTCAGAGTGCGAACGCACGATCGAGGTTGCACATGGGCTTCAGCGACACTTTCAAGAAGAGAACCGAGCCGCACGTGGATACGCCCGCTCAAGCGAAGGCGAGATCCGACGCGGTGGCCGAGGTGAAGGCCAAGGCCGACGCCAAGACCGCCAGGGCCGCCGGGGCGAAAGCCGGCAAGAAGGCCGAGCGCACCCCGCCCACCGCCACTCAACCGACGAAGAAGTGAAGGCGGGCCGGCGCGGCGCGTACGGTCCTGGTTGCTGGGCACACGCAGAAAAGCCCGACCTCGAGAGGCCGGGCTTCATTCTGCACGCAGCGATGCTGGTTAGAGCGGGCGAGCGTTCGCGGCCTGGAGACCCTTCGGCCCCTTGGTCACGTCGAACTCCACCTTCTGGCCCTCAGCAAGGGTGCGGAATCCGTCGGCCTTGATCGCGGTGTGGTGGCAGAAGACGTCCTCGCCACCGCCGTCCTGCGTGATGAAGCCGAACCCCTTCGCATCGTTGAACCACTTCACGGTACCAGTAGCCATTACGTTGTGACTCATTTCTTCTGTGGTCTTTGAACGGCAAGAAGTGCCGGTCTGTCCCGTCCGGTGTTCGGATATAGGAAAGCTCAATCTACACGCAACTTTGTGTGAAGTCGAGGGGCAGCCCAACAAAGTAGGTGTGCGACGTGCAGCGTGAAGGATCACCGGTGCGGCACGCGCGAGGTCGGACACGGTCAGCGGGTCGCCCGTCGAGCCGTCGGCCAGGGCGGCAGCCCTGCGGATCGAGGCCCGCGCCGGGATCCTCTCGGGCCGCCGCCCGGCATGCAGCAGGGCGCGCAGGATGTGGTGCACGAGCCGCACCGCCGCTGCGTCGATGAGCGGAGCGGCACCGGGCAGCCGCGCGGATTGCTCGAGCATGATCTCGCGGATGGCGCCGAGAATCTCGGGTGTCCCCGCGAAGAGCTGTCCACGCGCCGGCGGGAGCTGCTCGAGGCCGTGATGGCGCAGGGCGCGCCGCATCAGGCCGGGAGCGACGAACACGGCGGCGTAGCGCGCCGTCTCGCTCCCGGGCAGCTCCTCGTGGGGGACGCCGGGACCGATGGCGCAGACCTGATCCGGCCGCGAGCGGAGGACGCGGCCATCGATCCTCACGCGGCAGAGGTCGTCGAACGGGACGATGAAGGACCAGGCAGGGTGGGAGTGTCCATGCGTGATGGCATAGCCGCACGGGCCCGCCATCGGAATGAACACGCCCACGTCGCGCCCGAGCGCCCAGTCCACGGACCGGAGCTGCTCGGCGCGGATCGAGCCCACGAGCTTGCGGACGCGCCTCATCGCGGGCCATCGTACCGCAGCGCGGTCGGCGAAGCGGGCCACGGCGACCTTGTGGCGGTCGGGACGGGTGCGCGTCCTCGCGGAGTGATGGCGCAACCCACTTGAAGTGACGCTCGAGATGGGGGGCGCGGGGGGAGAGTTCTCCCCTCCGCTTGAGGCGCCGCAAGGCGCCGGACATCAGCTCACAGCGGCGGCGGTGACGCTGGAGAATCACATCAACTGGTCGCCGCTGTGAGAAGTCGTCGCGCGGCTCGACGATTCTCGGAGGTAGAGATCAGTACGTCTGGCCCGGAGAACTGGCGGGCGGGCTCGCCGGATCTGGTGCCAGATCGCCTTCATCAGCGGTATCTGGCCCACGCAGCACGGCCTCCTCGAATGCCGCGAGCTCGGCCTCGAGCTCCCACTGCATGGCCGCGCGCTCGCTGTCTGCGAGCAGGCGCGCGCAGCCGACGGACGGATACGGATCCCCGAGCGCGTCGTGCGCGCAGGCGTCCGCCACCTCGCTGCGGCGCCCGGAGACGCTCCACAAGCTCACCCCCGGCAGGAAGCTGTGCTCCAGACTGGTCCGGACCATCCTCTTGAGCGTCCGGTAGCGAAGCTGCTGGAGCGTGACGGCGCGTACGAACTCGTCGAGGATGTCGATGCGGAGCACGCCCTCGTCGTCGGTCGCGAGTGCCGCTGGCACGTCGTGCTCGACATAGGCCCTCACGGGGTGGGTCCTGCCCACCTTGCCGAGCAGGGTCGCATTGGAGGTCAGGCAGATCTCCACCATGACGCCTTCGTCGCGCATCTCGCGCAACAGGTCCAGCGGCTCATCCTCGTCGAACAGGTCACTGCCATGGCCAATGCGCTCCGCGTGCGCGAGCTCCACGGCGTGGCGGATGTGAAACGTGAGGTGCCGCTGTCCCTCGGGTGTCGGGGGCAGCACCTCCGGGATCAGCTCACCTGCGTGGAGCGCGATGTGCACCGGGCGTCGCGAGGGATCGTCGAGATTGAAGCGGCGCAGCACGTCCAGCGCCAACATCTCGTCGTCGTAGTACATGAGGGAGTTCGGGTTCTCCTCGGGCGACACGAGCTCCACGCCCACCACGTGGGGCGAGATCTGGGTGAGCTCGTACCCGTATACCCACTGCGCGAAGACGTACCCGCGATCCCGCGTGCGGTTGGCCGAGAGGATGAAACGCACTCCGACGTCGCACCCGGGATCGGGCTGGTTCGTGGCGCAGCCGAGCAGCCTGCGTGCCCCGTTGATCGAGTCCTCGATGGTCCTGTGAGTCTGCGCGAGGGTCGAGCCGAAGACGGGATCCGTCATGATCTGCGCGCGCTTCTCGAGCAGGTAGCCTTCATCCCAGGTATCTCCTGGCATGATGTACTTCGACGCGATCCCGCCCACGATGCTCGAGTTCAAGCCCTGCATGAGCTCGACGTAGACCTGGTGGTTCCTGCCGGCGATGGAGAGCACGTCGGCGATCGCGTCATCGGTCCGGGCGTCGGTCAGGATCGCCCCGAACTTCCCGAAGGTATCGAAGAAGTGCTGATGGGCCTCGAGCAGGGTGCCCTGGAACCCCTCCATGGACCAGGCGCCGAGAACGTCCTCGTAGAGAGCCGGATCCGACAGCGCCCCCGCGATCGGCACCGCCCCCTGCGCACAGGGCGGCGGCATCGCGACGAAGGTGCTGCTATCGACGCACAGCCCGTCCGCGGCCCCCCATTCGATCAGCCGCTCGGTCGTGACAGCTCCCGACAGGTGGCTGTGCAGATCCGCACCCTTCGGCATCTCCTCGAGGAACCCCCGCAGGGCCTCTCCATCGGCACGCAGCGAATTCAAGCGCGATTCCACGAGGGTTTCGCGAGCTTCGCCCGTCCCCCGCGCATCGGCCTCCCCAGGACTCGTGAACCCTGTGATGACAGTTACGGCGAGTACCCATCTCAGGATTGCCCATCTCGGCATTGCCCGCCCCAAGAGCAAGAGATGTCCCATGAAGCCCCCTTTGTGCTGGAGTCATGCAGTTGCCCGAGAACTCGGCGATCCTGCAGCGCCTCGCGGTCCGGATTGCGCTGGCGGTGTAACTGGGGCGGATGGCCGATCTAATCAACCCTCAGTTTGGGTCGGGTGGCGCGCGCCGCCGCGCGCGCTTGCGTGGGGCGCTGGAGCACGCGGTGGTCGGAGTCGATCCCGACGAAGCCATCCTCCGGGACCTCGCTCCACGGCCCTGCGCCGATGGGCTCGCTGGCGATCGCGAACACCCCGCTCGTCGCGATGTGGGGCGCGACGTGGAGCGCTCGCCCGTGACGACACGCGGCCAGCACCTGGCCGTCCGTGGCGAGCAGGTTGAGCGATGAGGGCTTGGCCGTCCGGGAGTCGGCGATGCGGACGACAGTGCCTACGGTCTCCGCGAACGCGCGTCGCACGTCGTCGAGACCGGGGTGGCGATTCGCCGGGAGCCGGGCGGCGAGGCGCGTCAGGAACAGGAAGAAGCATCGTTCACTGTCGGTATCGCCAGTGATCGCGCCGCGGAAGACGGGGTGGATCTCGGCCTCCAGCAGGGCGCGCACGCGCGCCACGCGCCTGAACCGGGCCACCGTGCCGTTGTGAGCGAAGAGCCAGGGGCCGTGCATGAAGGGATGGGTGTTCTCTTCGGCGACGCAGCCGACGCTGGCGTCGCGCACGTGAGCCAGGACGATCTCGGAGCGCGCCTCGCGGGCGGCCTCCACGAAGGCCTCATCGGCGTGCGCCGGCATCACCCCGCGGCGCACCCGGACGCCTCCGGCGTCGTACCAGGCGATGCCCCAGCCGTGCGGGTGCTTGTGAGACTGGGTGCGCAGCGCGTTGTGAGCGGTGCACAGCGGTTCGCGCAGGTCGTGATCGAGGCTCGCGTGCTGGGCGAATAGGCGGCACATCCGGCGGAGGGACTGTAGCAGGCCGGTGCGCTGCCACAAACCTGGCCCGGGTTATTGCCGCTGCGCGCGATCGAACACCGCACCGGGCGGGCATGGCCCCGGAGTGGTCACGGTCAGGCGCGCCGTCCGCTCTCCCCACGGACCACGGCCGCCCCCACCAGGTGCGCCAGCCGGAGCGGCTCGGGGACGTTCCCGCGGTCGGTCAGTCGGGCCAGCGCGGTCGCGACCTGGTCTGGCTCGGCGCCCTTCACCTGGAACGCAAAGGGTGGACGCACGTGGACGGGACCTGCGCGCCGGATGAGCGATAGCCGTCGCTCAGCGTGCGGGAGGCGCCGGAGCGCGCGCTCCACCGCTGCCAGGTCGGGTGGCCGGCGCATCACCGCGACGCAGGGCCGCTCGAGCCGGTCGGAGAGCGCCTCCAGATCGACGAGGTTGAACCCGCCGAAGCCCAGCCCGTCGAGCAGCACGAGGTGCAGCTGGGGCAAGAACTTGCCTCCGATGAGCAGTCGGCAGAGCTCGGCGGTTGCGCCCCAACCATCCTGGCGTGCTTCGCCGAAGACGAGCCCCTCGAAGCGGGTCCCGGCACAGACCACGCCCGCGATGCGGACCCGCCCACCTCGGCGGCGCACGAAGGGCGCGTCGTCGAAGCCTATCGCCCTCAGCGCTCGACCGGGCGGCGGCAGAGACATGGGCCCTCGGATCCGGCTACTGGTAACGGGCTGCGGGCCACTGGTCCTGGCCCAGGTCTCGCGGGCCGTAGCCCGGAGTCCGTAGCCTGAAGCCTTCATGTTCACCACGACACCGCCAGGGGCGGCTCGAGCAGGGGCAAGCCAGGGCTCGCGAGATCGAACAGGCGCACCTCGGCGGTGCGACCGTGGACCTGGAGCACGCCCGCTGCGCGGGGAAGCTGGAACCGACGCGGGCCCGCGCTGCCCGGGTTCACGAGGAGCACGCCGCTGTCGAGCGCCGCGGCGGGCCGATGCGAGTGGCCGTACACGAGCAGCTGTGCGCGGTGACGCGAAAGGGCGCGCCGCACGGAAGGGAGCAGGCGGCCAGGGGTGCCCACCTGGTGCACAACGACCGCCGTGAGCGCACCCAGCTCGACCACGGCCAGCTCGGGGAGCGCCGTGAAGGCGGGACCGTCATCGTTGTTGCCGCGCACCGCGCGCAGCGGG
>MEMX01000100.1:125303-126034 GCA_001768075.1 Anaeromyxobacter sp. RBG_16_69_14 | reverse complement strand
TTGCTCGCGGAGGGCGCCGCCGAGATCTTGAAGGAGCTCGAGGGCGTGGGGCCGGAAGTCCGGGAGACGTGATCGGCATGGGGTTGTCGCTCGCCGGCCGCGTCGTGGCCGTCACACGCGCCAGCAGTGGCCAGGACGCGCTCGCGGCGCGGCTGCTCGAGCTCGGCGCTCAGGTCCTCGAAGCTCCCGCCATCGTCCTGGTGCCTCCTGCCTCGCTCGAGGACCTCGACCGCGCCCTGCGCGCACTCGAGGGTGTCGCCTGGATTGCCTTCGCGAGCGCCACGGCGGTCGAGCGCACCGTCGCGCGCGCCTCCGAGCTCGGCATTCCGCTGGAGGCGCTGGCCCGTCCGCGCCTGGCCGCGGTTGGCGCGGCCACGGCGAAGTGCCTCGCGCGCCTCCTGCGCGCCCCCGACCTCGTCCCACCTCAGGCGCGCGGCGAGTCGCTGGCGGCCGCGCTCGCAGGCGAGGTGTGTGGATTGCGCGTGCTGGTCCCCCGTCCGGAGGAGAGCCATCCCGCGCTCGTGGACGGCCTGGCGCGAGCCGGGTCCGAGGTGGTGGCGCCGGTCGCCTACCGCAGCGTCCCGGCTCCGCCCGAGTCGCTGGAGCCGCTCGCGGCCGCGCTCCGAGCCGGCGCCGTCGACGCGGTCGTCTTCGCCTCGCCGTCTGCGGTACGCAGCGTGGTGGCCGCGCTCGGCCCCGGCCCCGGGGCCCGGCTTCTCGCGCGGAGCGCG
>MEMX01000100.1:124025-125275 GCA_001768075.1 Anaeromyxobacter sp. RBG_16_69_14 | reverse complement strand
CCACCGCGGCCGAGCTCCGCGCCCACGGGCTGGCGGTCGCGGTGGAGCCGGTGTGTTCGTCCGGCCCGGCCCTCGTGGATGCGCTGGCGGAGTACCTCGGCCCTCGACCGGGCTAGCCACGGGACTGACCGCCCACCGAACCGGCTCGCGCGCCGGCTCTACAGCGGGTTTCGCCAGCGCAGGCCGGGGAAGCGCTCGAAGTCCGCATCGTTCGAGTGCAGCTCGCACTGGTGCTCGATCGCGAGCGCCGCGAGGTGGGCATCCGTCGTGAGGTTGCCTGCGACCCCCAGGCCGCCCAGAAGACGCCCGAGCAATTCGAGGTGGCGAGGGCCGGGGTCCAGCACCTCAACGCTCGGCCTATCCAGCCACGACCGGACGTAGCCGACTGCGCGCTGCGGCTCGAGAGGCCTCACCAAGACCGCAGGGTGCGTCATCAGCCGAATGAAACCGCAACTCACTGCCCATGGCAGGCCCACGGGGTCGGCCGCGGACATCAGAGCCTCCCACCATTCACGGGCACCGCCGTGCTCGGGCGCGTCCCGGTTGTACGCATAGACGAGGAGATTGATGTCCGGGAGGATCATCGGTGCGATTCTCGTGCGAAGTCCTCCGTCTCGAGCTGGTCGACGAGCTGATTGAGCTTCGCCGGATCGACTCCCGGCCGAAACCCGCCCGAATGCGGCTCCACGACGAAGGGGGACGCGGTGGCGGAGCGCGCCTGGGCCGCGAGCCCGCGCCGCAGGCTTTCGTTCAGCACCGCCTTGAACGAGCGGCGGCTCTTGTGTGCAAGCTGCTTGAGCTTGGTCGCGACGTCAGGGTCCAGAGTGACCGTCGTGCGCATGAAGGCATCATGATGCTTTTGTATAATGCTGTCAAGGCAGCACCCGCGCACGGCAGGTTCGTGGCGGAGCGCGCTCGAGAACCGGCCCGCAGCCTGCGAGGCGCTCGAGCGGAAGCTCGTTCGCTGGCTGCATGAGCTTGCTGACACACCTGCCACGAGCCGTAGCCCGGGGCCTGGAAGTCCCGGTGCGGGTGTAGTGACCTGTCTCGACCGAGAGCGTATGCTTTGGATCCAACTCGCTGGAGCGCGCGGCCTGCCGGGCGGTAGCCTCTTCGGGCGCCCGCTCCCAGAAGGAGGAGCCCCTGCGCAGCGCCCTGGCCACGGCGGAAGGCGACGCGATCGGCCGCGCGGGCCGCGCCTGGCGCTTCCTCCTGGGCAGCGGTCGAAGCTCGGCTCGGGCGCGCTACGC
>MEMX01000100.1:116905-124015 GCA_001768075.1 Anaeromyxobacter sp. RBG_16_69_14 | reverse complement strand
GGCGCTCGCCGCCATCCTGGCTGGGCTGTTCCTGCGGGGCGAGCTGCAGGGATATCGCGTCCCGCTCTACCTGGCCGCCGTCGGCCTGGCAGCGCTCCGGGGCGGCGCAGGGCCGGGTCTGGGCGCGATGGTGCTCTGTGCCGCGGCTTACTGCGCCACGTCCCATGCGAGCACCTCGGCCGCGCTGGGCGTGCAGCCCGATCTGGCTCACCGCCTGTTCTTCTTCGCCGGGTTTGCCGCCCTGGGCGTGTGGGCCGCGAGCGCGCTGCGCGAGGTCTTCCAGCACACGCACCGGCGCCGGCAGAGGGCCGAGCAGCGCGCCGACGAGCAGCGCATCGCCGCGGAGCTCGGTGTGCGCGCTCTCGCCGAGAACGACCTCGATGCGCTCCTCGGCGAGACGCTCCTGGCCGTGGAGCAGGCGCTGTGCTGCGACTCGGTGACCCTGCTCGAGCTGCAGCCCGACGGCGACGCGCTCCACCTGCGCGACGTCGCCGGAGTGGGCCGGGAGCTCCTGGGGCGGTCGTTCAGCCCCGCCGAGGTGCCGCTGGCGTTCCGCGCGCTCGCGGCGCGCGAGCCGGTGGCGGTGGACGACCTCGCGGCGGAGCCGGAGCTGGCGTCGCCGGTGCTCGTCGAGAACGGCGTGGTGTCGAGCCTCGTCGCGCCCGTGATGGTGCCGGGTCCGAGTGGCCGCTCCTTCGGTGTGCTGGGCGCGCACAGTCGGGTCAAGCGCCGCTTCAGCGCGGACGACGCGAACTTCCTGCAAACCGCCGCCAACGTGGTCGGGACTGCCGTGGTGCGGCTCCGGGCCGAGGAGCGCGTCCGGCATATGCTCGCCTCGGAGCGTTTCCTGGCCGAGGCGAGCCGGCAGCTCGGGCTCTCCATCGAGTGGCAGGAGACGCTGGCGCGCGTGGCGAAGCTGGCGGTCCCGTTCCTGGGTGACTGGTGCCTGGTGGTGGCGGTGGGAAACGACGGCCGGCCACGCAGCGTGGTGGCGGAGGCGGCCGATCCAGCGCGTGCCGCGGCCGTGCGGGAGCTCCTGGAACGCTACCCCATCGACCTGGCGGCGAATCATGGCGTCGGGCGGATCCTGCGCACCGGCGAGTCCGAGCTCATCCCCGAGGTGACCTCGGAGGCCTTCGTTGGAGGGGACGTCGTCGGCGGTGAGCTGCGGCGCGAGATCCTGCGCCGGCTCGGTATGCGCTCGTACATGGGCGCTCCGCTGGCGATCGGCGAGCGCATCCTGGGCGCGATCGCCTTCGGCATATCGGAGGGACCTCGGCGCTTCAAGGAGGAGGACCTCGAGATGGCTCAGGCGCTGGCGCAGCGCTGCGCGATGGCGATCGAGAACGCCAGCCTGTACCGCGCGGCGCAGGACGCGACGCGGATGCGTGAGGAGGTCCTGGCGGTCGTGTCGCACGACCTCAAGACGCCGCTCGGCGCGCTGCTCATGGGCGCGAAGATGGTGGAGCGCCTGGCGCCGATCGGTGCCTCAGGCGACGAGCTGCGCCGGGCTTCGAGCACCGTCCGGCGCACCGCGGAGCGTATGGGGCGGCTCATCCACGACCTGGTCGACGTGGCCAGCATCGAGGCAGGTCGGATCTCGCTGCAGCTCGCCGAGCACGACGCCGCTGCCGTCGCCCGCGAGGCGCTCGAGGCGCTGCAGGGAGCCGCCGCCGATCGCGGGGTGGCGCTCGGGCTCGAGGTGGGCGGTGGCGAGGTCATGGTCGGGTGCGATCGCGATCGCGTCCAACAGGTGCTCGCGAACCTGCTTGCAAACGCCATCCAGGCCACCGAGACCGGGGGGAGGGTGATCGTCCGTGTGCGTCCCGCCCGAGAGGAAGTCGTGTTCACGGTGAGCGACAGTGGGCCGGGCATCCCGACGGAGGACCTGCCGCACGTCTTCGAGCGCTGGTACCGCGGCCGCGGGACACGCTACCCGGGGTCGGGTCTCGGGCTCGCTATCGCGCGCGCCATCATCGACGTTCACCAGGGGCGGATCTGGGCGGAGAGCAAGGAGGGGGAGGGAAGCGTCTTCTCGTTCGCGCTCCCGGCGGCGGCCCCTCGATGGAAGGGAGAGGGCGGGGAGAGAAGGTCGCCCGTTCCTCCCGGGGCCCCGACGAGCGCGACGGGGTAGGCTGGCCGTCGAGCTGGCTGGCTCTCCCGGGATGACCCCATGGAGGTCGCATGACCGAGGACGAGGCGCCGGGTGGGTACGTCCGCCTCCTCGTTTCGCTGGAGCGTGATCCCGGCGGCGAGGGGCAGGAAGAGGAGTGGCTCTGGGCAGAGCCACTCGGATCGGGGCGCTTCCGGCTGGAGAGCACGCCCTTCTTCGCGTACGGGCTCTCGCACGGAGACCTGGTGCGGGCGAGCGGCGGAGGTGACATGCCGCGCGTCTCCGAGGTCGAGCGCAAGAGCGGACACCGGACGCTGCGCGTCGCGCTCGACGAGCGCCAGGACCTCGACCGACCCGAGATCCAGGAGGTCCTCGACGAGCTGCTCACGATGGGCTGCACCTACGAGGCGATGCCACCCAAGATCGTCGCGCTCGACGTACCTCCCGACGTGGACGTCGCTTCCGTCGTCGAGCGCCTGCAGGCGCACGCCGAGGGCGGCGCGCTGGTCTGGGAGTGGGCAGACCCACTGCTGTCGTGATCGTAGATCAGGAAGGGACACCTCAGGATCAGGGCGGCATCGACCGTTTGGCCCTCCGAGCCCGCTTCTTCGCCAGGAATCCGGTCTGCTTCCTCCGCTCGTGGATCTCCGCGGCGGACGGCTTCTGCTTCGGCACCGGCTTGACCTTCGCCTGCGGTGTGAGCGTCCACCAGAAGAGGCGCTTCACGACGAGCGTGGCGTAGGCACCCGGCGGGAGCGTGAAGGCGACGTTCACCCGCAGGCGGCCCTTGGTCAGCTCGTCGCGGCTGGCCTCGCTCACGATGAGCTTCCCCGGTACGACGAGGAGCGGCCGCTCCTCGTGGTCGAAGTGGATCTGCGGTGCGCCTGGCACTCGAAGGCTCTCGAGCGTCATGTCCTCGCGGCCGAGCACGGAGAGCGCTGCCTTCTCGATCACCGGACCTTCGAAGCGCGTGGTCGGCCCGAGGAGCGGGAAGGTATGCCGATGCAGCAGCCGGGTCTGGGCGCTGTCGAGCGCGCGCGGGAAGAGCAGCGTGCCGGCCTGGTACCGGATCGAGACGAGCTTCTCGACCCCGACCACGTCGCGCAGGTACTGCTTCACGCCTTCGTTCCACAGCCAGCTCTGGTAGGCGAACACTTGAAGGCCGCGCCAGCGGGGCTCGGTGCGCAGGAACGCGCCCAGGTAGTCCTTCGGGTGGAGCCTCAGCCATCGGAGCACCGGGGCGTAGCGCTCGGCGCCAGGGTAAGGGTTCTTGAGGTCCCAGTCTCCCCAGTGCTCCTTCCAGAACCCCTTCACCCGCGCGTCGTCGGTGCGATCGAGCTCGCTCGGCCGCGCCAGGTGGTTGCGGAGCGCCGCCTCGGCGTCGCCACGCATGAGGTCCTTCACCAGAAAGCCCTGGCCGTGCTTGAGCGACCCGAACCGTTGCGAGTCGAAGTAGTTGACCACCCCGATGCGCTGCACCTCGGCGACGGCGGCAGGGAGTTTTCCCAGGTCCTCCTCGCCGAGATCGCGGACGGTGACGGCGAAGCGGTTGGAGGTGGTGTTGGCGGCCGAGAGCGGGCCGGACGTCCGGCCGAGAGGTTTCAGCCTCAGATCGGGCTCCTGCAGCTCGACCGGCTTGCGGTGTACCGCGACGAGCTGGGTCGTCCTGCCCTGCTTGTCCTTGAGCCCGCAATAGGAGACCTCGGCAGGCTGCACGCCCGCCCTGGCGCCGATGCGCTCCACGGCTTCGAACGTGGAGAGCTTCTGCTTGTCCATCAGGTAGACGAACCACGCGCCGCGCGGGTCCTGGTCGAAGCGCCAGGACTCGGTGACCGAAAAGTCCTCCGGCCGCTGCTTGAGCTTCATGGGGTTCCGAATCTGCCGGCGAGGGGAACAGTGACGCGCGCCTGGTCAGCTGGCTCGCGAATCGTGCAGAGCACTGTCTAGGCGGCGCTCTTCGCCCGGTAGAAGAGCACGATGGTAAGGCAATGGAACTCGTTGTCGGAAGACTGCGTGACGACGCGATCCACGATCTCGATGTCGGTGTTCGAGCGTAGCCAGCGGGTGATGCTGTCCCCGAGCTCCTCGCGCTCCCTTGCCTTGGTGGCCGAGAAGATCTTTACCCCGGTCAAACGCGCAGCGCTCCCGCCGGACCCACTCACTCCGTCACCCCCGAGGGCGAAACCGAGCGAGTATGTCACGCGCCTTTTCGAACTGTCAAAGGTTCCCTGCGCCAAGCATCGATATCGCCACGAGAAAAGCGAGCTCGCTCGACGGACCGAGGGGGACTTGCCCCGGGCCCGCGCTGCCCACATAGCCTTGTCTCCGCCACCCCCGCGTCCGATCGCCTGGTCCGGCTTTCCACCGGGCGCATGGCATGTTAATCCGCCACGCCATGCTCATCGACCTCCACATCCACAGCCACCACTCGCCGGGTTGCACGCTCGCCCCGCGGGACATCGTGCGCCGCGCCAGAGAGGCAGGGCTCGACGGCGTCGTGCTCACGGACACGAACACGCTCGACGGTCTGGAGGAGATCCGCGCCGCTGGCCGCGAGGAGAGCCTCCTGGCGCTGTGCGGCGTGGAGCTGGTGACCGACCACGGCCACTACCTGTGCTACTTCGCGGACCCCGCGACGGTGCCGGCGCCACCACAGATGTTCGGCAGCACACCCTGGCCCGTCCGCGAGGTGCTTCGGCGCGTGCGCGAGATGGGGGGGGTCGTGGTCGCCGCGCACCCCTACGACAAGTCGGTGGAGCGGCCGAGCGGCGACTTCATCTTCACGCTGGAGGGTCTCGCGGCGCTGGAGGGCCTGAACGTACGGCGGAAGGGGCCCTCGGACGACCTTGCCATCGAGGCCGCGGACCACCTGAACCTGCCCTGCATCGGCGCCTCCGGCGCGCACCCGACGCTCAACGACATCGGCAAGGCCGCGACCCTCTTCCGCGAGCCCGTCGCGAGCGAGGCCGACCTGGTTCGCCAGATCAAAGCTGGCCACGTGTACTGCGTGGCCATCGGCGCGACGCCGCAGTCCCCCGCTCGCGCGGAGGGGCGCGGTGGCGACCGATCCGGGGGCGAACGACGCGGTGCGGGCGAACGGCGCGGCGGCGGCGAGCGCGGTGGGCGCGGCCGGCGCAGCGGGCGCGATCGGGATCGGCGATAGCTCGTCGGAACAGCGCGCGGGAACGGCGCGCGGTCAACGCGCCTCTTCCCAGCTCGCCAGTTTTCCGTCCCGGAAGGACGCCTTACGCTTGCCTGTCGGCCAGGTCCACTCCTCCCTGCCCCCCGGTCGGTCGATGACCTTCTTCTCCGGGTAACCCCAGGCCATCTCGACCGACTGCGTCGACAGGCCCTCGACGAGCTCCTTCTTCGCGACGGCGGCGCGCTGCGCGTCAGGGAGCGCCTGAAAGACCGGAGTGGGGTCGCTCGTCCCGAGCAAGCGCTCCAGCTCGACGCGCACCTCCTCGGAGCTCGCGAGCGTCTGCGGCAGCACGAACACGAGCGGGCGCGGTTCGCCCTCCAGCGCGAGGAGCACCCAGGGATGGTACCTCGGCGTCATGATGAAGCGCTGGGCGATGATCCAGCCGGTCGGGAACTCCACCTTCTCGATGCGCAGGGCCGTTCCGGGGGGGAGAACCCGCTCGGCGTCTGGCGGGGCGATGACCTTCCCGTCGGTCGTCTCGAGCAGGTCGAGCTCCCGAAAGGGCTGGTCCGATACGAGCAACCTCGAGGTGTCTCCGAAGAAGAGGCCCACGAAGACCGCCACCTTGGAAAGGCGACGCTGACCCTCCAGCTCGCGCGAGGCGCGCTGGCGCTCGGCCTGCGGGACGGACGCGCGCGGGAAGCAACCCGCGCCGAGCAGGAGGGTCAGGAGAATAGCGCGTCTCATGAGGCCCTCTATCGCACTCCAGCCGGGAGGCGACAAGTCTCGGACGCAGCGTGCCACCCCGATTCCCGTCTACTCCTGCTTCGGCGCGTCCTCGCTGGCAGGGGGGGGTTTGCGGCCAGCCTGCTTGCCTTCCTCGATGAGCTCGCGCACCCGCTGACCACCCTTGTGGCCGAGCTGAGAGTAGCCTTCGCTACCGAGCTGCTGCTTGCGGGCCTCGCCGCCGAGCCTGCCGGCTTCGCGCACCGTCATGTTGCTGCTGCGACCCTTTTCCCTATGAGGCATCTCGCTTCTCCTTCGGTCCCTCGACCAAGGGATAACCTGTGCGCGCCCCCTGCGGGAAGCAAGGGCGCACTCTGCCGCCGCGCGCAAGTCAGCTCAGGTCGCGGGAGAGACGCTGAGCGCCGGTGGAGCGAATGAGCGGACACAGGCACGGGCGGCGATGGAGGTGATCCGCCGCTACAATGCCGGAGTGACGGTCCTCACCGACAATGCACGCGCGGTCCTGGAACGTCGGTACCTGTTGCGCGACGACGCGGGCGCGGTCGAGGAGAGCCCCGCGGGGCTGTGGCGACGCGTCGCCAACGCCCTGGCGGAGGCGGAGGAGCGCGCGCAGCGCGGCCGGTGGGCGGAGCGCTTCGAGGCCCGGATGGGGGCGCTGGAGCTCCTCCCCAACTCTCCCACGCTCATGAACGCTGGGCGCGCTCGCGGCCAGCTGGCCGCTTGCTTCGTCCTACCCGTCGACGACGATCTGACGTCCATCTTCGACGCGCTCAAGTGGGCAGCCCTCATCCACCAGTCGGGCGGCGGCACCGGCTTTTCCTTCTCGCGCCTGCGCCCGAGGGGCGATCTGGTCAGGACGACGCACGGCGTCGCCAGCGGGCCGGTCTCGTTCATCCGGGTCTTCGACGCCGCCACCGAGACCATCAAGCAGGGTGGGGTGCGGCGCGGCGCGAACATGGCCGTGCTGCGTGTCGACCACCCCGACGTGCTCGAGTTCGTGGACGCCAAGCGCGCCCCGGGGCTCGCGAACTTCAACATCTCGGTGGCGGCCACCGACGGCTTCATGGCGGCCGCGCGGCGCGGGGAACGCTTTGCGCTGCGCCATCCC
>MEMX01000100.1:114827-116886 GCA_001768075.1 Anaeromyxobacter sp. RBG_16_69_14 | reverse complement strand
CCGACGTCGATGGTCGCGAGCTGCTCGGTCGCATCGCCAGTGCCGCCTGGGCGTCGGGCGAGCCCGGCCTCGTGTTCCTCGACCGCGTGGAGGCGCGGAACCCCACGCCCGATCTGGCGCGCTTCGAGGCCGTGAACCCGTGCGGCGAGCAGCCGCTCTTGTCGTTCGAGGCGTGCACCCTCGGATCGGTGAACCTGAGTTCGTTCGCCCGCGGCGAGGCGCTCGACTGGGACGGGCTCGGTGCGTGCGTGCGCGACGGCGTGCGCATGCTCGATGACGTCCTCACCGTGAATGGGTGGCCGCTGCCGCAGATCGCCGAGGTCTCGGCCCGAAACCGGAAGATCGGCCTGGGCGTGATGGGCTGGGCCGATCTCCTGGTGCGTCTGGGAGTGCCCTACGACGATCCGGCCGCGCTCGCGCTGGCCGACGATCTGATGTCCTTCGTGCAGCGGGAGGCGCACGCCGCGAGCGAGGCGCTCGCCGCCGAGCGCGGGCCGTTCCCGGGCTGGGCGACCAGCGCGCTAGCGGCGGCAGGGGAGCGGCCGCGCCGCAACGCGACGGTCACGACCATCGCCCCCACCGGTACGCTCTCGGTCATCGCCCACTGCTCTTCCGGCATCGAGCCGCTCTTCGCGGTCGCCTACGTACGGCGGGCCCTGGGTGACGTGAACCTCGAGGAGGAGCACCCCGACCTGCTCCGGCGGTTGCGCGCGCTCTCCGCCGAGGCGGCGCTGCCGCGCATACTCGCCAACGGCCGCGCCCGCGGCGTGCCGGGCGTACCGGCCCCCATCCAGAGCCTCTTCGCCACCGCCCACGACGTCTCACCCGAGGTCCACGTTCGCGTGCAGGCGGTCTTCCAGCGCCACGTCGACAACGGCGTCTCGAAGACCATCAACCTGCCGCGCGACGCGACGGTGGAGAGCGTGCGCGATGCGTACTTGCTGGCGTACGAGCTCGGCTGCAAAGGCATCACCGTCTACCGCGACGGCACACGCGAGGGCCAGGTGCTGACTCAGGGAGTACCTACGCCGAGCCCCATCGTCGCGATGTCACCTCCCTCGTTCGGGGTTCTCCAGGGGGTCGGCGGAGCCTGCCCGCAGTGCGGTGGCCCACTCGTCAGGAGCGGCGGCTGCGAGACCTGCCGATCGTGTGGCTTCGCCACTTGCGAGACCACCGAGTAGGATGTCGCGCGTGCCTCTCCGCGCCGTCGTCACGGACCTGGACAACACCCTGTACCCATGGGTCGACTACATCGTCCCGAGCCTGGAGGCGATGGTCGCCTCGCTCGCCGCGACCACCGGGCTGCCGCGCATCCGGATCGTGCAGTCGCTGAAGGCCGTCTACGCGCAGCACGAGTCGAACGAGTACCCGTTCGCCATCCAGGAATCGGACCTCTTCCAGCCCTACGAGCGCGACTTCGCCTCCTTCGACGCGCTCGTCATCAAGCCGGCGCAGCGCGCCTTCAAGGAGGCGCGCAAACGGTTCCTCAGGCCGTATCCCGGCGTGCGCGCGGCGCTGGAGCGGATACGCGGGCGCGGCGTGAACCTCATCGCGCTCACCGACGCGCCGCGGAACGCGGTGGAGTTGCGGCTCAAGATGCTGGAGCTGGACGGGCTCTTCGACGCGGTCTACGCGCTCAAGGGCTACGACCTGCCCGAGAACGTCGATCCCGAGATCCGTCGGCGTGACGCGGCCGGGCACTATCGCTCCGCCAAGACTCGGGTGGTCGAGCTGCCGCGCAGCGCGGAGAAACCGAACCCGGACGGCCTGCGGCGCGTCCTCGCCGACTTCGGACTGGCCGGCTCCGAGGTCGCGTATGTCGGTGACAACCCGAAGAAGGACATGCCGCTCGCCGAGGCCTGCGGCGCCCTCGGCGTCTGGGCGGAGTACGGAACCTACGTCTCCGTGGAATACCGCGAGCGGCTCGCCGTCATCTCGGCGCAGGCGGTGACGCGCCGGCACGTGGCTGAGGAGAGCCCCGCGCGCTGGCCGCTCGCCATCTCCTCCTTCACGCAGGTGCTCGAGATCCTCGACGGTGCCCGGTGGGCTCGCCCGAAGG
>MEMX01000100.1:109663-114807 GCA_001768075.1 Anaeromyxobacter sp. RBG_16_69_14 | reverse complement strand
ACGGCGCGTCGCCCGCCGGCCGACGCGCCGTCGCCGTTGAACAAAGCGTCGCCTCGGCTGCAAGAAGGACTATTCGTGCTCGTCCTGTCCGTGCTCGTGCTCGTGCTCATGCCCGTGCTCGCCGTGGACGTGCCCGTGGTGGATCTCCTCCGGGGTCGCGGAGCGCACGTCGCGGACGGTTACCGCGAAGTGAAGCGTCCTGCCCGCCAGCGGGTGGTTGAGGTCGATGACGATCGACTCCGGCTTCACCTCGCGGATCACGAAGGGCACGGTCTGGCCCTGCGGGCCCTCCGCCATGAGCTCCATTCCGACCTGCGGCTCCATCTCGGCTGGAAAAGCGTGCTTCGGGACCTCCTGCAGGCCGCGCGCGTCGTGGTCGCCGTAGGCGTCCTCGGGAGCCACCACCACCTGCTTGGCCTCGCCGGTGGAGAGTCCCTCGAGCGCGTGTTCCAGGCCGGGGACGATCTGGCCTTCGCCGTGGATATAGGACATCGGTTTGCCTGGAGCGGAGGCATCCACGACCACCCCGTCGCCGAGGTGGAGCTCGTAGTCCACCGAGACCACGCTGCCCTTTTCGACCTTCATCATTCCCTCCTGATGGCCGGGGTTCGTCCCCGCCGGTGTGGACGCAAGGCCCGAGCGCAGCCCCGTGTCGGAAAGAAAACGGTAATAGCAGGCAGGCGACCCTCATGCACGGCCGCTTCCGGAAACTGCTGCGACCGCTCGCCGAACGGCCGCCGGCGAGGGCGGCCTGACCGACTACCTACCAGTAGCCCCACCGCCTGCGCAGCATCCATTCTCCGGCCAGCGAGAGGACGAGCCCGGCGAGGAACCACCCCCGATCCCAGATTGGCACGTCCTTGCGGCGGCCGACCTCGACGACCTCCGGGTCGTTGAGTCGCACCTCCGGTAGCCCGCGATCCGTGCTCGATGACGCGCCGCCGGTCGCCTCGGCGATCGCGCGCAAGAGCTCGGGGCGAGGCGCTGCGTCGGCGTCCTCCGGGCCGGACGCACGCACCGCCACCGCCCCGGTGGCGCGCTCGACCGGCGCGTCGGGGGGGCACGGTCCGGCGCCGCAACGCGGTCGGCCGGTCGCGACGACCTTGTACGCGCCCGGGCCAGGCGTGGCCAGGTCGAGGTGCGCGACCCCGTCCGGCCCCGCCGCGGCCTCTCCGCGCGCCACCACGTGCCCGCTCTCGGAGGCGAGCTCCGCCGTCACCGGCGCGCCCGCGCCTGGCCCGTAGTCGGGCGCGCGCACCGACACCGACAGGCCGACCGGCTCTCCCGGCTCGACGGCCGGTCGGTCCGGCTCGACCTGCACCGGCGTGAGCGCGGGATCGCGGACCAGCCAGCGGAGCGCGTTGTTCCAGAAGCGCTGGTAGGCGCGGTTCGAGCCGCCCTCTTCGGCGGCCACGAAGCCCCAGAACCAAGATGAGTCGGTCGTCACCGCCAGCGTGCGTCCGGAGCCGACCTCTCGCACCGCGACCACCGGCGCTGGCCGGCCCTCGATGAGCACGGTGGGCGACTCGAGCAGGACCCGGGCGGCGCTGGCGGTCAGCGCGCGCGTGCGGTTCACGTCGGGCAAGGGCGGGAGGGCACTCCACGCCGCCTCGTTTGCCCCCTCACCGGCGGTGAGGCTCGTCACGGGGTGGCGCCTGCCCTCCGACGTCAGCCGTGGCCGCGACACCTCGCTGGCGATGCCGAGGCCGTCCAGGGCCTCGACGGGCAGGACCTCCGAGAGCGCGGTCTGACCGTACCGCGCCTCGCCGAAGCTCTGCTCGCCCCCGAGCATGGCGAGGGCGCCGCCGTTCTTCACGTAGTCGCGCAGCGCGGGCAGGTAGCGCTCGATGTCCAGCGAGCGGTAGGGCTGATAGGCAAAGTTCACGAAGAACACCGCGTCGAAGGTCCGGAGCTGCTCGCCAAAGATCTCCGACACTGGAAAAGGGATGAGCGACAGCTCCTCCTGCGGACCGGCCAGATCGGTGCTGGTGCGGAGGATGAAGAAGCTGACGAGATCGATGTTCGGGTCCTGCTTGAGGAGCGCGCGCAGGAAACGTTCGTCCCAGCTCGGCCGGCCGGCGACGAGGAGCACCCGCACGCGGTCGCGAATGACGCGCAGCACGAAAGAGCGCGCGTTGTTCTCCACCACCGCCTCGCCCGGATAGACCGGGGCCGCCACGGTGAAGACGAAGGTGCCGGTCGTGTCGGGCGCGAAGGGAAGTGGGACGGCGTAGCGCTCCTTGCCCGGCTCGAGCCGCACGGTCGCGCGCGCCACGACCGCGCCCTCCCTGCGCAGGACGATGGGCACCTCTTCGTTCCCGAAGCCACGCGCCGCCAATCCGACCTCGACGGTGACGGTGTTGCGCACGAAGGCAAAGTCGTCCACTGCCACACGCTCGACGGCGAGGTCCTTGGGCGCTCCGGTGCCCACCGACACCGTGGTGACGGGAATCCCCAGCGCGCGCAGCTCGGCGCGCCCCACCGCCGCGAGCCCCTCCGCCAGCGCCGCGTTGTCGGCGCCGTCGGAGATGACCAGCGCGCCTGCCAGCTTCCGCCCGGCCCCTCCGCCCGCAGCCGCCGCCTTGAGCGCGCCGAGGACGTCCGTGCGGCCACCCCGAGCCGGCACACCCTGCGCGAGCGCCGACGGATCGACTGGCGCCAGGTCGCGCTCGAAGGTGTGCCACTCCAGCGACACGCGATCGCCGAGAGCCTCGAGCTCGCCGCGGTGCCGGCGCAGGAAGGCCGCGGCGGCGTTCGAGCGCGAGGTGCCGCCCGGTTCCACCGGGAAGTTCATCGACCGCGAGGCGTCGACGAGCACCGCCAGCCGGTTCTTCAGACGAGCGGTCTGCAGCAGGCGCACCGCTGGCTCGACCAAGAGGAAGAGCGCGAGTAGCGCGGATGCGGTGCGCAGGGCGAGCAGCGCGGCCCTTCGGCCTCGGCGCGGCTCGGATCGCAGCGCGCGCCACGCGAGCAGTACGGCGCCCACCGCCGCCAGGGCCAGCAGCACCAGGACAGGTCGCGGCCAGGGCGACAGGGAAGTGAGCCGCCAAGCGTTGTAGCCCGCCTCGCTCACCTGACCCTCCGGCGAGGAGAGGGTGGGCTGCCAAGGAGCATTAGCCTCGCCTCTGCATCTAGCTTCGCCTCCGCATGATGAAGGGCAGGTGGACCGCGTCGTCCTTGTAGTCGGTGCACAGCGTGTACATGGCGATATTCACGCCCAGCCGAAAAGCAGTCTCTCGCTGCGCCTCGCCGCCCGGCGTGCACGCGTACTCCCAGTCGCCGAGCTGCCCGCGGGCCCAGGCACCGCCCAGGTCGTTTTGCGAGTAGAGCACCGCCAGGCGGTTGTCGAGGACCTGAGCCTCCAGCCACGGCCTCACCGCCAGCCGGCCGCCCTGGTGGTCCAGGAGGTAGAAGCTCTTGTAGAGGACGTGCTCGCGCGCGACGCGCAAGAGGGGCGAGGAGGGGATGAGCCGCGCCAGCTCGCGCCGGACCGAGGCGTCGAAGCCGTTGCCATCCGAACCGTCGGCGGCGTCCACCAGCAGGAACCCGCCGTACTGGAGGTGGCGCCGCAGGGCTGCCAGTTCGACCTCCGCGAAGGGCGGTAGCGGGCCGTCACCGGCCAGATACAGCATGGGGAATCGGTGCAGCCCGGGCTGGGCCAGCCGGAGGGGGATCGCATCGGCGCCGGTCTCGATGCTGGTTCGCTGGGCCAGCTCCCACTGCAGCCGCCTCAGCGCAGAGGGGCGCGGGTTCCAGCGGCCGCCGTGCTGGACGTGCCCGATGACCAGCTTGGACGTGTCGGGGAGCCCGCGGGCCAGCCGGGGCAAAACGAGCGCGCCGGCGCCCAGCATGAGAAGATCGAGGAAGTCGCGGCGACGCATGAACCCGTTCGGAGGAGGCAACACCCGGGCGGCGTGGGCATTCCGTCGATCGATCGACGGCTCTTGAACGCCCCGTTGAGACTACACCCCGCCGCGGCCGGGGACGAGCCCCCTCTGCCTCGCCTCTCGCCGTTTCTCGTGCTCGCAAACGCAATCCTGGGCGAGGAGGAGTGATTTCTGGTCGAACTGCGCTCTCGCGCAGCTCGACCTCGGGTGGGGGGAGCGACCGCCGCTCTCCCCGGACCCCCGCCAGCCTCCGAAGATGAGCGCAACATGAGTCTGCCCGCAAGGCGCAGACTTCCGCCATCGTCTGCTTTCGGTGGACCGGAGCGGCTGCTAGATTCCACCTGCATGTCGAACCGTCACCAGCCCGCCCGCCAGCGTGGCCCTCGAGAGCGTGGCCCGCCGGGCGGCGTGAAGTCGAAGGGCGTCGCCGACGAGCTGGCTGGGCTCCTCGAGGCTGGCGACCACCGCGCAGCTGTAGCCAGGGCGCGCCAGGTGCTCTCCGATCCGGCAGTGAACGCGAAAGATCACGACGCTGCCCTGGCGACGCTCGCGCGCGTGACGCCCGGGCGGGCCGTCGCGGTGGTCGCCCTGGCTGGCCTCGGTCTCCTCGTCGCTGCGGCCTTCTTCGGCCTCCTGCGAACATGAGCGGGGTCTTCGCACTCCTGCAGGAATGGCTCGCTGCGGCGGAGCACGCGGCAGCGCGCGTTCCCGAGCTGGCCCGTGCCCTCGGGGCAGGATCTTGGCCGGCAGCCGTGCTGGCGGGAGCGGCAGGCCTCGCCCTCCTGGTGGCGGGAGTGCGGTTGGGCCGGCCCCTCGCGGCGGCGGGAGGGGCCTTGGTCGGGTGGCTCGCCGGCGGATTGCTCGCGGTCGCCGTCAGCGGCTGGGTGCCGGCGTGGCTCCCGGCGTGGGTCGCAGCCGCGGTGCTGGGCCTGATGTCCTTCCTCGCACCGGACGTCTACCCCATCGCACTCGGGCTCTTGCCGGGCGCGCTGCTCGGGGCCCGGGTGCCCATCGCAGGCAAGGTGTGGCTGAGCGTCCTGGGCGGCCTGGCGCTGGCACTCCTCGCGCTGTGGCTGAGCCGCTTCGTCCTCGCGGCGACCGCTGCAATGGCAGGCGCCGTCCTGGTGGTCGCGTCGTTGCTGGCGCTCTCCCTCCACATCCCGGCGCTTCTCGTGCTGGCGCACAGCCCCATGCTCCTCTGGGGCTTCTCCGCATTGCTGGCGGTGGCCGGGACGGCGTTCCAGCTCCGCAGACGCA
>MEMX01000100.1:109335-109631 GCA_001768075.1 Anaeromyxobacter sp. RBG_16_69_14 | reverse complement strand
CGCGCGCGCAAGGTCGAGGGCGTGGAGGGAGGCTGATTCCGGCTACGGGCTGCCGCTCATGGGCAAGCCTGTAGCTCCGAAGAATGCGCGAACTGCGTGTCGCGTGTGTAGATCGCGGCTGCCAGGTCGAGCGGCCGACAGCGGTTCATCGCAGCGGCTCGATTCTCAAGCTGTCGAAGAAGAGATCCGCTGCCCAGCCCGAGAAGCCGAAGCGGTCGTGTCCCTTGCCCTCGAGCGGGCGCGGGTCGTCGTACTGCATGAAGAGCTCTCGGTCCACGTACCAGCGCAGCAGGGCA
>MEMX01000100.1:107695-109321 GCA_001768075.1 Anaeromyxobacter sp. RBG_16_69_14 | reverse complement strand
TGCCCAGGGGCGACCTTGCGGTCCTTGCGCTCCTCGCGATCAGCGCCGTGCTCGTCGAGCCGCGCGATGGCGCTGATGGTGTTGCCCCAGCCGCCGAAGATGCAGACGTAGCCGGAGGCGTGGTCGCGTCCGTTCCCGAAGATCTCGAACTTGATGTCGCCCGTGCGATCACCAGAGGTAGACTCGCTACGAGCGTCGAACTCGACCGCCACGTCGCGCGGGAGGCGCAGCTTCAGCCAGAGGGGGTTGTTCTTCGCCTCGGGTGCCCACAGCTCGCCGTTCGCGATCCGCCAGTGCATGCCGGTCGTGAAGTAGTCCGGCCCGATCGCGGCGCGGTCGAACCGGTCCTCGAAGCGCGGCCCGGCGACGGTGGCGGGCGGGTCGCCGCGCAGGAGGAGGTGCACCAGCGCCAGGTTCGCGGCGGCGACGCAGAGCCCGAGCGCGAGCCAGCCGCGCCAGGAGAGCGGGCGGTCGGGGTCTGCTCTCACCTTCGCTCTACTCCGACGGAGTCATGAGTTTGAAGTCGGGGATCTCGTCCTTCAGTTCCTCGCGCAGCCTCTTCACCATCTTTGCCTCGATCTGGCGAGCGCGCTCGCGGGTGAGCTTGAAGCGATCGCCGACCTGTTGCAGCGTGAGCGGCTCCTCGCCGTCGCGTGGCAGGAGCCGGTGCTCGAAGATGTATCGCTCCTTTTCGTCCGCCAGCTTCGCGGCGAAAGAATCGAGCTTCGCGCGGAAGAGCCGCTTCAGCTGCTCGTCGCCAAGCGCATCATCCGGGCCAGGTACTCGTTCCGAGACGCGATCGAGCCGTGTCTGGCGAGACTCGTCGTCGTCACCCCGCAGCGGGGCGTCGAGAGAGACGTCCTCGCTCCCCATCCGCGCGCTCATCTCCTCGACGTCCTGCTCCTCGACCTGGAGGTTCCTGGCGAGGAGGCGCGGTGTGGGCTCGATCCCGCGCGCGAGTAGCTTCTCGCGCTCCTTGGCCAGGTTGAAGAAGAGCTTGCGCTGTGCCTGGGTCGTCCCGAGCTTCACCATCCGCCAGTTGTCCATGACGAAGCGGATGATGTAGGCGCGGATCCACCACGCCGCGTAGGACGAGAGCTTCACGCCCTTGAACGGATCGTACTTCTTCACGGCTTGCATGAGGCCCATGTTCCCTTCCTGGATCAGATCCAGGAGGTGAAAGGCGCTGCGGCGGTACTCGTGCGCGATCTTCACCACCAGGCGCAGGTTGGACGCGACCAGCTTGTAGGCCGCGTCCACGTCGCCCGTCTCGCGGTACTTCATTGCCAGTTCGTGCTCCTCCTCGCGCGATAGAAGGGTGTGGCGGGAGACCTCCGCCATGTACGCCCGGACGGGATCGTAGCGGGCAAGGCCGCCCTTGCCTGGCCCGCTGTCCGGCGCAGGCAGTGTCCTCCTCGGGCGTGGTTCCACTCCAGGCGTCTCGGGAGGCGTGGGCATCTCGACCTTGCTTCCTGTTGGCGGTGGCTCATCGTCCCGTCAACGCATCCCGTCAACGGGCGAGCCCCGCGCTGCGAGGGAACTTTCAGGAGCGCGTGGACGTTGTGATATAGGTGTCCTGCCTTGGGATCAAGGCGTGCCTTGGCGCATGGCGTGTTCGCGTGATGG
>MEMX01000100.1:102509-107652 GCA_001768075.1 Anaeromyxobacter sp. RBG_16_69_14 | reverse complement strand
CGCCGCTGATGCGGGTTGCGCGCCAGGCGCGCTGCCCCTGGAAAGCGAGCTGTCGTGGAAAGCATGAACGACCCCGCCGGCGCCCCGGCGCCGGTTTCCGACTACGTTGCCGAAGGTTCCTTCGACGACTTCAGCCTCTCCGAGCAGGTCCGACAGGGAATCGCGGAGCGCGGCTACACGCGCCCTACACCCGTGCAGGCCGCGACCTTCCGACCCATCCTAGAGGGTCGCGACGTCATCGTCCGATCGAAGACGGGTACCGGTAAGACGGCCGCCTTCGGCGTCCCGATCCTGGAACGGATCCCCGCTGGCCGCCGCTGCCCCTCGGCGCTCGTGATGTGCCCGACGCGCGAGCTGGCGCTGCAGGTGGCGGACGAGATCGCGGCGCTGGGCAAGCACAAGGACCTCTCGGTGGTGGCCATCTACGGTGGCGCGTCGATGGGGGAGCAGCTGGAGCGCTTGAAGCAGGGCGCAGAGATCGTGGTCGGCACGCCCGGCCGCATCTACGACCACATCCGCCGCGGCACCCTCAAGCTCGACGGGGTGCTGGCGTCCTGCCTCGACGAGGCGGACGAGATGCTCAACATGGGGTTCTTCGAGGAGGTGACGCGCATCCTCGATCACCTGCCCGACGCCTGTCAGCAGATGCTCTTTTCGGCCACCGTGCCGGCGGACATCGAGCAGCTCATCCACGACTACCTCACGGATCCTGAGACGATCCTGCTCTCCGGCGACGAGTTCCGCGTCGACAACATCCACAATGTCTTCTTCCACACCGTCGACGACTACCCGAAACCCCGCAACCTCCTCTACATGATCGAGATGGAGGAGCCGCAGTCGGCCATCATCTTCTGCAACACACGCAGTGACACCGGCCTCGTCTCGGCGGTGCTGAACCGCAACGGTTACGACGCGGAGCTCATCAACGGCGACCTGCTGCAGAAGGAGCGCGAGCGCGTGATGGGGAAGGTGAAGCGCGGCGAGCTGCGCTTCATGGTCGCGACCGACATCGCGGCGCGCGGCATCGACATCTCCGACCTCAGCCACGTCATCAACTACTCCCTGCCTGAAGATCCGGCGGGCTACCTGCACAGGGTCGGCCGCACCGGCCGCATCGGCAAGAAGGGCACCGCCCTCTCGCTCGTGTCCGGCTCCGAGATGATGACGTTGAAGGCCCTGCAGACGAAGTACGGTATCGCCTTCGAGGAGAAGGTCCTTCCCGCGCCCGAGGACGCGCGGCGCGTCTGGACGGAGCGCCACGTCAACGAGCTCAAGGAGGCCATGAGCTCGACCGTCTTCGAAGCCTACATCCCGCTCGCCCAGCAGCTCAAGACCCGGAAGGACGGAGACTGGCTCATCGCGTTCGCGCTCAAGCACTTCTTCACGCGTCACCACATCGAGCGCGTGCAGTTGCAGCAGAAGGCGGAGCACAAGCGCGAGGAGCACGAGCGTCGGGAGGAGCGGCCGCGCAGGGAGCGGGGCGATCGGCCCGCTGGCCCGCGGCGGCAGGAGGTGGCGATGCGCAGCGACCGCCCCCCGCGCGGCGAGCGCCCGTCACGTGGTGACCGCCCCTCGCGCGCTGACGGCGCCGTGCGCGGCGACCGCGCCGTGCGCGGTGTCGAGTCGCAGGGTGAACCCGCAGGGCGGGGGCTCGTCCCCCACCGTGGTGACAGAGGGCGTGGGCGCGGCGACGAGGAGCGCAGGGCGGAAGGCGAGCGGAGCGGCGCACCTGCCAGGGAAGACGCGGACGCGCCGCAGCCACTCGAGGTGAGCCTGGAGCGGGCGGCGGCGGTCGAGGCCGCGAACGGCGCCGGGAGCGACGCGGAGGAACGGCGCCCGCAGAAGGGGCGCGTGTTCGTCTCGCTCGGCCAAAAGGACGGCACCGACGAGGCGAAGCTGCGCGCGGTCGTCGCGACCCTGGCCCCTGACCTCGACGTGCTGGCCGTCGAGATGAGTCAGAACCACAGCTTCCTCGACGTGAACCCCGATGCGGTGGAGCCCGCGGTGGCTGCGCTCAACGGGAAGGAATACGAGGGGAAGCCCCTCACCGTCGAGAAGGCGAGGCGGCGGAGGCGCTGACCCGATCAGGCTACCGGGATCGCGTCCAGCTTCGCCCGCAGTGGCGCCACCTTGACGTCGAAGTCGGCGCGGTGTTCCCCTGCGAGCGGTGCCTCGCGCGGCACCTTGATGCTGAGCGGGTTCACGTAGGCGCCCCCGCGCTTCACGGCGTAATGGAGGTGAGGTCCGGTGGCGAGGCCAGTTCGGCCGACAGCGCCGATCACTTGCTTCTGGGCGACACGCGCGCCGGCATGTACCGCCACGGTCGAGAGGTGGCAGTACACGGTGTCGAGGCCGTTGCGGTGGCGCAGGGTGACTGACTTGCCGCAGCCGCCCTTCCACCCCGCTTGTGCCACCGTGGCGTCGCCGACCGCCCACACCGGCGTGCCGATGGGCGCTCCGTAGTCCACGCCCTGGTGTGCCTTCACGTAGCCGAGGACCGGGTGCCTGCGGGTGCCGAAGCGCGAGGTGAGGTGCGCGTACTTGAGCGGGGACTTGAGGAAGCCGCGCCGCGCGCTGTTGCCCGCGTCGTCGTAGTAGCTCGTCTGGCCAGCGGGATCAGTGTAGCGGAAGAGTCGCTTGCGACCGGTGACGTTCCCGGCGTACTCGGCGCCGAGCACCTCACCGTAACGATGCAGCCGCCCGTCGGCGTATACCTTCTGCACCAGCACCTTCATTCGATCGCCAGCGCGGACGTCCTGGTAGAAGTCGACGTCCCAGGCCAAGACGTCGGCGGCCATGACGGCCAGCGCCGGATCCTCGCCCGCCTTCTGCAAGCTCTCCCAGACCGAGCCACGGATCTCGACCTCGACCCGCGCCACCTCGGTCGAGAGCGACACCGCGCGCCTCTCGCCGCGCAAGGCGCCCCCCTGGCCGGGCGTCACCATCCACTCCTCGGCGGCGCTCTGGCGATACGTGAAGCGGCGCAGGGCCTTCTCACCCTCTGCGCGCTCGAGGCGAAGCTGGTCGCCTGGCCTGGCGCGATGGAAGGGAAGCTTGTCCTTGAGCGCCTTGAGGATGGCCTGCGCCTGGCCTGGCGCGAGCTCGAGGCGCGCCAGGGCCTGCCCCAGCGTCTGATTGCGCCCGAGGCGGACCGTCAGGATCGACATCCGGAGCGGCGGCCGTTGGGGTTGCGCTGGCGCCGGTGCGCTGGGGACGGCAGCGACGGGCGCCCGCGTCTCGGACTCCGGCGGCGCGCCGCGCAGCTGGCCGAGCGCTCCCAGTGAGGCGATGGTGAGCACGGCGGTGAGGCAAGCGGACGCGACGAGGACGGGCCCGCGGCGGCGCCTTGGAATGGGCCCGCCGGGGATAGGCTCGGAGGTGGAAAGCACGCAGTGTGCCCTCTAGCAGGTCATCACCGGGATCCCCAAGGCGTGTGATACCATCCGACGTGTACGAGCAGGTGTGGACTGGTGGCTACAGGTCAGACGTCCACCTTCTTGTCGGAATGGTCGCGGCCGTCGTAGCGGAAGAGCACGCCGCGTCCCTCGATCTTGCTGATGAGGTTCACTGGTCGGCGCCACATCGAGTGAAGGTTCCGGAGCGTGTCGCGCGCGTAGTCAACCTTGAGGTCGATGCCGTCGTGCTTGTGGACGAGGAGCAGCTCGCCCCGGTTCTCGTAGTTACCGTCCTCGACCGCGATGGTGGGCTGGCCGAAGTTGGTCAGCATGTGGAGCAGCTTGTCCTTCACCTTCTTGAACTCGCGCTCCAGGATCTCCCATCGCTGGTGCTTCTCGTTGTAACCAAAGGTGAACAATTTCTGTTCGACGCAGAACTCCAGAGTGAGGAACTCGTCGATGAAGGTGACGTCGTTGTAGTGCTTGCGGACCTCGAAGATCTTGGCCCGGCCCGTACCGAGCTTCGTGTCCCAGCGACGCCGCTCCTCGAAGGAGTCGCACTCGTCGTATTCCTTTCCGAAACGGCCCTTGTTCCAGCGGTCCTCGATGTCGCGCCACAGCTCGACCCCGAGCTTGTAGGGGTTGAGCTGGCCCGGGTGCGTCGCTAGCGTGCCGGAGTGGTGGTCGGCGTAGTCGATGAGCTCGGCTGCGGTGAGGGCCCGCTGCGTCATGATGGTGGAGTGCCAGTAGGTGGCCCACCCCTCGTTCATGATCTTGGTCTGGCCCTGCGGCGCGAAGTAGTACGACTCCTCGCGAATGATGGAGAGGATGTCGTGCTCCCAGGGCTCGAGCGGCCCGTAATCGAGCAGGAACTGCAGCACGTCGCGCTCCGGCCGCTCCGGGACCTTCTTGGCGCGCTGTAGCTCCGCCTCGATCTTGCGCTGCTGCTCCTTGAGGAACTCGGGCGGGTTGATGTACTCCCGCATGTACTCCCGGTTGGTCTTGAAGCCCTTCGCGACCTTGGTCTGCTGCTCCGCCTCGACCTTGGGGTCGGCGCGGCGCTTCACGTACGGGGACTGGTAGTCGATGAGGTTCTCGAGCGAGAGGCAGCGGTCGATGAAGTCCTCGATCTTCTCCACCCCGAACTCGTCCTGGTAGCGCCGCACGCGCGTGGCGTGGTTCGCCATCTGATCCATCATCTTCCGGTTCGTGTGCCGGAACATGAAGTTGTTCTTGAAGAAGTCGACGTGCCCCAGCACGTGGGCCATGACCAGCTTCTGGTCCACGTCCATGTTCGACTCGAGCAGGTACGCGTACGAGGGGTCGTTGTTGATGACCATCTCGTAGATCTTGGAGAGCCCGTACTCGTACCCCTTGGAGAGCCGCTCGTAGTCCATGCCGAAGCGCCAGTGCGGGTAGCGGTTCGGGAAGCCGCCGTAGGCAGCCACCATGTTGATCTCGTCGAAGCCGAGGACCTCGAACATGGTGTCGTAGAAGTCGAGGCCGTACTCCTTCGCGTACCGCTCGACCTGCTGGCGGATGTCGTGGAGGTGGGCGGGGAGGTTCGTGCTCTTTCCGCGCATGTCGCCCTTCGGGCTCCGGCGGGGGATGCTCCCCCGGTCCTGGCGCTCTGGCGGGGACGAGCCCCGCCCCAGAGGATCATTTACCCTTGCCGAGGAACTGCTTGATGCTGGTGTAGATGGCGTCCTTGTCCGTGATCTCGGAGAGCGAGACGTTCTCCGAGACCC
>MEMX01000100.1:70818-102288 GCA_001768075.1 Anaeromyxobacter sp. RBG_16_69_14 | reverse complement strand
GATGTCCTTGCACAGCTTGTAGGCGGACGAGATCATCGTGCCGCCGGACTCGCGCGTGTGGAAGAAGGTGTCGCGGTCGACCTCGCGCGCCACCGCGTCGTGGATGATGTAGCGCGTCTCCAGGCCCTTGTAGTGCTTCCTGAGCCAGGTATCGATCCAGAAGGACTCGATGCGGACGATCTCCTTCTGCTCGTCGCCCATCGACCCGGAGACGTCCATCATGTAGACGACGACCGCGTTCGTCTCCGGGAGCGGCACCTGCTTCCACGTGCGATAGCGGCGGTCCTCGCGCACCGGGACCACGATGGGGCGCAGGTAGTTGTACGAGCCGCTCGCGATCTGCCGCCGCAGCGCCTGCTTGTAGGTGCGCTTGAAATGGCGCAGCGACTCGGGGCCCGAGGGCGCGACGCCGGTGTACTTGAGGCGCGTCGCTATGATGCGATCCTTGCCCTTGGGCTGGATGCGTGGGAGCTGCAGCTCCTCGCCGAGGATGTCGGCCAGCTCCTCGAGCGAGACGTCCACCTCCAGGATGTGCTGCCCCTCGCCCTGGCCCGCCTGGCCGGACCCGTCGCCCTGCGACGGCGAGAGCGGGTCGCCCGGGTCGCCCTCGCCTGCGCCGACGCCGCCCTGCTGCTTCTCCCCGTACCGAAAGTGCGGGATGTCGATGGCCGGGACGGGGATGGTGATGAAGTCCTTCCCCTTCTTTCCGACCATCTCCCCCTTCTGGATGTACTTCTTGAGGTTCTGCTTGATCCGACCGCGGACGATGTCGCGGAAGCGCGCGTGGTCTTGCTTGATCTTGAGGGACATGCCGGACTCACCCCCGGAAGATGGGCGACGTGGACCGCAGCGTCACTCCTTGGCGTCGCCGCGGGCGAAGATGGAGGCCACGTAGTTGAGGACGTCCGTGGAGCAGATCTCGCAGTAGGCGTAGTTCTTGACGAGCCGCTCCTTCACCACGTCGATCTTCTCCTGCGTCTCGCGGTCCACCACGCTCGCCACCAGGTTCTTCAGCTTGATCGAGTCCTTCTGGTCCTCGAAGAGCTTCAGCTCGAGCGCCTTGTGGAGCCGCTCGTTCGTCCGGTAGTTGAACGTCTTGCCCTCGATCGCCAGCGCGCCGATGTAGTTCATGATCTCGCGCCGGAAGTCGTCCTTGCGGCTCTCGGCGATGTCGATCTTCTCCTCGATCGAGCGCATCAGCCGCTCGTCCGGCTCCTCGTACTGGCCCGTGTACTTGTTGCGGACCTTCTCCTTCTGCGTGTACGCCTTGATGTTGTCGATGTAGTTGGCGCACAGCTTCGTGATGGCGTCTTCGTCGGCGCTGATGGCGCGCTGGACCTCGTTCTTCACGATGTCCTCGTACTCGCGTTTCACGTCGGTGAGCAGATCGCGGAACTTCTTGCGTTGATCGTCGGAGCTGATGAGCGAGTGCTGCCGCAGGCCGGCCTCCAGCTCGTTCAGGACCATGAACGGGTTCACGCAACCGTCGCCCTTGTCTGAGACGAGCGCGTTGGAGATCTTGTCCTGCACGTAGCGAGGGCTGATCCCCTCCATGCCCTCGCGGTGCGCCTCCTTGCGCAGCTCCTTGATGTTGTCCTCTGTGAACGATGGCAGGCTCTTGCCGTTGTAGAGCTTGAGCTTCTGGACGAGGGTGAGATTGTGCTTCTTGGGCTCCTCGAGCCGGGTCAGCACGGCCCACATGGCCGCCATCTCCAGGGTGTGCGGGGCGATGTGCTTGCCCCGGATCTTGTGCGCGTTGTAGTCGCGCTCGTAGATCTTCACCTCCTCGGCCAGCCGCGAGATGTACGGGATGTCGATCTTCACCGTCCGATCTCGCAGCGCCTCCATGAACTCGTTCGACTGGAGCTTCTTGTACTCGGGCTCGTTGGTGTGCCCGATGATGACCTCGTCGATGTCGGTCTGCGGAAACTTCTTCGGCTTGATCTTGTGTTCCTGTGTCGCGCCGAGGAGGTCGTAGAGGAAGGCGACGTCCAGCTTCAGGATCTCGACGAACTCGATGATCCCGCGGTTCGCGATGTTGAACTCACCGTCGAAGTTGAAGGCGCGCGGATCGGAGTCGGAGCCGTACTCGGCGATCTTCCGGTAGTTGATGTCCCCGGTGAGCTCGGTCGAGTCCTGGTTCTTCTCGTCCTTGGGCTGGAAGGTGCCGATGCCCACGCGGTCCTTCTCCGAGAGGATGAGCCGTCGCGCCTTGACGTGGGTCATGACCGCCTGCCAGTCGCCCTTGTACTCGGTCATGAGCTCCTTGTAGACGAAGCGGCAAGCAGGGCAGAGGTCACCTGTGTCGGGAACGGCGTAGCCGCTCTCGGGAGGCGACAGCTCGGCGTACACGCGCTCGCGCCACTCCTGCGGGATGAGGTGCAGCGGATCTTCGTGCATCGGGCAGGGCATCACTTCGCGTCGGCGCTGCCCGTCGAGGTTCGTCCGCTCGATGTCCCAGGCGAAGGTGTAGACCGCGCCCCCCGGCGTCTTCGAGTAGGCCTCGAGTCCCTTCTTGAGGAGCCGCGCGATGGTCGACTTCGACGAGCCGACCGGGCCGTGCAGCAGGATCACCCGCTTCTCGGTCCCGTAGTGCTGTGCCGCGCTCTTGAACACGTTCACGAGCTTCATCAGCGCGATGTCGAGCCCGTAGATCGCGTCCTTGCCGCCGAAGTCCGGATCGGTGAAGAAATTGTAGCGGATGAGCTTCTTCTTGTTGTCGAGGTACTCGGTCTTCCCGTGCGACAGGATCATGTCGTACACGCGCTGGAACGCGGTGCGCGTGACCTTGGGGTTCTTCCGCACGATCTCGAGATAGTCCTCGAGGGAGCCCTCCCAGTGCTGTTCGGAGTAGCCCGTCCGATCCTGCATGTCGGCAATGCGGGAAAGCCACCCGCCGTTCGCCATTTCCCGAGGCTCTCGCATGAACACTCCTTGAAGTCTCTCGAGAGGGAGTCCGTTCGTCGAATCCCTCTTGTTGGAATCCCTGCTTGGAAGACCCGATCCGGAATTCCTGTCCTGGAATCTCTCTGGGAATCCCCACGAGAGTCCCTCTGGAGGGAATCCCTCGACAGGGAACCCCTCGACACATTCCTCGCGCCGGCTGTGCATAACACCCGCGATCCATCGCTGCCATCGATCGGGCAGGCAGCGGGGAAAAAGCACGTCGGTCAGGGGCTGTTCTCCGCCACGCCCCGCCAGGTTGAACGCACGGGGAGGGCAGGTGTTTCCCGTACCCTTACCCGGATCGGTTTCCCGGAGCGGAGTCGCGCTCCTGGCTGCGCCGGGGAGGCCGGAGGAACTCCACCTGCCACTTCCGTACGGCGGTCTCGTGGCAGCGCAGGTCGGGGCAGAAGACGTGCGTACCGTCGTTCCTCGACACGAAGAAGAGGTCGTGGCAGTCGGCGGGGTGCAGCGCTGCCGATAGCGCGGCGGCACCGGCGTTCGCGATGGGGCCAGGCGGCAGGCCTGTCACCGTGTACGTGTTGTATGGATGCGGCGCGAGCAGATCGGCCCTGGAGATGTTCTGCGACCATTGGCCGCCGTGGCGCAACATGGTCGCATACATGACAGTGGGATCGGTCTGCAGGCGCATCCCGCGCTTGAGGCGGTTGTGGAAGACGCAGGAGATCCGCGGTCGTTCCTCGGGACGGCCCGTCTCTTTCTCGATGATCGAGGCGAGGGTGACCGCTTGCTTCTCGTCGAGCGTGACGCCGGGCGAGCGCCCAACCTCTGCCCTGTGCAATTCGTCCCTGAAGCGGCCGACCATGGCGGCGAGGACCGCTCGGGGCCGCGGATCGCGCGCGAAGGTGTACGTGTCCGGATAGAGGTACCCTTCGAGGTTGGAGAAGGGGACACCGAGCCCGTGCGCGAACGCGGCGTCGTGCATGAGAGGCAAGAGCTCGCTCGCCCGTCCGAGCCCCGCCTCTTCGACGATGGCCGCGATCTCCTCCATGCGGAGACCCTCGGGGACGGTGAAACGATAGACCTTCACATCGCCCCGATAGACCCGCTCGAGCACCTCGTCTGGCCGAAGCTGGCCGGCGAACGCATACTCGCCCGCCTTCATTGGCCGCCCGTCTCGCTTCAGCCAGCGCACGTATCGCCAGGCAAGGTGCTCGTCTGCCAGCGTGCTACTCCTGGCGAGCAAGCGCACGACCTGGCGCGGCCCAGCCCCGGAGGGGATCTCGACGAGCTTCTCCTCCTGGGACCCGAATGGTGTGTCCCTGAAAGCCGTGATGTCCCGGTAGAGCTTCGCACCAACCGCCCCGACTCCGGCAGCCGCTGCGACCAGCAGCACGAAGAGGATGCGAATGGTTCTCATGCCTCGCTCGCGTCGAGCCAGCCCTGCAAGATGACGGCTGCCGCCTCGGCGTCGATGATCGCACGCTGGGCACGCGCCGAGATTCCCTGCTCGCGGAGCCGTGACTCGGCCTCGAAGGTCGAGAGGCGCTCGTCGAACAGGTGAACCGGTATCCCCAGGGACGCCTCCACCTTGGTGGCGAAGGCGCGGGAGAGCCGCGCCGAGGGGCCTTCGGTACCATCCATGTTCAAGGGGAGGCCCAGGATCGCACGCGTGACCTCGTAGTCCTGCGCGACGCGGTGCAGCGCCGCGAAATCGGCGACCTCGCTCGTGCGCCGGACAGTCTCGAGCGCGCGCGCCGTGCGGAGCACGTCGTCGGCGAGCGCGAGCCCTATGGTGGCGCGGCCGAGATCGAGGCCGAGGTACCTCATCATGCCGTGTATCTAGACGTGCTTCTGGGGCGAGTCAAACGGTCCGTGCCGCAAACTCCCGACCGTACGGCGGACCCATCGTCATGGCGCAACCGCCCGACCTCAGAGCGAAAGCAGGTTGGCATGCCGCGCGCTTCAGGTGGCTGCAGCAGTGACCACCCCGGAGGAGGACGAAGCGCGATGGCGATAGCGACGATCAGCGGCGATACTGGATCGGTTCACAATCTACTCGAGGATGCGGACCTTGCCCGGACGGGTCGGTCCGACACCTCCCGGACGGGGCTCGCGCTCGTCACGGGAAAGCCTCTGCGGCCGGCACCGCAGGGGGCGGCAGGGCAGGGGGATCCCCTTGCGTCGGCGCCATTCTACAGGGCCATGCCCACGGCGATCGCGTTCGCCCCGCGGCCCGAGGCCATCGCGCCGGCGGTTCGCGGCTACGCGCTCTCGGTGTCCGCACGGTCCTCGCCGTCGAGCGCCGCTCAGGCGAGCGGCGCGACCAGCAAGACCGCGACCAGCAAGAGCACCGGCAAGACCACTGTCAGCACGAGCAGCACGGCTCGCGAGCTCGCGTTTCTGGACGACAAGCACTTGAGCATCGAGGACAAGCTGTTCCAGTTCATGGTGCTGATGACGAAGAAGAACGATCAGGAGCTGATCAACGCGATGAAGGAGTACGAAGGGAAGAAGACCGCGGCGGGCAAGGCGTCGAGCGGGGACAAGGCATCGAGCGGGGACAAGGCATCGAGCCCCTCTCAGGCGAAGCCAGCCAGCCAGCCCAAGCAGGAGAGCTCGGGCGGTGGTCTCTTCGGATTCCTTGGCGACGCGTTGGGCGGCATCGGGAAGACGCTCATCGGAGGCGCCGAGTCGTTGATGAAGGACCTCGGCGGACCGTTGCTCGCCGGCGCCGCGACCGCGGTCGGGTTGCCCTTCCTGGCGCCGGTCGCACTCCAGATGGGGGGCTCCCTGGGCGCCGGGATCATCGGCGCCGTCGCGTCGAGCGTCGGCCTCGGCCAGGGCTCGGCGAGCGACGGCGGCTCGGTGTCCAAGGGGACCAGCTCGGCGTCCAAGAGCACCGGGTTGGCTTCGAGCAAGAGCGGCTCGTCCGCGAAGAGCTCGACCAGCTCGGCGGCGAAGAGTTCGGCGTCCGCCACCGACGCTGAGTTCGACGAGAAGCTCGAGATGTTCAAGCTGCAGCGGCTCGTGGAGAAGCAGGGCGCGATGTTCGCGGCACTCACCAACGCCATGAAGTCCATGCACGACACCAAGATGACGACGGTCCAGAACATCCGATAGCCGAGGGAGATACCATGATCACCATGCAGGAGCTGGAGAGCGGCAAGACGCTCGCGGAAGTGCAGGGCATGACCGAGGAGCTCGGGCGCACCTTGGCGCGGGTGGCCGGCGAGGAGCTCGTGGCCGGGCGGCTCGAAGCGGCGCGCGAGATGCTGGAAGGCCTGGCTGTCACGAATCCGCACGACCCGGCGGCGTGGACGATGCTCGCATGCGTGGAGCGCCGCCGCGGCAAGATCCTCGCCGCGCGGGTCTGCGCGGAGACGGCGTACCGGCTCTCGCCGGACGACGCGCAGGTGCGGCTCGTGCGCGCGGAGGTGCTGCTATGCACGCCCGATGAGCGTCCGCGCGCGGCTGCCGAGCTCGCGGAGCTCAGGTCGGCGCCTGGCGAGGTCGCAGCTCGTGCGCAGGCGCTGCTCACCGCTCTGGGCGAGTAGGGCTGGGCGAGTAGAGGGGAGGGTGCGGCGGGATTGGCGGACGATGGATAGCTGCTCAAACGGGTACGTCAAGAGAGCGCTCAAGTGCTTGACGGTCATGCCCGATCTCAGGGATATTTCGTGCCAGCTTGGGTCCCTGCCTCCGGTTGGGCCCTTGACGCGCTGCGGCTCGACAACCCTCTACGAAGGATGCAGAAGCGATGGCCAACGGCATTGTGAAATGGTTCAATGACGCCAAGGGTTTCGGATTCATTTCGCAGGAGGGCGGCGACGATGTCTTCGTCCATCACACCGCCATCAGCATGGACGGATTCCGCACCCTGAAGGAGGGGGAGAAGGTCGAGTTCGAGGTCGTGCGTGGCCCCAAGGGGCTGCAGGCTGCCAACGTCCGCCGTGCCTAGACTCCCGTCTCGAGTGGTACCTGGCGGCCTCGTGGAGCGAGGCCGCTTGGTTTTTTCGAAGCATGAGCGGTAAGGAGAGCGATGAGCGAGAAGGAAGCCGGTATCGAGGTCCAGGGGACGGTCGAGGAGGCGCTCGCCGGCGGCATGTACCGCGTGAAGGTCGATCAGGGGCCTACGGTGCTGGCCTACGCATCGGGAAAGATGAAGAAGTTCCACATCCGGATCATCCCGGGCGACCGGGTGAAGCTGGAGCTCTCGCCATACGACCTCACCCGCGGCCGCATCACGTACCGCGACAAGTAAAGGCGCCGGCCCCCGCTGTCCTGACGGGATGGCCTCACCCGAAAGCACGGACTGGACTGGGAGCGGGGCTTCGCCGTGCGACGCTACTCGACCTTCATCCCCGGCCGCCAGCGCAGCACCGGTTTGCGCGCCGCCCGAGTCTCGTCGAGGCGGGCGCGGACCGGTTTTCGGGGGGAAGCTCTCACGCCCTCCGGATCGGTCCTGGCCTGCTCCGCGATGGCGTGCATGCCGTCGACGAACCCGTCGAGTGTCTCCTTGGACTCGGTCTCGGTCGGTTCGATCATGAGCGCGCCGTGGACCACGAGCGGGAAGTAGATCGTGGGCGGGTGGAAGCCGTGGTCGATGAGTCGCTTGGCCAAGTCCATGGTGGTGACGCCGGTGGGCTTCTGCGCCTTGTCCGTGAAGACCACCTCGTGCAGCGAGTCGGTCTCGTAGGGGAGATCGTAGGCGTCCTTCAGCCTGGCACGCAGGTAGTTGGCGTTCAGAACGGCCAGCTGTGCCGTCGCCTTCAGCCCTTCGGGCCCATACTCGCGGATGAGGGCGAGCGCGCGCACGAACATGCCGAAGTTGCCGTGGAACTCGCGGAGCTTCCCGATCGTCCGAGGACGCTCCTTCCCGTCGTTGACGAGCCGGTAGCGCTCGCCCTCCTTCACCACCACCGGCAAGGGAAGGAACGGGACGAGTTTCTCCGAGACGGCCACCGGACCCGAGCCCGGACCGCCGCCCCCGTGCGGCGTGGCGAAGGTCTTGTGCAGGTTGAATTGCATGACGTCGAAGCCCATGTCGCCGGGCCGTGCCACGCCGAGCAACGCGTTCAGGTTGGCGCCGTCCCCGTAGAGGAGGCCCCCCTTCGCGTGGACGATCTCGGCGATCTCGGCGATGTGCGCCTCGAAGATGCCGAGTGTGTTCGGGCTCGTGATCATGATGGCCGCGACGTCCTCGTCCATCGCGTCGCGCACGGTCTCCGGGTGCAAGCGGCCGTCCGGGCCGCTCTCGAGCTGGACCACGTCGTACCCGTTTTGCGCGCAGCTGGCGGGGTTGGTGCCGTGCGCTGTGTCGGGGACGAGCACCCTCTTGCGGGCGTCGCCGCGCGCCACGTGCCAGGCGCGGATCATCATGACGCCGGTGAGCTCGCCCTGCGCGCCCGCGGCGGGCGCGAGCGTGGTGGCGGCGAAGCCGGAGATCTCGGAGAGCGCTCGCTCGAGCTGGAACATGAGCTCGAGCGACCCCTGCGCCAGCTCGGGTGGCAGGAGCGGGTGCGCGTTGGCGAAGCCGGGCAGGCGGGCCAGCGCCTCCGATGACTTGGGGTTGTACTTCATGGTGCAGGACCCGAGCGGGTAGAACCCCGTGTCGATCCCGTGGTTCCATGCGCTGAGTCGCGTGAAGTGGCGAACCACCTCGAGCTCGCCCAGCGTCGGCAGGCCCTCGATGCCTGCGCGCAGCAGCTCCGGCGGCAGCTCCCTTTCCGGATCAAAGTCGCCACCGGCCGGCGGTAGCGATACGCCCGTCCTACCGTTCGCCGCGCCATGCTCGAACAGCAGCCGCTCCTCGTGGGCGAGGCCGCTCGTGGCGCCGCCCGCCCCCACCTCCGGGTGGGTCGCCGCGGTGCCCGATTCCTGCTCGATGCGGGGCTTCCAACCGGTTGGGTTGCTCATGCGGAACGGTCACTCCTTCACGGCCTGCGCGAACATCTCGATGAGCTCCGGTGCGTGCAGTTCCGTGGCGACGCAGAGGAGCGCGCCTTTCATTCTGGGATCGTCCGGGTACCAGCGCGCGAGCGGCGCGCCGGCGGCCAGGCCGCGCTTCGCGAGGCGCGCCACTACCGCCTCGGCGTCGCCCACCTCGAAGGCCATCTCGTTGAAGGTCGGGCCGGCGAAGCGCAACCCGAATCCCGCTCGCCTCATCGCGTCGGACAACAGACGAGCGCGGGCGTAGTTCACCCTGGCCAGCTGGGCGAGGCCCCTGCGGCCGAGCAGGGCCAGGTGGATCGTCGCCGCCAGCGCGCAGAGGCCGGCGTTGGTGCAGATGTTGGACGTCGCCCGCTCCCGGCGAATGTGCTGCTCACGCGTGGAGAGGGTGAGCACGAAGCCACGGCGGCCGTGCTTGTCCACTGTCGCCCCGCACAGGCGCCCGGGCATCTGCCGGACGTTCTCCTGGCGGGTCGCGAAGAAGCCGGGCGCCGGGCCGCCGAAGTTGAGAGCGTTGCCGAAACTCTGGAACGTGCCGACGGCGACGTCGGCGCCGAGCTCGCCCGGGCCCTTCAGGAGCCCGAGCGCCACGGCCTCGGTCGTCACCGCGACGGAGAGGGCGCCCGCCTTCCTGGCCAGGGAGGAAGCCTCGCCCACCGCGTCCACCACCCCGAAGAAGTTGGGGTAGCCGATGATGACCGCCGCCGTCTGGTCGTCGACGGCGCGAGCCAGCGCGGCCAGATCGGTGCGGCCGTCGTCGCCATACGGCACGGTGACGATCTCGTCGTGCGTCGAGGCGAGGTAAGTGCGGAGCACGCGCCGGTACTCGGGGTGCACTGCGGCCGAGATGACGATCTTCCTGCGATCGGTCACGCGCGCCGCCATGAGCGCAGCTTCCGCCGTCGCCGACGCGCCGTCGTACATGGAGGCATTCGCAACGTCCAGGCCGGTCAGCAGGCAGACGAAAGTCTGCCACTCGAAGAGCGCCTGCAACGTGCCCTGCGAGACCTCCGGCTGGTAGGGCGTATAGGCGGTGAAGAACTCGCCGCGCAGCAGCAGCTGATCGACGACCGGTGGCACGTGGTGCGGGTAGGCACCGGCGCCGACGAAGGGCGGGTGGTCGGTCTCGTTTCGGGCCGCGAGGCGGCGCATCTCCGCGAAGAGCGCGATCTCGTCGAGCGCGCGCGGGACGTCGAGCGCCCGGCGGAGCCGCAGCCCCTCGGGAATGGAACGGAACAGGTCCTCGAGGGTCTCCGCGCCGACAGCCGCGAGCATCTCCCGGATCTCCTCGGGAGTGTGAGGATGGTAGCGCACGGTGGTTCCGTGGGAGAGAGGGGTGGGAACGGGCGAGGAGTTACTCGGCCTCCTCCTCCACGAACTTCTTGTACGCATCGACGTCGAGCAGTTCCTCCAGTTCCTTCCCGCTGGAGAACTCGACCTGGATCATCCACCCCTCCTCGTAGGGATCCTCGTTGATCGTCTCGGGGGCGTCGGAAAGCGGATCGTTCACCTCGACCACCTTGCCGCTGACGGGGGAGAAGATCTCGGAGACCGCCTTCGTCGACTCGACCACGCCGAACGACTCGCCCTTCTTAACCGGGTCGCCCACCTCGGGCAGCTCCACGTACACGATGTCCCCCAGCTGGTTCTGCGCGTGATCGGTGATGCCCACCACGACGCGGTTGCCCTTGATGCGGCACCACTCATGCTCTTTCGTGTACTTCAAGTCGTCGGGGAAGTTCATGGGCCTCTCCTCGCTCGGGGGCGATTCACTTCTTCTTCGCGTAGAACGGGGTCTTCACGACTTTGGCCGCGACCGCGCGACCGCGTACGTCGACGGCAAACGTCGAGCCCTCGGCCGCGAGGCCGGGCGGCACGTAGGCGAGCCCGATCGAGATGCCGAGACTGGGCGATTTCGTGCCGCTGGTGACGTTGCCGACCGGTTTCCCGTCCTGGAGCACGGCGTAGCCGTGGCGCGCGATGCCTGGCTCGGTGAGCGTGAAGCCGACGAGCTTCTTCGAGAGGCCCGCCTCCTTCTGCTTCTGCAGCGCCTGGCGCCCGACGAAGTCGCCCTTGTCCAGCTTCACCACCCAGGACAGGCCCGCCTCGAGCGGCGTGGTGGTGTCGTCCATGTCCGACCCGTAGAGCCGGTACGCCATCTCGAGCCGAAGCGAATCGCGTGCGCCGAGGCCGCAGGGACGTATGCCCTCGGGCTGGCCTGCTCCCATGAGCACCGACCACAACTTCGGACCTTGCTCCGAGGCACTGAAGAGCTCGAAGCCGTCCTCGCCGGTGTAGCCCGTGCGCGCGATCATGCAGGGGATGCCGGCCACGTCACTGTTCGTGAATCGATACGTCCCGATCGACGGCAGGCGCACGCTGGTGAGCCGCTGCAGTACGCCGGCGGCGAGCGGGCCCTGCAGGGCGAGCTGCGCCCAGGCGTCGGACTCGTTGGTGACCTCGGCGCCGAATGCGCGGCCGTGCAGCCAGTCGTAGTCCTTCTGGCGGTTCGCGGCGTTGACGCACACGAGGAGGTCGTCCGCCGAGCGTCGATAGACGACCACGTCGTCCACGATCCCGCCCGCGTCCCGGCACAGGCAGCCGTACTGGGCCTGCCCGTCGGCGCAGCGCGCTAGATCGTTGGTGAAGAGCCGCTGCAGGGACTCGAGCGCCTTCGGGCCGCGGAAGACGACCTCTCCCATGTGGGAGACGTCGAAGAGGCCGACGCGCTCGCGGACCGCTTCGTGCTCGGCGAGGACGCCCTGGTACTGGACCGGCATTTCCCAGCCGGCGAACTCGACGATCCGCGCGCCGGCGTGGACGTGGACGTCGTAGAGCGGCGTGCGCTGGGCCATGGCAAGATCCGGGGAATACTGCGTAGGGTGGCCGGCGCATCATAGCCAGGCGGGACCCGGAATCAAGCGAAGCCGGCCTCCGCGGGGGCCGTGGTGAACCGCGCCTGCACCGGGCCCTCCGGTCGAGTGCGGCAGGCTGCCCCATGAAGGCCACTACAAGTGATGGCGGTCGAGCGGCCGCTGCGATCAGGTTGCCGGGAGGTGGGCGGCGCGCGCCAGCTCGAGCGTATTCACGAGCAGCATGGCGCGCGTCATGGGGCCGACGCCGCCCGGCACCGGCGTGATGGCGCGCGCGCGCTGCGCGGCGGCGGCGTATTCGACATCGCCCACCAGCTTGCCACCCTGGAGCCGGTTCATCCCGACGTCGATGACGACGGCGCCCTCCTTCACCCAGGTACCCTTCACCAGCTCGGTCTTCCCGATGGCCGCCACGAGGATGTCCGCGCGCCCGACCTCGGCCGGCAGGTCGGTGGTGCGGGAGTGCGCCACCGTCACCGTGGCGTGAGCCTCGAGCAGCATCATCGCCATGGGCTTGCCGACGATATTGGAGCGGCCGATCACCAGGGCCCGCTTGCCTCTGGGATCGCAGCCGGCCGTCTTCAGGAGACGCATGATCCCGGCCGGCGTGCAAGGGCGCGGGCCGGGGATACCGATGGAGAGCGCGCCCACGTTGTAAGGATGAAAGCCGTCCGCGTCCTTGCGAGGATCGATGGCCTCGAGCACGGCGCGCTCGTCGAGGCCTTTCGGAAGCGGGAGCTGGACCAGGATGCCGTGGACCGCGGGATCGGCGTTGAGCTGCGCGACCAGCTCCATGAGCTCGATCTGGGTGGTCGTGACTCCCAGGTGGTGCTCGACGGACCGGAATCCCACCTCCTCGCTGTCCTTGCGCTTGCCGCGGACGTAGACGGCCGACGCCGGATCGTCGCCGACGCGCACTACCGTGAGGCCCGGGACGATCCCGCGCCCCGCGAGCTCCCGCGCCGCCTTCGCGACCTCGGAGCGCACCTGTGCTGCCACGGCTTTCCCGTCGATGATCTGGGCCATAGGGCCGCGCAGTATAGCCAGCCTCGCGGCCGCCGTCACGACTGGGTGCATGGGCGTAGGGCGGATTCGGTGCGTTCCGCCGCCCGACGGGAGCTCCCGGGCCAGGTTCGGCTCCTCCGCCAGGCCTGCCGGATTCTCGTAGGGCTTGTCCCCCGCCGCGCGCGTAGGGTGCCAAGCTGGGAACCCATCCGAATGTCCCCAGGCTGCGCCCCGCGACGGCCGGGATTATCCGGACGGATCCTGAGATGATTCTCACTGGGAGGCGCCGACATGGATGTCCCAAGCTGTCCCACCTGCAACACCCCGTTCGACGAGAGCGGCGCCTGCGTCACGTGCCGCACGACAGGGCAGGGGCTCGCGCTGCTGTCGCGTTCGGGATACGCCTCGGTGCGCGAGATGATGGAGCTCCTCGAACAGCAAGGGCTCGCGCCCGAGATCGAGCAGGTGCCACCGCGCCGGCCCGAGGAGCGCGCGCACCCCCTGTGGAACATCTACGTGCCGGAGAAGGAGGCTCCACGGGCGGCCGAGTTCCTGCGGCGCGACTGGGCGGAGCTGCTCGGCAACCCCGACGCTGCGCGCGCCGCCGAGCGGGGCATCCAGGGGGTTGACCTCGACGCCGGCGGAGAGATCGAGTGCCCCGCCTGCGGCCACTGCTTCACGCCTTCGACGGTGCAGGCCGAGTGCCCGGACTGCGGGCTCACGCTCGGCGTGGCGGCGGAAGCGACGCCGGACGAGGCGGAGCAGAAATGAGGATCCGTCGATTGATCGGCGGCTGATCGACGGCCCTCGAGCTAGCTTGCTAGCGTGAGAATCCAGGCTAACGCTTCACCAGCAGCGCGCCGACGTCTTCCGGTCGCGCCTCCGCGCCCTCGCGGATGGGGGCGAGCTCCTCCGCCTTCTGGCGCGCGAGGCTGGCGAGGAGGCTCCCGACGTCTCCCTCCGAGGCGAGGCGCGGGTCGCCGAGGTGCTCCAGCGCCCGCGTGGCTGCTGGCACCTCGGAGGCTGCGATGGCGTCGGGCGTGAAGGTGCGGCCCAGCCGCTCGTTCGCGAGCGCCGTCAGGTAGAGGGTGGCGAGGCTGGGTGCGAGCCCGCCTTCGGTGCGCGCGGATATCAGGCCGAGGCGACGCGCGAGCGAGGCGAGCTGTTCGGTGAGCGCGAGCGCTCCCGCAGTACGCGCTACCTCGGCCGAGGAGAGAAACCCACGGTGCTCGAAGCTACCCGCCGCGGGCGAGCCCCAGTCCTCTCGCGGTGCCTCCAGGCCCGGGAAGTAGAGCGGGCGCCGCCGGGCCAGCCCGGCCAGCATCTCGCCGAGCGGTGGGTCGAGCAGGGGATGGAACAGCGGCGGCTCGAGAGAGCCCGCCTCCCCCGCTGCGAGCAGCCGCTCCGCGCGCCACTTCAGCTGCAGGACGCGCCCGAAGCCGCGCTGGAAGAGCGCCTTCACCGCGGTTGTCGCGAGGACCTCGGCCGCTCGAGCCTCGTCGAGTCCCGCTGCCTCCTCGAGCCCCATCTCCACGAAAGCGCGGGCGGCATCGACGGCTCCCTTCACCGCATCGAGGTCGCCAGGGTCCACCGAGTCGGCGACCAGCACCGCGTTGGCCGCGGTCACGAGCTCGAGCTCGAGGTGCTCGTGTTCATTCGGGGAGAGCCGCGCCGAGGCGCGGGCGAGGAGCGAGCCCGTCCCGCCGAGCGTCAGGAAGAAGCCGGGAGGTCGGGCAGGCGTGCCAGCGGGGGCGGTGGCGGCGCGCGCGGCAGGCCGCGCAAACCAGGAGAGCGCCTCCTCGCGCGACGGGTAACCGAGGTCGGCGAGCCTCCCGGTCCGCCAGCGCAGCGCCGTCTCCTCGAGCTCGCTCGTCAGATCCCAGCGGATGGAAGACAGGAGCCGGGTCGCCATGAAGGGATTCTCGGCGTAGAGATCGTCCACCAGCCCGCGCACGGCCATGTACTCGGCCCCATCAGCCAGGAACTCGAGGATGAACTTGTGCTCGGGCGTCTGCATGAAGCGGTCGCTGACGAGATCCGGGTCCGGATCCCGTTCCAGGTCGTGCACGCGCACCGTCTCGCGCAGCGCGAGATGGAGCAGCTCCACGTCGAGCTTGTCGAGCTTGGCCTTCCAGCGGGCCGCCGCGCGCGGGCTGTCCATCGAGCCTGATCGCGCCGCGCGGAGCCACGGCAACGCCCGGCGTGGGTCAACGCGATCCTTCGCCCAGCAGGCGAGGTCCAGGAAGGTGCGGAACTGCTCTGCGCTGGCGAGCTGCACCAGCTCGACTGCGTCCCCGAGGCCGATCTCGCGGATGGTGAAGTAGAGCTCGTCCGCCGGCAGCGCGCGCACGAGCGCCCCCGGGTCGTCCTGGTCGAGGATGAGATCGAGGCGCTTGCGGCCGCGCGCGGCCGCCAACCCGGCGAGCGCCTTCGCGAGCGCCGCGGGGTCGATGGGTTGTCCGTCCCTTCGCTTGCTCATGGCTCATCCTTGCACGCCGGCTTCGACGTCGACCCTCGCTTCGCCTTCGCCTTGGGCCTCGATCTGTGCCCCGATCTCGACCCCACCACGCTCTCACCCCCGCCGAGAGAGAGGGGTTGGTCTCTCGGGCCACCACGGGCCAGCGCGGCGAGCGCCGCCCGCACACGCCAGCCGCTCGCGGCGAGCGCCGCCTCGGCGCTTTGCGCGCTCGCGTCCGCCAGCTCCATCACGATGCGCAGCGCCCGCCCTCGCAGCTTGTGGCTGGTGGGCGCGAGGTCGATCATGAGTCCCCCCCGCACGCGGCCCAGCTGCAGCATGGCTGTGGTCGAAAGCAGGGAGAGCGCCATCTTGGCTGCCGAGCCCGCCTTCATGCGGGTGGATCCAGCCACCAGCTCCGGCCCGGTGTCGAGCAGCACCCGCGCCACACCGGCCGGCCGCGCCGCCGGGTTGCTCGTCAAGAGACCGGCCGCGGCGCCGCGCCTGCGCGCCTCGTCGAGCGCGGCGAGCACGAACGGCGTCGTCCCGGAGGCGCTGATCCCGACGGCGAGATCGCGCGGGCCTACCTGCGCCCGCCGTACCGACGCGCGCCCGGCCTTCTCGGCGTGCTCCGCCCCTTCCACCGCCCGGCGCAACGCACGGGCGCCGCCAGCCACGAGCGCGATGACGACGGAGCGGGGGACACCGAACGTGGGCGGACACTCGGCCGCGTCGAGCGCACCCAGGCGGCCGGACGTGCCCGCGCCCAGGTAGACGATCCGGCCTCCGGTCCGGAGCGCCTGCGCGGCCAGCTTCGCCAGCCGGGCTAGCGCAGGCAGGGCACGGCCGACGGCGCGCGCGGCTTCGAGGTCGCCCCGGTGCAAGAGAACCAGGGCGCGTCGCAGGGGCAACGCGTCGAGGTCCTTCGACCGTGGGTGGAGGCGCTCGGTGGGCGGAAGCCGGGGCATGCCCGTCCGCGCGACGCGGAGAGGCTCAGGCCGCAGCTGGCCCGCGCGCGGCCTTCACGATGCGACCTGCCTTCAGGCAGCGCGTGCACACGCGCATGTGGTGGACAGAGCCGTTAACGACGGCCCGTACCGAACGCAGGTTCGGGAGCGAGCGAGTCTTTGTCTTGTTGTTGGCGTGGGAGACGTTGTTGCCGACGAGCGGCCCCTTCCCACACAATTCGCAGCGGCGTGCCATGGTCTCGAGCCCCTAAGGAGCGGCGGATATTAGGCAAAGCGCGGGAAAAAGCAAGCACGGCCTGCGACGCTGGCTTCTCGACGCGCCCTGCGGGCGTTTCGTCTCTCTCGCCTACCTCAGGAGGTCCTTCTTGCCGAGCAGTTCCTGCGCGGCGGCAGCCGCCTGCACGCCGGCGTGGAACTCGCCCTCCAGGCCCAGCCCTGGGATCACCTCCCGGCCGGCGAACACGAGGTTCTTGTAAGGAGACCGGCAGGGGAGGCCCGTCACGCCGAACGCCTGTTCGAGCTCCACCTCGTAGAGCGGGTGAGGGAGCAGGCGCGACCCGCGCCGCTGCTTTGGCGCGGCCAGCACCGGCAGCGACTCGCGCAACAGGTGGCGCTCGAAGAACGGTACCGCGTCGGCGACGGCTTCGCGGATCTCCCGGCCGAGCGCGGCCAGGTATTCCTCCCCGCGATCGCGCGCGTCGGCGGCCACGAAGCCGGCTGCGCACAGGACGCGCTCGTCGGCCACGAGCTCGGTGGCACCCTTGCCCTTGTCGCGGCGAGCCGGGAGTACCTGCACGAGCACCGCATTCTCGACCGTGTCGGGTCCGCCAGCGTCGCGCAGCGCCAGCACGCAGTCGCCGAGGGCAGGCGGGAGCGCAGCCGTCTTTACCACCAGGTTCAGCGCCAAGAGCTGGCGCCGTGGGTGGATGCGCTCGAGCAGCTTCGCCATCTTGCCGCCGGTCTCCTCCGGGGGGAGGAGCCGCAGCATGGCGGGGGCGTCGGTGGCGGCGATGAAGACGCGCGCCACCCACGCGTTGGGAGAGCCCGACAGGCGCACCGCGGCGACGCGGCTGCCGTCGATCTCGAGCCGCTCGGCGACGGTCGCGCCCTGGTCGTCTCCCAGGATCTCGCCGCGCGACTCTGCGATCTTGCGCCGGATGCTCTCGCGCAGGCCCTGCGATCCCCCTGTCAGACGGTGGCTGCCGTGCAGCACGCCGCCGAGCAGGCGAGTCGTGGCGAGCGGCGCCGGGTCGCCGTCGAGATAGCCGAGGAAGCGCTGGGCGGTCCTGAGCGCGCAGACGAGCGGATGGTCCTCGAGTTCGCTGAACGCGTTCGCCTCGTCGAGGCTGGTGGCGTGGGGCGCGCCCGGGGCGGACGCCGCGAACCTGACTGCCTTGGAGACCGCGCGGCGCTCACCGAAGCCGGCCGGCGGCAAGGGCGGCATCGACTTCATGAACGGGGACGAGGCGTCGAAGAGCTTGCCGAGGCTCCCGAAGCTCCCTTCCAGCGCCTCCGCGTCGCGGGGCCACTCCCGCTTCAGCTCCATGAGGCGCCGATGGGGGTCGTGCCCGATGTCGATGCGGTGTCGCGGCAAGAGGATCTGCAGATCGGGCGTACACGGCTCGAGCGCGCGCATCGTGTCCGTCGCCAGGCCGAGCTCGCGGAGCGACATCTCTGCCGCGGGGAGGAGGCGCGGCGATGCGAGGAGCGCTGGTGCGTACGGGAGGACGTACCCTCCATCCTCGTAGGCCGTGCCCATGCCGTCGTGATCGACGTGCAGGACGCGGTAGCCGCGCCGGGCAAGGAGTGCGCCTGCCAGCGCGCCGCCCAGCTGGGAGCCGATGACGCAGACGTCGTAGATGCGCTGCGTCGCGGGCGGCTTGAAGGTCTGTGCCAAGGTGGTGGCCCCCTACTGCAAAGGCCCTCAGTTAACGCCGGGCCCTTGATCTGGCTACCCCGCCTGCCGCCTGGTGCGCTGCCTGCCCGGCTTTATCGCTGGGTGCGGCCATGAGCGCGCGCCACTACTCGTCCCACGGTGACCGCAGCGCGACCGGTTCCGGAGGGCGCGAACCGCGGACGGTGACGCGGCGACCCTCGAGCGCGAGGCGCCCCTGCGCGAACCACTGCACCGCCCGCGGATAGATGCGGTGCTCCTCGGACAGGATGCGCGCCGCGAGCGCCTCCTCCGTATCGCTCTCCAGCACCGGCACGACCGCCTGGACGATGATGGCGCCGCTGTCCGTCCCCTCGTCGACGAAGTGCACCGTGCAGCCGGAGAAGCGCGCGCCGTAGGCCAGGGCCTGGCGCTGGGCGTGCAATCCCGGGAAGCTGGGCAACAGGGCCGGGTGGATGTTCATGATGCGCGGGCAACCGCGCGTGGACGACGTCGGGCCGTAGGCGCTCACGAACCTCGGCGTGAGGAGCCGCATGTAGCCGGCCAGGCAGACCAGATCGGGTGTGTGGCGGGAGAGCCTCGCCAGCACCTCCGCGTCGTGCGACTCGCGTTGGACGCCCTTCGAAGGCACGACCTCGGTCGCGGCGCCCGCCGCGCGCGCCCGCTCCAGCGCTCCAGCACCGGGCATGTTGGAGAGCACCACCTCGACGCGTCCATCGATCTGGCCGCCGGCGCAGGCGTCGAGGAGGGCCCCGAGGTTCGTGCCGCTGCCCGAGGCGAGCACCGCGATGCGGATCACCGCACGACCTCGCAGACGGCCTCGCCCGCCCCCTTCTCGATCCCGCCCACAACCCAGCTCGCGAGCCCGCGCTCCGAGAGCACCGCCTGGGCGGTTTCGACGTCGGACGGCGCCAGCGTGGCCACCAGGCCGAGACCCATGTTGAAGGTCAGGTACATCTCCTCCCACGGGACGCCGCCCTCGCGCTGGACGAGGTCGAAGATGGCGGGGCGCGGCCAGCGGCCCTCGTGGAGCACGGCCCTGGTGCCGTCGGGCAAGTTGCGCGGCACGTTGCCGGGAAGCCCACCGCCCGTGATGTGGCCGAGCGATTTCACCTTCACCCGCTCGAGCAGCGCCAGCACGTCCTTCGCGTAGATGCGCGTGGGCACGAGCAGTGCGTCGGCCACGGTGCGGCCCCCGAGCTCGGGGGGCTTCCAGTCGAGCGGGTGCTTCTCGAGCAGCGCCTTGCGCGCCAGGGAGTAGCCGTTCGAGTGCAGGCCGGACGACGGCATCCCCAGCACCACGTCGCCGGGCGCCACCGTGCGGCCGTCGACGATGCGCGAGCGCTCGACGCAGCCCACCGCGAACCCGGCCAGATCGTACTCGCCCCTGGCGTAGAAGCCGGGCAACTCCGCCGTCTCGCCGCCGATCAGCGCGCAGCCCGCCTGCCGGCACCCTTCGGCGATGCCCTTCACGACCTCGACGCCCTGCTCGACGGAGAGCTTCCCGGTCGCGAAGTAGTCGAGGAAGAAGAGCGGCTCGGCACCCACCACCGCGATGTCGTTCGCGCACATCGCGACGAGGTCGATGCCGACGGTGGCGTGCCGATCGGCTGCGAAGGCCACCTTGAGCTTCGTGCCGACGCCGTCGGTCCCGGAGACGAGCACCGGCTCCTTCCACCTCTCGAGATCGAGCGCGAACAGCCCGCCGAAGCCGCCGATGCCAGCCATGACCTCGGGGCGGAGCGTCGGCTTCGCGAGAGGCTTGATGAGCTCGACGAGGCGATCGCCTTCGTCGATGTCCACGCCGGCGTCGCGATAGGTGAGGACCATGGCGCCCCCGCTTACCGCGGCGAGGCGGCGACTGCAAGCTGCACGGAGGCGCGCGCCGGGACCTATCGACGGTAGGTCACCGCGCTCACGGGCGCGGCGCGGTCGGAGGCTTCCGCACGCGGCGCGGGGTCGACAGAGGTGTTCGGGGTGGTGGGGCCGGTGGCGGCGACGGCCCAGAGGAGCGCTGCTGCGAACAGGTACGTGAGGAGATTCATCGAAACCTTTCCCGAATACAGGCTACACCAGATGGAACCCAAATGGGAGCTTGATATTTCCATAACCCACCCGAGGGGGTGCGGCATTCCGGGTCTCCACAGACCCTCGCCCGCGGCCGAAGCCAGGAGCCGTCGAATGGGCCGATGACGCGCTGCGGCGAATTCTCCCTGGAGTCCGAGGGGTAACGGCCGCCGGTCCTCCTCGTGACGCCCTGCAGCGTTCGTTGACAGCTCTCCCGCGTATCCGCTAAGCGTTTCGGCGCACATGGGCGACGGTCAGCTCCTCCAGCGCTTCGTGCGAGAGTTCGCGCGCGGCACCGTCCTCTTCCGGGAGGGCGAGCCGGGGCGAGAGATGTTCGTCATCCAGGGCGGCCGGGTCACCATCTCCAAGGCCGTCGGAGACATGGAGAAGGTCCTCTGTACGCTGGGTCAGGGCGAGTTCTTCGGCGAGATGTCGATCCTCTGCGATCGCCCGCGCTCCGCGACCGCCACCGTGGCGGAGGACGCGAAGATCCTGATCATCGATCCGAAGACGTTCGAGGCCATGATCCGGTCCAACGCGGAGGTCGCTATCCGCATGATCACGACCCTCGCTGAGCGGCTACAGGCCGCCGACGACCAGATCTCGAACCAGCTCTTCCGCGACGGCTCGAGCCGGATCGTTCACTATCTCTCCACGGCCGCTGCGCGCGTCGCCCGGGCGGACGGTCCGGTGCGACTGGCCGTGACGAGCGAGCAGCTGCCGACGCTGGTGGGCGTCGAGCCTGCGCAGGTGGAAGAGGTCCTCATGAAGCTGCAGCGCGCCCGCATCGTCACGCTCGAGGCGGACGGAATCGTCGTCCCCGAGGTCGCGAAGCTGCGCCACTTCCTCGAGTTCCTGCAGATGAAGGTGCGGTTCGGAGAAGGCTCGTGAGGGCGGCGCCCGGTCGCGGGGGTGCGGCATGAAGCTGCGCGTCCTCGGCTGCTCGGGCGGCGAGCTCGCCAGGCACCGCGCCACCTGCTTCCTCGTGGACGGCGCGCTCGCCATCGACGCGGGCGCGCTCACCGCCGTGCTGTCGCTCGAGGAGCTGCTCGAGGTCGACGACATCGTCCTCACCCACTCGCACTTCGACCACGTGAAGGACGTGCCGCTCCTCGCCGATCTGCTGGTAGGGCTCCGAGCGAAGCCGGTCGTGGTGCACGCCTCGACCGCGTGCGCCCGCACGCTGCAGCAGAGCATCTTCAACGACGAGCTGTGGCCCGACTTCACCCGCCTCCCGGACACCCGGAACCCGGTCATCACCATCAAGGCGTTCGACCCGCGCCGCCGTTTCAGTATCGGGCGCTACAGGCTGAAGCCGGTGCCGGTGGCGCACCCGGTGGAGTCGGTCGGTTTTCTCCTCTCCGACGGAGAGGACGCCATCGCCATCTCCGGAGACACCGGCCCGACCACCGCCTTCTGGAAGGCCGTCAACGCGGCCGAGAACGTCCGCGCGCTGCTGGTCGAGACCAGCTTCCCGACGCGCATGCAAGGGCTCGCCGACGCCTCGGGGCACCTCACCCCGCGCACGCTGGCGGGCGAGCTCGAGAAGCTCGAGCGCAACGGCATCCCCATTTACCTGTATCACCTGAAGCCCGCCTTCGCGGTCGAGCTGCGCCGCGAGCTCGCCTCGATGAAGCTTCTCCACGTCCGCGTCCTCGCGATGGGGGACGAGTTCCAATTCTAGACAGCGGGGGCAAGCTCCTCGCTCCACGGGTGAATATGGCCTGGTTCTCGAAGACGAAGAAGTTGAAGGCCTCGCAGAGCGCCAACGGGAAGAGCTCTCCCCAGCCTGCCGCCAAGGGCGAGGCGCTCTGGCAGAAGTGCGACGGCTGCGGCGAGGTCGCCTACGTCCAGGACTGGGAGCGCCACTGGAACGTGTGCCCGCTGTGCGGCCACCACGACCGACTGCCGGTCCGGCGCCGCCTGGAGCTGGTGCTCGATCCGGACAGCTTCGAGGAACTCGACGCAGAGCTCGTGCCGCAGGACCCGCTCGGGTTCGTCGACGCGAAGAAGTACAAGGACCGCCTCAAGAGCACCGCCAAGAACACGGGCATGAAGGACGCCTTCATCTCCGGTGGTGGAAGGATAGACGGTCGGCCGGTCTCGATCGGCAGCTTCGCCTTCGAGTTCATGGGCGGCTCGATGGGCTCCGTCGTGGGCGAGAAGGTAGCGCGCGTCTTCGACCGCGCCTACGAGCGGCGCCTCCCCGCGATCGTCTTCAGCTCGACCGGCGGTGCCCGCATGCAAGAGGGCATCTTCTCCCTGATGCAGATGGCGAAGACCTCGGCCGCCCTGAACCGCTTCCGCTCCGTCAAGAAGCCGTACGTCTCGGTCATGCTCCATCCCACCACCGGTGGTGTGGCGGCGAGCTTTGCCTGGCTGGGGGACGTCGTCATCGCCGAGCCGAAGGCGCTCATCGGCTTCGCTGGCCCGCGCGTCATCGAGCAGACGCTTCGTGAAAAACTGCCCCCGGGATTCCAGCGCTCGGAGTTCCTCCTGGAGCACGGGATGATCGACGCGATCGTGAAGCGCCCGGAGATGCGCCAGAGGCTCTCGCAGCTGCTCACGCTGCTCGCCTGAAGGAGCAGGCCACGGCCTTCGGGCCACGGGCCTCGGCAAGTCGCCAGAACTCGCCTCGGAGCCCGTGGGCGACTGCCGAGGAATCCAACCGTGGCCTGGAGCCTGCAGCCCGAAGCCCGCGGCCCCATGGCTGACCCGCACGTCTACCTCGACTCGCTCCAGCCGCTCGCCATGCGGCTCGGGCTCGAGCGCATGGAGCGCGCGCTCGCCGCGCTCGGCCATCCGGAGCGCGGCCTCCGGATCCTGCACGTGGCCGGGACGAACGGAAAGGGTTCGGCCTGCGCCATGGCCGCGCAGGCGCTGGTCGAGGCCGGGCATCGCACGGGGCTCTACACTTCGCCGCACCTCGTCCGGTTCAACGAGCGCATCGCGATCGACGGCGTGCCCATCGACGATATGGCGCTGGACCGCCTCGCGAGTGTCGTCCGGCGCGCGTGCCCCTGGCACGACGCAGAGGCGGGGGTCGACCGGCTCACCTACTTCGAGTTCGCCACGTTGCTCGCGCTGCTCCACTTCGCAGAGGCCGGCACCGACGCGGTCGTGCTCGAGGTCGGCCTCGGCGGGCGCCTCGACGCGACGAACGCGGTCCGGCCGCTCGTCTGTGCGGTGAGCCGGATCGGCCTCGATCACACCGAGATGCTGGGCGACACCCTCGGCGCCATAGCGCGCGAGAAGGCGAGCATCTTCAAGAAGGGGATCCCCGGGGTCGTCGCGCATGGTCAGCACCCGGAGGCGATGCTGGCTCTTCGCGCGGAGGCGGAAGCGCGCGGTGCACCGCTCACCATCGCGCCGGCCGGCTACCGAGGTCCGATCGCGCTCGCCGGACCGCACCAGGAGGGCAACGCAGCGCTGGCAGCGGCGGCGCTCCGACTCCTCGACGCCGCAGGGCTGCCGGTCTCCGAAGGCGCGATCGCGCGAGGGATAGAGCGCGCGCGCTGGCCCGGGAGGCTCGAGACGGTCGCCGGCGTGCTGCTCGACGGGGCGCACAACCCCGACGGCGCAACTGCCCTGGCTGCGGCGCTACCCGCGCTCCGTCCTGGCCTGCCGGTGGAGCTCGTCTTCGGCGTCCTCGCCGACAAGGACCACCGGGGCATGCTGGCCGCCCTGGCGCCCATCGTGCGAGGGTTGCACCTCGTCGAGCCCAGGTCGTCTCGCGCACGCCCCACGACGAGCTACCGAGGGTTCGCCGGGGCGCTCGTCGAGCGGACGGACGAGCACGCAACCGTGGAGCAGGCGATCGCGTGCGCGCGCCGGGCGGCCGTCGACGATGCCGTGGTGTGCGTCGCGGGCTCGCTCTACCTGGTCGGTGAGGCGCGCGAGCTGCTGACGGGTTGAAAGACGATCCTCGCGGGTGTCCACGGCCCAGAAGGGGCACCCCACGCACTGGCCCGCGCACCCGGGCGGTCGCACGCTCACCTGCCCGTCCGTCAGGGAGACAAACACCTACCACCGCGGAACATGGCGCGTTTTCGGGTGCCAATGACCGCCATGTTATCGTACTCCCGACCTCCGACCGGAGCGTACGATGCGCCTTGCTGCCTTCTTCCTCGCCTTGTCGTTAGCCCCTTCTGGTACGGCCCACGCCGAAACCGCAAGCCTGAATCTCGTCTCCAAGGTGGAGGTGAAGGACGGAGGAGGAACGATCGTCCTTGCGATCGAAGGTTCCAAGCCGCCCAACTTCACGACGTTCTCGATGGTGGACCCGCCGCGCTTCGTCATCGACCTCGCCGAGAGCGCGTTCAAGGACGTGCTCGAGGACATCCAGGTCGGGGACGGGACCGTCAACGTCATCAAGAACCTGTCCTATGGCAGCGGCGCGACCTCCATCGCGCGCGTCATGATCGCGTTCCTGAGCGACGTGGAGCCGCCCGAGGTAGAGACTCTCGGGACGACGCTGCTGGTGAAGATAGCGAAGCCCGCCCGCGCGCGGGCTGCCGTGGCCGCGGCGCAGCCCGCACCCGCTGCAGCTCATGCGGCGGCCGCTGCTCCAGCCGGTGCTGCCGTGACAGGTGGGGCCACCGCGAACATCCCGCCGGAGGCGCAGCCCGGTGCCGACGCGCAGGCGCGCGCGGAGGCGGAGGCCAAGGCGGCAGCGGAGGCCAAGGTGGCGGCCGAGGCCAAGGTGGCGGCCGACCTCGACGCACAGGCGAAGTCTGCCTCCGAGAAGGAGCTTTCCGCGCGAGCTCACACCGAGGCCCAGGCCCGTGCGCGTGCCGATGAGCAGGCTCGCCAGGAGCGCGAGAACGAGGAGGCCAAGGCCTGGAAAGAGGCGCGCAGGGTCGAGGACCGGCGCCTTGCCCAGGAAGACAAGGCCAAGGTGACGCGTCTCTCCGAGGAGGCCGTGGCGGAGGAGCAGGCCCACAAGCAAGCCGACACCCAGGAGCGCGACCGGGCCGCCGCGGAGGCGCGAGTGCGTGTGCTCCGCGTCAGGGAGGCGCGTGCTCGCGAGTCGGGCCAGCCGTTCTCGCCCGCCGACGCGAAGGCGTTGGCGGACGCCGAGACGGCCCTCTCCGGCGCGCAGGTTCACCTCGAGGCCGATTCGAAGCAGCGGGAGGCCGACGCGAAGGCGCGCGCCGAGGCCGAGGCGCAGCAGCGGGCCGCGGCCGAGAAGGCGAAGGCGGAACGCGAGGACGCAGCGCGTGCCGAGGCCGAAGCGCAGGCCCAGGCGGAGCAGAAGGCTCAGGCGGAGCAGAAGGCTCAGGCGGAGCGCGAGGAACAGGCTCGGAACGAGGCAGTGGCGAGGGCGCTCGAGAAGGCCAAGCGCGAGCAGAGGGCGGCCGAGGAGGCGGAGGCGCAGGACGCCAGGGCCAAGGCGGATGTGGTGGTACCGGCGGCGGTCGAGGTGAAGCCCACGGGCCAGGAGACGGAAGGCCGCGCCGAAGCGCTGGCGAGAGCGTCGAAGGAGATCAGGGAGAGCGCCTCGGCCGGGAGAGAGGCGCAACAGGTAGCGGCGCGCGAGGCCGCGGAGGTGGTCAAGGAGGAGAAGGCGGCCAGGGTCGCCGCCGCGCGCCCGCTCCAGATACGCGAGGTCGGGTTCAAGCAGCTCCCCACGGTGTCGCGAGTGTACGTGCGCGTCTCGGAGAGCCCGCGCTTCAATATCGTCCAGGCAGGTGAGACGCTCATCCGCGTCGAGCTGCCCAACACCTGGCTCCTGCGCAAGAACGACGAGCGCTTTCTGGATACCTCCTTCTTTCCCGGCGCGGTTGCGATGGTCACGCCGAAGCGCAGCAGGACTGGAACCGTGCTCGAGATCGCGCTCAAGGAGAAGGTCGCCTACCAGCAGCGCGTCGAAGGCGACATGCTCTCCATCGACTTCGAGCGCCCGGGAGCGCTGGAGCGGACCGCCGCCGCGCCTGAGCTGCCGGTCGCGGAGGCGGCGGCGAACTAGGGCGTAGAGCGCTGGCGCCAGCTACCACGTCGACGTTGAACGTAGGTCAACGGTCTCGCCTGCTGGTCCGATTTCCGTCGCAGGCGAATGTCGCACCTCGGTCGAGGAGGCCCGTAGTAGGCTGCCGCACCCGTGACCGGTGCACTCCTCGCCCTGGCCTTCGCTGCGGCCCCTTCCTCGATCGCCTCGCCCACGCCCCGGTCCGCGCCCCCGATCGAGGTGCTGGAAGCTGGCCACGTGGATTACGACGTCGCGCGGGAGCGGGGCGTCGCAACCGGAGGCGTCGTGCTGCGGCGGGGCGCCGTCACGGTGCGCGCTGACACCGCCACGTACGATGCCCGGACCGGCGAGGTGGAGGCGCGGGGCAACGTCCTCCTCACGGAGCCCGGTCAGGCGGTCGAGGCCAGCGCGATGCACGCGGTTCTTGACGGTCCGTACGAGGCACGCGACGTGGTCGCGTTCCTCAAGGACGGGCCCTTCGATCTCTCCCGCTGCAGGACGATGGACGAGGCGCGGCGCACCGGACGCAACCACTTCACGTTCGGTGGCGCGGAGCTGAAGGGCGACTCCAGGGAGCGCGGCTTTCGGGTGGACCGCGCGCGGGTGACCTTGTGCGACTGCGGCGGCGCACCGCCTTCCTGGGAGATCCGAGCCCACAGCGCGAACGTGGTGCCGGGAGATCACGCGTGGCTCACGCTGCCCATCCTCTACATCACGCCCCGCTTCCTCTTCATCCACACACCGGTCCCGGTGATGGTGTTCCCGGTGGGCTACCTGCCGCTCGGGGAGCGGCAATCGGGCCTGCTGATCCCGGAACTCGCGCTGGGAGGCAGCAACGGGACGGTGATCTCCCAGCCGCTCTTCCTCGCCCTGGGCCGCAGCTACGACGCCACGATCACGGGGGCGTATACGTTCGGGGAGGACAAGGTCGTCGTGGCGCGCGGCGTTAAGGGCTTCGGCGGCAGCCTCGAGCTGAGGTGGGCGCCGGCGGAGGGTTCCCGAGGCCATGCACGCCTCACGCTGCTCCACTCGGCCGTCGATCACTGGCCCGACGGTGCGGCGCGTCCGCCGGGCATGAACCGCATCGCCGCCTCGATCATGCACGACCAGCGGATCTCGGATCGGAGCTACCTCAAGGTCGACGTGGGACTGGTTGACGATCCGTACTACGCGGCCGACTTCAACAGCGACGCGCTGCTGCGCGTCATCGAGTACCGGCGCAGCGTGCTCGCGCTGACGCACCGGCGCGACGACGTGCTCCTCGAGGCGGACGCGGCCTATCTGCTGCCGCTCAACAACCTCGATGCGCTGTGCTCGGGGGACGCTTGCCAGCGCGCTCCCTTCGGCGTGTTCGGCACCGACCTCTCGACGTTCCACCGCTTGCCGGCGGCCTCCGCGACGCTCCTCCCACTTCGCCTGGCAGGTCCGCTTCGTCTGGCGGGGACGGTGGGTGTGGCCCGCTACGCGCCGCTCCGCGGCCCGACCGGCGACGAGGGCGCCAATGGGATCGGCCCGGGCGAACGGGGCTGGAACATCAACTTGAACGACACCGGGGAGGGAGATAGCCGCTGGCAAGGCAGGAGCAGTGCCGGTCTCGGCGAGCGGCTCGCGACGACCCGCGCGCTCGCCAGGGCCGAATTGCGCGCGCCCTTCACGCTGGGTCGCGCGCTCACCGTCGAGCCATGGGTGGCGGGTACGGCCGCGGCGTACGCCTTCGAGGCCGCCCAGTCGCCACAGGCGAACGCCCGCGCCGTGGCTGGCCTCGCCCTCTCGAGCGATCTCTCGCGCACCTTCGGCCAGGGCGCGGGCCGCTTGCGCCACGAGATCCAGCCGCGGCTCGAGTGGATCGCCGGGACCTCGCAGGCCGGTTCCGGGCTCCCCAACTACGCCTACGACGAGCTCGACGTCGCGGCGGCGCTCCCGGGGGCTGCCAGTGGCCAGACCGTGCCCGCTCGCCGGACCCTCAGCGCGACCCCTGGCAGGTTCCACCAGCTGCAGCTCTCGGTGCGCAACCGGCTGGTGGCGCCCTCCGGCCCGCTGTCCGATACGGCGCTCGAGCTCACGCTGGGTCAAGATCTGGATCTCGAAGCGGGGAGCCCCTCCGAGAGCTGGGTGCGAGGCCGGGTCACGCGCCCCATTCCGTTCGGGTCGTTCTCGGCCGACGTCACCGCGCGCTTCCTCGCCTTCGGCGCGAAGCGCGCCGAGGGCACCGGGCCTGCTACCGCGCCGCCGCCGCACTCACGCCTGGACGCCTTCACCTCGCTGCAGGCCAGCGTCACGGTGGCGGATCGGCGCGGCGACAACGTCCACGCCAGTCTGTTCGCCGTCGGAAACGGAGGGTCTCCGCGGCTTCTGGCCGGCCTCGAGCCCTTCTTCGACCCGCGCCCGTTCGCGGCAGACGCGCACGCGAGCGGCTCGGCGGGCGTGGCCGGGAGGATCTCGGGCGCGACGCTGAGCTACGACGCCGACTTCAACGCGCGGGAACTGGCGACGCACCCTTGCAACGACCCGAAGAAGTCGACGGCCCCCCATGTCTACCAGCACCGCGCCTCGCTCGTCTGGGACTCGCCGTGCAAGTGCTGGAAGGCGGGCGTCACGGTCAAGCTCTACGAGTGCGACCCCAAACCGACGTTCGTGTTCGTCGTCGATCTGTCCTCGCTCGTCGACCGCCCCCCCACGTTCTGAACGGGCCACGGGCCCCAAGAGAGCTCGGTTGACACACGTCGAGAGCGGAAGCTAGCGTGAACCTTCCTTCCGAGGAGCGTCCTTGCCCGCCGAGCCCAACGGCCGCCCATCTCCGAGCCCCAGCTTTACCGTCCCCGAGAGCGAGCCCGAGAAGCGGCGCGCCATCCTGCACGCAGCGGTGAAGGTCTTCGCGGAGAAGGGCTACCACGGTTGCCGCATCGCCGACGTGGCGAAGCAGGCGGGCGTCGCGTACGGGCTCGTCTACCATTACTTCCAGAACAAGGAGGAGCTGCTCGAGAGCGTCTTCGCCGAGCAGTGGACCATCTTCATCACGAGCCTGCGCGCCATCAGCGAGGGCCCGGGCGGTGCGCCCGAGCAGCTCGCCGGCGTCTGCCGCTTTGCCATCGACGTCTTTCGCACCGCGCCGGCCGCTGTGCGCGTCCTGCTCCTCGAGGTGGCGCGCACGCCCAACGCCTTCCGCGCCGGCTCGACCCGGCAGACCTTCGAGGACGCGGTGGCGATCGTGGCCGGGATCGTGAGGAGAGGGAAGGAGCGGGGCGAGGTCCGCCCCGACGCCGACCCTGTCGTGGTGGCGGCGGGTCTGCTGGGCGCCCTCGAGCTCACCCTCACCGGGATGGTGGTGGGGCTCCTCGGGGGGACGAGCGAGGAAGACATCGAGCGCGTGAAGAAGGGCGTCGTGGATCTCGTGCTGGGCGGCGTCGCGGCGAGGTGAGCGCGCGGCCGAGGGCCGCGCCGCGGCGGGTCCCTGGACCCCGCGATCGCCGTGACGCCTGGCGGTTCGCTCGCTAGGTGTCCTCACGCCGCAAGACTGCGTCACCCCCGGGAGAGCACATGGCCGCGCGCGTCCTCGTCTCCGACGATCTGTCCGCCGAAGGCGTCGAGATCATGAAGAAGGCCGGGCTGGAGGTCGACGTGAAGGTCGGGCTCGAGCCTGATGAGCTCGAGAGGGTCGTCGCCGAGTACGATGGGCTTGCGGTCCGGAGCGCGACCAGGGTCAACGCCAGGCTCCTCCAGAAGGCCACGCGGCTCAAGGTCGTCGGGCGCGCCGGGGTGGGCGTAGACAACGTGGACACGGAAGCGGCGACCCGCCGGGGCGTGGTGGTGATGAACACGCCCGGCGGATCCTCGACCACCGTCGCCGAGCTGACGCTGGCGCACATGCTGGCGCTGGCGCGCCACGTGGCCCAGGCGACGGCCAGCGTGAAATCCGGAAAGTGGGAGAAGAAGAAGTTCCAGGGGCGGGAGCTGGCCGGCAAGACGCTGGGCGTCGTGGGCATCGGCAACATCGGATCCATCGTGGTCCAGCGCTGCCTGGCCATGAAGATGCGGGTGATCGCCTACGACCCGTTCATCAGCGCCGAGGCTGCGGCGAAGCTCGGTGTCGCGCAGGTCACCCTGGACGAGCTCTGGCTCGACGCCGACGTCATCTCGCTGCACGTGCCGCTCACCGAGCAGACCCGAAACCTGGTCAACGCGGCGGCCCTCGACAGGATGAAGCGGGGCGCCCTGCTGGTGAACTGCGCGCGCGGCGGTCTCGTCGACGAACGCGCGCTGGCGGCCGCGCTCGGCGCCGGTCGGCTGGGCGGGGCGGCGCTCGACGTCTTCGAGAAGGAGCCGCCGTCGCCGGACCACCCCCTGCTCAAGCTCGACAACTTCATCTGCACGCCGCACCTCGGCGCCTCGACCGAGGAGGCGCAGTCGGCCGTGGCGGTGGCCATCGCGGAGCAGCTCGCTGCCTACCTCACCAGGGGCGAGGTGAGGAACGCGGTCAACCTCCCCAGTATTCCACGCGAGGTGCTGGACAGCATCGGCCCCTATCTGGACCTGGCCGAGAAGCTGGGGTCGCTGGCCGCGCAGATCGCGCCGCCCGCCATCCGCGAGGTGTACCTCGAGCTGGCGGGCGAGCTGTCGCGCGCGCCGCACCGCGCCTTCGCGGGAAAGCTGCTGAAGGGGCTCCTGCAGCACGTGCTCGATCAGCCGGTGAACGAGGTCTCGGCTCCGGTCATCGCCCGGGAGCGCGGCCTCGTCGTGCGCCAGGACCTGAACCCCGAAGCGCACGGCTACGTCTCCGAGCTCTCCGTGACGCTGCGCGGTGGCGGCGGAGAGGCGTCGGTGGCCGGCACGGTCTTCGGCAAGCGCGAGCTGCGCGTGGTGCGGGTGAACCAGTTCCGGCTCGAGGCGGTGCCCGAGGGCGACATCATCATGTTCGAGAACGACGACGCCCCGGGGGTCGTCGGCAACATCGGCGCGGCGCTCGGCGCAGCCGGCATGAACATCGCGCGCATCTTCCTCTCGCGCGACGCGGGGCGCCGCTCCGCCTTCTCGCTCGTCAACGTGGACTCCGCGCCGACGCCGGAGCTGCTGGAGAAGCTGCGGCGCCTGCCGCACGTGCAGGCGGTGCGGCAGATCCGGCTCTGATAGCGCATGCCACATGAACTGACGCTCGAGATGGGGGGATCGAGCTGCCGACGATCAAGGAGGGGATGCCGACACGGGCTCCTCGCCCAGCTCTCCCCCGGAGAGCGCCCACACGGCCACGCTCCCCCGACTCGTCGTCTGGAACAGATCGCGCGGCCCCAGCACGTGATCCAGCCGGTCGCCTTCCTGCGTGACGAGCAGGGTGCCGGAGTGGCATTGCAGGGCGAGGCCGTGCCGGCCTGGGCGAAGCAGTAGCGTGTCGT
>MEMX01000100.1:50227-70774 GCA_001768075.1 Anaeromyxobacter sp. RBG_16_69_14 | reverse complement strand
GCTCCTGCGGCCCCGGATCTCCTCGATCCAGCTCGAGACGCGGTTTGCCAGCGCGAAGGGCGGGCCTCGGCTCGCAGGGGCCTCTGCCCTCGTACGGGTCCAGATCCACGTGCTCATGACTCTCTCGCGGTGCTTGCGCAGGCGACTCCACGGCGCGCCCCACCAGGGCGATGAAACGTGGTTGGTGGTTCGCGAGGTCATCGGGAGCTCCTTTTCACCTGGGCGTTTCGTGCTGCGAACGGCAGGAAGATAGCGATGCAGAAGAGCCAGGTGAACGCGCAGGCGATCGCCGCCCCCGCGCAAGAACGCGCGGGTCGACTGGACTGGGGCCATCTACGATTCTTCCTCGAGCTCGTGCGTACCGGGAGCCTCTCCCGCGCCGCGCAGCACCTGGGCGTCGACCGCAACACCGTCGCCCGCCGGGTCGCGGCGCTGGAACAGGAGCTCGGGCTCTCGCTCTTCGAGCGCGGCCCGCAGGGCTGGAGCCGGACGCCGGCCGGCCAGGAGCTCGCCGCGCTTGCCTCGCGGGTAGAGGACGACGTGCTCGCGCTGTCGCGTCACGCCGACGCGCGCGATCGGGCGCTGACCGGGGTGGTTCGGCTCACCACCGCCACGCATCTCGCGGCGCACCTGCTCGTCCCCGCGTTGCCGGGCCTGCGCGAACACCACCCTGGGCTGATCCTCGAGATTGCCGCGGACCAGCGCGCCTTCGACCTCACCCGTCGTGAAGCCGACCTCGCGCTGCGCATGGGGCGGCCACGCGATCCCGGGCTCGTCACCCGGAAGCTGTCCGACCTGGCCCACGGCCTGTATGCGTCGAGGAGCTCACTGGCCGGGCGGCGCGGGCGGGTCGACTTCGCATCCGATCCGTTCGTGGGCTTCGACGGCAGCCTGGCCGGCGTGCCACAGGAGAGGTGGCTGGCGCGGGTGGGTCCCGAGCGCCAGGTCGTCTTCCGGACCAACAGCACGGCCTCCTTGTACGCCGCGGCCAGGCTGGGCGTGGGGGTGGCCGTGCTCCCGTGCTTCCTGGCCGATCGCGACCCGGAGCTGGCGCGGCTCTCGGGTCCGGAACCCGTGAACCACGAGCTGTGGCTGCTCGTGCACGGCGACCTGCGCCGCTCACCGCGAGTGCGCGCGGTCATCGAGTGGGTGGATCTCCTCGTCGAGCAGGCGCGGCCGGCATTGTCGGGGCGGGCGTGAACCCTCGCCGGTCCGAGCGCTTCAGCGCTTCCCCGAGGAGGGCTCCACCGCGTCAACCCTTGCTGAGGTGTACCTGGTCAACCTCAAGGCTTCGTCCCTCACGAGCCCGATCGCGGGGGCATAGTACTTGTGCTCGCTCGCGGTGACGTCGATGGCCGATGTCTCCTTGACCTTCATGCAGCTGGAGAACGTGCCTGCAGGAGTCTGGCACGTCTCGTCGAGGCTCACGATCTCGGCCCGGTCCATCGCCACACCGGGCGCGAGCTCCTGATAGTACTTCATCTTCACCTTCGGTTCTCCGGCCATCATCAGACCAGGCCTGTTACCGTTCCCCGCGAGCCATGAGCCGTCGTGCTTGACCACCTTTCCGTCCTCGTAGAAATCCACGTCCTCACCGAAATAGAGGACGTCCTTCGTCTGCTCGCACATCGCGAAGTAGTTCTTCGCAATCTCGTGCAACTTGCCGTCCTTCCATTCCTTCTCCTCGACGACGCGAGTCCTGACCCCGTTGACCACCTTTGTCTCGTCGAGGACCGTGATCTGGAGCTTCGCATCGCCTCCTTCGTAGACGAGCTGAACCCCGGGTTCTAGGACGAAGTACGGATTTCGCCCCGTCGTCACCAGGTTACACCTTGAAATGTCGAACTCCTCTTGCCAGGTCGAGCTCGCTCCCGTGCCCCACGCGTATGCCGCGGAGCCTAGCTGTACTGTGATCAGGAGCGCTGCGACGGCGGTCAGGCCGACTTGAACCATTCGCGTGATCATGGAACGTCCTCCTCTTCCACCCGTTGCCTCTGCTACACGTCCTTGCTGCGTGAGCGCGCCATCGCGAGCCATCACCACCAGAACTTCGTGAAGATCGTGAACCCTCTGTCGGCGTGGCGGCCGGTCGCGTTGGCCGCCTCGTCCTCCTTGATGCGAAACGCTTCCCCGGGAAGGAACACGCCCGCCCTCACGTCCATCCCGAGCCGCCGCACGCCGAAGATGTTGCGAAACCCGAGCACGAGGTCGAGCTCGCTCCCCACGTCCTTGCTCTGCCGCCCCTCGACCTCGTTCATGATTGCCGTCAGCGGCGAATTGCGCAGATCGTTCGCGAGCACGTGCAGCCAGTAGTGATGATAGACGAGCTCGATGGACATGTTCTGCCTCGGGCGGATGCCAAGTCCAGCTGTGAGGATCTTGAGGTTGCTCAGCTCCGGGTCGATCACCTCCCCATAGCCCTTGAACTTGGCTAGACCGGCGAACTTCACCTCGTTGGATTGCAGCCCCGTCTGGCGAAACTCGTGGCTCCGGGCGTTGCCAGGGTTGCTGTCGCCGCTCCCGAACGCATAGGCCACGGTGATACCCGGGGTGAGCGAGAGACCCGTGAACCGATACGTCGCGCCCACGTCGAATCCGTAAGCGGACAAGGTCCGCCCCACCTCGTCGCTGCCGCGCACGTGACCGAGCTCTATCCAGTAGCTGAGCTCGTCGGATGGCATGCCGTGGGCGTGGGCCCCCAGGAGCAGAGGCCGCCCCTCCTGCCGGGCGCGATCATCGCGGAAGATCGTGAAGGCGCTCAGCTTCATGTCCTCGATCCCGCGGTACTCCGCCAGCAACATGTAGGTGTTGACTCGATCGGCCTCGCGGTCGGGCGCGGTGGTGGTTCGTGTCTCGAGGGACGTCTGATCCTTGAGCAGGTCCAGACCCACCAGGATCTCACGTCCCGCCAGCGCCTCGACGCGAAACTTCCAGAGCTTGAGCGCGATGCTGGCGATGTCCATCGACGTGTCATACAGCCAGTGCCGATCGTCCTCGTAGTTCCGGCGCCCGATCGTGAACTGGAGCCCGTTGCTGAACGCCTTGAACGTCAGGAATGCCTGGTCGACGAGCAGCGAGAACTGCCTCTTCACGGCAACCTGTGTCTCTCCGTTCGGGAGTAGTACGGTCTCCTCCTCGAGCGCGGGAATCTCCCTCTCGAATACCATCTCGAGCGTCGCCTCGAGCCAGTCTGTCGGTCGATAGGTGATGTAACCGGACAGCTGCGGCTTCAGTATGAGGATGTCGTCCCGGACCCGGTTGTCGAGATCGGCGTTCCGCCGGTAGACCACGTCCGACTCGCTGCCGTACCCGTACTGGTACGTCAATCGACTTGGCAATTGCGTTCCCGCAGCGCCCTTCTCCGGTTTCTTGGGGATCACGAATTGCGCCAGATGAAGACGGTTGACAGCACTGGTGGTGCGATCGAGGATGGAGGGCTCCACGGTCCCCCGCCGCTCCGGAGTCTCATCGTGAGTGACCTCGGCAGCGACAACCGACAGCCGGACACCCAACCCGAGCGCGAGAGCCGTTGACCGCATCACCGTGGCTGCTGCCGTGCAGAACATTCTGTTCGACCGCTCACGCGCCAGCCAGGCCAAGGTCGGGTGGGCGTCCTGCTCGCGATCCGATGGCCAGAACCAGGGCCGGGAGGACGAACAACGTGACCAGCGTGGCAGCGGCAAGGCCGCCCACGATCACGATCGCCGCGTGCTGCGCGATCTCGAGACCCGGCATCCGCCCGAGCACGACAATCGGTAGCAGGACGGCGATGGTCGCCAGGGAGCTCGCCAGGATAGGTGACAGCCGTTCCCGCGCCCCGCGCAGGACGAGGTCACGACCGAAGGCTACTCCTTCCTGCCCCTCGAGGTCCCGATAGCGCCTGATCAGCAACACGCCGTTCCGGGCGGCAATACCCAGCACCGCGAGGAACCCCACGATCGAGCCCAGAGAGATCCCGCCGCCGCCGGCGAGCGCAGCCAGCACGCCACCGATCACGGACGCCGGGAGCGCCAGGAAGGCGATCAGCGCCAGGCGCCAGCTCCGGAAGCAGGCCTGCAGCAGGAGGAAGATCCCGATCAGGGCGGCGGCAGCCACGCCCAGCATGCGCCGCTGCGCGTCAAGGCGCTCGGTGTACTCACCCAGGACCTCCGGGTGATGCTCGAGCGGGAACTCCACCTTCTGCAGGCGGCCGTCGATCTCGTGGTGCACGGACCCGAGGTCGCGCCCGGCCACGTTGGCCACGACGTCGACGTACGGCGAGATGCGCTCGTGCTTGATGACCGTGGGCGTCGGAACGATGCTCACGTCCGCGACGTCGCCCAGCCGCACGTGGTGGCGATCGGACTTCTCGACCCACAGATCGCGAATATCGCTCAGGCTGCGGCGCGTCTCGGGCGCGCCCCAGACCACCACGTCGATGATCTTCTGCTCCTCGAAGAGGTAGCCGACTCCGAGTCCAGAGAACACCGTGGCCGAGGTCCGGCGCACGTCGCCCGGCTTGACGCTCGCGCGGCCGGCGGCGTCGAGGTCCACCTTGACCTTCACCTGAGGCTCCTCTACCTGGCCGTCGGCGCGCAGATCGACGATCCCGGGGATGCCGGAGAGCGCCTTCTTCACCTCCTCTGCCTTCTGATGCAGGACCTCCCGCCTGGCGCCGTATATGCGCACGACGATCGACCTGCTCTCGCCAGTCAGCGCAGCGCCGACCTTGTCGCGCAGGTAGGCCTGCACGTTGCGATCGAGTCCTGGGTATCCGTCGATCGTCTCCCGGATCGCGGCGATCGTCCTGTCCTGGTCCGACTCGTGAACGAGATTGATCCAGATCTGGCTCGAATTGATCCCGACCACCTGATCCCCTGTCACCGCGCGTCCAACATGGGCGCCGACCCGACGCACCCCGGGTATCGATCGCAGCTCGCGGCCGAGCCGCGAGGTGATGCGGTAGGTCTCGGCATGGGAGGTGCCGGGCGGGGTGCTGAAGTTCACCAGCAGATCTCCCTCCCTGAGGGGGGGGAGGAACGACTGGCCGAGCAACGGCCATGCGGCGACGCCGGCCACCACCACGACGCAGGCGGTGACGAACACGGTGCGCGGCGACTTGATGGCGCCCTGGAGTTTCGACTCGTATCGGTCGCGGAGCCACACCGCGACGGGCGACTCGGCCGGTCCTCGCGCCTGTCCCAGGAGCAGGAGGCTCAACGCCGGCGTCACGGTCAGCGCGACGACCACGGACGCCGCCACCGCCAGCAAGTAGGACAGGGCCAGCGGCTCGAAGAACGCCCCCGACACCCCGTCCATGAAGAAGATGGGCGTGACGGCGAGGACGACGATCAGGGTGGCGTAGACGGTGGCGCTTCGCGTCTTCAGCATCGTCTCGAGGATGAGGGTCACGAGCGAGGCGCCGCCGCGTTCCTCGCGCTCACGCACCCGCACCATGAGCTCGCGCGAGTCGACGACAGCTTCGTCGATGACGACGCCGAGGGCGACGACCAGACCGGCGATGATCATGGCGTTCATCGTCGCCCCGGTCAGGTGGAGGGCGAGCACGGCGGCGAAGAGCGATAGCGCTACCGACACGACCGTGACCAACGCGTTCCGCCAGCTGAACAGGAACGCGCCGATGACCAGGATGAGGAGGATGGCGCCGATGACGAGCGCATTCTTCACGTTGGCGATCGAATCCTCGATGTACGACGCCAGCCGGAAGACCGTGGCGTCGATCGTCACGCCGGGAAGGCCGCGGCCCAGCTCGGCGAGCGCCTGTTCGACCCCCCGCGTGACCTCCAGCGTGTTGGCGGAGGGGAACTTCTCGACGACGAGCAAGAGACCGTTGCCGTCGTTGACGAAGGCGTCGCCGATGAGCGGGGGGTGCGCGAAGGTCACCTCGGCCACGTCGCCCAGAGACATCGCCTTGCCGGTCATGAGCAGGTGCACCGGCGAGAGGGCCACCTTTGCCATGTCCTCCGGCACCTTGATGGGCAAGGCGTGTTGAACCCCGAGCCTCTGGTTGCGATTGTCGATCCAGCCGCCCGTACCTGGCGCTGATCCCTTCAGGAACGTCAGGGGCGACACCCACAGCGCGTCGCCGGCGGCGGCGATGATGTCCTCTTGAATCAAGCGGGCGTCGCGCAACCGATCCTGATCGATCTGGACGTGCAGTTGCCGCAACCGCTGGCCCCAGATCGCCAGGTTGGCCACGCCGGGCACTCCCAGCAGCCGCGGCTTGATCGTCCAGCGGGCGAGCAGCGACAGCTCCGTCGGGTCGACCTTGTCTGAGGAGATCCCGATCATCATGAAGCGGTTGGTCGCCGACACCGGCTGAAGCATCACCGGTGGCTGGGCGACGTTCGGCAGCATGTACGCCAGCGTCAGGCGTTCCTGGATCATCTGCCGGGCCTTCATGATATCGGTCCCGCGGTCGAAGGTGAGCACGATGGACGAGAGGCCGGTCACCGACTGGGAGCGGATCGACGCCAGCCACGGCATGCCGCTCAGCAGCTCCTCGAGATTGAGGGTGATCAGGTTCTCCACCTCCTGGGCGGATAGCCCGATCGCCTCCGTCTGGACTTCCACGATCGGGGGCGCGAACTCGGGCAAGACGTCGACGGGCATCCCCCGAAGCTGGAGGGTTCCGAACACGACCAGCGCCGCGGCGACCCCCACCACCATCAGGCGGAACTGCAGGCTCGAGCCGATGATCCAGCGAAGCATGTCCTCAGGCCTCCTTCCGGCCCTCCATCCCCTGCTACCAATGGGACGCCGCGCGGCGGCGTTCCCGTACACCGCTACTTCTTGAAGATCTCCGCGCCGTAGAGCAGCGGCGCGCCGACGGTCACCACCGCGGTTCCCACAGGCGGGCCTTCGGACAGGACCGCCAGATCGCCGACGACGCGTTCGACGCCGATGCGCTCTCGTTCGAAGGCCAGCGGCCTCGAGTTGATGTATACCCAGGGGGCGCCTTTCGCGTCGTAGTACACGGCGGCGTACGGCATGACCTTCTGCTTCTCCTCGCTGCCCACGAGCTGCAGCTCGACCCGCATGCGCTTGTTCAGCGTCAGCCCGTGATCCTTGCCGGGCACCGTGTAGTACGCGATCAGCATCGAGCGCTTGGCATCCTCGACGGGCGCCATTCCGGACGGCATTGCCAGCACCGCGCGCCCCTGCTCGTCGCCTGTGATGAGCGGCAGGACGTGCGCCGGCTTGTCCTTCGCCATCCTGTCCCACTCCGCCTGGGACAGCGTCACGAGCACCCAGACCTCGCCAGGGTGGGGCGACATCACTCCTGCGCTGGGCGGAGGTGCCGCCGCCAGGGCGGGCCGCCCCGCCGCGACCGGGGTGATCGATCTCGCGGGCGCCGCCTGCGCGAAGCCTCCAAACGCGCTGCCGGCTGGCTTCGCCGCCGGCTGACCTCCCGATGGAGGAACGACGATGAGGCCGCTGACCACCTGCCTGCGGAGGACCGTCTCCTCGCTCACCACGCCTGTCTCGATGCCGAGCCGTTCGGAGGCCTTCGCGGAAAGGAGGACACGTTTGGCCGTGCTCCCGGAGATGTCCTCGAACGTGACAGGAGGGCTCTTGCCGGCCGCCGCCCCTCGACCTCCACCGTCCGCCGCATGCTCCCCCGACCGCGCCAGCAAGAGCGCAGTCACGCCAATCAGGGCGACGACGCCCCCGAGGACCGCAGCCAATTTGTGAACCGCTTTCACGGCGACCATGGGATTGTCTCCTGACACCAAATTGCGCAAGTCCGCTCACCTGTCACAATCGCGGGACGATGCCGTCTTCGCCGACGAAGAGGAAGACCGCAACGTCCTGGCCTCCTGCGCCTTTCTGCGCGCCGGCGCAGACGTGCGCGCCCGGCTTCAGCAGGCTCCTGTCCCCCAGCGACATCTTGAGGATCGGCACGTCGCGGGGGACGTCCACGTCCGTCTCCTCCTGTTCGGTGGGGCCATACTTGATCGAGAGGACGCGGATCTCCATGTCGTCCACCCATCCGTGCGCAATGATGCTGTCAGGGGGCAGGTCCCAGCTCTTGTGTCCCAAGGCGATGCCGCGCAGTTGCTCGTCGACGATCCGCAGCTCGAACCCCCTGTGCAGCCAGCTCAGCGAGTCCCGGACGATCGGACTGTACTCGTCTAGCCGCACCGCTACGGAGCCCACGTAGGTTCCGAAGTCCACGTCCGTGAAGCTTCCCCAGGTCAGCTTGATGACGGTGAGTTCGTTCGAGAGCCCGAGGCGCACCGTCTTGCCGCCGCGGGTCTTCACGAGGATCGACGAGGCCTCGACCTTGGCGATGTCACCGCGAATATGGTCTGGCTCCGCGTCCTGTGCGCGTGCGAGGGCCGAGGCGACGACCAGCGCGATCCCCCCCAGACAACGCAGCGCGCGCACCGAGGCCTTCCCTGGAATTGTGCTGTCCACCGGCATGCTCCTTAGCTCGGTGCCCCTGGAGCGGGCACGACATCCATCTTTCGGCCGCCTCGCCCCAGCTTGAGATAGAGGGCCGGCACGACGAACAGGCTCAGCGCCGTGGACGTGAGGAGGCCGCCCGTGATGAACACGGCCATGGGATATTCGATCTCGTAGCCGGGGATGCTGCCGCCAACCAGGATCGGCAGCAGCGCCAATGCGCTGGCCAGGCTGGTCATCAGGATCGGCGACAATCGTTCGCTTGCCCCACGCAGGATGAGCCCGACGCCGAAGGGCTCACCCTCCACATGCTCGAGGTGCCGATAGTGCTCGATGAGCATGATGCCGTTGCGCGCGGAGATGCCGAGGATCGTGATGAACCCGACCAGGGTGCCGAGCGAGATGGCGCGGTCGCTCACGAAGGTCGCCAGCACGCCGCCGACGAGCGCCGCGGGGAAGGTGAGGAAGGCCAGGCTGGCGACGCGCCAGCTTCGGAAGGTCGCCTGGAGGATGAGGAAGATGGCGACTGTGACGGCAATCGACAGGATGCGGAAGTGCTTTGTCGCCGCCTCGCGCTCCGCGTACTCTCCGAGCAGCGAGGGGTAGTACCCGATCGGGAAGTGGAGCTTCTGGATCCGCGCGCGGACCTCTTCCGCAGCCGAGCCGAGATCGCGCCCTTTGACATTGGCGTGAACGTCGATCCGCCGCGAATTGTTCTCGCGCTTGATCTTGTTCGGTGTCGGCACGAGGCTCACGTCCGCCACCTCTCCCAGCCGCACGCGTCCACCGTACGGCGTGTCGATCAGGAACTCGCGGATGCGTTCCACGCTGGAACGAACGGACGGCAGTGACCACACCCATACGTCGTACACCTTGCCCTCCCGGTGGATGTCCGTGACCTCCTGGCCGGACATCAGCACGGCCGCCGCCCGGCGGACATCACCCGGCTTGAGGCCGTGACGGGCGGCGTCGTCGAGGTTCAGCTTGACCTGGATCTGCGGGATGTCGACCTGCTGCTCGACATGCAGATCGACGAGGCCGGGCACGTCCTGGATGGCCTGGCGCACCTCCTCCGCCTTCTGCCGCAGGACCGGAAGCTCGGGTCCAAATGTGCGCACGACGATGGACTCGCCTGCTCCGGTCAGGACCTCCTTGATCCTCTCCTTGAGGTAGGTCTGGACGTCGCGATAGACCCCGGGATAGCCGGCGACGGTGGCCTCGACGCTCGCGCGCGCCTCGTCGTAATCGACCCTCGGGTCGATGCTGATCCAGTTCTCGGTGAAGTTCACGCCGTAGGGCTCGTCGCCGGTGACGGCGCGTCCGATATGGGCGCCGAAGTTGCGGACCCCGGGGATGGACCGGAGCTCACGGCTGGCCCGTTGCGTGATCCGGAACGTCTCCGGGTGCGACGTTCCCTCGGGAGGGACCCAGTGCATCAGGAAGTCCCTCTCCTTGAACGCGGGGAGCAGCGACTTTCCGAGGAAGGGCCAGACCGCGACGGCGGCGACGACCAGGACGAGGGCCCCGGCGAATGTGGCGCGCGGCGCCCTGACGACGCGCGCCAGGAGCGAGCCGTAGACGCGCTTGAGCGGTGGGAGCAGCGGCGACTCCCGGTGCTCGATGCCGGCGCGAGTCAGCAGCACGAGGCAGAGGGCCGGCGTGACCGTAGCCGCCACCGCCATGGAGGCCAACATCGCGAGCAGATAGGAGAGGACCAGCGGCTCGAAGAACATGCTCGCCACCCCGCCCATGAAGAAGACCGGAGTCACGGCCAGCACGACGATGATCGTCGCGTGCACGATGGCGCTGCGCACCTCGAACGACGCCTCGAGGATGATGCGCGCCGTCGACTTCGTGCTGCCCGCCTTGCGGTGCTCGCGTAGGCGCCGCACGATGTTCTCGACGTCGATGATTGCGTCGTCGACGACGTCGCCGAGGGCGATGATGAACCCCGCCAGGATCATCGTGTTGATCGTGGCGCCCCGAAGGTGAAGGACGACCGCCGCGGCCACGAGGGAGAGCGGCATGGCGATCGCGCTGATCAGCGCCACCCGCCACTCGTAGAGGAAGGCGCCCAGGATGAAGAGGACCAGGATGGCGCCGCTGAGGAGCGCCATCCTGAGATTGGAGAGCGACTGCTCGATGAAGGTCGCCGGTCTGAAGATCGTGGAGTCGATCTCCATGCCGGGAAGGCCGGGCCGCAATTCGGCCAGGGCCTGCTCCACCCCCCGCGTCACCTCGAGCGTGTTGGCCCACGGCAGTTTCTCGACGATCATCATCAGGCCGACTCCGTCGTTGATGACGGCGTCGCCGACGAGCGGCCAGGTGTCCCACTTCACGTCGGCGACATCGCCCAGGCGCGGCGGGTCAGGGCGCCTATTCTTCGCGGCGATGGGCACCTGGGCCACCAGTTCCGGCGTGTAGGCGGGTTGCTCGTGACGGATCGCGAGTCTTTGGTTGGGGGTGTCGAACATACCGTCGATGCGGGTCTTCGCCGCGGTGCTGTACGTCAGCAAGCCGAAGTCCAGGGCCTCCGAGGTCGTCTCCATGACCTCATCGAGCGTGACGTTGTGCATCCGCATCAAGCTCGGATCGACCTGCACCTCCAACGCCTTGATCCGCTCTCCCCAGATGGGAACATTGGCCACGCCGGGGACGGACATGAGCCGGAATTTGATCGTCCAGTAGGCGATCATGGAGAGGTCCATCATGTCGTGGACCTTCGAGGAGATACCGATCTTCATGACCCGGCTGGTCGAGGACAGGGGCTGGAGCATCACCGGCATGCCGGACGAGCGCGGCAGGCCCGCGATGGCCAGCTTGAGACGCTCCTGCACGCGTTGCCGCGCCTCCATGACGTCGGCGCTCATCTTGAAGATCAGGACGACCTGCGACAGGCCCTGGGTGGACGAGGAGCGGACGACGTCCACTCCTGGCGTTCCCCGGAGCGCGTCCTCCATGGGGATGGTGATGAGCTCCTCCACCTCGGAGGCGGTCATCCCGAGTCCTTCGGTCTGGATCTCCACCTTGGGTGGTGCGAACTCAGGGAAGACGTCGACCGGCGCCTTGTGGAGCTGCGCGGTTCCGAAGACGAGCAACGCAGCGGCGACAGCCAACACCAGGAAGCGGAACTTCAGGCTAGAGCCGATGATCCAGCGAAACATCTACGAACCCTCCACGCGGGCCCGCACGGCGGCCTACAATTGCGCAATAGCCGCGACGCAGCGCAATCCGACCGCTCGCGAGCGCGAGCCCCCGCCAGCTCAGGCGGATCAATTCCGCCTCGCCGGTCCCGGTAGACACCACACCGGAACTTCCGTCCGGCGCCCTGGCGCTCAGTCCGGATCTCTGGAGTGGATACGGATGACGGAGCGTCAAAGTTACGGTGGACCCCACCGAGGGGCTAGGCCGCGCGCACAGTGGATCGACCTCGTTCGAGACCGAGCGTCCGCTCCGCTCGCGGAGGTCCCCGCTCGTCCAGGGCGTCGTCATCGCGCCTGATCGCGGAGCGGATCGCCTCATGGGCTCGATGGACACGCAGCTTCACCGCGCCCACGGACGTGCCGAGGACCTGTGCTGCTTCATTCAACTTGAGGCCTTCCTGTGTCACCAGGTGGTAGGCGACGAGCTGTCGATGAGGCAACCGCTCGAGCTCGCGCTGTGCGTGCCTCATGAGCTCGCGCATCTCGCACTCTTCGTCGGGTGCGATCTGGCACGACGGGAGGTCGTCCCACTCGACCGCGTCGGGTTCGCAGAGAACCTCGCGCCGGGCCTGGCGCGCGCGATCGATGACGATCCGCCGCGCGATGGCGATGCACCACGGTGTCACCTGCGAGCCCGACGCAAACGACGCGCGTGCCTCGTGCACGTGGACCAGCGTCTCCTGCAGGATATCGGCTGCGAGTGCTCGGTTGCGCGTCTGACGCAAGAGATAGGCGTTGAGACGCGGAGCGAGTGCGACATAGAGCGGTGAGAACGCCGAGAGGTCACCAGCGGCGTAGCGATCCATGGCCGCGTCGGCGGCGCTATTTGAACTCAACCCCGCACCTCGCCCCGTCGGCATGACGACCGAGACCCAGATTAGTTGTCTCTATATTGCATATTGCGATATTGCGTAAGTTAGTGCTTGCTCCTAAGAGGATCAAGTAAGGCCTTCCGGGTCCCGCTACGAGGGCGAACCCGTACGGACCGTAAGCGACCGTCTGAATTGTCGGCTATTGATGGCCGTGCAAGACGTCCCTCGGCGCGTCGGGTCGGATCCAGGCGGCCGACCACCCAAGCCTCGACGCGATGCGCGCCAGGCGGCAGGTCGAGTGACCGGCTCCCCGCCACCAACGACCCTTTCCGACGGCAGCACGGCTGGTGAGATCCAGGGTCAGCTCGACGAATCTCGGCGGCGAGATTCGCGGTCGCATCGACAAGCCGCGACAACGAGAGGCCTCTGGCGCGAAGGGAGAGCCGCGGCGAGCGCCGCCGAGGGTCTTCACTGCACGCACTGATTCACGGACGGTGCCTGGCGGGCCCTGGATGGTGCATCGTGACGTGACCGCCGCGCACGTGCCGGTCGCGAAGAGCGGCGGGGTGAAGGTGCCGCTCGACGCCCTGCCAGGGACGCTCGAGGGTCGGCGCATCCTGGGGCGCTGCGACCTCCTGCTCCACGGTCATCGATCGCGGGAGCGTCAGCGCGGCCTCCGGGCGATGGTGACCGCTGGCGCTCTCTTGCGATAGCCTTCGCCCCATGGCCCCGTCACGCCTCGGCCGAAGCTGGCTCTTCGCACTTCTCGTGTTCCTCGCGCTCGCTTGCGCCACCGGGAAGGGCGCAGCACCACCACCCCTCCATCCCGCCGCCGTGAGGCTGCAGGAGGAGGCGCTCGCGCTCGCGGCCCGGGACGATTCCGCCAGCCTGGAGCGCGCCCTTGGGCTGCTGGAACAGGCTTCTGGCCTGCAGCCCGGCCTCTACCAGTCGCGGGCGGACCGGGCGCTCGTCGAGCTCCTCGTGGCGGCGCGCCGCCGGGAAGAAGCGGCCCGGCTCGAATCCGGGGACGCCTTGATGCAGAGCGGGCGCGAACTGAGGGAGCGGGCGCTCGACGAGCTGCGACCCCTCGTCCGCGAGCATGCGGGGGACCCCGCGGTGGTGAGGGCCCTGGCGGTCTACTACGGCCTCGAAGGCAACGCCGCGCAGACCGCGAGACTCGTGGATCGGGCTCGCGCGGCGAGGGCCTCGGACCCCTGGATCGACTTCGCCGAGGAAGCCGCCGCGGTCCGGAATGCGAGTCCCGAAGCCGCGGCGCTCCGGCTCGCCGCATTTGTGGCGTCACACTCCGAGGTGCTCCGCGCGCGCGTGATGCTGGCGCGCGCACAGCTCGATCTCTCGCGCACCGACGACGCACTCCTCACGCTCGACGAGATCCTCGCCGCCAACCCTGTCCACGGGCTGGCCCAGGAGCTCAAGGCGCGAACCCTCGCGCCACCTCCGGCAAGCGTGACCGTGGTCCCCCCCGTGCCGCAGGCCGTGCCGACGCCGCGCACCACGGGTTACCTGCCGCACAAGCCCTCCAGCGGCGCCGGGGATGCCACTCGCGGGCCGTGACCGGCGCGGAGGGTGCCGGGCGCCGTTTTCGGACGAGCTGCACATCGCGCCGGGATGTGGATCTCCACCAGTCCTCGACTGCGGTGTCTCGGGCGGCCCACCTTCTTCAATGTCGATCTCGATCCCGCCCGCGTGGGGCTTCTCGCCAACCGGGCGAGCGGGTAGATTGCGCGCGCGATGCTCGACCTCTCTTTGCCCGCGGGCCTGCGCGACCTGCTCCCCGATCACTCGGCGCACCTGGCGGAGCTCTCGGCGAGGCTGCACGAGGTCTTCTCCTCGTTCCACTACCGGCGCGTGCTCCTGCCCACGTTGGAGCGGCTCGAGGTGGTGGAGCGAGGGCTCTCGCCGGCGGCGCTGGCCGCCGTCCTCAAGTTCGTCGAGCCGGGTTCGGGCGAGGTGGTCGCCATCCGACCCGACATCACGCCGCAGATCGCGCGGCTCTATGCCGCTCGCCCCGACGCACTGCCGGCGCCGGCGCGGCTGTGCTACGACGGGCCGGTGCTGCGCGCTCGGGAGGCGCGCGCCGGGCGACCGCGGGAGGTCTACCAGGCCGGCGTCGAGCTCCTCGGCGAGGGCGGGCCGCGCGCAGACGCGGAAGCACTGACGGTGCTAGCTCGCGCGCTCCAGGTGGTCGGGCTCGCCACCGCAGTTATCGAGGTGGGCCATGCGCGCTTCGCCCAGGAGGTCGTCGCGGCCGCAGGGCTCTCCGCTGCCGCGCGCGAGGATGCCTCGGTGGCGCTCGCCCGCAAGGACGAGGCCGCCCTGGCCGCGCTCGCGCGGCGGGGAAAGGGGACCGCGGCAGCCAGGCAAGCGCTCCCATTGCTCGCGGGGCTGTACGGTGATCGCGCGCTCGAGCGCGCGAGGGAGGTCGCGCGCGCGGTCCCGGGGGCAGGCGCAGCGCTGGCCGACGTCGAGGCGGCGTTGAAGCTCGCCCGCCGCCGCGGGTTGGGCGAGGTCGTGGTGGACCTGGGAGAGGTGCGTGGGCTCGGCTACTACACCGGCATCACCTTCGCCGGCTACGCGCCGGGCGCCGGGAGTGCCGTCGCTGCGGGCGGCCGCTACGATGCGCTCCTGGCGCGGTTCGGACGCCCCGGACCCGCTATCGGCTTCGCCGTGGACCTGGAGTTCGCGACGCAGGCATTGGAGAGGGCGGGTGTGGGTCCGGGACGCAGTCGCTCCGCGCCCGGCAAGACCAATGGCCCGTGACTCCCGGCGCGCGGCGCTGGCGATGATCTCGGCCCCCTGCTATCGTGTCTGACCCATCATCGAGAGGAGCTTGGAAAAGCATGCCGAACGTCGTCGTGATCGGTGCGCAGTGGGGTGACGAGGGGAAGGGCAAGTTCGTTGACCTCCTCACCCAGCAGGCGGATGTCGTGGTCCGTTTCCAGGGCGGTAACAACGCCGGGCATACGGTGGTCGTGGGCGGGGAGAAGACCGTCCTCCACCTGATCCCGTCCGGCATCCTGCATCCGGGCAAGGCCTGCGTCATCGGGAACGGGGTGGTGGTCGATCCCGAGGTGCTCGCGGACGAGATCGCCGAGCTCAAGGCGCGCGGGTTCCTGAAGGACGACGAGCAGCTCGTCCTCTCGCTCGACGCCCACGTGATCATGCCCTGGCACAAGGCGCTCGACATCGCGCGCGAGAATCGCATGGGCGCGGGCAAGATCGGCACGACCGGCCGCGGCATCGGCCCGACCTACGAGGACAAGGTCGCTCGGCGCGGCCTGCGTATCCGCGACCTCCTCGACGAGGCGCGGCTCGCTCGCAAGGTGAAGGAGCGCCTCGCCAGCGCACGCGAGGAACTGGCGCGGCTGGGCGCCTCGTTCGACGTGGAAGAGGCGGCGCTGCTCAAGAAGCACATCGACCTGGGCCGCACGCTCGCGCCGTATGCCAAGGACGCCTCCCTCTGGCTACACCGGGCCATCAAGTCGGGAAAGTCGCTCCTCTTCGAAGGAGCACAGGGTACGCTCCTCGACGTCGACCACGGCACGTATCCCTTCGTGACGAGCTCGAACACGGTCGCGGGCAACGCTGCCTGCGGCTCGGGCGTGGGCCCGACCGCCCTCGACCGCATCATCGGAATCAGCAAGGCTTACTCGACGCGCGTGGGCAGTGGCCCCTATCCGAGCGAGCTCATGGAAGCCACCGGCGACAGGCTGCGCCAGGTGGGTGGCGAGTACGGTGCGACCACCGGCCGGCCGCGCCGCACCGGCTGGATCGACGTGCTCGCGTTGCGCTATGCGGTGCGCGTGAACGGCCTCGACGGCCTCGCCATCACCAAGCTCGACGTGCTCACCGGCTTCCCCGAGATCAAGATCGCAATCGGCTACAAGTGCGGCGAACGCAACTTCGACGAGATGCCGAGCGACCTGGAGACGCTGGAGCGGTGCGAGGCCGTTTACGAGACGTTGCCAGGTTGGACGGAGAAGCTGGAGGGCGTGCGCCGGTGGGATGAGCTGCCCAAGGCGGCGCGGACGTACCTCGAGCGAGTCGCGCAGCTGGCCGGGGTCAAGATCGTCGCGGTCTCGGTGGGCGCCGATCGCGGCGAGACCATCGTGCTCGAGAACCCGTTCCAGGTGCCCCGGCGGTAGGTTTCCTGGGGCCTAGGGCCGGCCGCTCTATGCTCCCCTCTCCCTTCCATCGGGAGAGGGTGACCTCGGGTTCTCGCACGTGTGGCAGGGCGGGGGTTCGTCCCTCAGCGGAGTGTTGCCAGAAGTATTCCGTCCCTGAAGGGGCTGGTGTTTGCCCAGCCGTGCCGCGGGTCCGTACAATTCGATTGTGGAGCCTCGGACGTATCGCACACGGCTCTGGCTGCGCCTCGCGATGCTGGCTGCAGCCATCTTTTGGGCCTCGGTGCTCGCGGCCCTGGCCCGATTCCCTGGCGCCCCGTTCGGCAGCGTCGTTTCCGCGCTCGCCTTCCTCACGTTTTTCGTCGTCTTCGGCGCGTACTACGATCGGATGGCGATCGTGGTGACCCCGGATGGCATCGTCTTTCGCAGCTTTTTCCGGCGGACGCCGGTGCGCTGGGACGAGATCCTGAAGGTCGAGGTGCGTCCGGGTCTGCCAGGCACTTTGTATGCCGTGCTCACGCGGCGCGGGCTCGTCCAGTTCTCGAGCCTCCTGGCGCGCCACCGCGAGCTCTTCCAGGTCCTGCTCGAGCGCGCCGGTCTGGCTCGTTTCCGATAGTCGTTTCCATGCGCTGGATGCCTAGCGTCGGCGGGGACAAGCCCCCGCCCTACGACAGCGAGGTACGGCCCGACTTACGGCCCCAGCTAGCCAAGCTAGCCCACCGCGGCGAGGGCGAGCAGGACCGCGAGCGCGATCAGCATGCCGGAAGCGAGGGCGGTGGCCATGGCCGTGCGCCGGTTCCGACCTGGTTGTCGAGGGCCGTCGCGGGCAGGCCCGGGCGCCAGGAGCAGCTCGCGTGGTGCCGGAGGCGCCGGGCACCCGTCATGGTAGACGAGCAGGCTCTCGCCGACGGCGAGCGCGTCCCCGGAGCGGAGCGCGACCTGGGAACGCCTGGCGTGTCGGCCGTTCACGGCGATGCCGTTCTTGCTGGCGAGGTCTTCCAGGGAAGCTCGGCCGCCACGGATCGTGAAGCGTGCATGGTGGCGCGACGCGAGTGGGTCGGCGAGGTGCAGTTCCGCTCCGCGTCCCCGGCCCAGGACGGCCCCGTCGTGGAGTGCCAGGCGGTCACCGGCCCGCGGGCCTTCCAGGACGACCAGGTGGGGTCCGGACGGCGCTCCCGCGCCGGCCAGGATGGCGCCGGCGAGCGCGCGCGTCCCTGCGTTCGTCCCCGCTTTCGTCCCATCGACCGCAGGCGGTACGGACCAGAACGTCAGACCCTCCACTCGAGCTAGGTCCCCCTTGCGCAGGAGGCGTCGCTTGCCCGGGGCGAGCGGGCGCTCGGAGACAACGATGCCGGGGACGCGCGCCTCCACCACGATGCCTGCGGCCGACGGCCAGGCCGCGAGCGCTCCTTCGGCGAGACCAGGCACCTTTACTCCGTCTGCCTCGCCCCCACCCAGCGTGAGCACCCCGTCGATCTCGAACGGCGCGGCCGGGTCCCCGGGGCGCTGTATCATGAGGTGTGGCGTCACGAGACAGCTCGCCTCCAAGGCACGTGCCACCGCGGGAGGACGGCGGCGCCTCCGCGAGATCGCGCACTTGCCATCCACGCGGGCGAGTCGCCGGCCGCGGCATGGCCCTCCTGGTCCTGGCCACGCTCCTGGCGAGCGCGTGCAGGGACCCGACGGCGGGCCCAGGGTGGCTCTCCGGTTCGCGCCCTCCGCTTCCCACTTACCGCGCGGTTCGAGCGACCGGCCCGATCCAGGTGGATGGCCGGCTCGACGAGCCGGCCTGGGCGCGTGCCGAGCGCGTGGATCTCGTCGAGACGCTGTCCGGTCGGCCCGCCCGCTACCGCACCCGGGCGCAGATCCTCTGGGGCGGAGACGCGCTGTACGTCGGCTTCTCATGAAGACGACGAGGTCTGGACGAGGCCGGGTCGCAAGGACGACGACGCCATCTACGAGGACGAGGTGGTCGAGCTCTTCCTCGACCCGAGCGGCGGCGGGCGCAACTACATCGAGATCGAGGTCTCACCTGCCAACGTCCGCTTCGACGCCCGCTTCGCGAGCTGGCGCAGCGACCTTCCGGCAGCGCGGGCCTTCAGTTCGGGGGTGCGCACGGCAGTGGAGGTGGACGGAGCTGTCACGGTAGGTGGCGCGACGCCGGCACCGGCGCGCGGCTGGACCGTCGAGCTGGCCTTGCCGTGGGCTGCGGTCGCGCGTCACCCGCAAGGCGGCGAGCGCTGGCGCATGAACCTCTACCGCCTGGAGACGCACAACCGCCAGCGCATCGTGCAGGGCTCGGGCTTCTCGCCTCCGCTTCGCGGCGACTTCCACGCGCTCGACCGGTTCGGCTGGCTCGAGCTGGCGCGGTGACGGCGCGAGCTCGCGAGGCAGCTCGGACCCTCTTCTCGCCCCGCTGCGCGGAGCGAGGAAGACGCGACCATGGCCCTCGCGCACGAGACGTCGCAATGGATCAGGGCGTGTGGATATCCCACCGGCTGTCCGCGACGGACCGCTCGGAGGGATTGCCCTGGAAGTGCAGGTAGCCGTTCATCTCGAGAGTGTCCACGAGCTCCTCTGCCTCCATGTCGGAGACGTGGAGCTCGTGGGCGACGAGGTCGCGGAAGTAGCTGCGACCTCGCAGGTAGCCCACCGGAGGCTCGCCTGGCGGGATGAGCCCCCGGAGCTTTCGCGTGAACTCCTCCAGGTCGATCTCGTCGATGTCCATATGGATGCAAGCTAGAGACGCTCGCGCGCGAGCGCCAGCGCATCGAGCGACGCGGAAGCGGGAGCGCGTCGCACCGCTCGCCCGTCGGAGAGGAATCGGACCGCTCCCTCGTCGGTGCGCAGGACGTGCGCGCCGGCCGCTTGCCAGCGCGCCACCACCTCGGTCGCCGGGAACCCGAAGCGGTTGTCGCGTCCGACGGTGGCGACGGCGTAGGCCGGACGCACCGCGGCGACGAAATCTTCCCCCGAGCTGCTAGCGCTGCCGTGGTGCGGGATCTTGACCACGTCCGCACGCAGCAGGGGAGCGAAGGGTCCTCCCGTGAGCGCCGCCTCCCCCTCCGACTCGATGTCCCCGGACATCAGAAAAGCGACCTGGCCGTGGCTCACCCGAAGGACGAGCGAGGCGTCGTTCTCCGTCCATGCCTCGCTGCCCCCGGGCGGCGAGAGGGCCTCGAAGCGCACGCCTGCCCGCTCGAAGTATTCACCCGGGGCGAGCCTGGTCGGCGGGGGGAGGTGCGCGAAGGCGGCGCTTGCCGCCTCGTCCCCCGTGCGGCCATTCGTGAAGAAGTGCTCGACGGGAAAGGCGGCCGCGACGGCCGGCAAGCCGAGGAGGTGGTCGGGATGCGGGTGCGAGAGGAAGACGGCGGCGATGCGGGTGACGCCGGCGTCGCGCAGCCACGGTACGACGTCGCGCGCGCCCGGGTCGTAACGCCCCCGCGCTTCACCGCCTCCGTCGACGAGCACCGCGGAGCCGTCCGGGAGGAGGAGGGCCGTCGCGTCGCCCTGGCCCACCGAGAGGAACGTGACCTCGAGACCCCCGCGCCGCATGGCGAGCAGGTGCCGCGCCGGCGCAGGAGCGAGGAGGGCCACCAGCGCGACCGCCGCGCCCAGCGCCCGCGCCGCGCCGCGCCACCGCCAGGCGGCGAGGAGGGCGGCGTAGCAGAGGAGAGCGCCGGCGAGCCCCGGAGAACCGACGCTGACCGCGGACCAGGAGGGCGCCGCGAAGGTGTCGTTCACGAGGAGCAGAAGCCAAGCCAGCGGGCGACAGAGGAGCAGGAGCGGGGCGGCCACGGCCGGCGCCAGCGCGGAGGCGAGGGCGGCCAACGCCGCGACCACGGTGAGCGCGGAACCGATGGGTACGCCTGCGAGATTCGAGAGCACGGCGAGGAGCGACAGCCGGCGAAAGTGGAAGGCGACGATAGGGGCCGTGGCGAGTGTCGCGGCTGCGCTCGCGCACACTGCGGACAGGAG
>MEMX01000100.1:49408-50213 GCA_001768075.1 Anaeromyxobacter sp. RBG_16_69_14 | reverse complement strand
CCGCCCGGCCAGGGTGCCCGTCTCGCGCGGCAATGGGAGCGCCTTCCGCAGTGGCGTCGACCATAGCGAGAGGCCCGCCACCGAGGCGAAGGAGAGCTGGAAGGAAGCGTCGAGGAGCGAGCCAGGGTCAACGGCCAGGACGGCGATGGCGGCGAGCGCCACGCCGTTCAGGGTGTCGGGTTCCCGGTCGAGGAGCACGCCAGCGAAGGCCACCGCGGCCGCCAGCGCCGAGCGCACGATCGGGACGTCCGCGCCCGTGGCGACGGCGTAGAGCAGCGTCAAGGGGATGGCCGCGATCGCGGCAGCACGGCGCGGCTCGAAGCGGAGCGCGATGGCATCCCAGCGCGCGAGGAGCCAGCGCAGCACGCGGTAGGCCCCGAGCGCGACCACGGCCAGGTGGAGCCCGGAGACGGAGAGCAGGTGGGCCAGTCCACTCCGGGCGAAGGCGTCGCTGGTGGCAGGGTCCACGGCGCCCCGATCGCCCGCGCCGATGGCGCGCACGAGCGCCGCCTCGCGCGACGGGAGCGCGCGGGTTGCCGCCTCGGCGAAGCGCGTGCGGCCCTCCTCGAGCACGGACAGCGGGGACGGTGGCGCGATGCGCACCGGCGGCGAGGTGGCGTGCGCCTCGAGCGCGATGCCGCGCGCCGCCAGCTCCGCGGCGCGGTCCCGCCCGCCCGGGTTGCGCCGCCCCTCCGGTGTGCGGACGAGCGCCGACATGCGCACGCGGTCCCCCAGGGCGAGAGGACAGGGCAGGGACGGAGCGGTGGTGAGAAGGAGGAGCCCTCCGCGCTCGCGGAGCACGAAT
>MEMX01000100.1:37998-49353 GCA_001768075.1 Anaeromyxobacter sp. RBG_16_69_14 | reverse complement strand
CGAGAATGATCGATGCGGCGGAGCCGCCTTCCCTGTACGGGGCCCACTGGTGGGCGAGAATGATCGATGCGGCGGAGCCGCTTCCATGGTCCGGGACAGGGCCGCGATCCTGGGCGAGCACGGCGCCGTTCCCGTGCACCTCGGGTGAAGCGCGCGCCGATGAGATGGCGACCCAGCCTGCGCAAACGAAGGCGAGCGGCGCAAGGGGTGGGGAGAGCGCCAGCCGGGCCGAGGCGATCGCCGCGGCGCCCATGGCGAGCGGTGTGCCCTCGCAGGGCAGGGCACAGCCCATGGCAAATCCCGCCGCCAGCGCCACGAGCGGCCGGCGGGTCAAGACGGGGTCCGCCGGCGAGGGTGGGCGGGAGCCGCTTCGCCCCCAGCACCGCGCCATTTTTCCGGATTGACTGAATTGTCAACGTGTGGTAGGGTCCCGCGACTCAGCACCCTATCCGTTCCCCCCGAACGCGGGGAGGAGGCGGGTTCCGCCACTCGAGGCGAGGGTCGGAGGAATAGATGCCTGCACTGCAGATTAGCCCAGTTGGCCACAATTTCAAGGTCGGGGACAAGGCCGTCTACCCTGGACAAGGAGTAGGTGAGGTCATGGGCATCGAGCACAAGGAGGTCGCCGGCCAGCGACAGTCCTTCTATGTGCTCCGCATCCTGGACAACGGGATGAAGATCATGATCCCGATGAACAAGGTCGGCCTGGTTGGCCTGCGCGAGATCATCGGGGAGAAGGACGTCCGGCGCGTCTACACCATCCTCCGCGAGAAGGAGGTGTCGGTCGACTCCACCACGTGGAACCGGCGCTATCGGGAGTACATGGACAAGATCAAGACCGGGTCTGTGTTCGAGATCGCCGAGGTGCTGCGCGACCTGTACCTGCTTCGCTCGGACAAGGACCTCTCGTTCGGCGAGAGGAAGATGCTCGACACGGCGCGCTCCCTCCTCATCAAGGAGCTCGCCATCGCGAAGGAGTGCGACGAGCAGGACGTCGAGGCCGACCTCAAGAAGATCTTCAACATCTGTTGATCGGCACCGGCCTTCGCGCGCAAGCGCGTCTGGTCGGGCGCAGCATCCTCCGCCGCGCGGACCATGGTCCGCGCGGCGGTCGTTTCTGGCGCGGATGTTCTCGGTGTCAGCGGGGCTTCCCCTCATGCCGAGCGTGACCCAGCAGGGATGGTGCCAGGCAACCCAGGGGGCGGTTCCTTCTAGATCACGCTTCGGTAGGGCGGGGGCTCGTCCCTAGCCGGCTTGCGTCGTCGTTGAGGCGTGAAGCGGTAACTCGAAGGGCCCGCTTCAAGCCACGTGCTTCGGCTCCCGATGCGCTGGGGCCTCTCGTGGTATGGAGGCTGGATGATCGGTGGTGAGCGAGTTGGGGCGATTCTGGCGGCAGGGGGCTCGGGTGCGCGCGCTGGCCAGGCGAAGCAGTGGCTAAGCCTGGGCGGGGAGAGCGTCCTGGTACGCAGCGCCCGGACCCTGTCCGAGTGCGACCTCGTTGACGTCCTCGTGGCGGTGGTCCCGCCCGGCGATGAGCCGCGCGCGCAGCACGAACTGGCCGAGGTGGTCCACAAGCCCGTGACGGACGTCGCCGGCGGGCCGGCCCGCGCCGACTCGGTTCGCAACGGCTTCGCAGCCCTGGGCGTCTGCCCGATCGTGCTGGTCCATGACGCGGCTCGTCCCTTCGCCACGTCGGAGCTGGTCCGGGCGGTGGCGCTGGTGGCGGCGCGCGACGGAGCAGCGCTGGCCGCCGTGGAGGCGACCGACACGGTCAAGAAGGCGGCGCCGCTCGGTCGGGGTGCCGTCCTGCCCGTCGTGGAGACCACGCTCGACCGACGAGCGCTCTGGCTCGCCCAGACGCCGCAAGGTTTCCGCGCCGACGTGCTGGCCCGCGCCTACGAGGCGGCAGGCACGGCAGCGGCCGAGGCGACCGATGAGTGCGCACTGGTGGAGCGGCTCGGCTTGCCGGTCACACTCGTGCCTGGCGAGGCGGGCAACTTCAAGATCACCACTGCGGATGACATCGCGCGGGCGCGCGCCCGATTCGAGGCGCCGGTCGCGATGGGCATCGGCTACGATGTCCACCCGTTTGCCGCGGGGCGGAGGCTCGTCCTCGGCGGCGTCGAGTTCGAGGGCGATGGATTGCTCGGTCACTCCGACGCCGACATCTGCGCGCACGCCATCGGCGACGCCATCCTGGGCGCGGCCGGGCTGGGCGACCTGGGGCGGCATTTCCCCGACACCGACGCCCAGTGGAAGGGCATCTCGTCCCTGAAGCTCCTGCGCGAGATCGCGCGCAAGGCGGGCGAGGTGGGCTGGCGCGTTGGAAACTGCGACGTCACGCTGGCCGCGCGTCGCCCCAAGATCGCGCCGCGCGCCGACGAGATGCGGCTTCGGCTGGCCGAGGCGATCGGGATCGCCCCCGCGCAGGTGAACGTGAAGGCCACCACCGGCGAGAAGCTCGGGTTCGTCGGTCGTGGCGAGGGCATCGCGGCGCACGCGGTGGCACTTCTGTTGAAGAGCGCAGGATGAACCGGGTGATCACGAGGTGGCGGAGAGCCGCCGGCCCCCGCGATGCGTGACCAGGTGCGCGCGATGCCCATCCACATCCTCGACACTTTGACCGGGAAGAAGCGCGAGTTCGTGCCGCTGGAGCCGGGCAAGGTGCGCTTCTACGCCTGCGGCCCCACGGTCTACGACCACGCGCACGTCGGCCACGCGCGCAGCTACGTGGTCTGGGACGTCGTGATCCGCCACCTCCGCGCCCGCGGGTACGAGGTGAAGTACGTCCGCAACTTCACGGACGTGGACGACAAGATCATCAGGCGGGCCAGCGAGCGAGGCGAGGATCCCATCGCGCTCGCCGACCGCTTCGCGCGCGCCTACGACGAGGACATGGATGCCCTCGGCAACCTCCGGCCCGACGTCGCGCCGCGCGTGTCCGACCACATCCCCCAGATCGTGACGCTCATCGAGAAGCTCCTGGCGAAGGGTTTCGCCTACGCGCCCGGCAACGGCGACGTTTACTACGAGGTGCGCAAGTTCCCCGAGTACGGCCGGCTCTCGAAGCGCAACGTCGACGATCTCATGTCGGGGGCGCGCGTCGAGCCGGGAGAGGCGAAGCGTGACCCGCTCGACTTCGCGCTGTGGAAGGGTGCCAAGCCGGGCGAGCCCGCCTGGGACTCGCCCTGGGGAAAGGGCCGCCCAGGCTGGCATATCGAGTGTTCGGCCATGACCGAGGAGCACCTCGGCGCGACCATCGACCTGCACGGCGGGGGCAAGGATCTCGTCTTCCCCCACCACACCAACGAGATCGCGCAGTCGGTGGCGGCGCTCGGTGACGGAGTCCACGCGGAGGGCTTCGCGCGCACCTGGATGCACCACGGCTTCGTCGAGATCGACAGCGAGAAGATGTCGAAGTCGCTCGGCAACTTCTTCACCATTCGAGAAGTGCTGGCCAGGTTCGACGCGGAGGCCATGCGCGTCTTCCTCCTCAACACGCACTACCGCAACCCCGTCAATTACAGCGACGTGGAGCTGGGGCAGGCGGAGAGGCGGCTCGTCTACCTGTACGAGACGCTCGAGAAGGTGGACCGTCTGGCGCAGGGCGTGACGGCGGCCGAGGGCGGCGGCGACGACCTCGTCGAGAGGTCGCGCGCCGCGCTCGACGACGACTTCAACACGGCCATGGTGCTCGGCATCCTGGCCGACGCCTTCACCGCCGCCAACGCGCTCGCTGACCGGAAGGGGAAGAAGACCCCCGAGGACAAGGCGGAGCTGGCTCGCTTCGCCCGCGACGCCCGGCTTGTCGGGCGCGAGCTGGGCATCCTCCAGCGGGGCCCTGCCCAGGCCTTGCTCTCGCTGCGGGACCGCGCCGCCGCCCGTCGCGGGCTCGACCAGGCGCTGGTGGCTCGTCGCATCGCCGAGCGCGCCGAGGCGCGCCTGGCGAAGGACTTCGCCCGCTCGGACGCCATCCGCGCCGAGCTGCTCGAGCTGGGTGTGGCGCTCATGGACGGACCGCAGGGGACGAGCTGGAAGGTCGAGTAGCCGGCGGCGTCAGCCTGCTCATGGACGTCTCCTCCGAGATGATCCGCAGCCGGCGGCACCCGAACGATACGCCACGGCGCCGAATGGGTAGGACATGAATCTCTGGACCGGGATCGTCGTCTCGCTCTTGCTCGTCTTGGCGAACGGGTTCTTCGTCGCAACGGAGTTCTCAGTTGTCAAGGTGCGCAGCACGCGGCTGCAGGAACTGGAACGCGCCGGCTCGATCCGGGCCAGGTCAGCCCAGAAGCTCGTCGCACGGCTCGACGAGTACCTGTCTGCGACCCAGCTCGGCATCACTCTCGCCTCGCTTGGCCTCGGCTGGATCGGGGAGCCCATCTTCGCGCGGTTCCTCCAGCCGCTTGCGGCCAGCGCCGGACTGGGGCCCGCCGCTGTCGAGGCGTTCTCGCTGTCCGTGTCATTCACGCTCATCACATTCCTCCACATCGTCTTCGGCGAGCTCGCACCGAAGAGCCTGGCCATCCAGCGGGCGGAAGAGACCGCGATGGCGGTCGCCGCGCCGATGCGCGCCTTCTATGCGGTCTTCTACCCGGTGATCTGGGTCCTCAACGGTCTGGCAGCGCTGACGTTGCGCGCTGTCCGACTCAGACCCGCCACGGAGGCGCAGCTGGCGCACAGCGAGGAGGAGCTGCGCTTCATTCTCACGTCGATGCGCGCGGCGGGGGGCGTTCCACGGGAGCGGCTGGACATGCTGGAGCGGACGCTGCGCCTCCCGTCCAAAGTCGCGAAGGACCTGATGGTGCAACGCTCGGACATCCGCTCGCTTCGCATCGAGCAAACGGTGGAAGAGCTCCAGAGCCTCGCCGAGGAATCGGGGTTCTCGCGCTTCCCCGTCGTGGACGACGACATGGATCATGTCGTAGGCTTTCTCAACCTCCGAGATGTTCTTCTCCGACGGGGATGGACCAGTCAGGCGGAACTGCGTCGGCTAGTCCGCGAGCCGTTGTACGTGCCGGAGGCGATGCCGGCCGAGAAGCTGCTCCGGGAGTTCCGCGACCGACGCCAGCACATGGCCATCGTGGTCGACGAATACGGCGGGACCGCCGGGCTCGTGACAGCGGAAGACGTCGTCGGTGCCGTGGTCGGTGAGATCCCGGATGAGTTCACGACCGGAGGCCCGGCCATCGTGGTTCTGGCGAGCGGGCGTGCTGCAGTGGACCCCAGCACTCCACTTGAAGACCTGGCCCAGCACTTTGGGGCGAGCATCGACGTGAAGGACGTGTCGACAGTGGGCGGGCTCATCATGCACCGTCTCGGGCGAGTGCCAGTAGCGGGCGACAGCGTTCAGGTGGAAGGGATCGAGCTGCGCGTCGAGGAGGTGAAGGGACCCCGCGTCTCGCGTCTCTCGGCCTCATTGCCGAAGGTGGAGCTGCGCAAGGAGAACGCCGCCCGGAAAGGAACGTGAGTGCTGATAGCGCATGCCACATGAAGTGACGCTCGAGATGGGGGGCGCGGGGGGAGAGTTCTCCCCTCCGCTTGAGGCGCCGCGAGGCGCCGGACATCAGCTCACAGCGGCGGCGGTGACGCCGGAGAATCACATCAACTGGTCGCCGCTGTGAGACCTGCCCGAGGACCTCGCGTTGGGCCTGCCGCGCAAGGCGGTCGGCACGAGAGGGGCCTTCTCCGCTCGCCGGGCCTGCACAAACGGAAGACCCGCTGCCGTGCGCGTCGCGCGGCGCTAAGCTCCCTGCCGTGGCCTTCGACCTCAAGAGCGGGTTCCAGCCGACCGGCGACCAGCCGCGCGCCATCCGGGAGCTGACCGAAGGGCTGCGCCGTGGCGACCGGCACCAGGTGCTCTTGGGCGTCACCGGCTCGGGCAAGACCTTCACCATCGGGAACGTGGTCTCGCAGGTGAAGCGGCCGACGCTCGTCATCGCCCACAACAAGACGCTGGCGGGCCAGCTCTACGGCGAGTTCAAGGAGCTCTTCCCCGACGCGGCCGTCCACTACTTCGTCAGCTACTACGACTACTACCAGCCCGAGGCCTACGTCCCCTCGACCGACACCTACATCGAGAAGGACTCGTCCATCAACGACGAGATCGATCGGATGCGGCACGCGGCGACGCACGCGCTCCTCACCCGCAACGACGTGCTCATCGTCGCCTCGGTCTCGTGCATCTACGGCCTCGGCACGGCCGAGGCGTACTACGGCCTCCTGCAGCAAGTCGAGGTGGGCCAGGAGTTCCTGCGCGATCGCTTCATCCGCTCCCTCATAGACATCCAGTACGAGCGGAACGACCTCGATTTCCACCGCGGTACCTTTCGCGTGCGCGGCGACACCGTCGAGGTGTTCCCGCCGTACGAGGAGGAGCGCGCAGTCCGCATCGAGTTCTTCGGCGACACCGTGGAGCGCATCCACGAGTTCGACCCCCTGCGCGGCGCGAAGCTCGCCGAGCTGGACAAGGTGGCCATCTTCCCCAACAGCCACTACGTTTCGGCGCCCGAGACGCGCCGGCGCGCCATCGGGGGCGTCCGCGAGGAGCTGCAGGGACGGCTCGCCGATCTGAAGGCACAGAACAAGCTGGTGGAGGCGCAGCGGCTCGAGCAACGCACCATGTTCGATCTGGAGATGCTGGAGCAGATGGGCTTCTGCTCGGGCATCGAGAACTACTCGCGCTGGCTCTCCGGCCGAACGGCGGGCGATCCGCCGCCGTGCCTCATCGACTACTTTCCAAAGGACTTCTTGCTCGTCCTCGACGAGTGCCACCAGACGGTCCCCCAGATCGGCGCCATGTACCGCGGTGACCGCTCGCGCAAGGAGACGCTCGTCGAGTTCGGGTTCCGGCTGCCCTCCGCGCTCGACAACCGCCCCCTCAAGTTCGAGGAGTTCGAGCGGGTGGTGAACCAGGCCATCTACGTCTCGGCCACGCCGTCGCAGTACGAGCTGGCCAAGGCGGACGGTGTGGTGGTCGAGCAGATCATCCGCCCCACCGGCCTCGTCGATCCGGAGGTCGAGGTGCGGCCGGTGGGCACCCAGGTGGACGACTTGCTGGCCGAGATCCGCAAGCGGGAGACGGCCGGAGAGCGCGTCCTCGTGACGACGCTCACCAAGCGGATGTCCGAGGACCTCACCGAGTACTACACCGACGTGGGCGTGAAGTGCCGCTACCTGCACTCGGACATCGACACGCTGGAGCGGAGCGCGCTCATCCGGGATCTGCGCCGGGGAGAGTTCGACGTCCTCATCGGCATCAACCTCCTGCGCGAGGGGCTGGACATCCCCGAGGTGTCGCTGGTGGCCGTCCTCGACGCCGACAAGGAGGGCTTCCTCCGCAGCGCGGTGTCGCTCGTCCAGACCATCGGCCGCGCCGCGCGCCACCTGAACGGGCGCGTGCTCCTCTACGCCGATTCGATCACCGACTCGATGCGCAAGGCGCTCGACGAGACCGGCCGCCGCCGCGAGATCCAGCGCAAGTACAACGAGGAGCACGGCATCACGCCACAGTCGGTGAAGCGCAACATCACCGACCTCGGGATGGCGGTCTGCGAGGCCGACTACCTGACGGTGCCCATGGCGGCCGAGGACGGCGCCGAGTACCAGCCCGAGCAGATCCCCAAGATCGTGGAGGAGCTGGAGCGGGAAATGAAGAAGGCTTCGCTCGCCCTCGAGTTCGAGAAGGCGGCGCAGCTGCGCGACCGGATCCTGGGACTCAAGGACCTCGCTCTGGGCCTGCCGCGCAAGGCGGTCGGCACGAAGGGCCTCCTCGGGAGCGGGGCGAACCTGGCCGCGGCTGGTGCTATGGGCAAGTTGCGCGGCGGCGCGCGCCGGCCGCAGGCGATGCGGAGGCGGCGGAGGTAGGGGAGAGCTGAGACAGGGACATGGGCGCGCTCGGAGTTGCCCCAGGCGCCTCCTCGGGCGCGAGCGCCGCCGAGACCGCCTTGGCCTCGCACTTCGAGCGGTGGAAGAACCGCGGCAGGACGTCCTCCCGGTTCTCGGCGGTGATGACCATGGCGATCTCGATGACGGTGGTGATGCAGAGCCGTCCCGTCGCGCAGCGGCTCCACCACCTCGGGGAACTTCTGCACCAGGCTCGGCCGCGGTCTTCCGGTAGAAGGCAGCTCCCTTGGACATGCCGAGCCCGCGGTGGAGGAAGTGGAAGAGGCTCGAGCCATACCCGGCAGTACTTCGCCCAACGCTCGGGGTCTCGAGGGCGACGTTCGACCCCGCTCAATTGAGCGGTTCCTGAAGGAAGCTCAGGGCACGCCCGCGCTCGCCAGCGCCGCGCGGACGCGGCCGAGGCGCGTCTCGATCGTCATCGCCACCGGCAGGCGGCGGGCGTCCGCGCTCAGCCAGAGGTGGAGCTGGTAGCGGCGCGACGGATCGTCCGACTGCACCGCGACGCCGTCGAGGCGGATGGCATCAGCGCGGCCGGCCGGAGCCTTCGTCTCCTCGGTGCCAGGCTGCACGTGGCCGGAGAGCCTCCAGTAGGTGCGCCCGCCCACGACGTCGAAGCAGAACGCGGTGCCGGCCACGAGCCGGGCAGCGCGCAGGTAGTACAGCGCCGACAGGAGGTCGAGGACGGCAGGGCCGCGGAGGAAGCCGTTCATGCCGCGCTTGCCGCCGTTCACCCAGTTCACCCGGACCACCGGCCCGGGCCTGTCGAGCTGCGAGTCGGTGCTGCGGGACTTGCCGTCGCTCGATTCGTCGTGGAACCGGGTCGGGAGGAGGGTCCTCGCGTCGATCCAGGACTGCGCGGCCCCCCGCACCTTATAGAACGGAGAGCGAAAGGTGGCGGCCGCGGCGAGGCGCATCGCAGCGGGTGAGCCCTCCACCGGCACTGGATCGACGACGAGCGAGAGACCGCTCTTCTGCGTCGCCCCGAGCGCATGGACGTCGAAGTTGAGCCGCTCGCCCGGCCCCCACGGACGCTCGGAGAGCGGCGGGGGGCCGCAGCTGGCTGCTAGGGCAAGGGCGAGCGTCGCGGCCAGGGAGAACATCGCTGCTGTCTGGTCGGACGAAGGAGGCGCGCGCCCGTTTCAAGAGAGGCGGTCCGCGCGACAGCGCGCGCGGGCCGCATGGTGGGGAGGCTTTCGCCTACTGCTTTTCCGCTGTAAACGTGAGCGTTGAGGAGCACGGGAAAGTCTTGTAGCCAACGGCGGCCGTCAGGTCCGCAAGGTTGCAGGCGCCGGACTTCTTGACGTTCTGCTTGATGAGCTGGCCCGAGAACTTGTCATCCTCGAGCAGGGTCCCGCTGGCGGTGAGCGTGGTCGTTTCGACGCAGTCGAACGCGCTCGCCCCCTCGGAGTTGTAATCCACGTCGAACGTCTTCGAGCCCTGCTGCAGGTCGTTGCCACTGATGGTGGCTGCCGGTTGCCGCGCCGTATTCGATGAGAATTCGAATGTGGCCGTGCTGCCGGAGACTGTGACCTGGATGGTGTCCCCGTCGGCGAATGCGCTTGCGAGATCGCAGTTATCCGGATCGATGGCATGCACGTCGCTGAGTTTGTACGTACTTGTGCCGCTGGATAGCGTGAACGTTTCGCCATCACTGCCGCCGCAAGCGGCAATGGCAGTCGTGGCGACCACTGCGAGCGTGAGCTTCAGATTCATGCTGATCTCCTTCTGGGGGTTGGGCGAGGCCTAGACTAGAATCCGACCTTGCGCCGTTGCTCCTTCGTCATGGGCGCCGGCGGGGGCCGCGTGGGCTCCGGCTGGGCCTGCTGCGCAGCCGGCGCCGCGGTCTTCTTCGCACCGGTCTTCGCTTTCGGGGTCTTCTCCTCTGCCTTTGCGGCGGCGGCGGCGTCGGCGGCTGCCTGCATCTGGGTGAGCTGCAAGTTCAGCGCGGCGACCTGCTGTTCGAGCCCGCTGACCTTCTGCTCGGCGGCGGTCTGGGCGGTCTTGGCTGCGGTGAGGTCGGTCTGGGACCTTGCTAGGTCGGACTTACATACGGCGAGATCCGCGGCGCCCTGTTGATTGCAGCCGACGAGGAGGGCGACGAAGACGGCGGCGATGGGGAGTCTCATGGTTCTCCTGGCTCTCCTGCGAGCGTTCGAGTTTCGGGGCGTTCCTATATCACTGAAGGCAGAGCTCGGACGCTTGGCGGGCGTTCGTATTCACCGCTGCCGCACGGGCGACCAAGCTCAAAACATAGGGGCGGGGGGAGTGGAGGTGGGACGTTCCCATTCGGGGTGGCAGCCGTCGTTACCCCCTTGCGGGTCAACCGCAGGCGCGCATTCGCGCCTGCCGCTCGACCTCCCCCGCGAGAGGACTTCGGAGTCACATCCATACCTTCGCGCCATGTTCTCGTGAAGGGCGGCCCGGGACCCCTCGAGACGAGCGCACGCGGCGGGGCACGCCACCCTGCCGCTACGGAGCGACCTGCATAGAATGTCCGCCCACCTGGGCCCGACAACCTCTCGACCTACAGGAGCACCCGCACATGAAGAGCCTGTGGAACGACGCCGAGGTCGCGCAGTTTCGCGGCGAGCTCGGGCTGCGCATCTACACCTCGCGCCTGCTCGGGCGCGACCCCTCCCTCGTGCTGCACGGCGGTGGCAACACCTCGGTGAAGGTCGTCGAGCGGAACCTCGTCGGCGAGGACGAGACCATCCTGTACGTGAAGGGAAGCGGCGGAGACCTGGCGCGCATCGACGAGTCCGGGTTCTCGCCGGTTCGCATGGCGCACCTCGTCGCGCTGGCGAAGCTCCCCGCGCTCTCCGATCCGCAGATGGTGAACGAGCTGCGGACGCACATGACCCTCGCCACGGCGCCCACTCCCTCCGTCGAGGCGATCCTGCATGCGCTCTTGCCCTACAAATACGTCGATCACACGCACGCCGACGCGGTGATCACCGTCACCAACGCGCCTGGCGGCGCCGAGCGCATCCGGGAGGTCTACGGCGATTCGGTTGTGCTGATCCCGTACGTCATGCCCGGATTCGACCTGGCCCGCCTTTGCGCCGCCCGTTTCCCTGCCGAGGCCTCGTCCCGCACCCTCGGCATGGTGGCCATGAACCACGGCATCTTCTCGTTCGGCGACAGCGCGCGCGAGTCGTACGAGCGCATGATCGCGCTCGTCACCAGGGCGGAAGAGTACCTGGCGCGCAAGGGCGCCTGGGACCTCCCGCGGCCCGCGTCACGCGGCCCCGGCGCGGTGGAGCGGACGGAGATCGGTGCGCTCCGCGCGGCGGTTTCCCGCGCCGCCGGGTTCCCTGTGGTACTCGCGGTCCACGACGACGCGCGCAGCCTCGCCTTCGCGCGCCGGCCCGACGTGGCGGAGGTCTCGCAGCAGGGGCCGGCCACCCCGGACCACGTCATCCGCACCAAGCGCGCCCCGCTCCTCGGCCG
>MEMX01000100.1:0-37990 GCA_001768075.1 Anaeromyxobacter sp. RBG_16_69_14 | reverse complement strand
GCGGCGTCGATGCCTACGCCGCGGCCTACCGCCGCTACTTCGACGAGCACGCGCCGTCGGCGCGCGAGCCCAAGACCATGCTCGACCCCGCGCCCCGGGTGATCCTCGACGCCGACCTCGGCCTCTGCACCGTCGGGCGCTGCGCCAAGGACGCGGCCACCGTCTTCGACGTCTACGCGCACACCATGGACATCGTCGAGCGCGCGGCCATGCTCGGCGGCTGGCGGGCGCTGCCGGCCAAGGATCTGTTCGACGTCGAGTACTGGGACCTCGAGCAGGCGAAGCTGCGCGCGGCGGGGAAGCCACTGCCGCTCGCCGGCGAGGTCGCGCTCGTCACCGGAGCCGCATCGGGCATCGGCAAGGCCGTCGTCGACGCGCTGCTCGGGCGCGGGGCGGCCGTGATCGGGCTCGACCTCCGCCCCACCATCGAGAAGCTGCACGCGCGCGCCGAATTCCTCGGGCTCGTCTGCGACGTGGCGAGCACCGAAGAGCTCTCCCGGGCGCTCGACGCAGGCGCCCGCGCCTTCGGTGGGCTCGACATGCTCGTCCTGAACGCCGGAATCTTCCCGGGCGCGCGTCGCATCGAGTCGCTCGCGGACGACGAGTGGCGGCGGGTCCTGCGGGTGAACCTCGACGCGAACCTCGCTCTCTTGCGAGAGGCCCATCCGCTCCTCGCGCTCGCGCCGCACGGCGGGCGCGTGGTGGTCATCGGATCGAAGAACGTCTCGGCGCCGGGGCCCGGCGCGGCGGCCTACTCTGCCTCGAAGGCCGCGCTCACGCAGCTGGCTCGGGTGGCCGCGCTCGAATGGGCAGGGCAGGGCGTTCGCGTGAACACGCTCCACCCGGACGCCGTGTTCGACACCGGAATCTGGACGCCAGATGTGCTCGAGGCGCGCGCCAGGAGCTACGGCATGACGGTCGAGCAGTACAAGAAGAAGAACCTGCTCAGGACCGAGGTGCGCTCTGTCGACGTCGCGGAGCTGGCTGCGGAGCTGTGCGGACCGCTCTTCGCGAAGACCACCGGCGCGCAGATCCCGATCGACGGGGGAAACGAGCGCGTCATCTGATTCGTGCTTGGCCCCTTTTCACAGCGGCTTCCGGTGGCGGGAAATCACTCTGATTTGCGCAGGGACGCGGCAGAATCACATCAACCGGTCGCCGCCGTGACTCGCCTCTGAAGCGCTCGGTGGGCACGAAAGACGTGGAAAGGCGAGTCAGTACTGGAGCAGCGAGTAGACCTTCTGCGGCCCGAGCCGGCGCGCCCCATGGAGGAAGCCGAGCTCGAGCAGGAAGGCGAAGCCGATCAGGTCCGCGCCTTGCCCAGTCACCAGCTTTCCGACCGCGTCGGCGGTGCCGCCGGTCGCGAGAACGTCGTCCACGACCAGCACGCGCTCGCCCGGGCCGACCGCGTCGATGTGCATCTCCAGCGCGTCCTCACCGTACTCGAGCGCGTACACCTCGCGCGCGGTGCGCCAGGGAAGCTTCCCCGGCTTGCGGACGATCGCGAGACCAGCGCCGAGCGCGATCGCCACCGGAGCGGCGAAGAGGAACCCGCGCGACTCGATGCCCACCACCTTCGAGATCCGCTCCCCGCGGTAGCGGTCGGCGAGCGCGTCGACGACGTGGCGAAAGAGCGCCGCGTCCGCCAGCACGGGGGTGATGTCCTTGAAGACGATGCCCTTCTTCGGGAAGTCGGGGATGTCGCGGATTCGGGCTCGAAGCTCGTTCATCATGGCCCTGCGAGGTTACCATGCGGATCGCGGGCTACGGGAATCTGTCCTACAGGTTCTGACCACCGCCACGTAGCAGCAACATGACAGCGCAAGCGCTCGGAACAGCTTAGAATTGCGACCATCCGATGGACGCTGCGCTCCGCCAGAAGCTCGACGACCTCCCCGCCGAGCCCGGTTGCTATCTGATGAAGGACCGGGCTTCGGCCGTGGTCTACGTCGGCAAGGCGCAGAGCCTGCGCGCGCGCGTCCGGAGCTATTTCGAAGGGCTTCGCGGTGGGGGACAAGCCCCCGTCCTACACGCGGGACGGGGCGACGCCCGCGCCTTCGTTGCGCTCCTCGACGACCTGCTCGGGGACATCGACGTCATCGTCACGCGCTCCGAGAAGGAGGCGGTCCTCCTCGAGAACGAGCTCATCAAGAAGCACCAGCCGCGCTTCAACGTCCGGCTGCGCGACGACAAGGACTTCATCGTCCTGCGCCTCGACGAGCGGCACGCCTACCCGCGTCTGGAGGTTCGACGGGCACGCCAGCGCAAGGACGACGGCGCCCGCTACTTCGGGCCCTACTCGAGCGCGAGCTCGATCCGCGAGACCCTGCGCATCGTCAACCGCTGGTTCCAGCTGCGGACCTGCACCGATCACGTCTTCGATCACCGCAAGCGCCCGTGCATCCTGTACCAGATCCACCGCTGTCCGGCACCATGCGTGTACGAGATCGCACCCGAGGAGTACCGGCCGAGCGTGGAGGACGCGGTGGAGTTCCTGGAGGGGCGGGAGGGCGAGCTCACCGAGCGCCTGCGCCGGCGCATGGCCGAGGCCGCCGACGCGCTCCGCTTCGAGGACGCGGCGCGGCTGCGCGATCAGCTGGTGGCGGTCGAGCGCAGCCTGGAGAAGCAGCGGGTGCTGATGGCCGACGACGCGGACCGCGATGTGTTCGGCCTCTACCGCGAGGGCCCGGACCTCGTCATCGCCGTCCTCTCCATGCGCCGCGGGAAGCTGCAGGACGCGCGCACCTATCCCTTCCGGCAGCAGGAGTTCCCGGACGAGGAGACGCTCTCGTCCTTCCTCGGCCTCTACTACGAGCAGAATCCGGTGCCCGAGGAGGTGCTCTTGCCGCTCGAACCGGAAGGCGCGTCGGCTCTCGCCGAGGTGCTCTCCGACCGGCGCGGACGAAAGGTGAAGCTCCTCACGCCGCAGCGCGGCGCCAAGGCCGACCTGCTCGAGGTCGCCGCGCGGAACGCGGCGCAAGGCTTCAAGAGCTGGCACGAGAGGGACGAACGACGCGACGAGGCGCTGGCGGCGCTCACGCGCGCTCTTCACCTGGCCAGGGAGCCGCGCTGGATGGAATGCTACGACATCTCCACCTTCCAGGGCGCCCTCGCGGTGGGATCGGGCGTCTCGATGAAGGACGGCGAGCCGGACCGCGCGAACTACCGGCGTTACAAGGTGAAGGGAGTGCCGGGGCAGGACGACTTCGCCATGCTGCACGAGGTGATCACCAGGCGCCTCAAGCGCGGTCTGGCGGAGGCTGCCTTCCCCGATCTCCTCGTCATCGACGGCGGGAAGGGGCAGCTCAACGCCGCGCTGGCGGCGGCGCACGACCTCGGCGTGCCGACGAAGCCCGCGCCCGGAAACGAGGGAATCCCCTTCGTGGAGATGGTCGGCCTCGCCAAGAGCCGGCTCCTGGACTACGGCACGGCGCGCGTGATCTCGGGGCGGCGCCGCGGAGAGCAAGGCCCGGCCTCCGAGCTCGCTGACGCCGCAGACCAGGCTCAGCGGGGCTTCGTCTCGGAGCTGGAGCGCACACCGGAACGCGTCTTCCTCCCTGGCCGCAAGGACCCCGTCGTCCTGCGCCAGAACTCGGCCGAGCTGTACCTCGTCACGCGGCTGCGCGACGAGGCGCACCGCTTCGCCATCACCTTCCACCGCAAGCTGCGCCGCTCCCGCAACTTCCAGTCGATGCTGGAGGAGATCCCGGGCATCGGCACCGGCCGCCGCAAGGCCCTGCTGCGGGCCCTCGGCTCCCTGAAGCGCGTCAAGGACGCGACCCTGGAGGAAATCTCGAACGTGGAAGGGTTCGGGCCGAAGGCGGCGAAGGCGGTGTGGGACTTCTTCCACCCGTCGGAGGGCGCGCCCGCGCCGGCCGCGGTGGTGGAGGAGACCGGCGAGCCTGACAGGCCTGGCGAGCCCGGCAGGCCCAGCTCGGATGACGTGTCCGAGGCGGACATCGACAAGGCCCTGGCGGAGGAGGCGGCGGGCGCGGAAGGGTGAGAGCGTGGAGCGATGGCGCTTCGCCCCGCAAAACGAGGAAAAGGCGGAAATCCCGTCCCCATCGTCCCTGCGTGTAGAGCGGGGGCTTGTCCCCGGCATGGAGAAGGGTAGGGGAGAGGGCTTCAGGCTCCCGTCGCGGTTGCTACTGACTGCGCGCTCGCTTATCAGGGTGCTTCACCTTTCGACGCACCGGGAGAAAGCACCGTGGGCGACCATCGCAAGCCATCCGATTTCGGCCTCGCCGCCGTGGTGGACGAGCTGGCCCGAGCTGCCGGCGAGCTGGGGAGCAACCGCAACGGTGGCGGGCGCATCGTGCTGCCCTCGCGCGACGTCGTCCTCGGCTGCGTGGAAGAGCTGCGGGCCACCTTCTTCCCCGGTTACTTCGGCGCGACCGACCTCTCCGACGAGCACCTGCACTACTACATCGGGGCTGCGCTCGACCGCGCCCTGCACGCGCTGGAGGATCAGGTGCGCAGGGGCATCGCCTTCGCCGAGCGTCACGACTTCGAGACCTGCGCGCATTGCGCCGAGACCGCCGCCAGCGTGACGGGCTCATTCCTGGCGCGGCTCCCCGACGTGAGACGACTGGTCGCCTCCGACGTGGAGGCCGCCTACGATGGCGACCCCGCCCTCAAGATCAAGGACGAGGCCATCTTCAGCTATCCGGGGGTCCTCGGGGTGACGAGCCAGCGCATCGCGCACGAGCTCCACGTGCTGGGGGTCCCGCTCATCCCGCGCATGATCACGGAGCACGCCCACGCCGTCACCGGCATCGACATCCACCCCGGTGCGCGCATCGGGGAGCGCTTCTTCATCGACCACGGCACCGGGGTCGTCATCGGCGAGACGGCGGTGATCGGATCGAACGTGCGCGTCTACCAGGGCGTCACCTTGGGCGCCAAGAGCTTCCCCAAGGACGAGAAGGGCACGCCCATCAAGGGCATCGACCGGCACCCCATCGTCGAGGACGACGTCGTGATCTACGCGGGCGCGACCATCCTGGGTCGCGTCACCATCGGTCGCGGTTCCTCCATCGGCGGCAACGTCTGGCTCACCCACGGCGTCCCACCCGGCAGCCGCGTCACGCAGGCCGAGGTGCGTGAGGCCGGTTTCGAGCACGGCAGCGGCATATGAGCCCCGCCTCGAGGATGCGGGCGGTGGCGAATCGTTTACTAACTGTACTCCGCGGACGATCTGGCAGCCCAGTTCGGGACTACACGCTCAGGGCTAACTGCCGCGCAGGAGCAGGGCCGCCTGAAGGGCGCACGCGACGAGGTCGGCGCGGTCCCCGTGCCCAGCCATCGGGCCGGGAACGGCATGCCGTAGCGCCTCGCCGTCCAGGCGCGCCGGATCGGCGCCCGACTCGAGCAGCTTGCAAGCCGCCTCGGCGTACCCGCGCAGGGTGGGATCCTCTACAGGGCGCCAGCGCGCCTGGCGTACCCAGCCGGCCTCGTCCAACCACAGGCCGATCCGTACGGAGAGCTGGCGTCGCGAGGCTTCGCCCGTCAAGGTGGCACCGTGCAGTGACCCTGCGCAGTGCGGTTCGACGGAGGGCAAACCTCTACGCCAGGAAGGGACAACTTCGGCCAACCGCGCTGCCTCGGCAGGCTGCAGGTTCATGTGCGCACCTCGAATGACTGAGCCTTGCACTTCGAGCAGCAGGGGAGAAGGCCCCCGTTTGGTATGGTGGTGATCGGTCTATTTTACTTCTGTAAAATCCAATGGATACGGGGCTGTCGGTCGCGATCGAGGCAGGCTGGGGAGCTGTGCTACGATGACCAGCAGCCGCGTTTCGACGCCGAATCCTCGGGTGACCGCGCGGCTCCCACTTGAGCCATGCCCATCTACGAGTATGCCTGCCGCCGCTGCCAGACGTCGTTCGAGAGAATAGTCGTCAGCTCGACGGACGCGCAGGAGTTGGCCTGCCCGTCGTGCAAGAGCCTTGAGCTGGACCGGATCGTGTCCCGCACGGCAGCGCCGCGCAGCACTGGCGGTGCGGCCGCACCGCGGCCGCCGCGCGGCTGCGGACCGGTGGGCTGAGGCGTCTAGCCCCGCGCGGTCGCGCGGGACAACGTCGGTTCGAACGACAGGCGGGGGGCTCGTCACCCTGCCTGTCGAGCACGCCCCCTTGCTTGGGGGGGCGAGCGCATCGCTGCTAGACTCCCGGGGTGCAGCGAACCCTGCGGGCCTCCGACTTCACCCTCGAATACGTCGCCAACGCCCTCGCCCAGCACGGCGTCATCTCGGATGACGCCCGCCGCACGGCGTTCGCACGCGAGGCGGCCCAGCGAGCGCGGCTCCTGCGCGAGCAGGCGAGCCGCTCTGGCGGACGCGCGCTGCGCCGCGCCGAGCTCTCGCCCATCGAGCTCATAGCCTCCTTCGGCTTCGGCGACGCCCGGCGCGAAGGCGAGGCGGTGGACGAGGACAAGGCCGCGCGCGCGGTCTCCAAGGCGTCCGGCGTCCCGTACCGCAAGATCGACCCGCTCAAGCTCGACGCGCTGCTCATCACCCGCACGTTGTCGCGGCCCTACGCGCGGCGCCACGCGGTGCTGCCGCTGGAAAGGCGGAACGGGAAGCTGGTGGTGGCGGCCGCGAACCCGTTCGACCGCGAGCTCTTCGAGAACCTGCGCGGGCTCACCGGCTCCGAGATCGAGCCGGTGCTGGCAGCGCCCTCTGACATCCACCGCGCCATCGCCGAGGTCTACGGCTTCCGCCAGCAGATCCGCGACGCGCAGACGCAGCTCCAGGGCGGCGCCACCGACGTCGGCAACCTCGAGCAGTTCGTGAACCTGGCTGCCCTGGACGCGCTCGAGGCCTCGAGCGAGCCCATCATCGCCGCGGTGGAGTACCTCCTCCACTACGCGTTCGAGCAGCGCGCGAGCGACATCCACGTCGAGCCGCGCCGGGAGGAGTCGATCATCCGCATGCGCATCGACGGGGTGCTACACGCGGTCTACCGCATCCCCAAGGGTGTGCACGGGGCCATCGCCAACCGGTTCAAGATCATGAGCCGGCTCGACATCGCCGCCAGGCGCCCGCAGGACGGGCGCATCCGGACCGCGCGCGGCGACGCGGAGATGGAGCTGCGCGTCTCGACCGTGCCCACGGCCTTCGGTGACAAGATCGTCATCCGTATCCTCGACCCGAACGTGCTCGTGCGCGACCTGTCCGAGCTCGGGTTCCTCCAGGACGAACGCGACGTCTTCGAGCGCTGGCTGGAGCGCCCGCACGGCCTGGTGGTGGTGACGGGACCGACCGGCAGCGGCAAGACGACGACGCTCTACTCGGCGCTGCAGGCGCTCGCCTCTCCCGAGGTGAACGTGGTGACCATCGAGGACCCTATCGAGATGGTGCACGAGGACTTCAACCAGATCGCGGCCAACCCGAAGACCGGGACCGGCTTCGCGGAGGCCCTGCGGCACGTGCTGCGGCAGGATCCGGACGTGATCATGGTGGGGGAGGTGCGCGACGCCGAGACGGCGAGCCAGGCGGTGCAGGCGGCGCTCACGGGGCACATGGTGCTCACCACCCTGCACACGAACGACACCGTGGGGGCGGTGGCGCGCCTCCGGGACCTGGGCGTGCCGAGCTTCCTCATCGCCGCGACGCTGACCGGGGTGGTGGCACAGCGCCTGGTGCGCCAGGTCTGCCCCTCCTGCGCAGAGGACGTCCCGCTCACGGCCGACGAGGTTGCGCAGCTCGGGGTGACGCACCCGGAGGACTGGGCCGGGAAGCTCCTCGGGCGGCGGGGCCAGGGCTGCGCGAAGTGCCGCTACACCGGCTACTACGGCCGGATCGGGATCTTCGAAGTGCTGCCCCTGAACGCGCGGCTCAGGCATCTCGTCGCCGAGGGTGCCACGCCGGAGGCGCTGACGAGGACCGCGCGCCAGGACGGGCTGCGCTCGCTGCGCGAGCATGCGGTGCGCAAGGTGGCAGCGGGCGCGACCTCCTTCGAGGAGGCTCTGCACGGGACCGCGGACGCGGAGGGGTGGCGGTGACCCTACAGCCGCACAGAGGAGCCCTAGCCATGGCCGGGGACTTCGTCGAGAAGCTCGCGGAGCTCCACCGGACCGGGGCGCGCATCATCTACGTCGTCACCGACGAGGAAGAGCGAGCCGTAGCGCTGTGCCGGACAGCACTGGAGGGCCACGGGCGGGGTGACGGGCCGGCGGTGGCGATCTGGTCGCGCACGCGAGGGCTCGACCCGGTGGACCCCATGGCGCGCAGCGGAGGGGCTGCGCTCGAGGCCCTCTTCCGCGGTGGCGAGCGCCCCCTGGTGGGCGTGCTGCTCGACTTCCACCTCGAGCTCGAGGATCGCGCCGTGGCGCGCCGGCTGCGCGACCTACTGCCTTCGTTCTACCCTCAGCGGCGCTGCGTGGTGGTGATCGCGCCGCGCCTGCGGCTGCCCGAGGGCCTCACCGGCGAGGCGACGGTGCTGCGTCTCCCGCTCCCCGACCACGACGAGCTCGCTCACGTGCTCGCCTCGATGCTCCCGCCGGGGGGGCGGGCCGGCGAGGCGGCCGTCCACGCCGCGATCATCGCCGCCGCGGGCCTCACCTACACCCAGGCGCAACGGGCATTCAACCGCGCGCTGCACGTCGATCCTGCGCTGGGCCCGGCGGCGGTGGCGGCCGTGCTCGACGAGAAGCAGCGGCTCCTGGCGCGCGACCGGGGGCTCGAGCTCGTCGAGGTGAAGGAGCGGCCGGAGGACCTGGGCGGCCTGGACACCTTCAAGACGTGGATCCGCGAGCGCGCGCTCGCTTTCGCGCCCGACGCGCGCAAGTTCGGGCTGCCGGCGCCACGCGGGGTCATGCTCCTCGGGGTGCAGGGCTGCGGGAAGTCCCTCGCGGCCAAGGCGGTGGCCGGCCTGCTCGGGGTGCCGCTCCTCCGGCTCGAGCTGGCGCGCGTGCTCGGTGCCGGCGACGGCGCGGAGGAGGGCCTGGCGCGGGCGCTCGAGTCGGCCGAGGCCATCGCGCCGGTGGCGCTCTGGGTGGACGAGATCGAGAAGGGTTTCGCCGGCAGCGCGCCCGGACAGGGCGGGGACGCGCGCGCGGCGCGGCTCCTGGGCTCCTTCTCGACATGGCTGCAGGAGCGGCGCGGCTCCGTCTTCGTGGTGGCGACGGCCAACGACGTGACGCGGCTGCCACCGGAGCTGCTCAGGCGGGGCCGCTTCGACGAGCTGTTCTTCGTGGACCTGCCGGACCTCGAGGCGCGGCGCGCCATTCTCGGCCTGCACCTCGCGAAGCGCGGGCGCGACCCGGAGCGCTTCGAGCTCGCCGCGGTCGCAGAGCAGTGCGGCGACTACTCCGGCGCCGAGCTGGAGCAGGTGGTGGTGGGCGCGCTGCACCGCGCATACGCGCTCGGGCGCGAGCTGGAGCCCCAGGACCTCCGGCGGCTTGCGCAGGACCTCGTGCCCCTGTACCGGACCTACGAGGAGCAGATCAAGGCGTTGCGCGAGTGGGCGCGAGGCCGGGCCCGCACCGCCGGGCGCGAGGCGGCGGTGGTGGACCTGTTCAGGAAGGCGGGGGACGCGCCTCCGGCGCGCTGACGCCGGCAGCTCGCACCCCAAAATGCTCCCGGGCGATCGTCCGGGCGAGGTCCATCGAGCTCGTGAAGGCGGGCGAGATGGGGTTGAGGACGTGGACAGATCCATCCGCCGCCTCGACGCGGAAGTCCATGATGAGCTGCTTCGTGTTCCAGTCGACGAGCTGGGGACGGATGCCGACCTTCGCGGCGCGCTCGAAGAGGGAGGGGTCGAACGAGCGGACGAGCTGCGCCGCGTCCCTGTAGAAGTAGGCCGGCAGGTACTTGCGCGGCTCGGTGAGCGCCACCGAGCGGAAGGCCGGGTTCTTGAAAAAGAGCACGGCGTCGGCGACCACGATGCCGAGCGCGCTCGCGTCCATGCCGGAGAAGAGGCCGTAGTTCTCGCGTCCGAGCGCTGGGATCGCCGTCGGACCGAGGTAGACGTCCCCCGCCGCGCTGCAAGTGAAGTGCACGCCGAGGAACGGGTTCCGGATGTCGGGCACGGGGTAGATGTTCCCGTTCACCGGGAAGGCGGCGCCCTTGCGGAGCTTGCGGTAGATGCCTTTGAACGGGATGAGCCGGAGGTCGCGAGCGAGGCCGAAGACGCGGGCGATGCGATCGCAGTGCGCGCCGCCGGCGTTCACGAAACGCTGAAACGCGATGGGGCCCAGGCTGGTCTCGGCCGTGGAAGGCTTGGCGAGGCCAGTGAAGCGGCAACTCGTGACGATGCGGACGCGCCCCGTCGCCTCGAGGTCCGCCCGCAGCGCGGAGAGCACCACCTTCGGATCGACGACGGCCGTGTCGCGCGAGAAGAGCGCCTTGCCCACGGTGCGGGCCGAGGGCTCGATGTCTGCGAGCTGCCGCTCGTCCACGAACTCGACCCGCGCGCCGTTGGCGCTGGCGCGGCGGTGGAGTTCCTCGAGCGTGGGCTGCTCCGCCTCGACGCGAGCGACGATCACCTTGCCCGCCTCGCGGACCGCGATCCCGCGCTCCTTGCAATAGGCGCGCATGAGGCGGTTCCCGGCGAGGCAGGACCGCGCCTTCAAGCTGTCGGGAGCGTAGTAGATGCCAGCGTGCAGCACGCCGCTGTTCCGGCCCGAGGCGTGGCGCCCGAGCTCGTCCTCCTTCTCCAGGACGACGATGTCGCCCTGTCCCGCGGAGGAGAGCTCCCGCGCGAGCGTGAGGCCGATGACACCGCCGCCGACGATGAGGACTTTCGCTCGGTCTGGAAGCATGGCCAGCCGAGGCTATCACCGGGAGGGTCGGAGAGGAGACGATTCGGCTAAGGGGCGTTCCGACGGCGCTCGCGCATCGTTCGCAGGAGCACGGCCAGGAATCGCGGGTCCTCCACGAGATAGCGGCGCCAGAGCCGGCGTGGCTCGCGCCCGAGGCGCCAGAGCCACTCGAGGCCGGCGTGGGAGACCCACTTCGGCGCGCGGCGAACGCGCCCGGCAAGGAAATCGAGGCCGGCGCCGACGCCGACCAGGACCGCAGGCGCGAGCGTCCCGCGGCGCCGGTGCATCCAAAGTTCCTGCTTGGGGGCGCCGAAGGCCACCAGCACGAGATCGGGTCGAGCGGCGCGGATGACCTCGATGGCGGCGTCGCCTTCCTGGTCGCGCTCGCCAGGCCCGATCCGCACGAAGGGCGCAGCCGTACCCGCCACGCTCACGCCGCGCTCCCGCAGACGATCGGCTGCGGTGTCCGCCACTCCTGGCAAGGCGCCCAGGAGGAACACGCGCCAGCCGCGGGCGGCGGCGCGGTCCAGCAACGGGAGCAGGAGGTCCGAGCCCGAGACCTTCTCCGGCAGCGGCGCGCCGAGGAGGTGCGAGGCCCAGACGATGGGCTTCCCGTCCGCGAGCGAAAGGTCCGCGGCGGCGTAGGCCGCCCTGAAATCCTCCCGTCGTTCGGCGATGACGACGTGGTCGACGTTGGGCGTGACGACCACGCCACCACCTCCGCGACGGACCAGCTCCTCGATCGCGTCGAGCGCGCCGGCCAGCGTCACTGGATCGATCTCGAGCCACCCGAGGCGCAGCCGAGGGCGCCCCGGCTTCGCATCCATCGGCTGTCTGATTTGCCTTTCGCCCTTCTTCACAGCGAACTCCCGGTGGGCATCGGGGGAACGGCGGAGCGCCCGGCGAGCACAAAAAGCGGCGAAAGGTGAGTCACATGCGCGGCATCCATGGCATCAGGGAGATCAGGGCAGGTCTACCGGGCCCGCCACGCGGACACTCGATCCGATCCTGTGCCGTAGGGTCGGATGTCGGCCATCCTGAGCGCTCGCCGAAGTCGAGCAACGGAAAACGACAGAGCGTGCCATCGGGCGGTCGTCGTGATGCTCGCGAATCCGAGCGCGATGCGGGCGAGTCTGATCATGGGCCCCATCGGTAGGGGACAGTAGCGGGACCCTGGACCGAGGGACACGGGGCGTGACGCTTGACCCAGGCGAGCGTTGATCCTTACATGCTATGGGGTGATGTCATGAAGGGGGAAGGATGACGAGCAGGGTCAACCAGGTCGCGATGGAACTGAGTCCGGCTGCGGGGCGCCGACGGCAGCCGCCCAGCCGCGAATTCCAGGAGCTCTGGTTCGCGCTGGCCCGGAGGGACTGGAGGTCGGTCGTCCTGGTTCCTGCCGATGCCGGTGAATCTGCAGCGGCCGCAGCGACCTCGCTGGCGGAGGTGGGCAGGCAGCTGCACGAGCTTCCGGTCACGCTCTTCATCATGGCGAATCCGCTCGACTACTGGCCTGCGTTGCAGATCGTCACCACCGCTTCGACGGATACGGGGATCGTCGAACCACCCGCGCCGGAGAACGCGCTCGACTACGTTTCCGCCGTGCAGATCGTCGCCAGCGCCGCATCGGCGGAGCAGAGCGTCATGCGTCCCCTTACTGGCAAGGTGATCGTCGCGGTCCAGCCGGTGGTCGCGGAGCCTCTCGGTCTGGCGGTGACCCAGGCCGCTGATATTGCGATCCTGTGCGTCAAGAAGGGAGGCACACAACTCGCATCCGCACGCCGGACGATCGAGCTCATCGGCCGCGAACGGATTGCTGGGTGCCTGCTCACGACGTCTTGAGGCAGATGCATCTCATCCCTCCGGTGGCGAGCACGCTCCGGTCACGATCCCAGGATCCGCTCGACGACCAGAGCGCCGACATAGCCATCGAAAGGCCGAAGCTCGTGTACCTCCCAGCGCTCGGGATCGATGGCGCTCGAAGTCTCGAGGCCCGCGAGCCCCGTGCCGATGGCTTTCAGATAGGCCTCCCGGCGCGTCCACAGGCGGAGGAAGGCGCTGTCCCGCGACGCGCTCTCGGCGTGGTACGCCTCCCGCTCCTCCTCGCGGAACCACTGCCGGGCGATGTCGTCACGTTCCGGGATGCGCCGCAGTCGCTCCAGGTCGATCCCCACCTGGCGGCCGTGCGCTACCGCGCACAGGGCCAGGTCATCGGAGTGTGACAGGTTGAACTGGGGGCCGCCCGGAAGTGCCGGCTTCCCCTGCGGGCCCTTGAAGAACTCGAGCGAACGCGGAGGTACCGAGAGATAGCTCGCCAGGACGCGGCGCAGGCCGGACCGGGCAGCGATGAAGCGGCGGCGCACCTCCGGTCGCGAGAGCTGGTCTGCTCGCTCGCGCTCCGCGGTCGAGAGATCCGACCAGCGCTGCGACAGCTCTGGATCCGGCAGGTCGAGGTGCAGGAGCCAGAGGTCCACCTCTCCGACACGCCCTATATTCTCGCTGCCGCTCGTCATCACGACCAAGCCATCTCCGAATTCGAATGCACCGAATCCACCCCCAAGCGCTCTCCCGGAACGGGTGACAATCGAACTTAAGCTTCACACCATTTTATATCATTAGCATATATCAAAATAGGCACACACGTCAAAATAGGCACACACGAAAGTGGGACTCGTGGTGTATGACGCCTGCACCCATTTTCGCACCGGTGGTGCCGCTCTCGTCCTCGCCCCGCCTCCTCCGCCACCACGGCCGCACGCGATCGCGAGGGCAGGCACGTTCACCAGCCCACCTCCGGCCCACATTCATTGTCCCGCTCCTGCTTGGAGCCGACAACGTACTGCACGTGATCCGCGCGAATTAGCCCACGATCGCAGTACGCGATGGGCGGCCGAGGGCGCTGTGCGACGCCACCGTTCGACCCTAGGTGCTGGAGAGCGCACCTCTCTCGGTCGGGGCCGGCGCCGAAGCGGTATCGGGACCGCCGGCCCGGGTGCCGACCCGGTGCCGGCCCTCGCTCCTCGTGATCCCGGGGCGGGGTCTCGGTGTGGCCACACCCGGTCCGGCGCACCCCGGGCGGGCGACGACTGTCCCCCTCCCTGGCGATGCAGTACACTCGTCACCAGCGCGTGAGCCAGACCTCGGTCGCCATTACGATAGCGTGCCTGTCAATCAGCCGTTCCGCTTGAACTGAGCCAGCGGATGGCCTTGGACGGGTTGCCCGTGTTTCGGGAGAAGTGCATGAAGCAGATGACTCCGAAGCCCGCCGCCTTGCACGCGAGGGCACGGTGAGCGGTTCGGACCGTCCCCGCCGCGCTTTCCAGGAGCTCTGGTTCGCGCTGGCCCGGAGAGAGTGGAGGTCCGTCGTCCTGGTACCTGCGGATGCAGGTGAATCTGCAGCCGCCGCTGCGACCTCGCTCGCGGAGGTAGGCCGGCAATTGCACGAGTTTCCGGTGACGCTCTTCGTCATGGCAAATCCGCTCGATTACTGGCCTGCACTGCAGATCGTCACCACCGCTGCATCCACGCAGGGGGGTGGGGAGGAGGGGAGCAACGCACCGATTACCCCCGCGAACTCGCTGGGGTACGCGTCCGCCGTGCAGATGGTCGCCAGCGCCGCGTCGACCGGGCGGGGCAGCACGCGACCCGCGATCGGCAAGGTGATCATCGCGATCCAGCCGGTGGTCGCGGAGCCGCTCGGCCTGGCGGTGACGCAGGCCGCGGATACTTCGATCCTGTGCGTCGAGATGGGGCGCACACACCTCGCGTCTGCACGCCGGACGATCGAGCTCGTCGGCCGCGAACGGATCGCTGGGTGCTTGCTCGTCTGATAGCGCATGCCACATGAACTGACGCTCGGAAGGACAAACCCGAGCCCTCGCGCTTTGGCGCAGGACGCCTTGAGGGTCCACGGCGACAGCGCACGCTGCTCGCGCGCCCGCCGGAAACCCGCCAGAGTCGTGTCTCGCTCTTCTCGCTTCGGTGGGGGGCCGGGGGAGCGGGAGATCCTCGCGCGGGACGAAATATTACAACGGTTCACGGCCGCATCGCAAGAAGGTCGGGGAGGGGCGGTGTCCCCGATTTGCGGTATTGACACCATAGGCACTCTCAGTTCACCTACCATCCCAACTCCATCGCGATGATCGACCCTTCCGCCGCCGCCTGAATGCCCGAAGCGATGCCAGCGCCGTGTGGTGGAGCGCCCGCTGGCCCGCGCCACGTCGCGGGGCGGTCTACTCTTGGTGAGGACAGGATGAGCGATCCCGTTGGCTCCGGCGCGTCGAGTCTGCAGCGGCAGTTCTGGCTGCTCCAGAGCCTCCTGCCGGAGACGCGCGCCTATCACGTCGGGTCGGTGTTCCGGATCCGCGGTGCGCTGGAGGTCTCCGCCCTGAAGGGCGCCTTCCAGGATCTGGTGGCGCGGCACGCGGCGCTGCGCAGCACGTTCCGGGAACAGGACGGGGCGCTGCATCAAGAGGTTTCTGGCGCGCTGCCGCTGGATTTCGAGGAGATCGCGCTCCGGGTCGAGCCGGAGGGCCCGGAGGTGGCGGCGCAGCTGCGCCGCCCCTTCGACCTCGCGCGCGGCCCGCTGTTGCGCGTGCGGCTGTGGCGCTGCGCACCGGACGACGCCGTCCTCGTCTGGACGATGCACCACGCCGTCACCGATCTCGCCTCGAAGTCCATCCTCGCCCGGGAGCTGGCGGAGCGCTACGCCCTGCGCCGGGCCGGGGGCGCGCCGCCGTCCGCACCCGTGGTCCCGGCCGAGCAGTATCCGGCGTTCGCCGAGTGGGAGAGGGTCTGGCTGGAGAGCGACGCCGCGCGCAGCGCGGAGGACTATTTCGCCCGACAGCTCGCACTGGTACCCCCTCCGCTTGCCCTGCCGGAGGACCAGCCTCGACCGCCGGTCCAGTCGCCCCGCGGCGCGTACGTTCCCTTCCAGCTCGATACGGCGCTCGGCCGGAGGCTCGAGCGCGCCGCCGCGGAATGGCAGACGAAGCCCTTCCTCGTCCTCCTCACCGCCTACGCGCTGCTGCTCTCGCGCTACGGCGACGAGGAGCAAGTCGCGGTCGGTGTCCCGTTCACGAACCGCCGGCGTGAGGCGAGCCAGTCGACCGTCGGCTGCTTCGTCAACGTCCTACCGGTGACTGTCGATCGCGCGGGGGATCCGCCCTTCCTCGAGCTGCTGCGGCGGGTTCGTGCCACGTTTCTGGGCCACCACCGCCACCAGGAGCTGCCGTTCGAGCGCATCGTCGCCCGCTGTCGGCCGGCGCGCGACACGAGCCGCAATCTCCTCTTCCAGGCGGGATTCACCTTCGAGCCCCCCATGGCCCTGGAGCTCGAGGAGCTCGAGGTCACGAGCTTCAAGGCCCATGCGGGCGGCGCGCAGCTCGACGTCTTCATGACGCTGTGGGAGACGGAGACGGGCTTCGCCGGGCAGCTGGAGTACTGCACCGACCTGTTCCAGCCCGCGACCATGGAGCGGCTCGTCCAGAGCTACCAGCCCCTGCTCGAGCACGTGCTGGAGCCGGAGGCCGCGAAGGCGATTCCCGTCTCGCGGCTCGGGATCCTGCATCCCTCGGAGCGCGAGCGGGTGGTGCGCGCCTGGAACGCGACCGAGGTCCCCTACGCGGCGCCGCCCAGCCTGCGCGAGCTCTTCCTGCAGCAGGTGGAGCGAACCCCGGACGCGCCGGCGCTGCGCATGGGCGAGCGAAGGTGGAGCTACCGGGAGCTGGCCGGTCACGCGCAGGCGCTGGCGCTGGAGCTCCGGGCAGCGGGGGTGGAGCCGGGCGACCGGGTGGGCCTCTACATGGAGCGCTCCTTCGAGATGGTGACCGCCATCTACGCCACCGTGCTCGCGGGTGGGGCGTACGTGCCCCTCGATCCGGAGTACCCGCCGCACCGTATCCAGCAGATGCTCGAGGACGCCCGCCCGAGGTGCGTGCTCACGCAGGGTGAGCTGGCCAGGAGCTGGCCCCAGGGCGCGGTCCCGTTGCGGGAGGTGCGGGTTGACGAGCTGGCCATGGCAGCCGAGGGGCCTTCCTGCGCCATCGCGCCCGACGACACGGCCTACGTGATCTTCACCTCGGGCTCGACCGGCCGACCCAAGGGCGTGGCGAACAGCCACCGCGGCATCGTCAACTGCACCCTGTGGATGCAGGACGCCTTCCGCCTCGGCCCCTCGGACGTGGTCCTGCAGCGGACGCCCTTCAGCTTCGACGTGTCGCTGTGGGAGTTCTTCTGGCCGCTCTGCGTGGGAGCGCAGCTCGAGATCGCGCCCCCCGGCGCGCACCGCGACTCCGGTGCGCTCGCGCAGCTCGTTCGCCGCGCGGAGGTCACGACGATCCTGTTCTCTCCGTCGATGCTCCAGGCCTTCCTCGAGCACCCCGACGCCTCGCGGTGCCACACCCTGCGGCGGGTCATCTCCATCGGCGAGGCGCTGAGTGGCGAGCTCGCCCGCCGTTGCTGCCGTCTGCTCGACGCCGAGCTCGACAACCTGTACGGCCCCACCGAGGCGGCCGTGGGCGTCAGCTGGTGGCGATGCCGGAGCGACCTGGGTCGGGAGCCGATGCCCATAGGCCGCCCCATCGCCAACACCACCTTCTACGTCCTCGACGCGCACGGGCAGCCCGTCCCCGTTGGTGTGCCCGGCGAGCTGTTCATCGGCGGTATCCAGGTGGCCCTCGGCTACATCCATCGCCCCGAGCTGACGCGCGAGCGCTTCATCCCCGATCCCTTCGTCGACGCGCCAGGCGCCCGTCTCTACCGCACCGGAGACCGCGCCCGCTGGAACCAGGACGGAACCATCGGCTTCCTGGGTAGGCTCGACCACCAGGTGAAGCTCCACGGTCTCCGCATCGAACTGGGCGAGATCGAGGCGGTGCTCGACCAGCACCCACGCGTTCGACAGAGCGTGGTCGTCGCTCGTGCCACCGGCGCGGCCGACACCCAGCTCGTCGCCTACGTCGTGGCCGACGACGTGGCCGGGGAAGCGGTAGCCCTCGCCGACGCGCTGCGCTCGCACGCCGCCGAGCGCCTGCCGAGCTACATGGTCCCGCAGCGCGTCCTGGTCCTCGACCGGCTGCCCTTGAACGCCAACGGAAAGGTCGATCGCAAGGCCCTCCCCGAGCCGCCGTCGATCATCTCCGTCGGCGCCGAGCTCGCCTCTCCTCGCAACGCGATCGAGGGGTGGCTCCTCGACCAGTGGCGGGAGCTCCTCGACGTGCAGCAGATGGGCCTTCGCGACAACGTCTTCGAGGCCGGCGGCACCTCCCTCATGGCTGCTCAGCTCATCGGCCGCATCCGCCAGCGCCTCGACGCCGACGTCCCCCTGGTCCGCATCTTCGAGCACCCGACCATCGAGGCGCTGGCCGTCCACCTGGGTGCACGCGCCGACCTCTCCGCCGACCCGGTCGACCCGCTGGCGACGGCACGGCTGCGGGCCGAGCACCGCCGCGCCCTCCGCCCGACCCCCCCTGCGCGACGCCGCAACTGACTGATAGCGCATGCCACATGAACTGACGCTCGAGATGGGGGGCGCGGGGGGAGAGTTCTCCCCTCCGGTCTGGCGCAGCGCGCTCAGCGCCGGGGATCGACCCGGCCTCGCTGTGCGAACAGCCAGCGGTACAGCTCGAGGTTGGCGTAGGCGTGGGTCCAGCTGTCGTGGCCCACCGCCTCGAACTCGGTGAACCTCACCGGGCTCCCGAGCCGGCGCAGCGCTTCCACCATCGCACGTGTGTTGGCCGCGCTCGAGATGGCGTCGCGCGAGCCGTGAAAGGCCCAGATCGGGAGGCCGGCGATGACCGGGGCGCGCGAAGGGTCGTTCACGCCAGTGACCGGGACCGCGGCCGCAAAGACCCCGGGGTGGCGGGTGATGAAGTCCCAGGTGCCCGAGCCGCCCATCGACGGCCCGGTCACGTAGAGGCGGCTCGGGTCCACATTGTACCGGGCACGGACCCTCTCCAGCACCTCGAACGTCATCTTCGAGGCGTCGCTCTCCGGCACGTTCGCCTGCAGGTAGTTCGCGAAGGGCGGTCGGTCGTGGCGATTGACCCATTCGTCGTCGCGCGGACACTGCGGGGCCAGCACGAACGCAGCGCTGAGCGCCTGCACGCGCTCGGAGACGAGGGCGGCGACGTCGGACGAGAGGTGGGCCACGCCGTCGTCGCCCGAGCCGCTCGCGCCATGCAGGTAGAGCACCAGCGGGTAGGCACGGCTCGCCTGGTAACCCCTGGGGACGAAGAGCCGGTACGGGAGCGCGTAAGCGCGACCGGCTCCTTCGAACCTCCCTGGCGCCATCTGCGCGGCGAGCGCACGCACCTGCTCGGACGGTGGAGCGGTTCTGCCGCGGCAGCCGGTCAGCACGGCCAGCAGCGACACGACGGCGGCCCCGACGCTTCGCCGCAGGCAGATCCGCGCGCTGGTCACGCTGGCGGTCGGCCCGGCGGGATCCAGAGGGCCACGCGCTCCGGCGGGCTCAGCTCCAGGCGCGAGGCGATCGCCGCCAGCTGCTCCAGCGGCTGGTCCGCGATCTTCTCCAGTGCTTCCTCGCGGCTCATGAGCCCCTTGCGGATCAGGTGGCTCAGCTCGAGCTCGTAGGGGCTGTAGCCGAACCGGCGCTGGTGCACGTGGTTGTTGAACGTGTTGAGCTGACAGTTGGACGAGCAGCCATCCACGTCCTTCGGGCGCTGCCACCCGAGCACCTGTACGGCCTGGACGATCTCCTCGTCGGTGACGCGCTCCAGACAGAGGAGGTTGACGTTGTGCGGGGACGGGCCTGCGCGATCGAGCAGGCTGTCGCCGATCCCGTAGTACTCGTCGACTTCCCGGCCGACCGCGGCTCGCAGCCGCCCGAGGCTCTCTTCGCGGCTCTCGGCCAGGAATCTGAAGTTGTTGCGATAGACGATGGCGTTGGCCGGGATCTGACCGAGCGTGAAGCCGGCGAGGATGAACGGGGCACTCTTCTCGAGGGCCAGGCGGAGCCCCGTGGTGTTGACGATCGAGATGCACGCGTTGCAACCCGCCGAGATGCGGGTGAGCGTCTTGTCGCGGTAGATGGGCAAGAGCGCAGCCGCCTTGAAGATCCGGCGCAGGATCTGCATGGATGGCCGGACCGTGAGGTGGTCCACGCCGAGCGCGTCGACCACGCAGCGTATGTTCTCGAAGGCCTTCGGGGAGATGAAGCCGTTGTCGAGCGTGAAGGACAGTACCCGGAGCCCGTACTTTTCGACGGCGAGCTTGAGCGTGTACGAGCTGTCCTTGCCCCCGCTGTTGCACAAGACCGCGTCGTAGGGACGGGTCCGCACGGCGAAGAGCTGCTCCACCTGCCGGCGTGCGTGCTCGACGGCGCTCTCCTCGCTCGTGAGCATGAGCTCGCCGCGGCAGAAGCTGCACACGCCCTCGCCGTCGAAGGTCAGCCCCGGGAAGGACGACGACAGCACACACCGCGTGCAGCGTGCGGAGCTCACGCGTGCTCTCGCATTCGCCGGGCGACGAACCTGGCCATCTTGTTCAAGGATCCGAACGCCTCGCGGGTCATGTCCTCCTCCCGCACCTCCACCGCGAATTGCTGGAAGATGAAGGCGGTGATCTCGACGAGCCCGAAGGAGTCGATGACCCCTTGGTCAATGAGCGACCGGTCACGGTCGATGTCCGCTTCGTTCACCATGAAGCTGCGCGTCACGAACGCCAGCAGCGCCGAACGCACCTCGTCGATCTGGGACGCTGCGTGCGCATCTTCGTGCTGCGGCATCGGAGGTATGGTGCAGGCTGTCGAAGACATGATCGTGCTGTACCCGTCGCGTGGTCGAAGTTGCTGGTCCGACGCGGAGAAAACGCCGTGTGGGTGACGAACCGCGAGCACGGTACTTCACGCGCTCCGCCAGCGGTATACCATGCACACAGGCCTCGCCGAGGAGCGAACTGCGGGGGGAGAGTAGCTCATGTGCGGGATCGCCGGCATCCTCGGCAGTGACTTGTCCTTGGCCGAGCGCCGCGAACAGCTCGCCTTCATGCTCGGCCCGATCGCCCATCGCGGGCCGGATGCCTGGGGCACCTACGTCAATCCGTGCGTGGCCCTCGGGCACGTTCGCCTCTCCGTCATCGACGTGACGGATGGACACCAGCCGCTCGTGATCGGGCGAGCGGGGCGAGAGGCGGGGCATGACGCGGGGCGAGACGCGCTAAGCTACAACGGCGAGGTCTTCAACCACATCGAGCTCAGGCGGCAGCTCGAGGGGCTCGGCGAGCGCTTTCACACGAGGAGCGACACGGAGGTGCTGCTGCGGGCCCTGCAGCGCTGGGGTCTCGACGCCCTGCCGCGGCTGAACGGTCAGTTCGCTTTCCTGTACTGGGATGCCACCCAGCGGCGGCTCGTCGCCGCGCGCGATCGCTACGGCATCCTGCCGCTTTACTATACGTCACATAGGGGTCGGGTCTATTTCGCGTCCGAGCTCAAGGCTTTCGACGCGGTGCCGGGATTCGGGCGGCGCCTCGAGCCTGCCAACGTGCTCGAGCACGGGTTGTTGTGGAACACGCTCGAGGACCGCACGGTCTACGCGGACATCCGCTCGGTCGAGGCAGGAACCTGCGTGCTTTTTGGAACTCCGGGGCCCTCCGCTCCCGAGCGAACGGTGCGGTATTACCGCCTCGGCGAGGGCTCGCGCGAGCCGGTGCCGGCGACCTTCGACGAAGCGAAGCGGCTGCTTCGACAGAAGTTGAGCGACGCCGTCGCGCTGCGCCTGCGAAGCGACGTGCCGGTCGGCAACTACCTGAGCGGGGGCGTGGACTCGTCCGTGATCGCGCTGCTCACCGATCGGCTGCGCACCGACAAGTTCCGGACCTTCTCCATCGCCTTCGCGGACCCTGCCTACGACGAATCGAGGTATCAGGTCCAGATGGCCGCCAGGCTGCGCACCGAGCCCTTCACGCTGACCGTCAGCGACGCGGACATCGAGCAGAACTTCGAGCGAGCCATCCTCCACGGAGAGCGTCCGGTCTTCCGGACGGCGCCCGTGCCCCTGTTGCTCCTCTCGCGGCACGTCCGCGAGAGCGGGATACGCGTCGTGCTGACCGGCGAGGCGGCGGATGAGATCCTCTGGGGCTACGATTCCTTCAAGGAGCTGAAGCTCTTGCGCTTCTGGGCGAGGTTTCCGCAGTCCAGGATGCGCCCGCAGCTCATCCGGACGCTCTACCCGCACCTCGCTCACTACCGCGACAGCGCGCAGTTCGGCCTGATGCGTATGTTCTACGAGGGCTTCCTGGACACGTACGACAACGCGCTCGGCGGCCTCAACTTCCGCGTGCACAACAACGGGATCCTGAGGACCTACATGCGCCCGGAGCACCAGGCGAGCCTGACCGGCGAGGCCCTGCTCGAGCGCGTGCGGGCGCTCCTGCCTCCGGACGCATCCGGCCTCACCTTGCTGCAGCGCAACCAGATCCTGGAGATGCAAACGCTGCTGCCAGGGTACCTCCTGTCCTGCCAGGCAGACCGCATGTCGCTCGCGAACGGCGTCGAGGGCCGCTACCCGTTCCTCGACCACGAACTGGTGGAATGGGCCTTCCAGCTGCCCGATCACTTCAAGCTGCCGCTGCTCTCGCACAAGCACCTGCTCCGCGAGGCCTTTCGAGACGACCTTCCACCGGACATCGTCGACCGCCCAAAGCAGCCGTACCAGGCACCCGACCTCAAGGCCTTCTTCCCCGGGGGCCGCCTGTGCCCGCTGGCGCAGGAGCATCTCGACCCGCGGGCGATCGAGTCCGTAGGTCTGTTCGACGCGCGGATGGTCCAGCGCTTCACGGCCAAGTTCGCTCGCGGGGTGCCCGCGCGCCTCGGCTATCGCGACAACATGGTCTTCTGCTTCCTCCTCTCCACCCAGATCGCGGCCGAGCACGCCCGAGCGCGGACGCCGCGCCACGCCCCCACCTCTCCACGCACGGTCGATGTCGTCATCGAACCCGGATCTGCATGACCACCGAATCCTCCGAAGACAGGGACATCGCCATCATCGGGATGGCCGGGCGTTTTCCCGGCGCAGAGGACCTCGATGCCTTCTGGCGTGTCATCGCCGAGGGGCGGGACACGATCAGCCGCTTCGATGCCGACGACGGCGCCGAGGACTCGGACCTGGACGGGCCGCGTGATGGCGAGCAGTACGTCCGCGCGCGAGGTGTACTGCAAGGTATCGAGGACTTCGACGCGGACTTCTTCGACGTCAACCCGGTGGAGGCAGCGCAGCTCGATCCCCAGCATCGCGTCTGGCTCGAGGTGGCCTGGGAGGCGCTCGAAGCGGCGGGCTACGCGCACGACCGGCACCAGCAGATGGTCTCGGTGTATGCCGGGAGCTTTCCGAACACGTACCTGCATCACAATCTCCTCCCCGACCGCGCGGCCGTGGAGGAGTTCGTGCGCATGCGACGGGCCCAGTCCTTCGGCCTCCTGGTGCAGAGCGATCCGGCATTCCTGCCCAGTCGCACTGCCTACAAGCTGAACCTGCGCGGTCCGGCCATCAACGTCCAGACGGCCTGCTCCACCTCGCTCGTGGCCGTCGCCCTCGCCGTGCAGGGGCTGTCCAGCTACGAGACGGACATGGCCATCGCCGGAGGGGTCTGCATCGCCGTCCCCCAGCGGACCGGGTATTTCTTCCAGGAAGGTGCGATCCAGTCCCGCGACGGCATCTGCCGGCCGTACGACGCCAACGCTTGCGGCACCGTGTTCGGCAACGGAGCGGGCGCGGTCGTGCTCAAGCGGCTCGCCGACGCTCGCCGCGATCGAGACCCCGTGCTGGCCGTGATCCGCGGGGTGGCCGTCAACAACGACGGGCACGACAAGGTGAGCTACTTCGCGCCCAGCGTGAAGGGGCAGGCCGAGGTCATCGCGACTGCCCAGGCGCTGGCCGGGGTGGACCCAGGCACGATCGGCTATGTCGAGGGGCACGGCACGGCGACGCCGATGGGGGATCCGATCGAGGTCGAGGCGCTCAAGCTCGCGTTCCGGCAGGCGACGCGAAAGGAGTCCTGCTGTCTCGGGTCCGTCAAGGGCAACATCGGGCATCTCGACGCTGCTGCGGGGGTCGCGGGCCTCATGCGGGCGGTGCTCGCCCTGCGCCATCGACGGCTCCCTGCCACCGCGCATTTCGAGCGTCCGAACCCGGAGCTCCGGCTCGAGGACTCCCCGTTCTTCGTCAACCGTGAAACAGGGCCGTGGCCCGAAGGGCCCCACCCGCGTCGCGCAGGAGTGAGCTCGTTCGGCATCGGCGGCACCAATGCCCATGTCGTCCTGGAGGAGGCCCCGGTCGATCCCGAAGGCGCCTGCGATCTGCATGTTCCGGAGAAGACGACGTTGCTCCTGTCGGCCCGCAGCCGCGCGGCGCTCGACGCGTATACCGGCCGCGTCGCGGGTTGGGTGGATGCGCAGTGCGGAGGTGGGCAGGCGCCGCGGCCGCTCACCGAGGTGGCGTGCGCGCTCCAGCAGAGGCGCAAGCTCTTCTCGCATCGACGCGCCGTCCGCGTGGTCAGCTGGGCAGACGCGCGCTCTGCGCTGCGGGACCCCGAGCGATGGGACACGGAGACGGCGCTCGAAGGCCGCCCCAAGCTGGTGATGTCATTCCCGGGCCAGGGTAGCCTGCACGCGGGAGCGCTGGCGCGCCCGCTCGCCGAGGAGCCGGGTCTCCGCGGGTACTTCGAGCCGCTGGCCCGCGCCGCCTCTGAGCTCGCCGGCTTCGACCTCCTGGGCTGGGCCACCGATCCGAGCGCCGACGCGGAGCCCCTGCGCCGCGACAACGCCAAGGCGCAGCTGGCGGTCTTTTGCGTGGACGTCGCGCTGGCGCGGTGGCTCGAGTCGCGCGGGGTGCGGGCAGACGGCTTCGTCGGTCACTCGCTCGGGGAGTGGGTGGGTGCCCACCTCGCCGGAGTGCTCACGGCGGAGGACGCGCTGTGGGCGGTCCATCGCCGCGGGCAGCTCATGCAAGAGACCGGTCCCGGAGCTGCTCTCGTCGCGCGCCTGTCGGAGGCAGACGCCGCTCCTTACCTGCAAGGCGAGGTGGCGGTCGCGTGCGTCAACGGACCGCAGCTGTGCCTCCTCAGTGGGCGCCCCGAAGCCATCGAGAGGTGCGCAGCTCGGCTCGCTGCCGATGGCGTCGTCTCTCGAGCCGTGCCCATCGACGTCGCGGTTCATTCGCCGCTCATGAACCCGGTTGTCGAGAGCCTGCGCCGCGAACTCCCGGCGCGACGCTGGCACGCACCCGACCGCCCGCTCCTGTCGCCCGTGACGGGGAAGTGGATGCTCGACGGGGAGGTCACGAGCCCGGACTACTGGGCAGCGCAGCCGCGGTTGCCGGTGCGGTTCGACGCCGCTGTCACGACCCTGCTCGAGGAGCCGTGCTGTGTCGCGCTGGAGGTGGGCATGGGTGACAGCCTCACCACCCTCGTCAGGGCGCGACTTCGCAATCCGAAGAGGCAGCGCGCGCTCCCGCTCCTGGGGAGACCTCGCGACGCGGCGGGCTGGGCGCCGGAACGCTTGCAGCGTGGGTTGAACGAGCTATGGGCCTGCGGGATCGACGTGGATCTGCTGGGCGATCTGGACCCCGGGACGGCCGCTCCGACGCTGCCCACCTATCCGTTCCAGCGCCAGCGGTACTGGAAGGACGCCCCCGCCGCGCGCCGCGCGACCAGGCAGCCGCTCGCGGACGCCGAAAGGGTCGGACCAGCCACCGGCGCCGGCGCGGCTGCGAGCGCAGATGATCTCCGCGACCAGCTCGTCGATCTCGTCCATGACAGGTCGGGGATCGCGCGAGAGGCCCTGGATCCCGCACTGCCCTTCTCGAGCCTGGGCCTTGACTCGCTCTTCCTGGTCCAGCTCGCCGAGGTCCTCACCGCGCGGTTCGCGATCACCATCGGCTTCGCGCAGCTCTCCCAGTTCAACACCGTCGACAAGCTCGCCGCGGCGATTCGCGAGCGAACAGCTCGAGCTCATCGCGAGGTGGCGCCATCGCCACGCACCGGGGCTCTGGGAGACTTTCGCGGGCTGTTCCCCCTCCGCCGCGGTGACGGGCGCTTCCCCTTGCTACTCATCCACGGCGACCTCGGCAACGATCTCCTGCCACCGTTGTTGCCGGCCGGGCAGTCGATCTACGGCTACGCGCACCAGGGCTCGGACGGGGAACGCATCCGGCTTCGTTCCGTCGAGGCGCTGGCCGGCCAGTGCCATGCGGAATGGATGGCGGCGGAGAAGGGGGTACCCTGCATCATCGCAGGGCATTCCTTTGGCGGGCTCGTCGCGCACCAGGTCGCGTACCTGTTGCGGAGGGCGGGGCTCCCCGTCGATCTTCTCGTCCTCATCGACACAGCGCATCCCCGGTGTTTCAAGAACCCCTTTCCTCCAGGCCTGAGGCGGGTGCGCCGGTCTGTGCGGCATGCCATCGACGGGGCCGGCCTCCTTCGCGACATCGCTCGCGCGGAGCTCGAACTCGTGAGGAGGGGCAGGGTGCCCATCGCCGATCGCTCGCGCTATGTCCTCGGCATGTACGAACTGGTCGGGCGGCGCCACGCGCCGCCCTTTCTGGACGTGGACACCCTGCTCGTCTGCGCGGCGGACGACGACAACGGAGTCGCCGGCAACGGCTGGGACGCGAGCGAGTTTAGGCGCCTGGAGGTCGAGAGCGTGCCCGGCGACCACCTCAGTATCGTCCGCAGCAAGGAAGCGTTCGAGCCGATCGCCGAGTCCATCGCGAGGAGGGTGAAGCACCTGCACCAGAAGCCCACTGGGCACGACCGGTGAGATCGTAGCGAGCCTGTCGAGTCGCGCGACGATTTCGATGGCGGGGGGCGCGGCGGGAGTACGCAGGGAAGCCGACCCACTCCGGCGTTGCTCACTTTGGGTTGACCTCGGCAAGCACCGGAAGGTCGAGGGTGCGCTCGACCTGCCAGCGCTCCACGACCCGGCCTGACCGCAGATCGGGCGCGACGGCCGCGACGAGAGCGAGCAGCAGCGATACGATCATCCCCAGCCCGAAAGTCTTGAGCGGTCTTGGGCTGGAGGTCTTCGTGGGCACCTCCGCGGGCCAGACGATCGTATAGCGGTACTTGAAGCCGGCGCGCGCGGTGTCCAGCTCGAGCTGCGCTACGTTCACGCGTTCCAGCATCTGCTGGTACTGGAGCCGCGCTTCCCGCACGCGCTCGTTCTGTTCGAGCGAGGCGTCGGTGCCGCGGCGCGGCGCGGGGGCCAGCGGGGCAGGCGCGCGCAGCTGGCCCGCTTCGCCGAGGCGTGCCGCGTACTCAGCTCGCAGCTTTCGCTCGTCCTCGCGAAGTCGTGCGGCCTGAGGGGACTCCCCCGTGAGCGCCTCGATGTCCTGACGCAGGCTGACCACGCTCGGGTAGGCGTCGGAGTAAACCCCCCGCTTCTCGTCGAGCTGGGCTTGCAGATCCGCCAAGCGCCGCCGGCGGAACTCCTCGACGTCCAGTATGGCGCGCTCTTTGGCGTCGATCTTCGCCCTGAGCTGCGCCAGATCCTCGCTCGTCCCCGCTCGCGGCGCCGCCGAGCGTGGGGAGCCGTCGCCGCCGCGGACGACTCCTAGCTGTACCTCTTCGATGACCTTCTGCAGGTCCGCGGCGAGCGTCGCGGCGCGCCCCCGCAGAAGGGAGATCACGTCGTCGATCACCGTGATTTCCTGCAGGTGGCGCGCCTCGAGGAAGTTCTCCTGGGCTGTCTGAAGAAGGTGATAGGCTTGCTGGGGATCGGGCCAGTCGATCTCGATCGTGATGACCCCCTCTGCGGTCGTGACCACGAGCGCGCGATCGAGCTCGAGGACGAGCGCGTTCAGAGGGTCCTCGTCCTCTCGAGAAGGACTGGTGGAAGGCGACGTGATCCGCTCGAGCCAGCTCTTCGAGGTGGCGGTGCCGGGTCCGACGAAGAGGTTCGTCTGCTTGACGAGGTTGATCAGGTTCTCGCGCCGGTGCACGAGCTCGTGGGCCGAGCGCGTCGGCGCTTCGTCTGGTCCCCCAGGTCGCACGATGGACGGCAGCGTCTGCTGTCGCTGTGCCAGGATCTTGGTTTCGACATGGTAGAGCGGAGTTCTCAGCCAATAATACACCGCTGAAGCAGTGACACCCAGCAGGAATACTGCCGCGGCGAGAGCCTTGCGGCGCCAGACCGCACCCAGCACGAGCCTACCCCAGTCGGGCAGCGAGGGCCCGGGCGCCGGCTCCGGCGCGCCGTCGCCCTCGTAGCCCGGCAAATCCAGCTGAGATCCGTAGTTGCGCATTTGCCGAACTCCCTATTACCGTCGACCTCAGAAGCGGCCGCGCTGGACCACGGTGGTCGTCACCACTCCGGCCCACTCGACGTCCGGCAACCTCGCGACTCGCGCGGCGGCTGAGATGCTCACGTCAGCGACGGGTTCGTAGGTCAGGCCAAGGGCGCCCTGGGCGAGCGTGGTGGGAAGGGGAGGGGGCGGGCTGGGCGCCACGGCGACACCCCCGCCTGCAAAGGCAACCAGCTGCCTCCCGAGCCGCAAGTTGGCCAAGGCGGAGGTCTCGTAACGCGGCGTGAGTGCACCAGTGGTCACATCCATGACGGGAGCGTAGCGCAAGAGGACCCGCGCGCCGTAGGCGCCCGCGCGAAGCGTCGGCTCGTCGCGGCGCAGCGCGACCACCGCTATGGGGACGACCCCGTGCTGCGCCCCCGCGCTTCCTCCCAGGACCGCCGCGCCGGCGGCAAGCTCCGTTTCGTAACGTGGCTGCGGGCGTTCCTCCAGGCGCGGAAGCCCCTCGCCCCCGAGCGCACTCTCGCTGGCAGGCGTGAACGCGTGCCGCCACACGCCTGAAGCGTCGAGCAGCCAGGTCCTGGCCGAGGCTGCTGAGGTCCACCCGCGACTGCCTCCGGCAGCGAGGGAGAAGGCGTCGCTGCGCTCGATCCACGACCCCGAAGCGCGGAGCTCCGCCGTCCTGGTGCGCGGGAGGGTTCGAAGGCCGTCTCCGAAACCGCCGGCGATCGCATAGCGGGCCGTTCCGCTGGCGTGGATGCGGTGCGTGATCACCTGATCGACCGACAAGGACGAACTCTCGTTGAGCATGTCCACGCTCGGTGCATTCGCGTCGCGGGTGGTGAATGGCGGCGGCTCGTCGGGCAAGAGCGCGAGCCACGACAGGCTGGTGGAGCCAACCGAAAGAGTCTGCTCTGCGCGGAGGCTCGTATCGCGATGGAGGCGCAGAGATCCCAGCAGGGCTCCTGCCTGGAGGTGATCGAATGCCCCCCGGGAGCGCGGCTGCCGCAGGACCAGCTCCGGGCTGTAGAGCGCGTGGACGACGAGGTCGCGGGTCTCGTATCCTAGCGTGACCCGCGGATCGAGCTGAAGGTCACCCGCTCCTCCCGCGCTATCCGTGAAGCCACGCGCCTCGCTGCGGAGCCCGATCTCCCACGGTAACTGACCCAGAACGAGCAAGAGGCCGGCGGCAAGAGCGGTGGAGGGCATGCCGCTACTCGACCACGACCACGTCGCCTGGGCGCAGCCGGAAGGTGGTGGCCTTGCCCTCCAAGCGAACGAGGGCGTCGTAGGTGAAGCGGATTCGCGTCTCGGGCGGTCCCTGGCGCAGCACGAAGACACGGTCCGATCTCGCGTTCTGGGTCAGCCCACCGGCGTTGACGAGCGCGGTGAGCACGCCGAGTGCCGTCTCGAGCGGATACACGCCCGGTCTCGTCACTTCGCCGATGACGTAGATGTTGGGTGGCCGCGTCTCCTCCAGCGACACCGTGACGAGCGGTGTCTTGACGAAGTCTGTCAGGCGCACCTCCAGGTCTTTTGCTAGCCGCCCGGGCGTCAACCCAGCAGCGCCTACGTCGTTCACGAGCGGGAGCGAGATCTTGCCGTCGCCGCGAACACGCGCCCGCGTTGACAGTTGCTCCTGGTTGAAAACCCTGACCTGGATCAGGTCGCCCGGGGCGATCACGTACGACCGCTCGGGTTCGCCTGCGCTCGCGTAGGCGTCGACCCAGACATAATTGCCAGGCCCCTTGCACGAGAGACCGCAGGCCACGACGGCTGCAGCGAGGAGAGGCGCAGGACTGGTGTGTTGGCGCGACGTCATGTTCTGTATTCCATATCGGGAATGGTGGGCGAGGTTCAAGACCATGCATCAGGGTCAATTCACTCCACATGCCCCGAACGGGGCCTGGCGCGAGCCTGTCGATCTCGGCTCGAACGGTTTGAAATCCTGGTGATTGCCCAGCTCCACTGTACCGGACGGTTGAGCCAAGATTCTACGTCCATCTGTCCTCATCGTGGGGAGGGATCTCGTCCCAGGCCTGCGCAATGCGCACTGGGCGGGGAGCGAGTTCCGGTCGTGTCGTCGGATCGCGCTCCAGCATGAGCATCGGATCGGTCCGCGGACCGAGGAAATGGCGCCGATGTCGTGCTTTTCGCGCAGATTCACTACGCGCAGGTCTTGAGACGCACCCGAGCAGTCTGCCATCGTGTACCCATGTCACGGGATACAGGAGTTCCGACACCGTCCCGCGGCCTTCCTGAAGTCGGCGCCTTCTGGTCGCTGGCGTCACAATAGAGTTGCTCCCCCAAGCCGCGCCATCCGGCGAACAAACCGTGGAGTTAAAAAGATGCACAAGTCACGGTATCTCTTAGTCTTAGCGCTCGTCACCCTGTCCGGCGCCCTCGCTGCGTGCGGTGGTCCCGTGTCCGGGGGGGCACCGGATGGTGTCTCCGCCGCCCTGTCTGCAGCTGGTTACGCGGGCTGCTACACGGACAGCTCCACCCGCGCGTTGCCCACCCAGCTGGCCCGGTCGAATGCCACGGTCGAGACCTGCGTGGCGGCAGCGAAGGCCAAGAACCTCGCATACGCGGGTCTCCAGTACAGAGGCGAGTGCTGGGCCGGCAACACCCTGGGTTACAACCTGGTCAGTGACAGCGACTGCAACATGAAGTGCTCGGCAAATTCTTCCGAGACGTGCGGTGGGTCGTGGCGCAATAGCGTCTACTCCGCCGCAGCGGTCACTCCTCCGGCACCGGCGGCCAAGTATGTGGGCTGCTACACGGACAGCTCCACCCGCGCGCTGCCCACCCAGCTTGGCTGGTCGAACGCGACGGTCGAGACCTGCGTGGCGGCAGCCAAGGCCAAGAACCTCGCGTACGCAGGGCTCCAGTACAGCGGCGAGTGCTGGGCTGGAAACACTTTAGGTTACAACCTGGTCAGTGACAGCGACTGCAACACGAAGTGCTCGGCAAATCCTTCCGAGATGTGCGGCGGGTCGTGGCGCAGCAGCGTCTATTCGACTCAGGGGACGACCACCGTCGCCGTCGCGGTCACCCCGAAGACCTCGTCCATCACGGTGGGCAAGACGGCGCAGCTGACGGCGACCGTGACCGGGTCGACCGACAAAGCAGTCACATGGTCGGTCCAGGAGGGCCCCGCCGGAGGTTCGGTCACAAGCGCGGGCCTCTACACCGCCCCGCAGACCGCCGGCACCTACCACGTGATCGCCCAGAGCCACGCGGATCCTGCCAAGAGCGACACCGCCACCGTGACCGCGAGCACGCCGCCTCCAGCCCCCGCCCCTACCCCTGCCCCAGCCGCGGTCGCCGTGTCCCTCTCCCCTGCCACGGCCGACGTCGATGCCTGCCAGACCTATACGTTCACGGCCTCGGTCACCGGCACGTCCAACACCGCCGTGACGTGGTCGACGCTCGAGGGCCCGACGGGTGGGAGCATCAGCACGACGGGTGTCTACACCGCGCCCGCGACGGCCGGCACGTATCACGTTGTTGCGACCAGCCAGGCCGACACGACCAAGACCACAACCGCGACGGTGACGGTCACCGAGCGAATCGTCTCGGTCGCCGTGAATCCGCAGACCGTCACGGCGTCGCAGGGTGGCACGGCCCAGCTCTCTGCCACCGTCACCACGACCTGCGGTGCCTTCACCGTCACCAACTGAAGGGCGGGTGCGGCTGGGCGGGGACCATCCAGGGTCGAGGCCCCGACGCGGGTCAGCCTGAATCCCCGGTCGCGCCGTTCGGTGCCTTGCGACGCGACGCAGCGTGGCACGCTCCGCTCTCTGCGCATGGTTCGGCTCCCGCGGTGGCTCTGGCAGCTCAGCCCGGGGGCCCAACGCTTCCGCGCCCTCGGTCGTCCGTCCGAGTGGTGGCGCCCGCGCCGGGCGCATCCCCCGCTCCGAAGGTCGCCAGCCGCGCCGGGGCGCCCATCACTGTCGAGCCGGGAGGAACGTCCCGGAGCACGACGGAATTCGGTCCGATGACGCAGTCATCCCCGACCGTCACCGCGCCTACGACGCAGGCGCCCGCGGCGATGTCGACGCGGTCGCCAATGATGGGGATGCTCTCCAGGGCCTGCCGGCTTCGCACGCCGAACGTCGTGTTCTGCCGGATGTGCACGTCGTCGCCGATGGAGCGCGCACCGAGCACGATGCCTCCGTGGTGCCAGATGCGGACGCGACGCCCGAGACGCACCGTGTATGGGAGGTCGATTCCCCATGTCCAGTTCACCGCGGTGGATAGCAGCAAGTACGCCCGGGACAACGGCGCTCGCAGCAACTTGGGCCGGACGTCCATGCGTAGGTTGCCGAAACGGTGGACCGCGATGGCCCAGAACCCGGGTTCGAGCAGCTTGTGCTCGTGTGTCCGGTAGTCCTCCGCAAGCAACTCCAGGAATCCGATACCGCGCGGGTTCATGTTGCGGTCGCCGCGCGGGCGCGGCGCGTCGTGCGACGGCGCTTGCACCGGAGTCGACGGCGCCCTCCACGCGAGGCGGCGAGTCAGCGCCCGGACGATCAGGGAGAGAGCGTTCCGCACCAGGAGGGGGGGCGAGGATACAGCGGGGCGAGCGCGTTCCATATGTCGAGTCCCTCGCGGTCGCGGTGACACGCCGGTCGGCCGAAGGTCTCCGGTGACACAGAGACGAGGCGGCCAGAGCGTAGCAGGGAAGCCGAACGCGTCAACCCCTTGACTGGGCGTCCCCCCGGGCGCGCTGCCGCGTGAGGCGCGGGCAGTCCACGGCAAGACGGCGCACCGTTCCCGCACCTCGATCGCCGGGGGGAAGCAGCGGCTACTGATAGCGCATGCCACATGAACTGACGCTCGAGATGGGGGGCGCGGGGGGAGAGTTCTCCCCTCCGCTTGAGGCGCCGCAAGGCGCCGGACATCAGCTCACAGCGGAGGCGGTGCCGCTGGAGAATCAGCGGAGCACGAGAAGGAGCGCGAGCCCGGCAGTTCATGTAGGGTGCACCGCTCGAGCTCGCCGATGGCGCGGGCGGGAATGGGCTCCTATTGTGGACGTCGAAAGAAAGATTCGGCCTGGTCGTCCTCATCTCGACGCTCCTGCTCATTCCCTGCTTCTGGCTCCCGATCGTATCCACTGCAGATCTGCAGAGTCACCTGTACAATGCTTGGCTCGCCCAGTTGGTCGAGGCCGGGCGGACGCCTGGCCTCCGGATCGTGCACCAGAGCACCAACGTGGCGGTGGACCTCGTGCTCGCAGGGCTCGTGGCGCGGTGGGGCGCTTCCACGGCTGAGCGGGCTCTCACGGCTGGCGTCGTCCTGGTGTTCTTCTGGGGCGCCTTCAGGTTCATCCGCGCAGCCCACCGCTACCCGCCTTACTGCCTAGCGCCGTGGCTGGCCGTCCTGAGCTATGGGTACGTCTTCCAGCTCGGTCTCCTGAACTTCTACCTCTCGGCTGGGGTTGTCCTATGGGCGCTCGCGTTGTCATGGGACGCCGACCGACGGCATCTGGCAATAGCATGCGCCCTGGGCCTCTTGGCTGCGACCGCGCACCCGATACCTCCGCTGTGGCTTCTGGCGATGGTCACATATCGCGAGCTGGCGGGGAGGTCGAGCGCGCGCACTCAGGGGCTACTCTTCTTCGGTGGGGTTGTCGCTCTCTACGGCGTTCGGAGGTACGTCCTCGCGACAGCACATGAGCATGGCTGGAGTCTCTTCCAACTCGTATCGACGACCGGCGCTGACCAGGCCCTGCTCTTTGGATGGCGCTACGCGCCTCCGGCCGTCGCGATTGTTGCGCTTCTTGTGACATTGGCGCTGACCGATAGACGGCCGGATCGCTTCTGTCAGTGGAGGAGTGTTCTCGCGCAGCTGTACGGTCTCACCTCGGTGGCCATTGCGCTCGTTCCGTCGAGCTTCCGAATGGCGCCCAAGAGCGCGTGGGTTGGTTTCTTGTCTCAGCGCCTGTCGCTGTTCTCGTTCGTGCTCCTGTTGGCTGTACTCGGCGCTCGCCGGCGGCGAGCGACCATCTTGCTGGCGGGCTTCGCGACGGCAGGGTGCTTCTTTGGCGTGCTGCACGGGGACGTGGCGAAGGCGGCGCGGATCGAGTCCAAGATGGAATCGCTGGTCAGCACCCTTCCTTTCGGCCAGCGGCTCGTCGCCTGCGTGCCAGATCTCGGGGTGGAGGAGCACCCGTTTCTCACGGAGCGCGTCGCGCAGAGGATCGAAGTCTGGGCTCGCCGGATCCCCGCTCTCGTCGGCTGGCACGAACGGAACCTCGCGCGGATTTCGCCGACTCACCTCATCTCGAGAGCTTGCGTCGGCCGGTGCTTCGACTTCATGAACTACGAGCCCGCGAGCCAGCAGTTCCGTATCCGCGCCTCTGCGGAAAACTCATTCGTGGCCAGCAGGATCACTGACGTGTATGCGATGGAGTCGGGCTTCCATCCTCATCAGGAAGGAGACGGCGTTCTGCACGCGGTCTACCGCTGTGGGTCGGGTACGAGCGATCTCTGCATGCGGGCCCTCGCGCCGGGCGTATCCTGCCGGGATCTCGTGTCCGGGTTCGCGCGTTGAGCCGGGTGCAATACTTGTGGCCTCGACACCTGGCTCGGTGACCGATCTTCCGCATGCTTGCCTCGTGTCCTTGAAGCTACGCCCGCGGCCCTCAACACCCCTGGGTCGTCGTCCGGACCGACGCAGGCGAGGGCATCCGCGACTCCGCGACGTCCGTGACCGCGCGACCGAGCGCGCTAGCGTGCGGCTCCCGCAAGATCTCCATATGGTTGGCGGGGATATCGCACACGATCACCTCCGCCGCTCGCTTGCCCCACCCATGGTCGGGGTCGATCGACAACCATGTCGGCATGGGTTCCTTCGTGGCGCGCACGATGAGCAGGCGGCTGGACAACCAGCTCGCTTCCGATGCGAACCGTGCAACGGCGGCATCCATCTCGGGCCCATTGACCGGGAGGAAGATGGCGTGAGCAGCGTTGGCGACCACGCCCAGCCACTTCAGACCGCCCAGCACCGGTCGACGCGAGACGAGCCATCGCCCTACGGTCTTGGGTACGCCTCGCACCAGCCCCCACCCTCTTGGCCAATCCCGCCAGGCCTGCAGGGCGTAGCTGCGCAGGCGCTTTCCCTGGTCCACGCGGACGGCGTTCGGCAGAACGGCATCGAGGACCACCACCATGGCCACCGTCTCGCCCATGGCCTCCAGCTTCCGGGCGATCTCGTACGCGACGATCCCCCCAAAGCAGAGCCCGAGCAGGTGGTACGGGCCGCTGCGCTGGAGGCGCCGGACGAGTTCGAGGTAGCGTAGCGCGATGTCCGCCAGCGTGGGAGGACGCTCCCGACCCGGCACGTATCGGAACGGCACGTGCACACCCACGACCGAGCGATCCCCGCCAAGCGCGAGCGCCAGATCCTGGTAGAGATTCACGCCGAATACGCAGAACAGGGGCGGCTGTTCCGACGCGCCGCGCCGGAGCCAAACGACGATGGGATCGCCCGCCGAGAAGGACTCCCCGATGCTCGCGGTGACGCCCTCTACCGTAGGGGTATCGAAGAACGCCTGCAGCGACACGTCCACGCACATCTCCTCCTCGATGCGCGCGACGACTTGCATGGCGAGCATCGAGGTCCCGCCGATGGTGAAGAAGCTCTCGTCGACGGACACGCGCTCGAGCCCGAGGACGTCCCGCCACACAGCTGCGATGCGCGTCTCCGTGTCCGTCCTGGGGCGGTGGTACGGCGAACCGTCCTGGTGCAGCACCTCGGGCCGGGGGAGCCGCTTGCGGTCGATCTTCCCGTTCGTGTTCAAGGGGAACGCGGTCAGCGCGACATAGGCGGCGGGCACCATGTAGGCCGGGAGCCTGCGCTGGGCCTCCGCGATGAGCGCGTCGCGATCCGCCTCACCCACGTAGTAGGCTAAGAGCCGAGGATCGCCGTCGTCCCGAACGTCCGCGACGACAAGTGCTTCCGCGACGCCCGGGACAGAGCGCAGGACCGTCTCGATCTCCCCCAGTTCCACCCGGAAGCCGCGGATCTTCACCTGGTGGTCCAGTCGACCCAGGCACTCGAAACGCCCGTCGGGGAGCGTTCGCCCGAGATCTCCGGTGCGGTAAATCCGATCGCCAACGCAGCTGCGAGGGTTCTGCACGAACCGCTGCGCGGTGAGGTCGGGTCGGCCGCGGTAGCCGCGCGCCAGACCTTGTCCGCCGATCGAGATCTCGCCCTCCCCACCCGCGGGCACAGGGTTCAGGTCCTCATCGAGGACGTAGACCTGCGTCTCGTCGATGGGTCGCCCAATGGTGATGCGATCGTATCCCGGCGCGATCCGCTCGAGCGTCGACCACACTGTCGTTTCCGTCGGGCCGTACATGTTCCAGAGCTCGCGCCCCGACGCGAGCAGCCGATCTGCCAGCGCCGGCGACAGAGCTTCGCCGCCGCACAGCATGCGCAGCGTGCCGTCCCCTCTCCAACCGGCCTCGAGCAGCAGCCTCCAGGCGGCAGGGGTCGCCTGCATGATCGAGATCCTGTCGCTCTCGAGCCGCCGTCGCAGCCGACGGGGGTCCCGCACCGTCTCCCGGTCGGCGATCACGGCGGTCGCTCCGACCCACAGTGGAAGGAACAGCTCCAGGCCGGCGATGTCGAAGGAGGTGGTCGTGATGGCGAGGAGCCGCGCGTCCTCGGACATCCCTGGCGTGTGGGCCATCGACTGAAGGAAGTTCCCGAATGCGCCGCGCGTCACCTCCACGCCCTTTGGCCGCCCCGTGGAGCCGGAGGTGAACAGGATGTACGCGAGCTGCTCAGGATCGGACCGGACGTCCGGCGGCGTGGCCGCGTGCCCCTCCGTGGCACCCGCGATGTCCTCGAACACCACGACGCGGGCGCCGGTGCTCCCCGCCTCGCGCAGCGGCGATTGCGGGTGCACTACCAGCACGTGAGGCGCCGCGTCTTCTACGATCCCGAGCAGCCGGTCGGCCGGGTGCGACGGATCGAGGGGGACGTAGGCACCACCCGCCTTCGCGGTGGCGAGGAGCGCGAGCAGTTCGCCGGCACCGCGCGGCAACGAGATGGCCACGGGTGAATCGCGACCGACGCCGAGCCCGCGCAGCCGGTTCGCCAGCTGGTTCGACAGTAGATCCAGCTCCGAGTACGTGAGCGTGCCGTCCGCGGCTTCAACCGCGGCCCAGTCCCTCCGACGCGCAGCAGTTTCGGAGAACTTCTCGAGGAAGTCAGGGATCTTGCTCATCGAAGTCAGGGATCTTGCTCATCGCACCCACCACGCGCGGGACCTCGGATCTCGCGGCGTTCTTACTGGAGTCGGCCAGTCGGTTTTCGGTATTGGACTTCGCATCGGGCGTGACTCGCTTTACTTGCCTCGTTTCTCCCTCTTTTGTCCATCACCCTTTTGCACGGACTTGAGCCGGCCCGCGACGATCGAGGCGTGCGAGCGGTGTGCCGTTTCGCCGTGGACTGCCCGGGCGCTGCGCCAGACGACGGGGCTCCCTGGCGTCCAATGGGTCGAGATCGAGGAGCCGCGTTTTCGGCACTTTTCCAAGTTCCACGGCCGAAGCAGGCTCTGGCTGGCGACTGGTCTCCAGCACCCTCGGCCGCCTTGTCCCCTGGACACCGGGCTGGGGCTTGACCCCTTCGCACGAAGGGGAGATCTGCGGTCGACCGCAGTGCCACCGCGACCCGGAGGGACTCGACTGTCAAGCAGATCCCCGCGATCATCGGCGTGCTCGCCGGAACGGCGTTCAACTTCGTGGCCAGCCGCTTCCTCTGTCTTCCGCGAGAAGCGCGCCAAGGCCGCGCTGATAGCGCATGCCACATGAACTGACGCTCGAGATGGGGGGCGCGGGGGGAGAGTTCTCCCCTCGCTTGAGGCGCCGCAAGGCGCCGGATATCAGCTCACAGCGGCGGCGGTGACGCTGGAGAATCACATCAACTGGTCGCCGCTGTGATAGCGCATGCCACATGAA
>MEMX01000099.1:4414-7794 GCA_001768075.1 Anaeromyxobacter sp. RBG_16_69_14 | reverse complement strand
GGCTTCGTCCCCCGCCTCACGATCCAGGAGATGGAGATGGCCGACACCATGGACACCTCGGCGTTTCGCCGCGGGCTCAAGATCGAGATCGACAAGGAGCCCTGGGAGATCGTCGAGTTCCAGCACGTCAAGCCGGGCAAGGGGTCGGCGTTCGTGCGGACCCGCATCAAGAACATGCTGACCGGCCGGACCATCGACCGGACGTTCAAGTCCGGCGACGTGGTGGGCAAGCCCGACGTGGAGGAGAAGGAGATGCAGTACCTCTACAAGGAGGGCGGCCACTTCAACTTCATGGACAACAAGACCTACGACCAGACGTTCCTCACCGAGGAGCAGATGGGCGAGGCGAAGAACTTCATCAAGGACAACACCACCACCCACATCATGTTCTACAACGGGAAGGCCATTGGGGTGACGCTCCCGAACTCGATGGACCTCAAGGTGGTGAAGTGCGACCCTGGCATACGCGGTGACACGGTGTCAGGGGCGACCAAACCCGCCATCCTCGAGACCGGCTACTCGGTGAACGTACCGCTCTTCATCAACGAAGGGGACGCGCTCCGGATCGACACTCGGACGGGCGAGTACTTGACTCGCGTGGCCGGTTAGCCGGATCCCCCCAAGGAGGAGGATTGCCATGGCGACGAGGCGTTTGGAGCAGGCGGAGCGCACCAAGGAGACCCCCGCCCGCGCAGGGGACGTATTCGGGCCCTTCACCCTCGACGAGGTGAAGGCGCTCGTGAAGGTGCTGGAGGGCACCGACGTCACCAGCCTGCGCTGGGACCGCAACGGCCAGCAGATCGTCATCCGCCGCGGCCAGGCAGGCCCCGTGACGCAGGTGGTGCACCAGGCGGCCGCGGCCCCCATTCCCTTGCCGGCGGTCGTCCCCGGCCCCACCCCCGCTTCCGCGCCGGCGCTCGCCCCGGTCCCCACCCCAAAGGTGGAGGCGAAGCCAGGCGTCCTCGTCACCTCCCCGTTCGTCGGCACCTTCTACCGCGCGCCCTCGCCCGACTCGCCGCCGTTCGTCGAGGTGGGTGCGATCGTGAAGAAGGGCCAGTCGCTCTGCATCGTCGAGGCGATGAAGCTCATGAACGAGATCGAGGCGGAGATGCCCGGAAAGATCGCCGAGATCCTGGTCGCGAACGCGACGCCGGTGGAGTTCGGGCAGGTGCTCTTCCGCATCGAGCCGGCCTGAATGGATGTGTAGGGCGAGGCCATGTGCCCCGTCGCAGTGCACGTCCCGCGGCGGGGGACGAGCCCCCACCCTACACCAAGAGCGAGGAGGCACCCCGCGGTGGGGGACGACGCTCCGCCCGGCGGTGGGGGCGTAGAAGTTCGTGACGATTTCTAACCGTTCGGTGCACCAGAGGGCGCCACCATGTTCAAGAAGGTCCTCATCGCCAACCGCGGCGAGATAGCGCTGCGCGTCATCCGCGCTTGCCGCGAGCTCGGAGTCCAGACGGTCGCCATCCACTCGACCGCCGACGCGGAGTCGCTCCACGTCAGGTTCGCGGACGAAGCGGTCTGCGTGGGCCCTCCGCCGTCCAAGGACAGCTACCTCAACATCCGCGCGGTGATGGCGGCGGCCGAGGTCACCGGCTGCGACGCCATACATCCCGGGTATGGTTTCCTCTCGGAGAACCCGGCCTTCGCCGAGATCGTCGAGAAGCTCGGCATGAAGTTCATCGGCCCGCGCTCCGAGATGCTGAAGCTCATGGGCAACAAGGTGGCGGCGCGCGAGTTCGCGGAGCGCTCGGGCATGCCGCTCTTGCCGGGCGCGCGCGGCGTGCTCGAGAGTGGCGAGGAGGCGGTGGAGATCGCCAAGCAGATCGGGTTCCCGATCATCCTCAAGGCCGCGGCGGGCGGCGGCGGCCGGGGCATGAAGATCGTGCGGGAGGGCGGAGACGTGCGCCGCGCCTTCGAGCAGGCCTCCAACGAGGCGCGAGCCGCCTTCAGCGACGGCTCGATGTACCTCGAGCGCTACGTGGAGGAGCCGCGCCACATCGAGCTGCAGATCGCAGCCGACGAGCACGGCAACGTCATCCACCTGGGCGAGCGCGAGTGCTCGGTGCAGCGTCGTCACCAGAAGGTCGTCGAGGAGTCGCCCAGCCCCGCCGTGACGCCCGAGCTCCGCCACGAGATGGGAGAGGTGGCGCTCAAGGCCATGAGGTCGATCGCCTACAACAACGTGGGCACCGTCGAGTTCCTCATGGACGAGAAGGGCCGCTACTACTTCATGGAGATGAACACCCGCATCCAGGTGGAGCACCCGGTGACGGAGCAGGTGTACGGGCTCGACCTCTTGCGGCTCCAGATCCTGCTCGCCGCCGGTGAGAAGCTCGACCGCACGCAGGAGAGCGTGGTGCCGCGCTTCCACGCCATCGAGTGCCGCGTCAACGCCGAGGACCCGGTCACCTTCGCGCCCTGTCCGGGCAACATCACCGGCTACCATCAGCCAGGCGGCTACGGTGTGCGCGTGGACACCATGGCGTACGAGCACTACCGGGTGCAGCCCCACTACGACTCGCTCGTCGCGAAGCTCATCTGCTGGGGCGACTCGCGCGAGGTGGCGATGCAGCGCATGAGCCGCGCGCTGAACGAATACGTGATCGAGGGCATCAAGACGAACCTGCCCTTCCTGCGCCGCGTGCTCGCCAACCACCGCTTCCGCGCCGGCAGGTACGACACCCGCATCGTCGCGCAGATCCTGGCGGGTGACCTCCCCGAGCTGCCGGTCGAGCGCAAGGCTGCCGGTACCTGATCGCCCACACCGTAGCGCGGGGGCTCGTCCCCCGCCGCTGCATGTAAGTGTGCGAAACTCCCGGTGGGATTTGCTGGTCCGTGCCTTGACCGACCCGCCTTGGTTCCACTACGCTTGTGGCGACTCGAGCCCTCGGCGGCGCCCGGTTGTCTCGCGCGCTTTCGTCCTGGACGACGGCCCGCCAACCTCCGAGAGACGCGCCCCGGCCCGATGGCTGTCGACAAGAACAAAGTCATCGCCGAGGCGACCAAGCTCGTTCAGAAGGGGCAGCTCGACAAGGCGATCAAGGCCTACGAGAAGATCCTGACCGAGGACGGGAAGGACGTTCGAGTCCTACTCAAGGTCGGTGAGCTCCAGCAGAAGAAGGGCGACAACGCGGCCGCGGCCGCGGCGTTCAGCCGCGCGGCGGACGCCTACAGCGACCAGGGCTTCTTCCTCAAGTCGGTCGCCGTCTACAAGCAGATGCTGAAGCTCGCGCCCGACGACGTGCGGGTGAACGAACGCCTCGCCGGCCTCTACCAGCAGCTCGGGATCCTCTCCGACGCCATGGGGCAGCTGCAGCTCATCGCGTCGGCCGCGGAGAAGGCCGGCGACGAACCGAAGCTGCTCGACGTGCTGC
>MEMX01000099.1:3991-4383 GCA_001768075.1 Anaeromyxobacter sp. RBG_16_69_14 | reverse complement strand
CGGCTCGGCGGTGAAGCTCGGCGAGCTCTACGCCAAGCAGTCGCAGACGAAGCTCGCGCTGGAACACCTGCGTCGCGCCGCGGAGCAGCTCAGGCGCAACAACCGGGCCGACGAGTACGTCAAGGTCGCCGAGCGCGTCGCCTTCCTCGCGCCCGAGGACGTCGGGCTCACGCGCGAGCTCGCCAACATCTACCTGGCCAAGGGCGACACCAAGCGCGCGCTCGGCAAGCTCCAGCTCTGCTTCAAGTCCGACCCCAAGGACCTCGAGACGCTGACGCTGCTCGCGCAGGCGTTCAAGGACCTGGGCCAGGTCTCGAAGACCGTCTCCGTGTACAAGGAGCTCGCGCACCTCTGCGCGGAGAAGGGCCGCGCGGACGACGCGCGGGCGAACT
>MEMX01000099.1:2801-3926 GCA_001768075.1 Anaeromyxobacter sp. RBG_16_69_14 | reverse complement strand
GCCGCCGCTGCGCCTGCGACGGCGGTGCGCACACCGGCAGCCGGGCCCCCGCCGGGGGCAAGGCAGACCCCAGCGCCTCCCCGCACCGCTTCGCCGCCTGTTCCTGCGGTGGCAGCGCCTGCGCGCGCCGTGTCGGCGCCGGTGGCAGCCGCTGCCCCCGCGAAGGCCGCCGGTCCCGAGGCGATCCCGAAGCTCCTCACGGAGACCGACGTCTACCTCAAGTACGGTCTCCACGAAAAGGCGCTGGAGCATCTGAAGAAGGTGTTCGCCATCGACCCCGACCACCTCGACGCGCGCGAGAAGGCGCTGGAGCTTCGCGCGCTGCGCAACGACGCGGCGGGCGCCGCCGAGGAGGCAGTGAAGGCGGCGCGCGGCGCGCTCGCCCGTGGGCTCGATGATCGGGCTCGCGCGCTGGTGGCGCGCTTGCGCGAGCTCTCGCCGGGGCACCCGGAGCTGGCCGCGCTGGGCCGCGCCGCGCACGCCGCAGTCGAGGAAGAGGTGCTCGAGGCCGAAGAGGATCTCGTCCTCGAGGTCGAGCTGCCCACGTCGGAGGAGGCAGACGACATCGCCCTCGCCGCCGCAGGCACCCCCATCGAGGAGCTCGTCGAGGAGGATCCGGCGGAGGTCGGGTCATCCGAGCTGGATTCCGAGCCTCTCGTTATCGACGAGCCTTCGGTCATTGTCGATGAGTCCTCGGCCATCGACGGGCCCCCGGTCATTGCCTACGAACCCCCGGTCATCGACGAGCCTCCGGTCTTTGCCGACGAGCCCCCCCTCGTCGCCGAGCGACCTAAAGCGGGAGCGGGACCAGTGGTCCGCGCGCCGCCCGCGCCAGCCCAAGGCGCTGGGCCGACGGCCGCCGCCGCGCGACCGCCGCCTCCTCCGTCGAACCGGCCCGCGGCCCCCGTCGTCGCGCCACCACCGCCGCCCGTCACCGTCGCGAGACCTGGACCTGGACTTGGTCCCGCACCACGATCTCCAGCTCAGCCCCGCCTGGCCGTCGCCGCGCCGCCGGCTGCTGCCCGGAACGCCGGGCCCCCTGTCGCCGCCGCGCCGCCGCCCCCTCCATCGCCCCGGCCCCCGCCCGCCGTCGTGGCCCCGCCCCCACCCGCCATCGCCACGACC
>MEMX01000099.1:0-2781 GCA_001768075.1 Anaeromyxobacter sp. RBG_16_69_14 | reverse complement strand
CGGCCCCCGGCCAGTCGTCCCCGCCCCACCGGCGGTCTCCGTCGCTCAGCCGCCGCCCCCACCTCCGCCGGTGGAGGAAGAGGGGGAGGACGAAGAGGATCTCGGCGACGAGCTGGAGGAGGCGGAGTTCCTCATCCAGCAGGGCCTGTTCGAAGAGGCGGGCGAGGCGATCCGGAACCTGCTCGCCTTCTACCCGGACCACGCGAAGCTCCGCGCCAAGCTGGCCGACCTCGAGCGCCAGGCCGCGCCGCCCCCGCCCTCGGACTCCATTGCACCCTGCGTCAATGAAGTCTCCGAGGAGGTCTCCGAGCCGGAGGTCCCTGCCCCGGCCCCCCTGGGCGATGACAGCTTCGACATCGGGCGCGAGCTGGCCGAGGAGCTGGACGCCTCCCCCAGCTCGCCCGCCGCGGACGAGTTCCAGTACTCGGTCGAGGACGTCTTCAGCCAGTTCAAGAGAGGCGTGGCGGAGACGGTGAAGGCGGAGGACTCGGAGACGCATTACGACCTCGGCATCGCCTACAAGGAGATGGGTTTGCTCGACGACGCGCTGCACGAGTTCGAGGTGGCGATGTCGGGCAAGAACCGCAAGAAGGAGGTCGACTGCCTCACCATGATGGGCCTCTGCCACATGGAGAAGGGCGACCCCGCCGGCGCGGTGCAGGCCTACCAGCGGGCGCTCCGGTCGGACTACCTCACGCCCGAGGCCGGCCGCGCGGTGCACTACGAGATCGCCGGAGCCTACGTGAAGACGGGCGACACCGAGGCGGCCCTCTACTACTTGCACAAGGTCCTGAAGGCGGATGCCGGCTACCGCGACGTGAAGTCGATGACGGCCCAGCTCGGTGGCGGGCCTGGCCGGGCCCCCGCCGGCGTCGAGGCGCCGCGTCCCCCCAGGGACGAGCCCGAGGCCGGCGCTCCCCGCAACAGCCCCAAGAAGAACATCGGCTACCTGTAGGCGATCGGTGAACTTCCTCGACTACTACGAGCTCTCCCAGGAACCCTTCTCGAACGCGCCGGTCTCGCGTTTTTACTATTCGTCCGGCCAGCACGCGCAGGCGCTCATGCGCCTCATGCACGCGGTCTCGCAGATGAAGGGCCTCGCCGTGCTGGTGGGCGACATCGGCGCGGGGAAGACCACGCTCGCCAGGCGCCTGCTCGACAACCTTCCGGAGGCCGACTACGAGGCGGCGCTCCTCGTCATCGTCCACTCGGGCATCACCGCCCAGTGGCTGCTCCGCCGCATCGCCCTGCAGCTCGGGGTCGACAATCCGGCGGAGGAGAAGCTGGCGCTCCTCTCGCAGCTGTACCAGCGGCTCGTGCGCATCTACGAATCCGGGAAGAAGGCCGTCGTCCTCATCGACGAGGCTCAGATGCTCGACACGCGCGAGATCATGGAGGAGTTCCGGGGGCTCCTGAACCTCGAGGTCCCGGAGCGGAAGCTGCTCTCGTTCGTCTTCTTCGGGCTGCCCGAGATCGAGGAGAACTTGAAGCTCGACCTCCCGCTCGCGCAACGGGTCGCGCTGCGGTACCGCCTCGAGCCGCTCACCGAGGAGGCGACAGAGGCCTACATCCGTCACCGCCTGCGCCTTGCGGGGGCGCCGCGCGTCCCGTTCACGCCGGCGGCCATCGCCGCCGTGCACCGCTCCAGCCAGGGTACCCCGCGGCTCATCAACACGCTCTGCGACAACGCGCTCTTCGAGGGCTTCGTGGCGCGCGCGAGCGAGCTCGACGAGAAGCTCATCGAACGGGTCGCCCTGACCCTGGGCCTCGCCCCCGGTAATGGGGTCAGTGCGGGGGCATCCGCGAGCGGCTCGGCGCCACGAGACGGCGCGGAGCGCATCGACCTCGACGAGATCGATCGCTATCTCGAATCGCTGTCGAAGTAGCTCGCTGGATTGCTTGGTTCTTCGCCGGAACACCGGCATGATCGCGGGCGTGAAGCGCAAGGTTGCCCTCGCGTTCGTCGTGGCCGTGCTCGTCACGGCCGGCGCTGCCTTGGTTGCCCTGCGCACACCGTGGGCGGGCGAGCGGCTCTGCGAGCTGGCCCAGGCGCGCGTGCGCCAGGCGGCGGGAGTGGAGCTCGCGCTCGCCGAGTGCCGCGTGGATCCCTTTCGCCTCGAGGTCAGCGCGCGCGACGTCCGGCTCGGCCCGGGGGGCGCGCCCGTCTTCACGGCCGACGCGGTTCGCGCGCGGCTCGCGCCCGTGCAGGTGCTGGGCCGTCGGATCGAGCTGGCGAAGCTGACGGTGACCCGCCCTCGCGTTCACGTGAAGCTCCCGCCGTCACCCCCGGGCGCGCCCGTCCGGCCGTGCCCCCCTCCCGCGCTCCAGAGCTTCGAGGTCCACGAGCTCCGCGTGGACGAGGGCGCGTTGGACCTGACGCTCCCCGGTGGCGAGCGCGTGGTGGTCGGTCGGGTGGACGTGCGCTCCGCGCCTGTCGCGGCACGGCGCGGGGTAGCTGCGCTGGCGCCCACGGGCGCGCGCCGCGCCGGCCTGGACGTCGTGCTCTCCGCCGCGCGGGTGGAGGCCCTTGGCAGGAGCGTCGCCCTCGACGAGGTGCACGTCGCGGCCGACCTCAGCCTCGACTTGTCGCGCCTCGAGGTGCACCTGGCCACCGCGGAGCTACCCGGGGTGAGCCTCGCCGCGGCCGGGACCGTGGAGGAGCTCTGCCGGCCGCGCCTCGATCTCGCCGCCTCGCTCGACGGCGACGTCCCGGCCCTGCTGGCGCTGCTGGGCAAGACAGGCCTTTCCACCGAGGGCCGCGTGGCCGCCGACCTGGTGGTG
>MEMX01000098.1:8609-8825 GCA_001768075.1 Anaeromyxobacter sp. RBG_16_69_14 | reverse complement strand
AGCGGCGACCAGTTGATGTGATTCTCCAGCGTCACCGCCGCCGCTGTGAGCTGATGTCCGGCGCCTTGCGGCGCCTCAAGCGGAGGGGAGAACTCTTCCCCCCGCGCCCCCCATCTAGAGCGACAGTTCATGTGGCATGCGCTATCACAGCGGCGACCAGTTGATGTGATTCTCCAGCGTCACCGCCGCCGCTGTGAGCTGATGTCCGGCGCCTTG
>MEMX01000098.1:5830-8462 GCA_001768075.1 Anaeromyxobacter sp. RBG_16_69_14 | reverse complement strand
CCGGCGCCTTGCGGCGCCTCAAGCGGAGGGGAGAACTCTCCCCCCGCGCCCCCCATCTCGAGCGTCAGTTCATGTGGCATGCGCTATCAGATCGCCCAGATGTAACCGATACGCACGCCCACCAGGTCGGCGATCTGCTTCGCCGCCTGGCGCCCGTCGCGGCCGGCGACCCAGCGCGGGACGACCACGTGAAACTCACCGCTGGTGAGCTGTGCCGCGCTGGCGAAGAGCTGCCAGCGGCTCGCGAGATCTTCCAGGCTGAAGGGGCCCTTCGCCGTGATGACGTCCAGGAAAATGGGGCGGGGGAAAAGGCAGAACAGGCTGGGGCTGTGGTCCTTCACGGCGCCATGAATGACCTCGGGCGCTTCCCATCCGGGCAGGTCCGCCCGCACGCCTCCGTAGCCCGCGAGCGGCAGCGCCTCGGCCATGAGGCGGATGGCCGCATCACGGCTGAGCTCTTCGGCGCTCGCCCCGCCGCCGACTCCTGTCTCCAGCACGGGCATTGCGCTCCACCTTCCCCCTTTGGCGCTTCCAACTCACCGCATCCAAAACGTGCGGTCTCCATGGGCGATGCGGCACCCCCTGCGCCCATCTTCTTCAGTCTTCGCCGTTCGAACCGCACGCTCGGGAACCCCGCGCTCGCTCGTTCGATGCGCCATGACGCGACCATGACATCGCCCGGCCATTCTCTTGACATCCATCAAGAGGAAGACATGAGACGAACCGCTGACGCCGACCGGATTGACTGGGTGAAGTCGATACCATTCCTGACCGTGCACCTCGTCGCCCTCGGTGCCGTCGTCTTGGGTCCCTTCTCGTGGGGTCTGCTCGCGCTGGCGATCGGTAGTTACTACCTACGGATGTTCGGCATCACGGCCGGATATCACCGTTACTTCTCGCACCGATCGTATCGAACGGGGCGCGCCTTCCAGCTCGTGCTCGCCGTGCTGGGCGCGACCACCACGCAGAAGGGGGTGCTCTGGTGGGCCGCGCACCACCGCGATCACCACCGCTTCTCCGACCGACCCGAGGACGTCCACTCGCCGGTGCAGCGCGGTTTCTGGTGGAGCCACGTGGGATGGATCATGTCGAGGCGCTACAGCGCTACGAAGCTCGATCGGATCAAGGACTTCGCCCGCTACCCCGAGCTGCGTTGGCTCGATCGCTTCCACGCCGTGCCGCCCGTCGCCTACGCCGCCGCGCTGTGGGCGATCGGCGGCGTTCCCGCCCTCCTCTGGGGCTACTTCGTCTCCACCGTGCTGCTGTGGCATGGGACGTTCCTCGTGAATTCCCTCGCCCACGTCATCGGCCGGCGCCGCTACCCCACCAACGACGCGTCCGGGAACAGCTTCCTCATCGCCCTCACCACGATGGGCGAGGGATGGCACAACAACCACCACCACTATCAGTCAGCGGCGAACCAGGGGTGGTTCTGGTGGGAGATCGACGTGACGTACTACGTGTTGCAGGCGCTGGCGGCCCTGGGGATCGTGAGCGATCTGCGCACGCCGTCCGCCGCCGTCCGCGACGCCCATCGCAGCGTCACGACAGCGGAGGCACCACCGGTGGAGACGAGCGTGGGCGCCTGACAGTCCGGGCAACCGCCGCCACACCCGCATGGGTCGGTGGATCCATCCTCAACCGAGCGTCGATTCCTCGGTTTTCTGTTCGGCGGCTGCTCGGACGCCGATCGCAATGTGCGGAGCGGCGCTAGACTCCTAAGCCGCTCCAGCCCACAGGAGGGTCCTCACCTTGAACGCTCGCGATCTCTGGGAACGCTACAAGCGGCAGCTCTGCGAGGTCCCTGCGCTGGGGCTCTCGGTAGACCCGAGCCGCATTCGCTTTGCCGCGGACTTCTCTCAGCGCACCGCGCCGGTGATGGCGCAGGCGTTCGAGGCGATGGACGCGCTCGAGGCGGGCGCGATCGCAAACCCGGACGAGCAGCGCATGGTCGGGCACTACTGGCTGCGCGACGCCGCGCGGGCGCCCACGCCCGAGATCCGGCACGCGATCGAGGATGCGGCGCATCGCGTGAAAGCCTTCGCAGCCGACGTGCACGCTGGCCGCGTGCGCCCTCCCGGCGCCCCCCGCTTCACCCACCTCCTCTGCATCGGCATCGGCGGCTCTGCGCTCGGCCCCATGTTCGTGGCCGACGCGCTCGGCGATCTCTCCCGCGATCGGATGGCTCCGCACTTCCTCGACAACACCGATCCGGCCGGGTTCGAGCGCGTGCTGGGCGGGCTCTCCCCGCACCTCCCCGCGACGCTCGTCGTGGTGACGTCGAAGAGCGGCGGCACGCCCGAGACGCGGAATGGCATGCTGGCCGCGCAGGCCGCACTGCGCGCTGCGCGGCTCGACTTCCCGAAGCAGGCGGTCGCCATCACGCAAGCCGGCTCGAAGATGGACGAGATCGCGGTGCGCGAAGGGTGGCTGGCGCGCTTCCCCATGTGGGACTGGGTAGGCGGGCGGACCAGCGAGACCTCCACGGTCGGCCTCCTGCCCGCCGCGCTGCAAGGGCTCGACGTCGAGGCCCTGCTCGAGGGCGCACGCCTCTGCGACGCGGCGACGCGCAACCACGACGCGGCGCGAAACCCGGCGGCGCTCCTGGCCCTGGCGTGGCTGCACGCGACCG
>MEMX01000098.1:5706-5824 GCA_001768075.1 Anaeromyxobacter sp. RBG_16_69_14 | reverse complement strand
AGGGCGGTCGCGCCATGGTGGTCCTGCCGTACAAGGATCGGCTGCTCCTGTTCAGCCGCTACCTCCAGCAGCTGGTGATGGAGTCGCTCGGCAAGCGCCTCGATCTGGCCGGCCAGCG
>MEMX01000098.1:0-5697 GCA_001768075.1 Anaeromyxobacter sp. RBG_16_69_14 | reverse complement strand
GTGGACCAGGGGATCGCCGTTTACGGCAACAAGGGCTCCACCGACCAGCACGCCTACGTGCAGCAGCTCCGCGACGGCGCCAACGACTTCTTCGCCGTGTTCGTGCGCGCGCTCGAGGAGGGCGGAGCGCCGACGGAGGTCGAACCGGGTGTCACCGCGGGCGACTACCTGCACGGCTTCCTGCTGGGCACGCGCACCGCCCTTTTCGAGAACGACCGCGAGTCCTTGACCATCACGGTGCGGCGGGTAGACGCCCGGGCGGTCGGCGCGCTCATCGCGCTCTTCGAGCGCGCGGTCGGCCTCTATGCGTCGCTGGTGGGCGTCAACGCCTACCACCAGCCCGGTGTCGAGGCGGGAAAGAAGGCGGCGGCGTCGATCCTGACGCTGCAGGGGCGCCTCATGGCGGCGCTCTCCGGCGCTCAGCGGAGCGCGGAAGAGCTGGCCGCGGCGCTCGGCGAGAGCGACCCCGAGACGGTGTACCACCTGCTCGAGCACCTGGCCGCCAACGGGCGCGCGCGCCGCGAAGGGGAGGGCCCGGCCGGGTCGCGCTTCGCCGCGAACTCCTCCTGACCGGGATGCGCGACAAGCCCCGCCGTTCAGGGCGGGAAGGAACAGCGCCCGGCTCGGGCACCGCGCCTTCTGTCCCCCCATGTAGGCTCCGGGCCGCCCGGAACATAGGTTGCCGTCCATTCCAGTTCGGACGTGGCCGGCGCATATTTTCTCCATGGTCGGGAGGACGGTCAGGGAGCGTTCCTCACGACTCCGGGCGAGCGAGGGGAGGCTTCTACCTCACGGATTTCTGATGTTCGGGCTCGCGGTCCTGGCGTGCGGCGGGAAGACGCAATGGCCCGGCGACCCCGAGCTGTTCGGCATGGCCGTGGTGGACGAGTCGGCCGCACACGTCACGCAATCGCCAGATTTCCGGACGAACTATCGAGCGGCCGTCACCAAGTCGCTCGGCTACATGGGGATGGGAGAAGCCGAGGTCGAGGGGATCCGCGTCGTCTTCACGGACCACGTCGAGTGCGGGGGCGTCGAATCGGCTGGATGCTGGCGGCCGGACGACAACACGATCCTCATCGACGTTCAGCAAGCCGATTGCCTGGAGTCGGGCGTCCTGTCGCACGAGTTGCTGCACGTCTTCCTCGATGGCGATCCGGAACACACCAACTGGCGTTGGTCCCCCGAGTGGTGGGACCCGCTCTACGACGCCCTGCTCGACGGGAGCTCGTGGTGCCAGCACGGTTTTTGACGGCGCGCGGACGCGCCAGGGGGCGTCGCGAGCACGCTACAAGTAGACCGACCGCCTCGCCGCCACGTCCTCGTCGAGCATCTGCTGGAGCGAGGCGCGGGCACGCTCGGTGAGCTCGAGGACGCGCGAGGAGTCGTCGGCGGCGCCCGGTCCGGCCGTCTGTGTGTCGATGGGCTCGCCGAAGCGGACAGACCAGCGCGACGGCAGCGGGATCACGCCGAGTAGTCCGGGCAGCGGCGGCGCAGACGCCAGAAAAGGCATGCCGAGGGTGTCTGCGAGCCAGCCCGTACGCGCGAAGGGGGCGCTGGTCTCCTCGCTGCCGACGACGGCGCAGGGCACGATGGGCGCGCCGGTGCGGAGCGCCAGCTTCGCGAAGCCACCGCGGCCGAAGCGCTCCACCCGATAGCGTTGCGTCCACGGCCGGCGAGCGTTGTGGCTCCCCTCGGGAAAGACGGCGAGCGCGCGCCCCTCGCGGAGGAGGGAGAGCGCGTTCTCGGGCGTCGCGGGCACGGCGCCGAGGCGCAGCGCGCCGACGCCCGCCAGCGGGAGCTTGAGCGCATACTCGTCCAGGAGCGGCCGCAGCTCACGGTGGGCGGGATGATCGCGCAGGAGCGCGAGGCGCAGCACCAGCGCGTCCCAGGCCAGGGCGGAGCCATGGTTCGCGACCAGCATGACCGGCCCCTGCGCCGACACGTTCTCGATCTGGCGCAACTCGACGCGCCACCAGGAGGTGTAGAGAAACTCGAGTACCGGCATCGCGCGCTCGAAGAGCCCTCGGTCCATGCCGAAGGCGTCGAGCTCCCCGGTACCGGCAAAGAGCGAGCGCAGCGAGGCGAGAGCCCCGAGCCGCTCGCGCAGCACCGGCAGGAGGCCGGCCACGGTCTCGAGGAGATCCTTCGCGTGCTGGCCGGAGGCTTCCTGGCGTGCCAGATCGCGGAGGCGGGAGGCGGCCGTGGCGGCGGCGGACTCGACGCGGGATTCGAGGGCGTGGAGGCGGGAGGAAGAGTCGGAACTCGCCGTGGAGACCCGGACGGCTGCCCCTTCTTCCTCGGCCGGGCGAGAAGGCAGGGACAGGGGGACCGGCGGGACGGAGGTTTCGGCCTCGACCGGGATCGGGGCGACCGGGACCGGCGCGACCCTGCGCACCGCCGCACCACGTTCGAACGGATCGTTGCCCATCACGGGCTTTGCGGAACGCTTCCGGGCGGAAGCCTTGTCGCTCTTTCCGCCGGTCTTCTTCCTGGGACGCCGCCCTGCCATGCTGGGGCCTATACCGATCTGGGCGCATCGCGTCAAACGGCGAATTGGAGGATGCAGACGAGGGGTAGCGTCGGAAGCGCGTGCTAGTAGAGGCGGCATGCCGCTTATCCAGATCCTCCCGCCGGGGCTCGTGAACCAGATCGCCGCGGGCGAGGTGGTAGAGCGCCCGGCATCCGTCGCAAAGGAGCTGGTGGAGAACGCGCTCGATGCCGGCGCGAGGCAGGTCCAGGTAGACCTCGAGGAGGGTGGGCTGGCCCTGGTCCGGGTGGCAGACGACGGTTGCGGAATGGAAGGTGACGACGCTCGCCTGGCGCTCGAGCGCCACGCCACCTCCAAGCTGAAGGACGCAGCCGGGCTGGCCGCGATCGCCACCCTGGGATTCCGGGGCGAAGCGCTCCCCGCCATCGCGTCGGTCGCGCGGATGCGGGTGGACACCTGCGACGGGGCGGAAGGTCAGCCAGGCACGCGGCTCGTCCTCGAAGGTGGCCGGGTGGTGGAGCACGTCCCGGTAGCTCGCCCGCGCGGCACGACGATCGAGGTGCGCGATCTGTTCTTCAACACGCCCGCGCGCCGCAAGTTCATGCGCGCTCCCCCCAGCGAGGTTGGGCACTGCAGCGAGGTGGTGATCCGTCTCGCGCTCTCCTACCCTGACGTCGGTTTCACGCTGCGGTCGTCCGGGCGGGTACTGTTCGGCTCGCCCGCAGGCGCGTCGGCCCGCGATCGCGCGGCCGCGGCGGTGGGTCGCGACGCCGCGGCCCAGCTCATGCCTATCGACGGCGCCCGGGGCGAGGTACGCGTGCACGGCCTCGCCACCTCGCCCGATCACTCGGAGGCGACCGGCCGGGGGCTCTACCTCTACGTGAACGGCCGATACGTTCGCGACCGCGGTGCGGCCCACGCGGTGCTGCGCGCATACGCCGGCACGCTGCCGCACGGTCGCTTCCCGGCCGGCATCCTGTTCGTCGAGCTGCCGCCTTCGCGCGTGGACGTGAACGTCCATCCGCAGAAGCTCGAGGTGCGCTTCGCCGACGGGCGCGCCGTCTACGACGCGCTCTTCCACGCCGTGGCGCAATCGCTGCGGACGGCGCCCTGGCTACGCCACCGACCCGCGACGGAGAACGGCGCTGTGCCAGGTGCCGGTGTCCCGACCCAGGCCGGCTGCGCGCCCACCGCCACCGAGGAAGTCGCATCGGTGCTCGCCGAGGCACAAGCGCTGTACGGACCCGTGCCACTCCCGGGCGCGAACGCGGCTTTCGAGTTCCCCCGGCCCATGGCCGGTGGGGGGGATGACGCCGCGTCCCCGCGCGCGCCTGGCTACTTCGGCTCGCTGCGCTTCGTCGGACAGCACGCCCGCACCTACCTCCTGTGCGAGGCGCCCGGCGGAGCACTGGTCGTGGTCGATCAGCACGCGAGCCACGAACGGCTGCTGTTCCACCGCCTGCGCGAGGCGTGGCGAGCGCGCAAGCTCGCCGTGCAGCCGCTGCTGCTCCCGCAGATAGTGACCCTGCCGCCGGCTCCGGCGCGGGCGCTCGAGAGCGCTGTCGATGAGCTGCGCGCGCTCGGCCTGGACGTCGAGCCCTTCGGCGGGGACGCCTTCGCGGTGAAAGGGGCGCCGGCGGCGCTCGGTGGCGCCGACCTGTCGGCTCTCCTCCGCGACCTCGCGCAGCAGCTCGAGCAGGTGGAGCGAGGCAGCGCCGTCGACGAGGCCGTGCACGACCTCCTCGCCACGATGGCGTGCCACAGCGCCGTGCGGGCCAAGCAGGAGCTGGGGGAAGAGGAGGCGAGGGCGCTGCTCGATGCGCTCGACGCCGTCGATTTCAAGGCGCGCTGCCCACACGGCCGGCCAGTCGTCTTCGAGATCTCGCTCGCGGATCTCGAGCGACGCGTCGGTCGGCGCTAGGGCCGTGCCGTTCAGGCTATCCTGTGGACAGGCGCCGTTTCGATCGTCGGAGTTGGGTAAGGCTCTCGCCCGGCAAGTCCGTGGTGTGCGAGCCAAGAAGCGACCCGCCGCCGAGAGCCCCTCCCCAAACAATGAAGCGCAACGGACAGGTCTTGAGAGGTGCGGGGGGTCCCCTCGGTGACCGCGTTGCGCTTCAGGCCATTTCCTGAGCAAGGGGGATGCCACCCATCAGAGTCATGGGATCGACGTGCGATATCGAGGACCTGTAGCTTGAAGGGGTCCTGGCTGGACCCATCTCGGTATTTCAGAAATGAAAGCTCGCCGTTTCATTCCTGAAACGCGTCCGACTCGTGCTCGGCACGAGGGTGGTTGCGGAACCAGAAAGGGATTCGCCGCATCGCGTCATCGATTCCATTCGACTGTAAGAGGGAAGGTCGAACCGACCGTCGTTTTGACACTCCGCGCCAGGCACGGCACAGGTGGGAGTGAAGAAACCCTTACCAAGCAAGCGGAAGGATGCGTCTGCTCTTGGCACCGCAACTGCACCTCCGACGAATCGTGCGGGGCACGATCACAGGTCTGGACGTCATCCGGCATTCCTTCACGATCCTGAGGCTCTGGGGGCCGGGCTGTTACGTCCGGTGTCTGCGCGCCATCGTCGCGCGCCGCAACTGCACGTTCCTGGAAGTCATCTCGACCCGCGGCTGATCTGCTACCTCCGAGAATCGACGAGCCGCGCGACGATTTCGTCTGGGGGCCGACTCTGTGAGTCTCCACGCGTGCCGGCAGACCCAGGGGTTGCGGTGAAACGAATACACCCATGAAGGGCCGGGTCCATCCGGGGACCCAGGGTTTACAGGGGACGGGAGCACCAGCCGGGACCAGCCACTCGCGAGATGCATGCGAGCGATGGACGAGCGCCAGCGGCACATGTCACAGTCGCACACGTGACTCTTCGCGACCCGCGCTTGCGCCCGTACCGCGCCGCGCTCTGGATCGCGTACTTCGTCGTCGTGCTGCTGGGGATAGGCCTCGTCTCGGTGAGCGTCGCGCGCAGCCTGCGCGGGCCCTCACGGCCCGCGAGGGAGGTGGGTCCTTTGCCGACCCGCGCCGCGCTCCGCGTCTGCCTCACCGACGTCGAAATCCTCTACCGCGAGCAGAACCAGCGCGCCTGGGCCCTGGGCACGGAGTTCGAGGGCCTCGACCCGCTCGCGAGCTGGAATTCCTGGTCGCGCGAATGGGAACGAAAGGTGGACGACCTCACGGACCGCTGTCGCCTCGACGG
>MEMX01000097.1:59825-70415 GCA_001768075.1 Anaeromyxobacter sp. RBG_16_69_14 | reverse complement strand
GCGCCTGCCGCACGACTTCAGGCGCGTCCACGCCGACAGGCTGGCGGCCGGCGAGGCGCTCGACATCCCGCGCGCCCTCGCGCGGGCGCTGAGATCGCGCGGCCCTTCGTTCGCCGCCGAGCGACGCGAGCTCATCGCCGCGCTCGAAGCCGGTGATCGCGCGGCCGCATGACCACCGCACCCTCACCCGGCCGCCGCTCCGTGGCGATCGCGCCCGTGCGCCACGCGGCGAGCGCCCCCAACATTGTCGAAGCGAGCACGGGCAGCGAGGTGCACATGGCAAAGCGCGGACGGCCGGAGCCGGTCCTGCCGCCGGCGGGCGAGCGCCCGTCCCGAGTCGTCGTCGAGAGCGTCACGCCCGAGGTGGACGGCGGGCGCTTTCCCGTCAAGCGGACGGTCGGCGAGAGGGTCGTCGTGGAGGCCGACGTCTTCGCCGACGGCCACGACGCGCTGGCGGCGGTCGTGCAGTACCGCAAGGAGAGCGATGCCACGTGGACCGAGGTCGCGATGCAGCCGCTGGCGAACGACCGCTGGCGTGCCGCCTTCGAGGTGACCTCGCTCGCGCGTCACCGCTACACCGTCGAGGCGTGGGTCGATCCGTTCCGGAGCTGGCAACAGGGGCTCGCCAAGAAGGTGGCCGCGGGCGCCGTCGAGCCGGTGGACCTGCTCGTCGGAGCCGAGCTCGTCGAGCAGGCTGCGGGGCGCGCCGGGGGGCTCGGCTCGCCCGGCTCCCAAAGCTCTGGCGCGGAGGACGCCGCGCGTCTGGGAGCGTGGGCGGCAGAGCTGCGCGCCGGCACGCCGGTCGTGCAGCGCGCTGCGCGCGCGCTCGAGGAGGAGCTGCGGCTCGCCGTCGGACGCCATCCGGACCGCAGCCATGCGGCCCGCTACCCGCGTGTCCTCGCGGTGGACGTGGAACGGGAGCGGGCCCGTTTCAGCACCTGGTACGAGCTGTTCCCACGCTCGACCTCGCGCGAGCCAGGCCGTCACGGCACGCTCCAGGACGTCGTCGACCGGCTCCCCTACGTCGCGTCGATGGGCTTCGACGTCCTCTACCTGCCCCCCATCCACCCCATCGGGCGCGCGTTCCGCAAGGGGAAGAACAACAGCACGCCGGCCTCGCCGGAAGACGTCGGGAGCCCGTGGGCCATCGGCGCGCCGGAAGGCGGCCACACCGCGATCCACCCGGAGCTCGGGACGATCGACGACTTCCGGCGCCTCGTGGCCCATGCGCGCGAGCTCGGGATCGAGGTCGCCCTCGACCTCGCGTTCCAGTGCTCGCCCGATCACCCGTGGGTGAAGGAGCACCCGGAGTGGTTCCATCGGCGGCCGGACGGGTCCATCCAGTACGCCGAGAATCCGCCCAAGAAGTACCAGGACGTCTACCCCATCGAGTTCGAGAACCCGCGCTGGCGAGAGCTCTGGGCGGCGCTCCTGGACGTCGTCGCGTCCTGGGCCGACGAGGGCGTGCGGATCTTCCGCGTGGACAACCCGCACACGAAGCCGTTCCGGTTCTGGGAGTGGCTCATCGCCGAGGCGCGGGCGACCCGCCCCGACCTCATCTTCCTGGCGGAGGCGTTCACCCGTCCCAAGGTGATGTACGAGCTCGGCAAGCTCGGGTTCACGCAGTCGTACACGTACTTCACCTGGCGCAACACGAGGCACGAGCTCACGCAGTACCTCCGCGAGCTCACCGCGACGCAGGCGCGCGAGTTCCTCCGGCCGAGCTTCTGGCCGAACACGCCGGACATCCTCGCCGAGCCGCTCCAGTTCGGCGGCCGCGCGATGTTCCAGGCGCGCCTCGTCCTCGCGGCGACGCTCGCGGCGAGCTACGGGATCTACGGCCCCCCCTTCGAGCACATGGAGGGGCGCGCCCTGCGCCCGGGCAGCGAGGAGTACCTCGACTCGGAGAAGTACCAGCTCCGCCACTGGGATCTCGATCGCCCCGACAGCCTGCGCGACTTCATCGGGCGCGTGAACCGGATCCGGCGCGAGAACCCCGCGCTCCAGTCCGACCACAACCTCGCCTTCCACCGCATCGACAACGAGCAGCTCATCGCGTACTCGAAGGCAACGGACGACCGCTCGGACGTCGTCCTCGTCGTCGTGAACCTCGATCCCGACCATGCTCACTCGGGGTGGCTGGAGCTGCCGCTCGAGCTGCTCGGCTTGTCGGCGGACGAGCCATACCAGGTACACGACCTCCTCGGAGGTGGCCGCTACCTCTGGCACGGGTCGCGGAACTACGTCGAGCTCGAGCCGAAGACAGCTCCGGCACAGATCTTCCGCGTCCGCCGCCGCGTCCGCACGGAACGGGACTTCGACTACTTCATGTGACCCTTGACGATGGAGACTTCGCTCGCGAGGCACTCGCTGCCGGGATGGTGGAACTCGGCGTTCCGCGCGCCGAATCGCGCCAACGTCGAGACAGCCCTCGCCCGTCATGCCGCGGGGCACCGCTGGTTCGGCGGGAAGGCGCGCAGCGTCGAGCGCGTCGAGCTCATGGACGCGGTCCCGGTGGGCACCGGCCGGGATGCGGCGCGGATCGCGCTCTTGCGGGTCTGGTACGCCGAGGGCCCACCGGAGGTCTACGCCATCCCGCTCGCGTTCGCGCCGGGCACGCGCGCCGGCGAGGTGCGGGCGGCGTTCCCGGGCGCGGAGGTCGCGATGCTCGAGGCCGAAGGGGAGACGGGGCTCCTCTACGCCGCCGATCGCGACCCGGCGTTCGCCCGCGCGCTGCTGGGAGCGATCGCGCGAGCGCGACGCTTCGAGGGAAGCGCCGGCGAACTGGTCGCGTGGCCGACGCACGCGTTCGAGCGGTACGCCAGGGCGATCGAGGATCTCGAGCCCGCCCCGCTCGGCGCCGAGCAGAGCAACACGTCGATCCGCTTCGGCGATCGCCTCGTCCTGAAGCTCTTCCGGCGCACCGCGGCAGGCGTGAACCCGGACCTCGAGATGGGGGCTTTTCTCACCGACACAGCGGCCTTCCCGAACACACCCCCGGCGCTCGGCGGCGTCGAGTACCGTCCTCACGACGGCGACCCGTACGCGCTCGGGATCCTCCAGGCCTTCGTGCCGAACGAGGGCACCGCGTGGGGGTTCACGCTCGCGAGGCTAGCGGAGTTCCTCGAGCGGACGGCGGGGCGCGACGCGCCGCCCTACCCCGACGGGCACGTCGTCGATCTGGCCGGGGCCTCACCCCCAGGCGAGCTGCGCGAGCTCGCCGGCACCTCGTTCGACGCCGCAGCGCTCCTCGGCCGCCGAACGGCCGAGCTACACGTCGCGCTCGCGACCCACCCCGAGGTGGAGGCGTTTCGACCCGAGCGCTTCTCGGAAGGCGATCAGCGCGCGCTTCACGAGGAGGTGAGGAGGGTCGTCGCGGATGGCCTCGGGCTCCTCCGCCGCCAGCGCGAGCTCATCCCTCGCGACGCGCGGGCGCGCGCCGACCAGGTCCTCGCGTCCGAGGACGAGTTGCTCCGGCGGCTGCAGTGGGTCCTCGTCCGCCCGCTCACGGCCTGGCGCACGCGCACGCACGGCGACTACCACCTCGGCCAGGTCCTCTGGACCCGGAGCGACTTCGTCATCATCGACTTCGAGGGCGAGCCCGCCCGGCCGCTGGCGGCGAGGCGCGCCAAGGGCTCGCAGCTGCGCGACGTGGCGGGGATGATCCGGTCATTTCACTACGCGGCGCATCAGGCGCTCGCGACGCGGGGCGCGGCCCTCTCGGGCCAAAGGGACGCCGCGGAGCGCTGGGGGCGGAGCTGGTACCGGTGGGTCTCGGCGGAGTACCTCCGCGCCTACCTCGGCGCGGCGCGGCCGGCGGGCGCGCTGCCCGCGGATCGCGCGGAGCTGCGCGATCTGCTCGACTTGCACCTCACGGAGAAGGCCGCCTACGAGCTCGCGTACGAGCTGAACAACCGGCCGGACTGGGTGGCGCTCCCGCTGGAGGGGATCGCCGAGCTCGCATCGTGCTCTACCCAGGCGACCACGGCGAGAGCCACCACGGAACAGGGACAGGGGGTCACCATGCCACAGAGGGGATCGACCGACGTGCCGGCGCGCGCGGCGCGCGAGGCGCGGCAGCGGATGGGGCTGAAGCCGGGCGACGTCGTCCCGGCCGGCGGACCGGGCGCCGGGGACCGGCACCTGTGGAACGAGGGGACGAACACCCGCGCCTATCGCACGTTTGGTGCGCACCCGACGACGATCGACGGCGTCGAGGGGACGTCGTTCGCGGTGTGGGCCCCGAACGCCGATCGGGTGAGCCTGATCGGCGACTTCAACGGCTGGGACAAGGAGCGCCACCCGCTGCGGGCGCTCGAAGGCTCCGGCATCTGGCAGGGCTTCCTGCCCGGCGTGAAGCACGGCGCCGTCTACAAGTACCACCTGCGCTCCCGGGAGCGCGGCTACAGCGTGGACAAGGCGGATCCGTTCGGCTTCATGCAGGAGGCCGCGCCGGGGACGCAGTCGATCGTGTGGGACCTGTCGTACGCGTGGGGCGACGAGGCGTGGATGCGCTCGCGGCGCGAGCGGAACGCGCTCTCGAGCCCGATCAGCATCTACGAGGTTCACCTAGGGTCATGGCGGCGGGTGCCGGAGGACAAGAACCGGTCGCTCACCTACCGCGAGATGGCGCCGCTCCTCGCCGACTACGTTGCACAGATGGGCTTCACGCACGTGGAGCTCATGCCCATCACGGAGCACCCGTTCTACGGGTCGTGGGGCTACCAGACCACGGGCTACTTCGCGCCGACGAGCCGCTACGGGACACCGCAGGATCTCATGTTCCTCGTGGACACCCTCCACCAGCGCGGGATCGGCGTCATCCTGGACTGGGTCCCGTCCCACTTCCCGACGGACGAGCACGGGCTTGCGTACTTCGACGGCACCCACCTCTTCGAGCACGCCGACCGCCGGCAGGGCCACCACCCGGACTGGGACAGCTTCATCTTCAACTACGGGCGGAACGAGGTCCGCAGCTTCCTCTATTCGAGCGCGCTCTTCTGGCTCGACGCCTACCACCTGGACGGCCTGCGGGTGGACGCCGTCGCCTCGATGCTCTACCTCGACTACTCGCGAAAGCAGGGCGAGTGGATCCCGAACCAGTACGGCGGCAAGGAGAACCTCGACGCGATCGCCTTCCTGCGCCGCTTCAACGAGGTGGTCTACGCGGAGTACCCGGACGTCCAGACCATCGCCGAGGAGTCCACCTCCTGGCCGATGGTGTCCCGCCCCATCTACGTGGGCGGGCTCGGCTTCGGGTTGAAGTGGGACATGGGCTGGATGCACGACACGCTGACGTACATGGGGAACGATCCGGTGTTCCGCAAGTTCCACCAGAACGAGATCACGTTCCGGATGATGTACGCGTTCTCCGAGAACTTCGTGCTCCCGCTCTCGCACGACGAGGTGGTGCACGGAAAGCGATCGCTCCTCGACAGGATGCCCGGGCAGGATCGGGAGAGGTTCGCGAACCTGCGGCTCTTGCTCGGGTACATGTGGGCGCAGCCCGGCAAGAAGCTCCTCTTCATGGGCGGGGAGATCGCGCAGGGAAAGGAGTGGAGCCACGAGCGGAGCGTCGACTGGCACCTGCTCGGCATCGAGCAGCACGCCGGGGTCAAGGCCTGGGTCGAGGACCTGAACCGCCTCATGCGCGCGGAACCGGCGCTGCACGTGCAGGACTGCGAACCGGGTGGATTCGAGTGGGTGGACTGCAACGACGCCGAGTCGAGCACGCTGTCGCTCCTCCGGAAGGGGAACGCGGGCGACGCCGAGATCCTGGTCGTGCTCAACTTCACGCCCATCGCCCGCCAGAGCTACCGGATCGGCGTCCCGCACGGCGGGTTCTGGCAGGAGGTCCTGAACAGCGACGCCCTGCGCTACGGCGGGACGGGATGGGGCAACCTCGGGGGCCAGGAGGCCGCGCCCGTGGGAGCGCACGGGCGGCTCCACTCCCTCGCGCTCACGCTACCGCCGTTGTCAGCGGTGTTCCTGAAGGGCGGGCCGGGAATGTGATAGCGCATGCCACATGAACTGACGCTCGAGATGGGGGCGCGGGGGGAGAGTTCTCCCCTCCGCTTGAGGGGCCGCATAAGGCGCCGGACATCAGCTCACAGCGGCGGCGGTGACGCTGGCTGGCGTCACGTCTTGCGGCGCCGCGCTCGCCGGCCCTCGGGTGCACGCTCTTTTTCTAGCAGTTCATAGATGTCCATCTGCGCACTGACGTCCGGGTCTGCCCTCTCGGCCGGCGCACGCCGTCGGGGAGCGACCAGGCGCCGCACGCGTTCGACGACGAGTTCGATGGCGGCCTTCCGGCGTACGCCGGCTGGACAATCCTGAATCGCACGCTCGAGGGCGTACAGCGCATCGATGAGACGTCGCGTGTGATCTGGGCTACTCATGGGTCGCCGTACGCGGTCCAGCCGGCGCGGAGGTGAACGTGTGCATGGGGCACGAGTCTACCGTGCTGCGGCTCACCGCGGTGCGGTGAGTGATCTTGGCGGCGTTGCGGCCGCATTCGCCCGCCCTGGATGAGACGTGCCTCTGAGTGAGTCCGCTTCTATTCCCCCGGCAGACCCAGTATCCCGCGGTTGTGTGGGGTGTCCCATGCGGAAGGCTATTCACAGCGGAGTGCTTGCGGTCAGCGTTCTCGGTTCCGCGGCGGCGTATGCGCAATCGGCCAGGATTGATGTATCCAAGACAGTTGACCTGACGCATACGTTCGATGAGTCGACGATCTATTGGCCGACTGCCAAGTCATTCGAATGGCAAAAAGAGAGCTGGGGAGTCGGTCCCGGCGGGTACTGGTACACCGCGGGCCGCTACTCCGCCAGCGAGCATGGTGGAACCCATGTGGATGCGCCCATCCACTTCGGGAAGGGCAAGCAGACATTGGACGAACTCCGCCTGGATCAGCTGATAGCGCTGGCCGTGGTGATCGACATCAGCAAGAAGTGCGAGGCGAATCCCGATCAGCTGCTTACCGCCGCCGATATCACCGGCTGGGAGCAGCAGCATGGCAGGCTACCGGAGAAGAGCATTGCGCTGATTCGAACCGGATGGGGACGATACTGGCCCGACAAGAGGAAGTATCTAGGATCGGACGGGCCTGGCGACACCGCTCACTTGCACTTCCCGGGAATCTCGAGGGAAGCGGCGGAATTGCTGGTCCAAAGACGCGTTGCCGGCGTGGGGCTTGACACCGCGAGTCTCGACCATGGGGCAAGCAAGGATTTCATCGCACACCAGGTGCTCAACGGTGCGAACGTCTACGGCCTCGAGAATGTAGCCAACCTGGAACGCCTGCCGGCCGTGGGCGCGACCCTGATAGCCCTGCCCATGAAGATCAAGGGCGGAACGGGTGGCCCGGTCCGGATCATCGCCGTCCTGCCTTGAGGAAGCCTGATAGCGCATGCCACATGAACTGACGCTCGAGATGGGGGGCGCGGGGGGAGAGTTCTCCCCTCCGGAAGGTGGCCTACCCACCGACCCAGCGCGTCGGCCGGGCCGTCATCGCCTGGAGCAGGGCCTGGGCGCCGAGCCGGGCGCACCACGCCTCGACCCCGTGGCGCGGGACGCCGGCCCAGCGCAGGTCCTCGAGCGACTCGGACAGGGGCACGTCGGTCACGAGCGTGGCGAGCCGGCGGTAGAACAGGGCGTCCTCGCGCGCTGACTCCAGCACCGCGGACAGCTGCGCCGCCCCGCGAATGAGCGAAGGCCACCGCGCGGGATCCCGCGGGACGTCCTCGAGGTGGGCGTACTGCGCGAGGAGCGCCGAGGCGGTCTTCTCGCCGAAACCCGGCAGCCCGGGGATGCCGTCGGCGTCGTCGCCGACCAAGGCGAGGAAGTCGGGGACGCTCGCCGGGCGGATGCCTCGGCGTGAGAGGAGGGCATCCTCGTCGATCTCGCGGCGCCGCATGCGATCGACCTGCACCACGCGCCGGCCCCACAGGCACTGGCCCAGGTCCTTGTCGGGGGTGAGAATGCGCACCTGCTCGACCGCGTCGCGAAAGCGGGCGGCGCCGGTGGCGAGCGCGTCGTCGGCCTCGAACTCACGCATGGACCAGGTGGTGATGCCGAGCGAGCGGGTCGCTTCCTCGGCGGCGTCGAACTGCGCGCGCAGCTCAACCGGTACGCCCTCGTCGGACTTGTAGCCGGGCCATAGGTCGTTTCTGAACGATCGAATAGGGTTGTCGAACGCCACCGCGACGTGGGTGACCGCCTCCTGCTCGTCGTGCAGCAGCGCGAGGAGCGACGCGGCCAGGCCGACCGTGGCCTTGGCCTCCCAGCCGGCCGGCGCGAGGTGGCGGGGCCGCCTCGAGAAGTGCGCCCGGAAGAGCTCGAACGTGCCGTCCACCAGGTGCACCCTCATCCTCGCCGACCCCCCACCCTCTCAGCCGCGCTTCACGGCGGCAGAACCGGCTGCCCCGAGTCCTGCTGCGGCGAACGCTTTCCCGCGGGGAGGCAGACGACGAAGCGAGCGCCCCCGCCCGCGCACCGTTCGTATGCGACGGTGCCCCCGTGCCGGGCCACGATCCGCTTCACGAGGGCGAGGCCGAGACCGACGCCACTGTCCTTGGTGGTCGTGAGGGGCTCGAAGAGGCGGCGCGCCGTGGCCTCGTCCACGCCTCGGCCGCTGTCCTCGACCGCGATCACCACCTCGTCCTTCACCCGGCTGCCACGCACGCGAACCTCGCCGGAGGGGGACGCGGCCTGCACCGCGTTGGTGAGGAGGTTGTCGAAGAGACGCCGCAGCTGGACCGGGCTGCCATCCACCTCGAGGCCGGCGATGCCGTCCGACGCGAGGATCACCGCCTGGGGCAGGGCGATGGCCCTCGCAGCCTCTTCGACGATGGCGTCGAGTTTCACCCGCTCCTTCACGAGCGGCTTGTTGCGGATGATGTCGAGCAGGTCGAGGATGATGCCGTTCGCCACCCCGACCTGTTCGCTGATTCGCTCGAGGTGCTTCTTCGTGCGTTCGTCCTCGACCGCGCGGTTGCGCAAGAGGAAGACCGAGGTCTCGATGACCCCGAGCGGGTTGCGCAGGTCATGGCCGACGGCGCCGACGAGCTGGCCGACGGTCGAGAGCCGCTCGAGGTCCTCGCGGTAGGTGCGGAGCACGATGGCGAGCTCGAGATCGAGGACGTGCCCCAGCGCGAGGCAGGCCGCGGAGAGCGACTTCGGGTGGCTCGGGTAGGACTCGGCCGCGAAGGAGACGAGCTCGCGGCGGACGGCGTTCATCACACAGAAGAGGCGATGCTGCGGAAGGCCGCTGCGAACGAACCAGCGACCGACCCGGCAGCGCGACTGGTAGTATGCCTCGTCCCAGGGTCCTCGCAGGAGCTGGTCCAGCCAGCGCTCCAGCCTGGCCCCCAGATTGTCGATCGGGTCCTCCCCGTCGGTCAGCGACTGCTTCGCACCTTCGTGGGAGAGGATCGCCGCCGAGAGCGCCATGGCGATGCGCGGCAGGTGCGGCGACGCTTCGCCGTGGAGCGCCCGAAGCGCTCGCTCCTCCTCCTCACTCCAGCCGACGCAGTGCTTGAGCTCTTCGAGCGAGGATTCCATGCAGGTCCAGGAGCGGGTCGCAGACGCCTGCTTCTCAGGGAGTCAAGCTAGGCGCTCCTCGGCGAGCCGGTCAAGCCGCAGCTCGCCAAGCCGCAAGCATGGGGCCGGATCACGCGATGGCGCGGTCGATACAGGCTAACCGCGCCGCCGAGGAGCTGCCCGCACGCCCTCGCGCGGCAGGGCCAAGCGATCGATGCGCAGGCCCGGCATCTTCGGATCCGGGCGGCGCGCCGCGCGCGCAAAGGCCTCGGCGTCCTCGCGTGCGACCTGGAACCGCGTCTCGCGCGGCAGCACCACGATCTTGCCGATGGCGCCGCGCGTCACGCCGCCGCGCCGGCAGAGGAGCGGCAAGACCCACCGTGGGTCAGCGTTCTTCTCGCGCCCGAGCCCGATGCGAAACCAGGCTCCGTCCTCCTGTGCGGCGGGCCGCGCGCTCCGTTTCCCTCCCGTCACCGGGGCCTCCTGTGCGGCGCGCGCGGTCTCCGGCAGCTCCTCGGGCGCGGGGAGGCGCGAGCGCTCGCGGCGGACGAACGCCGCCGCGACCAGGACCGGCGCCCGCTCGTCGAGGAGCCGCCGCGCCACCGCGAGCTCCTCCTCCGTCGCCTCGCCGGCGAGCTCCTTGACCGCCGCAGCCAGGCGCTCCTCGTCGCGCGCCCGGATCTCGTCCGCGGCCGGGACGGGCGCCCACTCGGCGCGGATGCCGGCCTCGCGCAGCATACGTTCCAGCCGGAACCGCTCGGGTGGCGACGCCAGGAGCACCGCGAGCCCCTTGCGGCCCGCGCGTCCGGTCCGCCCGCTGCGGTGCTGCAGCGCCGCCGCGTCGCGCGGCAGGTCAGCGTGCAGCACGAGGTCGATTCCGGGCAGGTCGAGGCCGCGCGCCGCGACGTCGGTCGCGACGAGGACGCGGGCGCGTCCGTCGCGCAGGGCCTTGAGCGCCTTCGTCCGCTCCACCTGCGTGAGCTCGCCCGAGATGGCGACCGCGTCGAAGCCGCGCTCGGCGAGGCTCGCGGCCGTGTGGTGGACCGTCTC
>MEMX01000097.1:55154-59790 GCA_001768075.1 Anaeromyxobacter sp. RBG_16_69_14 | reverse complement strand
CCGGCGCAGCACGTTCACGATGGCGTGCTCGCGCTCGCGCGGCGCGACCAGGTGCGCCCGGTAGGCGATGTCAGCGTGCGCCTCGTCGGGCGGGGTAGCGGCCACGCGCGCCGGGTCCTTCGTGTACCGCCGCGCCAGCTCCAGGATGGGCTTCGGGAGCGTCGCCGAGAAGAGGATGGTGAGCCGCTCCTCGGGCGCCCCCGCCAGGATCGCCTCCAGCTCCTCGCGGAATCCCATGTCGAGCATCTCGTCGGCCTCGTCGAGGACGATCGCACCGAGGGAGGCGAGGTCGAGGTTGTGCCGATCGAGGTGGTCTCGCAGCCGGCCGGGCGTGCCCACGACGAGGTGCAGCCCCTGCGCGAGCGCTCGCGCCTCGCGCCGCGGGTCCATCCCGCCCACGCACGCGCCCACCCGGGCGCCGGCCTCGGCAAAGAGCCACGCCAGCTCGCTCTGCACCTGCATCGCGAGCTCGCGCGTCGGTGCGATGACGAGGCCACGCGCGGCGCGCGGTGCCGGCGGGCCGAAGGCGAGGCCATCGCCGAGCAGCGAGCGGGCGAGCACCAGCCCGAACGCGACCGTCTTTCCCGACCCCGTGCGCGACGAGACGAGGAGGTCACGCCCATACAGATCGGGCTCGAGCACGGACGCCTGCACCGGCGTCGGCTCGACGTAGCCGCGCGCGTCGAGCGCGGCACGCAAGGCAGGATGGGCGTCGAGGGCGTCGAAGGTCACCGGCCGGTTGTAGCCGAGACGCGGCGCGCGGTCGCTACAAGTCGCTGGACGCGGGCGGGCGATCCTCCGGGACAGGTCGTTCGCTCGCGAGGAGCGCGTGCAGCTGGTCGAGCGGCGCCGGCTTCCCGAGGTGCGCGTCGAAACCAGCATCCAGGGAGCGCCGGACGTCCTCCGCCTGCGCGTAACCGCTCAGCGCGACGAGGTAGGTCGAGCGGAGCGAGGCCTCCGCGCGAAGCGCCCGCGCGACCTGGTAGCCGTCCAGGTCGGGGAGGCCGATGTCGCAGAGCACCACGTCGGGCTTCACCTCCAGCGCCTTGGCGATGCCCGCTCGGCCGTCCGTCGCGACGTGGACGCGGTGCCCGCCGAGCGCCAGGACGTCGGCGAGCGCTTGCCCCGAGTCGAGGAAATCCTCGACCACGAGGACGCATCGTGCGCGCGCCACGCGGCGCCTCGGCGCCCGGACGTGCACCTCCTCCGGGCTCGCTGCGAGCGGGAGCCTCACCACGAACTCCGAGCCGCGATTCGCTCCTTCGCTGACCGCGCCGACGGAGCCGCCGTGGAGCTCCACGAGGCCGCGCACCAGCGCGAGCCCGAGTCCGAGCCCGCCCTGCGTTCGCGCGAGTCCGCACTCGGACTGCGTGAACGGCTCGAAGACACGGCCCAGGAGCTCCGGATCGATCCCGATGCCGTCGTCGCGCACCCTGATCTCGGCCCGGCCATTCACGGCCGCGACCGCGACCGCCGTCGAGCCGTGCGCCGGGGTGAACTTCACCGCGTTCTGGAGCAGGTTGCCGAGCACCTGCGAGATGCGCGTCGCGTCCGCGTCGATCCAGACGGGGCCGGCAGGAAGGTCGATCCGAAGCGCGACCCCGCGTCGATCGAAGACGGCGCGGTGGTCCTCACAGGTACGGCGGACGACGTCGCGCGCGTCGACGCGAGCGCGATCCAGGTTGATCTTCCCCCGCGAGATGCGGGTCACGTCGAGGAGATCGTCCACGAGCGTCGTCAGGTGGCCCACCTGTCGGCCGATCACGGCCTTCGCACGCGCCGCCTGCTCGCTGCCGGGCGGCGCGTGATCGAGCAAGTTGAGGCCGTTGCAGATGGGCGCGAGGGGGTTGCGGAGCTCGTGCGAGAGCACGGCAAGGAACTCGCTCTTGCGGCGATCCGCCAGCGCCAGCGCCTCGGCCGCGAGCTTCTGATCGTGGATGTCGGTGCAGGTGCCGAACCAGCGGACGACGGCACCGGCCTCGTCGCGGACGGGAAGCGCCCGCCCGAGGTGCCATCGATACTCGCCGCTGCTCGAGAACCTGAAGCGGTACTCGATCTGATACGGCTTTCCGGTGCGGACCGACTCGTACCACGTGTCGAGACACCTCTGGCGGTCCTCGGGGTGGAGGATCGGGAGCCAGCTCAGGTCGCCTCGCGCGTCCTCGTCGGCGCCCGTGAGCTCGAACCACTTGCGGTTGTAGTAGTCCAGGAAACCGTCCGGGCGAGAAGCCCAGACGATCTGGGGCATCGAGTCGGCCAGCTGGCGAAAGCGCCTCTCGCTCTCGCGCAGCGCCTCCTCCGCGCGCTCGCGAGCGGCGCGCGAGCGGAGAGCGGTGATCCCGTACCCGAGGTTGCTGGCCAGCTCGGCGAGCAGCTTCTGCTCGTCCTCCGAGTAGGGATCGGTCTCGCGCGAGTAGATCGACATCGCGCCGAAGACCTTGCCGGCAGCCATCAGCGGGAAGCCGATGGACGACGCGTACCCTCTCCTGATGGCGTCTTCACGCCAGGGGGCGAAGCGGGGGTCGGTATGCATGTTGGTGCAGGCGCTGGGCCTTCCCGTCCGGATCGCGGTTCCCGTCGGCCCGCGGCCGCGCTCGCAATCCGCCCAGGTCAACCGGAGCCCCTCGAGGTAGCCCTCCTCGAACCCCGCGTAGGCGACGGGCCGGACGGTCTTGTCGGGGTTCTCCTCGGCGAAGCCGATCCACACCATCGCGTGCCCACAGTCGTCCACCACGATCCTGCACACCTCTCGCAGGTAACTCGCCTCGTCGGTGGAGCGCAGCATGGCCTGGGAGCTGTTGCTGAGCGCCCGCAGCGTCCGATTGAGCCGGCGCAGCTCCTCGCCTTCGGTTCGTTCCGAAGCGGACGCCAGCGGCCCCTGCGGTGCATGCGGCCCTCTTGACGCGCTCGGGGGATGTCCGACCGTACTCATCGCGGAGCCGCAGGGTAGCACCGTCTCCATCGAAAACAGCTCACAGGATCCTCGCCTTTCGAGATCGCCCGCATCGGATGGGCGAACCCCGGATCGCGGCATGCGAATTCCGTTGCACGAGCATGGCGCAGTGCGCAAGATCCCCCCTCGGCGTGCGATTGATTCCAGAGTCAACGGAGGCGTAGATGGCGCTCAAGATCCTGGTGACGGCGAAGCGCGTGGAGGATCCCGAGTCGAAGATCCGCGTCAAGCCCGACGGCAGCGGGATCGTCACCGAAGGGGTGAACTACAAGCTGAATCCGTTCGACGAGATCGCGATCGAGGAGGCGCTGCGACTCAAGGAGAAGCACGGCGGCGAGATCGTCGTCGCCTCCATCGGCGGCGACAGGTCCATGACCGAGATCCGGGCTGCGCTCGCCATGGGCGCCGATCGAGGCCTCCTGGTGAAGCATGAAGGACCGATGGACCCGGCCGTCGTATCCGCGATCCTGGCGAAGCTGGTCGAGCGCGAGAAGCCCGATCTGATCGTCCTGGGCAAGCAGGCCATCGACGGCGACCAGAACCAGACCGGCCAGTACCTGGCGGAGCTGCTGGGCCTCGGCCAGGCCACGTTCGCCTCCAAAGTCGAGAGCCTGGAGAGCGAAGCGGAGCAGAAGAGGCAGCCGGGGCTCCTCCTCTCGGCGGACGGAAAGAAGCTCACCGTGCTGCGCGAGGTGGACGGCGGCGTCGAGAGCCTCGAGCTCTCGCTCCCGGCGGTGGTGACGACCGACCTGCGCCTCAACAAGCCGCGCTTCGCCTCGCTGCCCGGGATCATGAAGGCGAAGAAGAAGGAGGTGAAGGAGATCCCCGCGAAGGACCTGGGCGTGGACCTCGCGCCGCGGGTCCTCGTGAAGAAGCTCTCCGAGCCTCCCAGGCGGAAGGGGGGCGTCAAGGTGGCGGACGTGGACGAGCTGTGGGGCAAGCTTCACGGCGAGGCGAAGGTCCTCTAATCTAATTAGGAGCGGAGAACGGAATGGCCAATGTCCTCGTCGTGGCGGAGCAGCGGTCCGGGACCCTCAAGAAGGCGACCCTGCACGCTCTGGGCGCCGGCGCGGAGCTGGCGAGCCGTCTCGGCGGCAAGCTCCACGTCCTCGCGCTGGGCAAGGGGATCTCGGCTCTCGCCGAAGAGCTCAGGGGTTACGCCGACGTGCTCGTCGCGGACGCGCCGGTCCTCGAGCACTACCTCGCGGAAGCCTACGCACCGGTGGTGGCCGACGCCGCCAGGGCGGTACAGGCCAGCCATGTCGGCGCGGCGGCGACCTCCTTCGGCAAGGACCTCCTCCCGCGAGTGGCGGCGCGCCTCTCGGCCGCCATGGCGACCGAGGTGCTCTCGTTCGGCGGCGACGGCGCGCAGGTCACCTTTCGCAGGCCCATGTGGGCGGGCAACGTGCTGGCCGAGGTGGAGCTGGCGACGCCGGTGAAGGTGTTCACCGTTCGCCCCACGGAGTTCCAGCCCGCCGTGAAGCGGGGGACCCAAGGCAGCGTCGCATCGCAGGCAGTGAGCGTCGACCCTGGCTCCCTCAAGACGCGCTTCGTCGAGTACAGGGAGGTGAAGAGCGCGCGTCCCGAGCTCACGGAGGCGCGCGTGGTCATCTCCGGTGGCCGCGGCACCAAGGGCGACTTCAAGGAGGTGGAGGCGCTCGCGGACGAGATCGGCGCCGCGGG
>MEMX01000097.1:42638-55076 GCA_001768075.1 Anaeromyxobacter sp. RBG_16_69_14 | reverse complement strand
GTGGTCGCGCCCGAGCTCTACATCGCGGCCGGGATCTCCGGCGCCATCCAGCACCTCGCCGGCATGAAGGGCTCCAGGGTGATCGTCGCGGTGAACAAGGACGCCGAGGCGCCCATCTTCCAGGTCGCCGACTACGGCCTGGTGGCCGACCTGTTCAAGGCCCTGCCCGAGCTGCGGGCCAGGGTGAAGGCAGCCAAGTAGGGCGGGGGCTCGTCCCCCGCCGGCGCAGGGCGGGGGCTCGTTCCCCGTCTGCACCGAGGACCGAGGACGGGGTGACCGAAGCGGAGCTGCGCGATCTCGGGATCCACAGGATCCCCATCCCGATCCCGTTTCCGCAAGCCGGGGGTTCCGTCAACGCCTATCTGGTCGAGGAGGCGAACGGCGGGGTCCTCATGTTCGACGCGGGCCTCGGCACGCCCGAGGCGGAGGCGGCGCTGGAGGAGGGCTTCGCTCGCAGCGGGTGGCGCTTCGAGGAAGTGACGCGGATCGTGCTCTCGCACGGGCACGTCGATCACTACGGTGCGGCGCAGACCGTCATCGAGCGCGCGGGCAAGCCCGTACCCGTCCTCGCGCACCCCGCCGACATCGCCAAGGTGGCCGAGTCGGGGTGGCGCTGGCGCGACCGCATGCCGCTCTATGCCACCTATCTCGCCAAGCTCGGCGTCCCGGCCGAGCTGGTAAGCGCCATCGGCAAGGAGCTGGGCGGTGGCTTCACCATGGCCCGCCGCCTCGCCGAGGTGACGGCGCTCCAGGCAGGGGAGATGTTGCACGTGAAGCACGCGGCGCTCGAGGTACACCACATGCCCGGTCACACGCCGGGCCTGCTCTGCCTCTACGACCGGCGCCACCGCATCTTCTTCTCGGGCGACCACCTCCTGGAGAAGGTCTCGCCCAACCCGATCATGGAACTCGGGCCGAAGGGCGAGGAGGGACGCGTGAAGCCGCTCCTCGCCTATGTCGAGTCAGTGGGAAAGCTGCACGACCTGGAGGTGGATCTCGTCCTGCCGGGCCACGGGCCGCCCTTCGGCCACCACCGGCGCGTCATCGACGGGCTCCTCCGCTTCTACGGCAAGCGCCAGGGCAAGATCCGCGAGGCGCTCCAGAAGGAGCCGCTCACCGGCTACCAGGTGACCCAGGCGCTCTTCCCCTGGGCGCGCGCCGGCGACCTCTTCCTCGTCATCTCCGAAACGGTCGCGAACCTCGAGGTGCTCGAGGCGCGCGGGGAGGTGAGCCGCGAGTGGGACGCCGGCGTGTACAGGTTCGGGCTCTCGGCGTGAGGCTGTACCATGGGCATGGGCGGGGCGCTCGAGGGGCGGGCGACGCCTCCGGGAGGCTAGCCGTTCATGGGTTCGCCTGCCTCCGGACGATCGGAGTCGTCCCCGGACGATCGGAAGGTGAGGCGCTCCGCTTCCTCCAGGAGCCGCAAGCAGCCAGGGCAGGTCACGTCCACCAGCCTGACGGTCCAGCTGTCGCCGTCCTTCCACTCGCCGCAATACCGTCTCACCGACCTTGGATAAGACAGGGCGAAGAAGTGAGTCGCTGTTGACATGTGCTTGCCCTCGCTCGCACGCGATCAAGGAGACGCAGGTTAACCCATTCGCTCAGGGCGGCGCAGGCTTCCATTTGTCGCACTCTAGGGAACGAACCCTCCTGTCCGGGCCGCGGGCCGCGGGCCGCGGCTCGTGGGCGAGCGCGTCGGCAAGCCTGTGGCCCTAGAAGAAGAGCCGCGCGAATAGAACGGTGTCCGTGCTGAAGCGGGCGCTCCTGATGTTGGGCGTGTTCGCTGCAGCCATGGTCCTGACGCTCTCGTCTCCGTAGACCGCGATGGGGAACTGCATCTCGGCGCCGACGCCGAAGCGCCGCGTGAGGGCGTATTCGACCCCCACCACCGGAGCGAAGAAGACGTCGATCGCGGTCACCTTCTTGCGAGTCTGGATCGGGAGGGGCTGGTCCATGAAGCTCCCCGAGTAGAGCGCGAGAGTGAGTCGCCCACCGACATAGAACCCGATCGGCGCGGGCTTCACCGGGTAGAACAGCCCGCCGAGGCCGACGGCCGTGGCCGAGAAGCTGTAGGCGCTGCCGCCCGCGGGAGTGCTGGCCTGGTCCCGACGTACGTGGAAGTAGGCGACCGAAGGTTCCAGGCGGAACTCCGGGAGGATCTGGATGGGGATGTAGAGGCTGATGGGCGCCGAGTTGCGACCGGCGATGAGGAGCCGCCCCCCCGTGCCACTCCCCAGCTTGAGGGGCTCGACCCCGATGCCGACGCCCGCCGCGGCGGCACTGGTTATCGCAGGTACACCTACCGCGGCAAGCGCAGCGAGCATCCGGAGGCGTTGTCGCACGTGCCGGTAGAACAGAGGGTCGCGTGCATTCTCTTCCCGCTCCACCAAACGCACATGGGAGCAGAGGTGAACCGTCGGCTCTGTCAGACACATGCTCGAGCGTTGTCGGTCCCATGCGATAGATAAGCACGCTGTGAGGCGCCCACCTCGCCTACCCATCGAGCTTTTGAAGGGCCAGCTCAAGATCACCCAGAGCGGCCTCTTCCTCGACGCGCATCGCCGATCCGAGTGCTCCTTCGTGAGCCACGCCCACGGCGACCATATCGCCCGCCACGACCGCACCATCGCCACCCAGGCGACCGTCGCGCTCATGCGCCATCGGTTCGGCGCCAGGCGGCTGAAGGAGGCCCTCCCCGTCGCCTACCGGAAGCCCTTCGGCCTCGCAGACCTCACCCTGGAGCTCTTCCCGGCCGGGCACGTCCTCGGCTCGGCCCAGCTGCGCGTGACGCGCAACGGCGTCGCGCTCGGCTACTCGGGCGACCTGTGCCTCGAGGCGACGCTCACCGCCGAAAAGGCCGAGGTGGTCGAGTGCGACGTGCTCGTGCTCGAGTCCACCTTCGGCCTGCCCCGCTACGTCTTTCCGCCCAAGCACGAGGTCCTCCGCCTGATCCGCGGCTTCGTGGACAACGCGCTCTCGGACCGGATGACGCCCGTGCTCCTCGCCTACGCGCTCGGGAAGGCGCAGGAGATCCTGAAGTACCTCGGCGAGGCAGGCTACCGCTGCCGGGCACACCCGATCGTGCACGCGGTGAACAGGGTCTACCTGGCGGAGGGGGTCGCGCTCCCCAACGTGGAGCTGCTCGGACCGGAGGGGCCGGGCCCCGGCGAGGTGGTGGTGGTGCCGCCGCACCTTTCGCGCAGCTCGTCCATCCTGCGCATCGAGCGCCGCCGCTCGGCGATGCTCAGCGGCTGGGCCGTCGACGGGCAGCGGGGGTTCCGGGGCGCCGACGCGGCCTTCCCGCTCTCCGACCACGCAGACTTCCCCGGGTTGCTCCGCTACGCCAGGGCCACCGGGGCGAGCCGCGTCCTCACCGTGCACGGCCACGCGCGTGAGCTGGCCGCCGCGCTGTGCAAGGAAGGCATGCGCGCCGAGCCGCTCGTGGAGCGCGAGCAGCTCGCGCTGCTGTAGCGGCGCTTGCCTCCGCCGCGAGCCCAGGTCGTAGTACAACGTGCCCGTGCTCGAGATGAAGGTCAGCGACGACGCCGGTGGGCAGCGGCTCGACAAGTTCCTGCGCCGCGCCCTCAAGGACGTGCCTCTCAGCCATATCTACAAGCTCCTGCGCACGCGGAAGGTGCGGGTGAACGGCGCGCGCGGCCACGGCGAGCAACTCCTCGCCGCGGGCGACGCCGTCGTCATCCGGGCCGACGAGGAGAAGCTCCTCGGCAACCGCCCAGGCGACGACGACGAGGCGGCGCCGGGGGCGGTCAAGGTCACCTTCCGCGTGCTCTTCGAGGACGAGCACCTCCTCGCGGTGGACAAGCCCGCCGGCCTGGCCGCGCACCCTGGCACCGGCATCGTCGGCGCCACGCTGGTGGAGGAGGCGCGCGCGTATCTCAAGATGCCGGCCGACCTCCCCGCGACCGAGTTCAAGCCGTCACCAGCGCACCGGCTCGACCGCGAGACGTCGGGCGTCGTCCTGGTGGCGAAGACGAGGAAGTGCATGGCCCGCCTCACGGAGATCTTCACGAGCGGCGAAGGGATCAAGAAGAGCTACCTCGCGCTCGCCAAGGGCAAGATGCCTCGCGCGGAGGGGACGATCGAGCTCGCGCTCTCGGAACACGAACAGACGGCGAAGTCCAAGGTGCAGCGCGGCGTGAAGTTCCAGGAGGCGACCACGCACTACCGGGTGGTCTCGTCCATGAGAGAGGCGTCGCTGCTCCAGCTCCGGATCGAGACCGGGCGTACGCACCAGATCAGGCGCCACCTGCAGGCGCTCGGCCACCCGGTCGCGGGCGACGCGCGCTACGGCGATTTCCCCTTCAACCGCCTCGCCAAGACGAGGTGGGGGCTCCGGCGCATGTTCCTGCACGCCTGGAAGCTCGGGCTCCCCCACCCCATGACGTCGCGTCCGCTCCGCGTCGAGGCTCCCGTCCCGGATGAGCTCCTGGCGGTACTCCACAAGATGAACCTCGCCCCCCCGAGCTCCCGAGCGTTGATCCCCACGCAGGGGTAGGCATAGATTCGCCCACCGATGAGCGCCCCCGAAGATCCGATACCGAGGGAGCAACCGCCCGCCGAGGGCACGCAGCGCGTGGTCGGGGTACCGACCAGGCGCCGGCTGCCGCTGTTCGCCCGGCTCGCGCTGGCGCTCGTCGTCCTTCTGCTCGCCCTGGGGCTCGCCGGGGTGGTGGCGGCAGTGCTCGCCTGGCGCCACTTCTCGCGCGATCTGCCCGAGATCCCCACCCTCGCGCAATACCGCCCGCCCATCGTGAGCGAGCTCGTATCCGCCGACGGTCAGCTCACCGGCGAGTTCTTCGAGGAGCGCCGCAAGGTCGTCCCCTTCGAGCGCATCCCCAGGCGGCTCATCGAGGCGCTGGTCGCGTCGGAGGACAAGAACTTCTTCGAGCACGGTGGCGTGGACTGGCTGGGGACCCTCCGCGCGGCCATCAACACCTACCTGTTGCACCACCGCGTGCAGGGCGGCTCCACCCTCACCCAGCAGACGGCGAAGTCGATCCTGGTCTCGGCCGAGGGCTTCCGGGAAGGCACGAGGCGGAACCTGCGCCGCAAGATACGCGAGCTCATCCTGGCGCGGCGGCTCGAGGCCGCCTTCGACAAGCAAGAGCTCCTCTGGCTCTACCTGAACAGCGTCTACCTGGGCCACCACAGCTATGGGGCGCAGGCGGCGGCGGAGAACTACTTCCGGAAGAACGTCGAGGACCTCACGCTCGCCGAGTCTGCCCTGCTGGCCGGCCTGCCTCAGGCGCCTACCAAGTACTCGCCGTTCAGACACCCCGACGCGGCCAAGGCGCGCCGGCGCTACGTGCTCCGGCGCATGTACGAGGAGGGGATGATCGCCGCCGACGAGCGGATGGCCGCCGAGGAGGGGGCGGTGAAGGTCTTCCCCGTCGACGATGTCTTCCGCGAGACAGCGCCCTTCTACGCCGAGCAGGTGCGGAGGCAGATCGTCGAGCGCTACGGCAACGAGCGCATCCTCCACGACGGGCTCCGGGTCGAGATAGCCATGGACCTCGAGAAGCAGCGCGGCGCGCAGGCCGCCATGCTGGCGGGGCTCATGGAGGTCGATCATCGCCAGGGCTACTTCGGGCCGGTGACGCACGTGGAGGGGAAGGAGCGCGCCGAGCTGGCGGCCCGGCTGGCGAGGACGTGGCCCGCGGGAGCCCTCAATATGGGTGGCTACGCGGTGGGAATCGTCACCAGGGTGGACGACGACGCTGCCCTGGCTCGGGTTGCCGTCGGGGGGACCCAGGGTACGCTGCCCATCGCCGGCATGCGCTGGGCCCGCAAGCCCAACCCGGAGCAGAACTACCCGGACGCGCTCATCTCGCGCCCCTCCACGGCGCTGCACGAGGGGGACGTGATCCTCGTCCGGCGCGTCGAGCGCGCCGAGCTCCTCGCCCGCGAGACGAAGGAACGGCAGAAGCTCGTGCCCGAGGCGCGGGTGCTCCTCACGCTGGAACAGGAACCAAAACTCCAGGGCGCGCTCGTCTCCATCGAGCCCTTCACCGGCTACGTCCCGGCCATGGTCGGCGGTTACGACTTCGACGCCTCCGAGTTCAACCGGGCCTTCCAGGCTTGCCGTCAGCCCGGCTCCGCCTTCAAGCCCATCGTCTACTCGGGGGCGATCGAGAAGCTCAACTACACGCCGGCGACGCTCCTCACGGACGCGCCGGTGGTCTACCGCGACGAGACCTCGGGCGTCTCCTGGAAGCCCGAGAACTACGGGGGCTCCTTCAAGGGCGACGTGACGCTGCGCGACGCGCTCGTGCACTCCATGAACCTCCCCGCGGTGAAGACGGCGGCGGCGCTCGGCGTCGATCAGCTCGTCGCGTGGGCGCAGACGGTCGGCTTGACTACCCCGGTGAAGCGCGAGCTCGGGAGCGCCATCGGATCCTCCTGCACCACGCTGTGGAGCCTCGCCAACGTCTACGCCCTGCTCGACCGCTACGGCGAGAAGAAAGCGTCCATCCTCGTGAGGCGCGTCCTCGACCGCGACGGACGGCTGCTCGAGGATCACTCGGCGCCCGTCGACTCGTGGGTGCCGCTCTCCACGCGGCTCGCCGCGGCGGCCGCGGCCGTGCAGACGCCTCCCGTTCGGGTCATGGACCCGCGCTCCGCCTTCATCACCGTGTCGCTCATGCACGAGGTCGCCACCGTGGGCACCGGCGCGCAGGCGGCCAAGCTGGGCAAGCCCGCGGCGGGCAAGACCGGTACGACCAACGATTCCTTCGACACCTGGTTCATGGGCTTCACGCACGACCTCTTCGCCGGCGTGTGGCTCGGCTACGACAAGAACGAGATGCCCCTCGGGCGCCACGAGACGGGCGGGCGTGCCGCGCTGCCCATCTGGCTCGCCTACATGCAGAGCGCGCTGCGGGATCGGCCCCAGCCCGAATTCGCGGTGCCCGACGGCATCGAGTTCGTGGCGATCGATCCGGCGACGGGCAAGCTCGCGACCGAACCTGCCAGGGCGGTGATCGAGCCGTTCAAGTCCGAGTCGAAGCCGATCGACCTCGAAGCGGAGTCTCCTGGCAAGCCACGCGTCGAGGTACAGGATCTCTTCGGTCAGTGAGGCAGGCGGCCGGCACGACCATGCCAGAGCTCATCGACAGGCTCGGACTCAAGCGGACCCTCTACCTCGCGTTCGGCGCCAGCCTGCTCTCCTTCGCAGGTCTCACCTTCGTCGTGATGACGCTGGTGGTGCGGACGGAGCTCGAGGACGTCGCGCAGCGCCATGCCGCGAGCGAGGCGAGGCGCATCGCAGCCCGGGTCGCGGGTCCGCTCGCGGCGGGGAAGGAGGACGTCGTCGCGGGCGAGATCGCGAGCGCGCCCCGCGATCAGGACGACGCCTACCTGGTGGTGCTCCGTGCCGATCGTTCGGTGGTGGGGCGGGTGGTGACGCCCGCGTACGGCGACCGCGTCGAGAGCGTGCTCGCCGAGCAGGCGCGCCACCCCGAGCGCTCCTCCTTCTCACGCGACGGCGTGTATGCGTTCCTCGAGCCAGCGCGCGCGGAGGCAGTCGGCCAGCCGAAGCTGCCGGTCACCCAGGCCGCGACCGGCCGGGTCGTCGGTTACGTCCTCTACGGTAAGGCGACGGCACAGATCGACAGCCGGCTCGCCCGCGTCCAGCTGCTCAGCGTCGCGCTGCTCGTCTGCGCCGGCCTCGTGCTGGCCGGCGTCCTGGGGTGGTTCACCCATCGCGTCGTGGTGCGGCCACTCACCGACATGAGCCTGGTCGCCGGACGCGTCTCCGAGTACGACCTGGGGGCCCGCGCCCCGAAGCTCGCCGACGACGAACTGGGCCGGCTCGCGGACGCCTTGAACCGCATCGGGGAGAACCTCACCTCCACGCTCTCGCGAATGGGCGGCGTCTCGGAGGGCGTGGGACAGGTCATCGAGCGCATGGCCGCGACCGGCGCCCATCTGAGGGACGACACCGGCACCGTCTCCGCGCGCGTGGCCGAGACGGGCGCGTCGATGAGCGAGATGCTCGCCTCGCTGAAGGGCATCGCCGACAGCGTCGAGGTGCTGGCACAGAGCGCCGACGAGTCGTCGTCGTCCATCATCGAGATGGCGGCCACCAACGACGCGGTGGCGGAGAGCATCCAGACGCTCGCCGCCAGCGTGGCCGAGACCGCCTCCGCCATCGAGGAGATGACGCAGTCGTTCAAGGAGGTGGCCAAGAACATCGAGGACCTCGCCGCCACGGCGCAGGAGACGAGCGCGTCCATGAACCAGATGGACGTGTCCATCAGCCAGGTCGAGACCAACGCCAACGAGACGGCCAAGCTCTCCGAGCAGGCGCTGAAGGACGCCGAGCTCAGCACCGAGGCCCTCTCCCGTACCCTGGCCGGCATCGAACGCATCAAGGACTCCTCGAAGGAGGCCGCCAGCGTCATCGACTCGCTGGGCCGGAAGATCGGCACCATCGGCAACATCCTGAACGTCATCGACGAGGTGGCCGAGCAGACGAACCTGCTCGCCCTGAACGCCGCCATCCTGGCCGCCCAGTCGGGCGAGCACGGCAAGGGCTTCGCGGTCGTGGCGGACGAGATCAAGGACCTCGCCGAGCGCACCGGCGCGTCTACCAAGGAGATCGCCGAGCTCATCCGCTCGGTGCAAGACGAGAGCGCCAACGCGGTGAGCGCGATGGATCGGGGGGTGAAAAGCGTGGAGGAGGGCGTGCGGCTCGGCCAGGAAGCCGAGGCGGCGCTGAAGAAGATTCAGGTCTCCTCGGTGAAGTCGACACAGATGGTCAAAGCCATCGCCCGCGCCACCATCGAGCAGGCGCGCGGGTCGAAGCACGTGACGACGGCCATCAACCGCATCGCGCAGACGGTGGGGCAGATCGCGACGTCGACCGGGGAGCAAGCGCACGGCTCCGAGAAGATCATGATGAGCTCCGAGAAGATGAAGGTCATCACCACGCACGTGGAGCGCTCGAGCCGGGAGCAGGCTCACGGCGCGAAACAGATCACGAAGGCCATCGAGTCGATCGGCGAGATGGTGAAGCACCTCAACCGCGCCCAGAAGGATCAGACCCACGGCTCGGAGCGCGTGATGGGCGCGGTCGAGCAGATCAAGCGGGTCACCGAGTCGCAGGCCTCCTCGGTGAGAGACCTCGAGTCGGCGATCGCCGACCTGACACGGCAGGCCGGCGTCCTCAGCCAGGAAGTGAAGCGGTTCAAGGGGTGAGTATCATCGTCCTGGTCCAGAAGCGGGACGTCGACGGATTCAGAACTGATCCCCGCGCGCCAGTCCGCCCGTCTTCGCGATCACCTCGGCGAGCTCGGCGAGGTCCCTCCACTCGGCGGGCGAGAGGGGGACCACCGAGAGCCGCCCCTGCCTGAGCAGCGCCGAGCCGGCGAACGCAGGCTCCAGCTTGAGCGCCTCGAGCGGCACCGGCGCCGGCAGCGGCGCGAGCGCGCGCACGTCCACGCACACGAGCCCGCCATCGTCAGACGCGGGGTCCGCGTAGGCACTCCTCACCACCTCGGCCACCCCCACTGCGCGCTTCTCGCCGGAGTGGTAGACGATCGCCCGGTCGCCCTCCTTCATGGCGCGCAGGTTTGCCTGCGCCTGGGCGTTCTTCACGCCGGTCCAGGCCGTCGTCCCATCGCGCAGGAGATCCTCGAACGCGTACTGCTCCGGTTCGGTCTTGAGCAACCAGTAGGCCATGGCCAGGCCACGTTAGGAGTCCGCGAGGCTGGACGCAATGCCGGTCAGGGTCACGGAAGGCACGGACCCGACCGGCGCGCTATACCGTGTTATAGAGGGCGCCATGTTCGGCCTGGGAATGGGTGAAATCGTCATCATCCTGGTGCTCGCGCTGATCCTGCTCGGACCGAAGAAGCTCCCCGACGCAGCGAAGCAGCTGGGCAAGGGCCTGCGGGAGTTCCGCAAGGCCACCGACGATCTGAAGTCTCAGTTCGAAACCGAGCTGTACTCGTCAGACAACAGGCATGTGAAGCCCACCTTGGTAGACCCGCCCAGGCCGCCGGCGGATGGTGAGCCGCCACCGGGCGTTCCGCCGGCCGGGATTCCGATCGGGGCAATGGCCGACGTTCCCCTGGCGACCGCCGACAACGTCCCGGGCCTCGAGGCCGCGCTCGCCGAGGCGGGGCCAGCCGCGGCGCCCGCGCCGGAGGCATCCCCGAAGGGTTCATGACCGAGCCGGCAGAGCAGCTTCCGACCGCCGAGGCCCCGACCGAACCCGAGAAGGAGGTCAAGGCCAGCTTCTACGAGCACCTGAACGAGCTGCGCAAGCGGCTCCTGCGCGCCGTGCTCGGCGTCGCGGTGGGCATGGCCGCCGTGGGTGGATTCAGCGAGCGGCTCTTCCGCTGGGTGATGCTGCCCATCCTGCGCTCGCTGCCCGAGAACCAGCAGCAGCTGCACTATACGAACTACATCGAGCCGTTCATGGTGTATCTCAAAGTGGCCCTCTACGGCGGCATGTTCGTGGCCGCGCCCTACGTGCTCTGGCAGGTGTGGCTCTTCATCGCTCCCGGGCTCTACAAGAGGGAACGGCGTGTGGTCATCCCCTTCCTCGCCTCGGGGACGCTGCTCTTCTACGGCGGTGCTGCCTTTTGCTACTTCTACGTGATGCCGGCCGCCTTTCCCGCGCTCGCCGCCATCGCGGGGGCCGACATGAAGCCCATCCTCACCATGACCGAGCAGCTCTCGCTCGTGCTCTCCATGCTGCTCGGCTTCGGCATCGTCTTCGAGGTACCGGTCATCATCGCCTTCCTGTCGATGATCGGCGTCGTCTCGGCCGACTGGCTCGCCAGGTACCGGCGCCACGCCGTCATCGCCAACGTGATCCTGGCGGCTGTCATCACGCCGACGAGCGACCCCTTCAACCTGGCGCTCATGGCGATCCCGATGATCTTGTTCTACGAGTTCGGGATCATCCTGGCGCGCGTCCTCGGCAAGAAGAAGCCGGCCGAGGCGGCCTCGTAGGTGGGGGCTCTCCGCCTGCCGTCTACAAATGCGGAGCTTCAACCTCCTCGTCGCCGCCTTCGCGTTGCTCCAGTGCTTCCGGTACGCGCGACGGGCGCTCCTCTTCGTCCTGCCCACCGTCCGCGTGTGGGGAGAGCCGGGGGTGGCACCTCGCTCCGCGCGGCGGCTCCGGCTCGGGGCGTCGCTCGAGAAGCTCGGGTTCACCTCGCTGGGCATCCAGCACGAGCTCTCCCCGCTCGGCGCACGCTCGGTGGAAGGCGACGCGTATGCCAGCGCGCAGCGCGGCGTCTTCGCCGACGTGGTCGAGCATGGCCGGGGCGACGGGCCTGGCGTGGTCTTCTTCACCCCCTTCGCGAGCGGCGCGGCCGTACTCACCGCCAGCTTCAACCGGCCTGCCATCTCCACCGAGCACGTGCAGGCCGGCGGCATCGCCGACGCGCCCCTCGACGCCGTGCTCGCGGCCCATCAGGTCGCCGTCGGGCGCTTCGCGCGCCGGCACGGCCCCCCCACCGTGACCGTCGATCTGGAGGCACGCATGACGGCGACGAGGGCCTGGTTCCGCGGCGAGGGGCGGCGCGAGCTCCGGCGCACGAACGCCACCGCGTTCGCCATCGTGCTCTTCGGACTGGTGCTCCTCGCGTCGGCAGTGAATTCCGTCATTCGCAGCGCTATTTAGCAGTACATGCGATCCGCCACCCCCACCGACGTCGTCTTCCTCGCCGCGAAGCGAACCCCTTTCGGGACCTTCGGCGGCGCCCTCAAGGACCTGTCCGCGACCGACCTGGCCGTCCACGCCTCCCGGGCGGCGCTGGCGCAGGCAGGGGTCTCACCCGAGGCCGTGGGCCACGTCGTCTTCGGAAACGTGGCGCAGACCTCGTCGGACGCCATCTACCTGGCGCGCCACGTCGGCCTGCGCGCCGGCGTACCGGTGAGCACCCCAGCACTAACAGTGAATAGATTGTGCGGCTCGGGGTTCGAGGCGGTCGTCCAGGGCGCGCGCCTGCTCGCCGCCGGCGAGGCGGAGGTCGTGCTGGCAGGGGGCACCGAGTCGATGAGCCAGGCGCCGCTCGTCCTGCGCGGAACGCGCTGGGGATGGCCGCTCGGGAAGCCGCCGCCCATGGAGGACATGCTCTGGTCTGCGCTCACCGACAGCTACGCCGGCCTCCCCATGGCGATGACCGCGGAGAAGCTCGCCGAGCGCTACCGCATCGGTCAGGACGAGGTGGACGAGTTCAGCGTGCTGTCCCAGCGGCGGTTCGCGGCGGCGCAGGAAGCTGGGCGGTTCGCGGAGGAGATAGCGCCCCTCGAGCTGGCGACGAGGAAGGGGCCGGTGAGCTTCGCCCGGGACGAGCACCCGCGGCCGGATGCCACCGTCGAAGCCCTGCGCAAGCTTCCCAAGGTCTTCAAGAAGGACGGCGTGATCCACGCCGGCGCGGCGAGCGGCGTCTCGGACGG
>MEMX01000097.1:39402-42564 GCA_001768075.1 Anaeromyxobacter sp. RBG_16_69_14 | reverse complement strand
GGGATTCGCCGGCGTCGATCCCACCATCATGGGCATCGGGCCGGTGGCCGCCTTCCAGAACACGCTCGTCCGCGCCGAGGCGCAGCTCTCGGACTTCCAGCTCTTCGAGGTGAACGAGGCCTTCGCGCCCCAGTACCTGGCGGTGGAGCGGGAGCTCGGGCTGCCTCGCGATCGCACCAACGTGGACGGCGGCGCCATCGCCGTGGGTCACCCGCTGGCCGCGAGCGGAGCGCGCATCACCATGCACCTCGTCTACGAGCTGCGCCGCCGCGGTGCCCGCTACGGTCTCGGCGGCGCCTGCATCGGTGGCGGACAGGGAATCGCGGTCGCGCTGGAGGCCGTGTGAGCTGGCGCTCGCGCGCGTCCCAGGATCGGGTGGCCCTTGCAGGGCCGGGTCGCTCCCGGTAGGTTCGAGGCCTTGGAACGATCCCTCCCCACGTTCACGGGCGTGAAGGTCTTCTCGACCACGCTCGCGCGTGACCGCGAGCTGCTCTCGGAACGTATCACGAAGTGGATCCGGGAAAACCCGCAACTCGAGGTCGTCGACCAGGAAGTGAGGCAGAGCTCCGACCAGGAGTTTCACTGCCTCAGCATCCTCCTCTTCTTCCGGGAGATCGCGGGCTAGCGCCGGCGGCAGCGGCCCGCGCGGGCTGGCGCAGGTGGCGAACCGCCCTTATCCTTCGCGGAGCTTCGATGCGCCACGCGCGATCCATCGGCGACGTCCTCACGTTCGGGGGCCGCGTTCCGGCGACGGTCGGCGGTCTCATCAGCGCCACCGTGGTCGCGAGCCTCCTGGGCGCGCTCGGCCGCGGATTGGGGCTCGTGGACGCGGCCGCGCTCGTCCCCGGGCTCGTCTGGCAGGGCCAGCTCTGGCGCCTGGCGACATGGGTCTTCTTCGAGACCGATCCGCTCTCGCTCCTCTTCGGTGCGCTGACGCTGTACTGGTTCGGTCGCGACCTCTGCTTCGCCTGGGGCCCACGCCGGTTCCTCGCCACTTTCTTCGGCATCGCGGCAGCGGCGGCGACGGTGACGTGCCTCCTGGCACAGTTCGCCTGGCCCTCACTCATGGGCGCTGGCTGGACCGGATCGTGGCCGGTCATCTCGGCGCTCATCATCGCCTGGGCGATGATCTTCCCCGAGCGGCAGATCCTCTTCATGCTCGCGCTGCCAGTCTCGGGACGCGCGCTGCTCTGGCTCACGCTCGGCGGCACGCTGCTCTACGCCGTCTTCGGCCGTCTCCTCGCTTACGTTCCGCACCTCTCGGCGCAACTGCTCATGATCGCCTACGCGCGCGGTTGGTCGCTGCGAGGTCTCTGGCAGTCGCTGCGCATCAAGAACTACGAGCGGCGCGCACGTCGGCGGGCCAGCCACCTGAAGGTGGTCAAGAAGGATCCGCCCCGCTGGATGAACTAGGTTAGCGGCAAGGACTTGTCCTCGGAGCCTTCCCGCGGCCGCTTCGCCCCGAGCCCCACCGGGCCGCTCCACCTCGGAAACGCGCGCACGGCTCTCCTCGCCTGGCTGGCGGCGCGCTCGAGGAGGGGCTCCTTCGTCTTGCGCCTCGAGGACCTCGACGGACCGCGCGTCCGGCCCGGCCTGGAGGCGCGCATCCTCGAGGAGCTCCGCTGGGTCGGCCTCGACTGGGACGAGGGTCCGGACGTCGGTGGCCCACGCGGGCCGTACCGCCAATCGGAGCGGCGCGAGCGCTACGACGCAGCGCTCGGGCGGCTCCGCGCGGCGGGCCCCGCTTACCCCTGCTTCTGCTCGCGCGCCGAGATCCAGGCCGCTTCGCGAGCGCCCCACGGCGCGGGCGACGAGGGGCCGCGCTACCCCGGCACCTGCCGGCGGTTGGGGCCGAACGCGATCGAGGCCGGCGGGCGGCGGGCGCCCGCCTGGCGCTTCCGCGTCCCCGAGGGCCCGCTCACGTTCCAGGACGGCATCCACGGACAGTGCACTGTCGACGTCGCAAGCGAGGTCGGCGACTTCGTCGTCGCGCGCGCCGACGGCGTGCCCGCCTACCAGCTCGCCGTCGTGGTGGACGACGCGGCCATGGGTATCGAGGAGGTGGTGCGCGGGGACGATCTCCTCTCCTCGACCGCCCGCCAGATCCTCCTCTACCGCGCGCTCGGACTCACCGCGCCGCGCTTCGCGCACGTGCCGCTCGTCATCGGCGACGACGGGGCTCGCCTCGCGAAGCGCCACGGCGCGCCCTCGCTGGGCCAGCTGCACCAGCGCGGCGCCGACCCGCGCGCCGTGATGGGCCTCCTGGCAGCGCTCTCCGGCCTCGCCAAGGAGGGCGGCCAGGTCCGCCCGCGCGAGCTCCTGGAGGGCTTCTCGATGTCGCGCGTGCCGGCGCGACCGGTGGCCCTGAAGCGAGAGCTGCTACGCGCGCTGCTCCCGGTTATTCCAGGAGGATGAGCCTCCTCCGGTCGCCGACCGACCCACGCTGGGTCGCAGTCGCGCTCTCCGACCTCGACCGCACCGTCGGTGATCACGCGCACTGCGAGAAGAAGGCCGCCGCCACCGCGATGAAGCTCGTCGCGGATCACCCCACCCAGCCAAGGCTGGTGCGCGCGCTGGCCCGCCTGGCTCAAGAAGAGCAGCAGCACTTCCTCGCCGTGCTGAACGAGCTCGAGCACCGCGGCGCCGTTCTGCCGCCGGATGAGGGCGATCCCTACGCGCAGCAGCTCCTCCGGCTGGTGCGCTCCGGGCCCGGGCGGCTCCTGGACCAGCTCGCAGTGTGCGCGCTCATCGAGGCGCGCAGCTGCGAGCGACTGGCGCTCCTCGGCGCGGCGCTGCCGCCAGGCAGGCTGCGGGACCTGTATCTGCGACTGGCGCAGGCAGAGGCGTGCCACGAGCGGCTCTTCGCCGACCTCGCCAGCGACCATGCCGGTGAGGCAGAAGCTCGCTCACGGCTCGGCGCGCTCGCCGAGGCGGAGGCGCAGATCGTGGCGGCACTGCCGCTACTCCCGCGCATTCATTGAGATCGACGTCCGCCCTCCTCGACAGCGGGAGAGAAGCGACAATTTGTCGCACCCACAAGATCAGGTCGCGGTGCGGTTCTCTGGCGTATCGTGTGAGCTCGATACCGAGAACAGAACACTCTTTCCTGTGCGCACGGCGCGCGTCGCGCCTTCCGATGGAGCGTCGCGCACCGGAAGTCTG
>MEMX01000097.1:32122-39390 GCA_001768075.1 Anaeromyxobacter sp. RBG_16_69_14 | reverse complement strand
CGGCCCACGGCCGGGACCGCCTCTTTTTGCGTGCGCCTTCTATCGTCCCGCCAGCAGGACATGTCGCGCACCGCGTACGGAAGATGTGACAGCGGGTCTGTGCTCGAGCGCCGGAGCGCGCCAGGAACGCCAGCGAGTACGGGGCAGCGCGCCGGGACTGGAGCGCGGCCACCCCGGCTGGCCCACCCGTTGCTCATTCGCGGGTGCGCTGGCTACGAACAGCGGAGCCAGAGCAGCGAATCGCCGGGCGAGCATCCCGTCCTTTATCCCAAGGCCCGGAGGAACTGCGAAAGGAAGCGACCGCGTGAAGCTCATATCCGTGCGCGAAGCGGAAGGGACCGTGCTGTGCCACGACATCACGGAGATCGTCCCCGAGAATTTCGAGGGCCGCGCCTTGAAGAGAGGACACGTCGTCGGGAGGGACGACATCCCCAGGCTCCTCAACCTCGGAAAGGAGCATCTGTACGTCTGGGAGATGGGGTCGAGATCCCTGCACGGGAACGACGCAGCCATGCGAACGGCCAAGGCCGTGGCGGGCCCAGGGATCACGTTGACCGAACCCGCCGAAGGGGAGGTCCAGCTCAAGGCCGCCTTCGCGGGCCTGCTGAAGGTCGAGATCGGCGCGCTCGCGGAGCTCAACGGGATCGATCAGATCTGCGTGGCCACCCTCCACTCGAATCGCCTCGTGGAACGAGGATGCACGGTGGCCGGTTGCAGGGTCGTCCCGCTCGTCATTGACGCCGTGAAGGTCGCTCGCGTGGAGGCCCGGTGCCGCGCCGCCCCTGCCATCGTCGAGGTCAAGCCTTTCAGAAGTCTCCGCGTCGGGATCGTCACGACGGACAGCGAGGTCTACCACGGCCGCATCGCGGATAGGTTTGGCCCGGTCCTGCGAGCGAAGGTCGCGGTCCTGGGGAGCGAGGTGTCGAGGCAGATACTCGTCCCCGACGACATGGACCAGATCCTCGACGCGATCCGCTCCCTGGAGGTGGAAGGGGCCGAGATGATCCTGATGACGGGAGGCATGTCCGTGGATCCGAAGGACGCCACCCCCGCGGCCGTCAGAGCGGCCGGTGGGCAGATCGACGTCTACGGTACCCCCGTGCTGCCCGGATCGATGTTCATGCTGGCGCACCTCGGAAGCGTTCCCGTGCTGGGCATGCCCGGCGTCATGCACGACAACAGGACCGCTCTCGACCTGATCCTCCCGCGAATACTGGCAGGGGAGGAGGTGACCCGCAGCGACATCGCCCGGCTTGGGCATGGCGGGATCTGCCTCGAATGCGAGCTGTGTCGCTATCCTGTTTGCGAGTTCGGGAAGGGTAACTAACCCGCTGGAGCTAGCGACCATCGAGGAGCGGAAGGGGCGCACGATAGGACTCGTCAATGGCGCTCATCCCCAGATCTCTCGAGCCGGAGCTTCTCGGCGGCCAATGGCGAGAGGATGGAGTCGGAGTCCGACGCCCTCGTCGGGCTCCAGGCGGCCGAGGCGACGTCCTCACGCGTACATCTCCGCCACGTACTCCCCGAGCGCCTCCTCGAAGTTCGGCTCCAGGGCGCGCCGGTACACCATCGTGGTGGCGATCTCGGCGGCGAGGATCGCGGAGCGGTATTTGGCGGGGAGCTTCTTGACGCGGAGGCGATAGGCCGGGCTCTCCCGGATCGGACTCGGCAGGTGGGACAAGAGCGCCCGCCGGTAGAGCTGCTTCACGCACAGGTCGGGTCTCGACTGGAAGAATCTGAAAAGTCGCGCCTTGTGCTCGTTGATCTCCGCGCTGATCGCGTTGGAGATCTCGGTGAAGGTCCGCTTCCCTCCCTCTTCCCGGTGCCGCCGGAAGATGAGGTTCGCCTCGTCCGCTGCCCGTCGCTCCAGGATCTTGAGGACGTCGCGGACGTACTCCTCCTTGTGCGCGAGGAACTCCTTCTCCGTGAGCAGCAGGTTCCCGATGATCTCGTAGGAGGACGAGATGACGCCGCACTTGTTCGCGGAGGCGTCGCGCAGGACGACCGTCCCGGCCTCCTGCAGACGTCGCCGCGCCTCCGGCGTGAGGTACGAGTTCGCGCCCTCGACGACCACCTTCATGGTGGGCTTGCCTTCCACGAGGAAGCGCTGCCAGTTCCCCTTGTCCACGGACTCGGGCCGTCCGCCCGCGGGGATGAACAGGTCGGCCGGCATGGAGAACTGCAGCCCGTCGTAGTCGTTGTAGAACTCGTCCAGCGTGACCCAGTCCTCGCCCAGGCCCGAGCCGGTCATCTCGACCCGCCTGTACAGCTCGCGCAGCCCGTCCGTCTTGCGGACGTTGCGGTAGAGGAGGAAGCCACCCGGGGAGAGCCTGGCCGGGTCGAAGGCGTCCGCGTCGGCCGCGAGGACGATCCGGGACAGCGCCTCCCTGTCCAGGCCGTTCGGATCGCCGAGCGCACCGGACCCGTCGACGATGAGGCGGATCTGCACGCCTGGGCAGCGATCGAGGAGCAGCCGCATGGCGTTCCCGGCCACGTCGCCGTTGGGGCCGCCCGTGAACTTGACGCTGAACCGGTCCTTGCGGATGTCGATGCCCTGCTCCCGCATCGCGATCTCGGCGAAGGTCACGACGCCCGTCGAGGTGACGCCGTACTGCTTGTGGTTGATGCCGACCTCCTTGCTCGACATGATGCCCGTGCCGAGGATGTACCCGCGGCGCACCGAGAGCGCGGCGATCTGCTCGATCATCGAGTCGTGCATGTTCTCGTCGGGGCCGAGCTCGATCGGCTCGTCCTCGCCGTAGTAGTCGATGACCCGGGGGTCCCTCGCCTTGCCGTCCTTCGTCACGAAGATGTCGAGGAACGCGTTGGCGAACGCGTACTGCACCTTGTAGAGGCGCTGGGTCATGCGCTCCTTGGACTTCAGATCCGGGGTACGCATGACGATGACCAGCTTCGAGCCGCCCTCGTAGATGTCCTTGTTCTTGAGGTGCTGCGTGTGGGCGAGGACGTAGTTCTCCCTGAAGATCGTGTTCGCCACCGTGACGTAGTCGTCGCGGCTCTGGGTGAAGATGGTCCGCCAGCCGCCCCGCGCGATGTCGGAGAAGCCGATGTGGTAGCCGAGCCCGTGGCGCCCGTAGAAGAAGGTGACGCGGAAAGGCCTCTCCGGGGGGAGATCGGCGGTGAAGTCCGGCCCCAGGTCGTCGAGGTAGGCAGGGTCCAGGCGGAAGGCGAGGGCGTGCTTCTCCGGGACGAAGAAGTTCGTCTTGAGGGTGCGCCGGATGAAGGTCAGCGCGACCTGGAAGACGGAGCGCCGGAACTCGTCCAGCATGCGGTGGCCCGTGTTGTAGGCCGCGACCTCGTGCTCCGCCTTCGTCAGCGCGGCCCTGTAGAATGACTCGCGGTCCTCGCCCACGCGACCATCGGGGTCGAAGCGCGCCTCGAAGAGGCGGACCAGCTCGAGCGTGATCTCCGGGTTGGAGTGGAAGGCCCGGATCACGTCCTCGAGCGTGTAGCTGTGCGGCTGGGCGTGGGCACAGTTCGTGTGGCAGAAGCCGATGAACGCGTTGACCAGCGACGCTTCCTCGCCGGTCATGAGGCCGGGGAGCACGAGGTCGCGGTAGGTCTCGGACTCGGTGGCCAGGATCTGGACGTTGTAGAGCTGCCGGCCCATCCGCCGGAGGCGGTCCGACCCGTCCGCCAGGGGCTCCCCCTTGCGGTGGGCCACGTGGAAGCTGCCCAGGAAGTAGGGCTGTCCGTCGAAGTTGATCGCGAGGACCAGGGAGCGGCGCACGCCCAGGTCGAGCGCGTTGAAGACCTCGATGACCTGGAACAGGAAACCTTTCTGCGGAGGGTTCGAGACCGCGAAGAGCACGTTCCGCTCCGTCGGGGCCGCGGCGAGGCCGCTCAGGTCCTCGCCGGCGGGCTCCACGTGCAGGAAGATCCCGGCGTGCGCTTCGCCCTCCTGGAACAGCCAGAGGAGCTGGGCGACGTCGGGCGGCGGCGCGAGGCGGACGTAGCGCTCCTGGTTCAGCCACAGGATCTGCAGGACCCTGTCCACCTCCTTGAGGCTCGTCGAGGGGTAGCGCCTTCGGTACGCAGCGTGGACCTCGCGGCGGATCCGGTCCGGGACCGGCTGGCCGGCCGGCGGCGCCGGTGCGCCCGTCCTCGCGAACGCGTAGTGCTGGATCTCGAGGAGGCGCTCCAGCCCGGGGACGATGCCGTACGAGTGGAACATCTCCGAGCTCAGGATCTCCCGATCCTGCATGCGCTGGAGCGTCTGGAAGATCGAGCCCGGCTTGTCCAGCATGGCGACGGTGAGCTCGTCCTCCCGGTCGGCCAGGGTGAGCTTGCGGTCGTGGCGCAGCCGCTGCAGCCCCGTGACGAGCTCCGCCACGGCGTCACCGTCCTCCCGTATCGTGCTGGAGAAGACGTCGGGGACGTTCTCGTGGAGCCAGCGGAGATTGGCCGTGGCGTCTCCCAGGAACCCTCGAATGGATCTCAGGATCTCGCGGTCGAGCTTTTGATCCACGTGGCCCGCGTGCAGGAGCATGGTGACCTCGCCGTTCCTACGTTCCTACTCGATACCGCCCATGCAGAGGTACTTGACCACCAGATAGTCCTCGATGCCGTACTTCGAGCCCTCCCGACCGATACCCGACTCCTTCACGCCGCCGAAGGGAGCCACCTCGGTGGAGATGAGCCCGGTGTTGATCCCGACGATGCCGTACTCGATCCCCTCGGCGACGCGCCAGCTCCTGCCCAGATCGCGCGTGTAGAAGTAGGCGGCCAGGCCGAACTCGGTGTCGTTGGCCATCCGGATCGCCTCGTCCTCGGTGCGAAAGCGGAAGAGGGGGGCCACCGGACCGAACGTCTCCTCCCTGGCCACCGCCATCTCGGGCGTGGCCTCGGTGATGACCGTGGGCTGGAAGAATGTGCCGCCCAGCGCGTGGCGCCTCCCACCCGTCAGCACCCTGCCGCCCTTGGCCAGCGCGTCCGCGATGTGCTCCTCGACCTTGAGGACGGCGTTCATGTCGATGAGCGGCCCTTGTTGCACGTCTCCCTTGAGCCCGTCGCCCACCTCGAGTCGGGCGACCACCTCGGCCAGCTTGGTCGCGAACGCCCCGTAGACGCGGTCCTGGACCAGGAAGCGGTTCGTGCAGACGCAGGTCTGTCCGCTGTTGCGATACTTGGAGGCGATCGCCCCGGCGACCGCCGCGTCGAGATCGGCGTCGTCGAAGACGATGAAGGGCGCGTTTCCGCCGAGCTCCAGCGACATCTTCTTGACCGTCGAGGCGCACTGCTCCATCAGCTGCTTGCCGATCTCGGTGGAGCCGGTGAAGGTGACCTTCCGCACCAGCGCGTTCGAGGTGAGCTCCTTGCCAATGGGACCGGAGGCGCCGGTGATCACGTTGAAGACGCCCGCCGGGATCCCCGCGCGCGCGCCGAGCTCGGCCAGGGCCAGCGCCGAGAACGGCGTCGCGCTGGCAGGCTTGAGCACGACGGGGCACCCCGCCGCCAGGGCCGGTCCGGCCTTGCGGGTGATCATCGCCGCGGGGAAGTTCCACGGCGTGATGGCCGCCACGACCCCGATCGGCTCCTTCAGGACGACGATGCGCTTGTCGGGCGCGTGCTGCGGGATCGTGTCCCCGTAGATCCGCTTCCCCTCCTCCGCGAACCACTCGATGAAGGAACCGGCGTAGGCTATTTCCCCGCGGGACTCGGCCAGGGGCTTTCCCTGCTCGGCCGTCATGAGGACCGCCAGGTCCTCCTGGTTCGCCATCACGAGGTCGAACCACCTCCGGAGGATGACCGATCTCTCCTTGGCCGTCTTCTTCCGCCAGGCCGGCCAGGCCGCGCTGGCCGCCTCGACGGCCCGCCGCGCCTCCGCGCCGCCCATCCGCGGCACGGTACCCAGGGTCTCACCGGTGGCCGGGTTCGTGACGGGGATCGTCTTCCCGTCGTCGGCGTCGGTCCAGGCGCCGCCGACGTAGCACTTCTGCCGGAGCAGGTACTCGTCCTTCAACGGTATCGTCGCCAGTGGAACCGTCACAGCCATCTCGTGGCCTCTCTTTCCCTAGAACCCGAGGTGCGCCCTCGCGTATTTTTGGAGGCGAGAGCGGCCGAGCGCGATCGGCCGGCTCATCGGTCGCCTTCTTGAGTGAGTCCTACCTTCTTGGGGCGGAACGAGCTAGCGAAAGGCATGCCAGGCAGAGGGTCGGCATCATGTCCCCTCGCGCGCCGTGGCTAATTGCCGAGCTCGGCGGGCCCGTGGATGCCGCAGCTTCACGTCGAACGGCCCGCGGGTTCCAGGCATCCGGCTCTGCCGATGGCTACCGACCCGCAATGAGGTGAAGGCCATGAACCGAACGCCCCCCGGCGTGCTTCTCTCTCTGGTCGTCGGCGGTACCGCCACGCTCGCGGCTGCCCAGCCGATGCTCACCGAGGCCGACCTGGCGAAGGCCCTTCGCAGCGGTGGCCACGTCATCGTGATCCGCCACGGGGCGACCAACCCCGATCAGGCGGACACGGACCCGCTCAACCTCGACCAGCCGGGCAACGAGGCGAAGCAGCGTCAGCTGAGCGACAAGGGGCGCGCCGCGGCGCGCGCCTGGGGCGAGGCCTTCAGGAAGATGGGCATTCCCGTCGGCAAGGTGTACTCGAGCAAGTTCCACCGCGCGGTGGAGACCGCGAGGCTCGGCTTCGGAGAACCCGCGACCTCCTTCGATGTCACCGAGGGCGGACTGGTGGTCTCGCCCAACGAGAACGGCCGCCGGACCGCAGCGCTGCGCAAGCTCGCGGCTACCCCACCTCAGGCCGGCACCAACACCGTCATCGTCACGCACAAGCCCAACATCACCGACGCCTTCGGCAAGGACTGGTTCGACGTGAAGGAAGGCGAGGCGAGCGTCTTCGAACCCGACGGCAAGGGCGGTTCCCGGGTCATCGGGCGCGTCCTGTCCGATCAGTGGACCGCCCTCGCGGCCCGCACCCCGAAGTAGGGGCACCCACTTGGGCGCCTCGAGATACAAGGCTGGGTTCGAGCTGCCATAGAGGCCTGCGCGGTCCAGGCTGACCCTTTCTGGGCGTCACTTGGTCGAGAGCTTCGACCGGACCGCCTCGATCCACCCGTCGCACGCTTCCTTCGTGAGCGCCGTGCCGTTCGCGTTGACGATGGTGTCTCCGAGGGAGGTGACCGAACTGAACGAGTAGAATACCGTCGGCCTGCTGGAGCCCACTGGCTTCAAGGTGTTCTTCACGTACTTGACCTTGCCATCCTTCAGCGGCTTCTCACCGTCGGGCGACACCGT
>MEMX01000097.1:30327-32111 GCA_001768075.1 Anaeromyxobacter sp. RBG_16_69_14 | reverse complement strand
CCCCCGCCGATTGACCGCCGAATCTACTGACAGACCTCACGTCCGACTCCAACAGTTGCTTGAACACGACCTGGTTGGGGACGTACGTCGTCGTCACGTGGAACCCCAGCGTGACCTTCTCGGTCTCCTGCTTCGCGGGATGGACGAGGATCTGGAAGCTCCTGTCGTCGCCCACGCAATTGACGATCTTGAAGTCCTTGGGCACCAAGGCCTGGGCGCCCTTGGGGCACTCTCCCTCGGCGGGCTGCGCGGCCGCGACACCGAAATTCAGGACCAGTCCAAGCGATGCGATGCACCACTTCATGGAACCCCCCACGGTTTCCTTGGATGTGTGGACAGCGCCGCCGCGAGCCGGCCTCGGCGACACGACAGAATCACCCGCCACACCCGTCGCGTCAATCGGCCAATTCGCTCTGAGGCGATCGGCTCCCCGGGCGTCGAGGTGGACCTCTCCGTGAAGGAGCCCTTCCACCTCGATCAGGCGTACGCGCGGGGGTCCAGCTCTCGCGCTCCTGCAGCGCCGGTGAGGTCGCGAGCTAGAACAGGATCCGCGTCTTGATGCTGGTCGGGAGCGCCGCGATGCCGCGCTTGACGTCCTGCGAGACATCCTGATCGAGATCCATGATCAGGTAGCCTATGTCGGGGTCGGTCGACAGCACCTGCGCGCGGATGTTCGCGTTGTGGTCCGAGACGGTCCGGTTGATGTCGCGCAGCACGCCGGGGACGTTGTGGTGGACGTTGAGGATCCGGTGCGCGCCCTTGGCCAGCGGGGGATCGATCTGCGGGAAGTTGACCGCGCCGGTCGTCGCGCCGCTGTTGACGTACTTGATGAGCGCCGCCGACACCTCGTGGCCGATCGCCTCCTGGGCTTCCTCGGTCGAGCCGCCGATGTGCGGCGTGAGGATGACATTGGGGAGGTTGCACAGCGGCGAGGCGAATCCGTCGCTGTTCGACTTGGGCTCGTCGGGATAGACGTCGACCGCGGCGCCGCCGACGTGGCCGCCGCGGATCGCGTCGGCGAGCGCGTCGATCTGCACGACCGTGCCTCGGCTCGCGTTGAGCAGGCACGCACCCGGCTTCATCCGCGCGAGCTCGTCGGGGCCGATCATGTTCCTCGTCTGCGCCGTCTCGGGGACATGCAGCGTGACGAAGTCGGCGAGCTCGAGCACGTCCTCGAGGCGCGCCAGCGCGCGGTTGTTGCCCATCGGCAGCTTCGCCGCGATGTCGAAGAACACCACGCGCATGCCGAACGCCTCGGCGAGCACGCCGACCTGGCTGCCGATGTGGCCGTAGCCGACGATGCCGATCGTGTGACCGCGCACCTCGTGGCTGCCGACCGCGGCCTTGCGCCAGCGGCCCTCGTGGACCTCGCGCGAGCGGTCGCCCAAGTGACGCGACAGGATGACGACCTCGGCGAGGACCAGCTCGGCGACCGAGCGCGTGTTCGAGAACGGCGCGTTGAACACCGGCACGCCGGCGCGGTTGGCGTGGCCGAGCGCGACCTGGTTGGTTCCGATGCAGAACGCGCCGACCGCGAGCATGCGGCGCGCTTCGTCGAGCACGCGCGTCGTGACCTGGGTCTTGCTGCGGATCCCGAGCACGTGGACGTCGCGCACGCGCTCGGCGAGCTCGTCCTCGGACACCGCGCCCTTGACCGCCTCGACCTGAAAGCCCTCCGCGCGAAACGCCTCGATCGCGACGGGGTGGACGTTCTCGAGCAGCAGGATCTTGATCTTGTTCTTGGGGAAGGATGTCGGCTGTGTCATGGCTTGCTCATAGCGCGC
>MEMX01000097.1:22172-30309 GCA_001768075.1 Anaeromyxobacter sp. RBG_16_69_14 | reverse complement strand
CGCCTCGCGAAGATGGCACCCGCTGCATGGCTCCGCGCGCGCCCGAGCGCGAGCTGTCCGGCGGCGACAGCGGCGCCGGCCGCGAGGCACCCGCACCAGAGGGTGGGCGCGCCGAAGGACTGCATGACCCAGGGCCCGACGATGGGCGCGGCGAATCCGGCGAGACCGAAGCCGAGCCCGTAGGCGCCGGCGTAGCGGCCGCGGAGCTCTGGCGGTGCGAGATCGGCGACGAGCGCGGAGGCGACCGGCAGGTAACCGATCTCGCCCAGGCTCCACACGCCGGTGGCGAGGGCATACTGCGGCGCCGTCGAGCACAGCGCGTAGGCTCCGTAGCCGAGTCCTACGAGCAGCGACGCGGCGGCGAGCACCGCCGCCTTCGAGAAGCGACCGGTGAGGCGCGAGGCGAAAGGCTGCGCGAGGACGACGAGGGCGGTGTTCACCGAGAGGACTGTCCCGAACGCGGCCGGAGAGAAACCGCGGCGCGCCATGTCGATGGGCAGGGAGGTGAGCATCTGCCAGAAGGCAATTCCGAACAGCACGTGCAGCGCGAGGAACGCGGCGAAGTGGCGGTCGGCGAGCCCCTCGCGATAACCGGGCGCCCTCACGCCGGCCGCCGGCCCGCCGTGAGCGGCGCTCGCCTGCCGAGCGCCGCTGGCCGGACTGGCGGCAGAGGAAGGCCGCGTCTCCGGCACGCGGCCGAACACGAGGAGCGCGAACGCGAGGGTCGTCGCCGCGTCCGCGAGGAACGGCAACGCCCATCCGCGCGAGGCGAGCAGGCCGCCGGCGAGCAGCGACACACCCGACCCGGCGTTGTTGGCCCAGTACAGGAGGCCGAACGCGCGCGGCCGCAGATCCAGCGGCACGACGTCCGCGACGGTGGCCTGGCTAGGCACCTTCACCGCCTGGGAGGCGAGGCCGAACAGGAACACGACGGCGGCGATGGCGGGCGGCGACGAGAGGAACGCCAGGACGCCGGCGCTAGCCGCCGCCCCTAGCAGCGAGAACAGCATGGTGGGTCGGCGGCCGAGGCGATCGGCGAGCGCGCCCGCGATGGGGCCGGAGACGAGCATCCCCGCCCCGAAGAGCGAGGCCACCATGCCTGCGCGCGCCGGGGAGAAGCCGCGCGCGGTGAGGAAGAGCGCGAGGAACGGGAAGACGAACGTCGCGAGAGCGGAGAGGAGCACGCCCGCCCACAGCCACCAGAACGTGGAGGGCAGCCCGCCCAGGTGGGCGGCGAGGGCGGCGCGCAGCCGGGACATCGCGCGATGCTCTCCGGAATCCGTTCTCGGTGGGAGGAATTCGCCGTTGCAGGAAGCACAAACGAAGAGGCCCCTCACCCGGCTTTCGGGAAAAGGGGCCTCGAGCCCTTCGGGAACTGCTCTCGGGGACTGCTCTAGGTGTCGAAGTAGAGCGCGAACTCGAGCGGCGAGGGCCGCATGCGGACCGGGTTCACTTCCTTGTCGTACTTGTACTGGATCCAGGTCTCGATGACGTCCTCGGTGAAGACGTCGCCCTTGAGCAGGAACTTGTGATCCCTGCGCAGGTTCTCGAGCGCCTCGTCGAGCGACCCCGGCATCTTCGGGATCTCCTTCAGTTCCTCGGGCGTGAGGCCGTAGATGTCCTTGTCGAGCGGCTGGCCGGGGTTCGCCTTGGTCTCGATTCCGTCGAGGCCGGCCATGAGCATGGCCGCGAACGCCAGGTAGCCATTGCAGCTCGGGTCCGGCGAGCGGAACTCGATGCGCTTCGCCTTGGGCGACGGCGAGTACATCGGAATGCGGATCGAGGCAGAGCGGTTGCGCGCCGAGTAGGCGAGGTTCACCGGCGCCTCGAAGCCAGGGACGAGCCGACGGTAGCTGTTCGTCGTCGGGTTGCAGATGGCCGCGAGCGCCGGGGCGTGCTTCAGGATGCCGCCGATGTACCACATGGCGAGGTCCGACATCCCGGCGTAGCCCTCACCCGCGAAGAGCGGCTTGCCGGCCTTCCAGATCGACTGGTGGGTGTGCATGCCCGAGCCGTTGTCGCCATAGAGCGGCTTCGGCATGAACGTCACGGTCTTGCCGTGGCGGCGGGCGACGTTCTTGATGATGTACTTGAACCACTGGAGGTTGTCGGCGCAGCGGACGAGCGAGTCGAACCGGATGTCGATCTCGGCCTGGCCGGCGGTCGCCACCTCGTGATGCTGCTTCTCCACGCCGATGCCGACGGACTCCATCACGCGCACCATCTCGGTGCGGATGTCCTGCTGGCTGTCGGTCGGGGCCACCGGGAAGTAGCCCTCCTTGTAGCGGGGCTTGTAGCCGAGGTTGCCGCCGGGCTCCTCGCGGCCGGTGTTCCACTGACCCTCGACCGAGTCGATCCTGTAGAAGGCCTGGTTCACGCCGGAGTCGTACCGGACCTCGTCGAAGATGAAGAACTCCGGCTCCGGGCCGTAGTAAGCCGTGTCGCCGATGCCGGTCGACTTGAGGTAGTTCTCGGCCTTGATCGCGATGTTGCGGGGGTCGCGGGAGTACGGCTCCTTCGTGATGGGGTCCACGACGTTGCAGATGAGCGAGAGCGTCGGCTCGGCCATGAAGGGGTCGATGACCGCCGTCGGGGCATCGGGCACCACCAGCATGTCGGAGGCGTGGATCGCCTGCCAGCCGCGAATGGACGAACCGTCGAAGCCCAGGCCTTCCTCGAAGACCTCCTCGCTGAGCTCGCTTATCGGAATGGTGAAGTGCTGCCAGATGCCAAGGAAGTCCATGAACTTCATGTCGACCATGGTGGCCCGTTTTTCCTGGACCAGGCCGAGCACCTGCTTCGGTGTGAGGTTCGCCATGCTGTTCGTCCTATCTCCTGGATGAAGGGGGATTTTGGAGCGCGATCGGTTAGCACAGCACGTGCCACCTGGAAAGGGCTAATCTCCCTTTTACGGGGCCTCTAAGAGGGTCTAATTGCCTGTTATTTGGGCTCGGCGATGCCTGAGGAACAGGCAGTGGCGCCAGCCTACTTCGGCTTCATCCCCAGGGCGCGCATCCGTTCACGGAGCGTGTTCCGGTTCATTCCCAGGACCTCGGCGGCACGGAGCTGGTTGCCCTTGGTCCGCGCCAGGGCCCCCGCGATGAGGGGTGCCTCGATGGCGGTCAAGGCCGCGGTGTGGCGGCCGCCCTCCGGCGGCGGCGAGTCGAGGATGCGCTCCACCAACCCGGCCAGGCCGCGATCCGAGGAGCCCGTGGTGGGGAGGAGGCCCAGGAGCTCCTTCGCCCCTATCCGCGCGCCCGCCAGCTTCAGCAGCGCCCGCTGGATGACGTTCTGCAGCTCGCGGACGTTGCCCGGCCACCCGTGCGAGAGCAGGAGCGGTTCGGCGTCCCGGGCGAGCGCCATCGGCCGCCCCTTGAGCTGCTCGCCATACTTCGAGATGAAGTAGCGGGCCAGGAGGATGACGTCGCCTTCGCGCTCGCGCAGCGGGGGGAGCCGGATAGGCACCACCGCCAGGCGGTAGTAGAGATCGCGCCGGAACCGTCCCTCCTCCACCGAGCGCGCCAGGTCGGCGTTGGTCGCGGCGACGATGCGCACGTCCACCGAGAGGGGGCGCGTCCCGCCCACGCGATCCACTTCGCGCTCCTGCAGGACGCGCAGGAGCTTGGCCTGCAGCTCCACCGGCATCTCGCCGATCTCGTCGAGGAAGAGCGTGCCCCCGTTCGCGAGCTCGAACTTGCCTGGGCGCCGCTCCACCGCGCCCGTGAAGGAGCCCTTCTCGTGGCCGTACAGCTCGCTCTCCATGAGGTCGCGCGGGATGGCGGCCATGTTGACCGTCACGAACGGGCCACGCGCTCGCGGCGAGTTACCGTGGATGGCGCGCGCGACGAGCTCCTTGCCCGTGCCGCTCTCGCCCATGAGCAGGACGGTCATCTCGGTCCGCGCGACACGGCCGATCTCCTTGTAGACCTCGACCATCGCCGGCGAGCGGCCGATGAGCATGTCGGGGATAGCGACGTCCTTCGGTCCTGGTCGCTCCTCCCCCTCGTCATCCCCCTCCGGCGCAGGAGAATGCACGGGTTCGGAGCGCTCCTCGGTTCCGTGCTCCGCCTCCGGTCCGATGGCGAGGTCCTTCACCAGCCGTTCCACGCGGGTCAAGTCGAAGGGCTTGCCCAGGTAGTCGGCGGCGCCGCGCTTCATCGCCTCGACCGCCGATCGCATCGTGTCCTCGGCCGTCATCACGACCACGAACGGTGAATCGGGCCGCTGCGACAGCTCGCCGAGCAGCGTGAACCCGTCGTCGCCTGGCAGGCGCACGTCGAGCAGCACGAGCCCGATGCCCTCGCGGCTCGCGCCGTTCTGGCTCAGCTTCTCGCGCGCCTCCTCGGCGCTCCCCGCCTCTTCCCACGGCACGCCGGCGCGCTCGCAGGTGCGGGCGAGCACGAATCGAACCGAGGGTTCGTCATCCACGATGAGGACCTTGCGCACGTTCTCCACCTGGTAGTCGTCTCCCTGCCACGGACCCTCCTGGTCTTAGCAAGAGCCCTGCCAGTGCGCCGCGTCAGGCGGTCTCGAGCGGAAGGAAGACGCTCGCCTCCGCCCCCCTGGGCCCGCGGTTCTTCACTTCGATGCGCCCCCCGTGCGCCTCGACGATGCGGCGGGAGATGGCCAGCCCAAGACCGGTGCCGTGCGCCTTGGAGGTGGCGAAGGGGGTGAAGAGCCGTGGGAGCATGGCCTCGGGGATGCCCGGACCGCTGTCGATCACGGACACGCGGGCCAGCGGGCGGGTACGGCCCCCGGCCGCGCGCAGGCGCAGGGACGCCACGCTCGTCTCGAAGGCGATCTCGCAGCGCTGCGACCCCTGCACGGCCTCGACGGCGTTGCGCACGAGGTTGAGGAGCACCTGCGTCAGCTTCTCCCGGTCGCCGTGCACCCGAGGGAGCGAAGGATCGTAGCGCTCCGTGTAGACGACGCGGTCGCCGCCGGGAAGCCCGCGCGCGAGCAAGAGCACGTCTTCGAGCAGGGCGTGGATGTTCACCGGTGCCGCCTGCAGTGCGGCCGGGCGGGCCAGATCGAGGAGCTCGCGGACGAGCCCGTCCACCCGTTTCGCCTCCCGCGCGATGACCTGGGCGTACTCCTTCGCGCTGCCGGTGGCCTCGCGAGCGAGGAGCTCCGCCGAGCCCTGCAGGCCGGCGAGCGGGTTCTTGATCTCGTGCGCGAGACCAGCGGCGAGCGCCTCGAAGTCGAGGGTGCGCTCGCTCGAGCGCGGCACGCGCAGCGCGACGACGGTGCCCACGCACGTGGGCCCGTCGAGGAGCGGTCCCGCCTCGGCCAGTACCGAGACGGCGGGATCCTGCGGGCTGGGGAAGTCGGTGGAAGCCGACTCCTCCGAGGCGCGCGCGCGCTCGGCCAGGATGGCGAGCTGCGCCCCGCCCGGGAGCGCGCGAACCGGCAACCCCACGGCGCGATCGCGGCTGCGCCCGAAGAGCTCCTCCGCGGCGGGGTTCATGTGCATGACCCCGGCGTCGGCACCGACGATCACGATCGCGTCGGAAAGCGAGTCCACCGCCGCTCTGGCGACGGCGGCGGGCAGCGGAGGAGCCTTGGGTGGGCGCGACATGCCGTGGCCAGCGCCAGAGCTCGCAGGGCCCAGGACCCCTACCCCGCCTCGCTCGAAGGACTCGGGGTGAGCGGGCGAGCTCGTCGCGAGCTGGGGCCGGATTTCCCTCCCGGGCTACAGCGCCTCTTCGCCGCGCTCGCCAGTCCGGATGCGGATGACCTCTTCCACCGGCACGACGAAGATCTTGCCGTCGCCGATGCGGCCGGTCTTGGCGGCGCGCTCGACGACCTCGACCACGCGGCCGGCGAGGTGGTCGGCCACGACGACCTCGACCTTCACCTTGGGAAGGAAATCGACCACGTACTCCGCGCCGCGGTAGAGTTCGGTGTGACCCTTCTGCCGGCCGAAGCCCTTGACCTCGGTGGCCGTGAGGCCCGCGATGCCTATCTCGGACAGCGCCTGCTTCACCTCATCCAGCTTGAAGGGCTTGATGATCGCTTCGACCTTCTTCACGTCTCACCTCGACTGGTGGAATGTGGGATACTTCTCGACGCTACGCCCCGATGATGCATGGGGTCAAGGATTCCGAAGTTTCCCATTCGAACGCGACGATTGACCGCTGCTCGTCCTTGGCGCTGCCCGTCACCTCCTAGCCAGCCGTCGGCAGGGTGAATTCGAAGGTACTGCCCTTCCCGACCACGCTCTCGGCGCGGATGCGGCCGCGCTGCGCCTCGACGAGGAGCCTGGCGATATAGAGGCCGAGCCCGGTACCCTCGACGCCCCCCGTGCGCTGGCTGCGGTAATACCTGCCGAAGATCTTGGGCAGCTCCTCCGCCGGGATGCCTTCGCCTTGGTCCTCGACCGCCGTCACCACCTCTGCGCCCGCCCGCCGGACGGTCAGGCGCACCCGGGCGCTTGCCGGGGAGTACTTGAGCGCGTTCGCGACGAGGTTCACCACCACGCGTTCGAGGCGCTCGGGGTCGGCGAGGACCACGGCGTCCGTCTCCGCCTCCAGCGCGATGCGGGAAGCGTCGAGGGCCGGTGTCCGGGCCATGAGATCCGTCAGGAAGCGGGCCAGCTCCACGGGGCGCAGGTCGAGGCGGATCTGGCCGGTCTCGAAACGCGCGCTGTCCACCAGGTCGCGGATGAGCGCGTCCATCCGGCGCGCGCTCGCCACGATACCCTCCCCGCGACGGCGCACGTCCTCGTCGGCGTGCCCTGCCAGGCGCTGCGCCTGGAGGAGCACGCTCGTGAGCGGCGTGCGCAGGTCGTGCGAGACTCCGCGCAGGAGGTCCTCGCGCTGCTCGTCCGCCTCGCGACGGCGCGTCACATCGGTGAAGGTGGTGACAGCGCCCAGGATCCGGTCTTTGTCGTCGCGGATGGGCGCGGAGCTGGTGGTGATCCAGAGATCGCCCTGCGGCCCGTGCAGGGACATGAGCTCGCTGCGCACAGTCTCGCCGCGCAGCGCGCGCGCGGCAGGGAGGCGCTCCGGGGGAATGGGCTCGCCGTGCGGGTCGCAGGGCCGTGAGCCCTCGGCGCGCTCCTGGAAGGTGGCCCCCAGGTCTTCCTTTCTGAAACCGAACGCCCGCTCCGCGGCCCGGTTCATGCGCACGAGCTCGCCCCGGGGACCATGGATGACGAGGCCGTCGGCGATGGCGTCCACCGTCGCCTCGAGCTCGGCGGCACGTCGCTGCACCTCGTCGAGCAAGCGCTCACGCTCGACCTCGGCGGCGCGCGCCTCGGTGACGTCGCGGCCCACCGCGACGGCCCCCACCACCCTGCCGCGTGGATCGCGCAAGGGCGAGGCGCTGAAGACCGCGTGCACCTCCGTGCCACCGTCGGTGCGCCGCACGATCTCGACGTCGCGCACCTCCTCGCCGCGCAGCGCCGCGCGCTGCAGCGGGAGCTCCTCGCGGAGGAAGGGCGTGCCGTCGGGCTGGAAGAGCTCGTCACCGGGCGGCTGCTCCGCCGGGCCGTCGTCGTCCCCGGCCGATCGCCGGACGAGCCGCCCGTAGGCCGGGTTCATGTAGACCGCGTGCCCCTCCGCGTCGGCGACCACCACCGGGTCGAGGAGCGACTCCACCATCGCCTGCCAGCGCGAGCGCTCGTAGTGCGTCTCACCGTAGAGGCGCGCGTTCTCGAGGGCCAGCGCGAGGCGGGCGGCGAGCACCTGAAGCAGGCGCCGATCGTCCTCGGTGAGGTCGCGCGGCGTGGCCCAGCCCACCTGCAGGACGCCCAGCACGCGCTCGCGCGAGGCGAGCGGGACGGCCAGGAGGGATCGCACCGCCTCGCGGAAGGCCGGCGAGAGCTCGGGTTCCGTCCCCGTGTCCGGAATAGCCGCCGGCGCGCGGTCGCGCGCCACGCGCCCCGCCACGCCCAGGCCCTTGGGGACGATCACATCCTCCCGGCTCATCACTTCCAGGCCGCTCCAGGACCGGAGCATCAGGCTCGCGCCGCTGCCGCCGAGGAGGTGAACCGCGGCCGCGTCCGCGTCGAGCACCTGCCGGACTCGCCGGAGCACCTCGGAGAGGAGATCGCCCTCGTCGAGGTGCTCGAGCGCGGCCTCCGTGACGTACTCGACCGCGCGCAGGCGCCGCTGGGCCCAATCGGCAGCCGCTC
>MEMX01000097.1:2374-22155 GCA_001768075.1 Anaeromyxobacter sp. RBG_16_69_14 | reverse complement strand
AGCTCGTCGCGCTCGGCCAGGGCGTGCTCGAGCGCGAGCAGAGGCGCAGCCTCGCCGTCGCCCCGGGCTGCGGGGCGCGGTGTCGGCGTCGCGGTGCCCGGCTCGGGTAGCCGCGGGTCCCGAGGTGGCTGGGGCGACCTCTGACTCATAGGCGAGTCTGATTTCTAATGGCCTCGCGCCAGGATGGACGCAGAATCTCCTTCCGGCGGAGAATGTGGCCCCCGAACCGGACGTAACCGTGCGGAGTCAGGTAGAATTGACCGGGATGCGCGGCAAGCCCCGCCGTTCAGGGCGGAGAGGAGGTCAACCAGGTGAACGCGCTCGTCGTCCTCGTCATCCTTGCCGTCCTGCTGGTCCTGGCCTTCGCCACGTGGGCCCACTACGCCTTCTGGTCGCGCCGCTACTTCGCCCCCACGGGAGAAGACGAGCTCCTGTTCGCCGAGACCGCCGACGGCTGGCGACTCGCGCTGGCGCGCCGCCGCCCCCGTGGCGCACCTCGAGGCCCACCCGTGCTCCTCGTCCACGGTATCGCGGCCAACCGGGGTGCCCTGGACTTTCCGCTCGAGCACTGGTCGCTTTCGGCGCACCTCGCAGCAGCGGGGTTCGACTGCTTCGCCCTCGATCTGAGAGGCCACGGCGCCTCGCAGCGAGCGCGACCCGACGCCCCGCGCGGCTGGAGCTTCGACGACTACGTGCGCCTCGACGCGCCGGCGGCGCTCGACGCCGTCCGCGCCGCGACCGGAGCGCTGCGCGTGCTCTGGGTCGGGCACAGCCAGGGCGCACTCCTCGGGATGGCGGCCTGCGCCGCGTATCCGGAGAGGGTGGCAGGCCTGGTCGCGCTCGCCGCGCCCGCCTTCTTCGGCGTGCAGGATCCGCTCAGGCTCGCCGCCCGCTTCGGGCTCCTCTTGAGCGGACGCCTCAATCGCTTCCTCGCGCGCAGCCTGGCGCCCTTCTCCGGCTACTGGCATCCGCCGGTGAGCGAGGTCGCCATCAACGGGCGGAACGTGACGCGGCACGTGTACCGGCGCGTCCTCGTGAACGTGGTGGAGAACATCTCGGTCGGCGTGCTCCGTCAGTTCGCGCGATGGATCACGACCGACACCTTCGCGTCGCTGGACGGCGCAGCGGACTACCGGGCGGAGCTCGGCACCTGCCGCCAGCCGGCGCTGTTCGTCGCGGCGGAGGCCGATCGCATCGCGCCGCCCGAGGTGGTGGAGCAGGAGGCGCGCGCCTGGGGTGGCGAGAAGGCGGTCTTGCGGGTGGGGCTCGCGGGCGGGGCCTGCTGCGACTACGGACACTCGGATCTGCTGTTCGGTCGCCTGGCGCCGCAGGAGGTGTTCCCGCGCGTTCGCGACTGGCTCGTCGTGCACACGGACTCGCCCGAGGGGAGCGACCTCCGCTCCCCCCATGCCGCCCAGCGAGAGAACGCACCGTGAAGGCCCTACTCGCGATGCTCCTGCTCGCGGAACCGGCCGAGCCCGCGACCGCGCGCGAAGCAGCGGCGGCGCCGTTCTCCTGCCCCGCCGGCACCGAGCGCCAGGGCGCCGAACCACCGGACGGGTTCGAGGCCTGGTGCGAGAAGCCGGGGGAGCCCCCGGAGCGGCGTCGCGAGGGTCCGTCCCGCACCTGGTACGACGACGGGGGGCTGGCCAAAGAGGCGGGCTTCAAGGAGGGCCGGCCGCACGGAAAGTTCAACGAATGGCACCGCAACGGAAAGCCGGCGCGCGCCGGCGCCCACGAGAACGGCGCCCTCACCGGAACCTGGACCATCTGGTTCGAGAGCGGTCGGAAGGAAGAGGAGCTGAGCTACTCAGGCAGCGAGCGACACGGGGCGTTCGCCACCTGGTGGCCGAACGGCAAGCGACGGACCGAAGGACGCTACTGCCACGGCCTCCAGTGCGGCGCGTGGACGAGCTGGGACGAGGACGGGCGCGCGCTGGGGAAGGTGAAGTACGAGGAGATCCGAGGGACGCCTTGAAGGAGAACTTTCAAATCGACTTCGCTCCGGTGTGCGCCACACGCTCGGACTGGAGATAGGCGTCGAACGCCGCCGAAGGCACCGGAATGGCGAAGAGCGTCGCGGTGAGCGGGCGATCGCCGAGGTCGATCTTCTGCTCGACTCCCAGGGTCATGCTGACGCGGCCCCGGCAGACGAGCTCCTCGCGGGGCATCGAGAGCTGGTAGTCCACCGCCAGGTCGCCGGACGCCTCGCGCGTGGTCTCGACGCGCAGGGAGAGGTGGACCTGATCCGGGTTCTCCGGATCGCGCAGGAGGAGCTGGGTCGCTCGCCCGGGCGAAGCGATGACGCGCGGCCGGGCCAGGAGCTCACCATCCTCGCGGTGGATCTCGAACGCGACCAACTCGCCTGCGGAGCCCTCTTCCTGCGCCGCGCGGTGGCGGTCGATGGCACGTTTCGCGTGGACGGCGACCTCGGCCGAGCTGCCTCCGAACAAGAAGGCGAGGATCAGGATGGCGGCGATTCGGTGCGGCTTCATGGAGGCCCCCAGGTGGGAATTTTGATCATGGAATGCAAGCCGTGTGCCCAGGTTTATTCCCGGCCAAGTGGGCATTCTCTCATAGCCTGGTCACGGTTTGGTCACGGCTAGCCGTGTCGATGGAACCACAGGGCAGTGAAGATGGAGGGAGGAGACCCGTCAGGCGCCGCGCCAGCGCTGTCCGTCGAACGTCGCCCGCCTCTCGCGGGCGAGCTTCTCCAGCGAAGCCAGGCAGCTGCGGGCCGCCACCGGGAGCATGAACGAGGGCGTGTCCTGGTACGCGCGCGCCGTCACCTCGTCGAGCGTGCCGGGGGTGGCGAGCGCCTCCACGACCTTGGCCTCGCGCTCCCGCCGGTGGGTGAGGTAACTCTCGAGCTTCTCGACCGCGCCCTGGGTGGGCGGCCCGTGCGCCGGGAAGAGGGTGCGTGGCCCGAGGTCGCGCAGCCGCTCGAGCGAGCGCAGGTACTCGACCATGTCGCCTTCTGGCGGGTCGATGACGATGGTGGACAGCGTCGAGACCATGTCACCGGCGAGGAGGGCACCGGTGCGCTGGTCGAGGAAGGCCACGTGACCGCGGGCGTGACCAGGTGTGCTCACGGCGCGGAAGCGGCGGTGGAGGCGGTCACCGTCGGCGAGCGGCACGGTGAACCCGACCTCGCGCTCGCGCGGCAGACGCTCCACGACCTCGGGGTGCGCCCGCAAGACGAGGTCGTGGCGTGCCCGCAGCGCAATCACGCCACCCACGTGATCGCAGTGGGCGTGGGTGAGCCAGATCTCGCGCAGCGTGAGCCCCTCCGCGGCCAGGTCCGCCAGCACGGTCTCCAGAAAAACCTGCTCCTCGGGGTAGGGCGATCCGGGGTCGACGACGGCGAGCTCGTCGCCGCCGATCTCGACGATCCAGGCGTTGGTGTGCGTCGCGGGCAAGAGCGTGGGCGTGCGCAGCGCAGCGAGGAAGAGCCCGCGCTGGAACTCCACCCGTCGCGTGACGAAGTCCTTCGTGGCGGGCGGGGAGCGCAGGAGGTCGACACACCCTGGAGGGCCGCAGCGCGCGAGGCATTGCACCCCCCACAGGTTGGGCGGGTGAAGGAGCACGTCACCTCGCTCCCAGCGCTCCAGCGCCTCCGCGGCGGAGATCCACTCGCCGCTCTCGAGCTCCCCCGCCCACACCTCCGCCTCCTCGTCGGAGGGGAAGCGCGCCAGGAAGACGTGCGCGTCGTAGCGGATGGGGAACTGCCCCGGCGTGATCCAGCGCCCGGCCGGGAGGAGTCTCGCCGCGTCCACCTCGAGCTGGTGAGCGACGAGGAAGTGGTCGAACTCGAGCGTGCCGTCGAGCAGCGCGCGGCGCGCAGCGACGCGGGCGTCGCGCGCGAGGTGAGGCCCCACGGCGAGGAGCACGCCCGTCTCCTCGAAGATCTCGCGCGCCGCGCAGGCGGCCAGCGCGGCGCGTTCGCCCGCACTCCCCGGGACAGGTACGCGCCAGTCGCTCTCGTCCAGACGCCCGCCGGGAAAGGCGTAGAACCCACCCGCGAAGCGGAGCGCACCGCGCTTGACCCAGAAGATCTCGCGGCCGCGCGCGCCCTCGCGCCAGAGGATGACCGCGGCGGCCATGCTCGGCTCAGGGGGGGGCGGCGGATCGGGGAGCCCTGGGAACGCCTCGCTCATGTGACCTCACACGGAATCCGCACGATCTCCTGCTGGACCTTCGAGAACACCTGCGGCCCTTCCGGGGTGATGGCGACGTCGATCTCGGTGCGGACGCCGAGCCCTTGTTCGGGCAGGTAGATGCCGGGCTCTATGGAGAAGGCGAGTCCCTCCAGCAGCTGGCGCGTGTCGTGCGTCTCGAAGTCGTCCAGGTTGGCCCCGTCGCCGTGCACCCTCGTGCCTATGGAGTGCCCGGTTCGATGGATGAACTTCTCACCGTAGCCCTTCGACGCGATGTGATCCCGCACCACGCGATCCACCTGCCACCCCTCGAGGGCCCTCTTGTCACGCCAGGCCGCGCGCACCGCCTCGAGCCCGGCGTCCCGCGCGTCGGCGGCGATGCGGAAGATCTCCTCGGCCTTCGCGCCGGGTCTGTCGCCGCAGAAGCCCACCCACGTGATGTCGGCGTAGACGTCGCGCGGGCCCTTGCCTCGCGCCCACAGGTCGATGAGCACGAGGTCTCCCTTCCGGATGGGCGTGCGGGTCTCGTCCGACGTCACGTAGTGCGGGTCGCCGGCGTGCGCGTTCACCGCCACGATGGGCGGGTGATCGGTTTCCAGGTTTGCCCGTGAGAACTGGTCCATGAGGAACTTCTGGATGGCGATCTCGCTGACCTCGAGACCGCGTCGGAGCGCGATCCCGACCTGTTCGAAAGCTGCGTCCTTGGCGTCGTCGATGGCGCGCAGCGCGCGCACGTGGCTCGCCAGCTGATGAGGCGTCCACCGGCAGAGGAAGCGCTGGACGAGCTCGGCCGAGGAGACCACCTCCACACCCAGGGAGCGCACCAGCTCGAGCGTCCCCGCGTCCACGCGCGAGAGATAGGGAATGGCCCCCAGCGGGAAGTACTCCATCGCGAGCCTGCGCCGCGGCAGCCTCGCCAGCAGGCCCTCGAGCGCCGCCTTGAACGAGGCCCACGAGGTGTAGCTCTGGCGGCGGCCCGGGACCTCCTTCGGAAAGGACAGGAGCTCGATCGCGTGCACGAGCGCGACCGGCTCGCCCTCGGCCGGGACGAGGTAGCAGAGCCGGCGCGTGAGCATGTGCCCCTCGAGCCCGAGCGCGGTGAGCGCGGTCGGGTTCTGCCCGTGGAAGTCGTAGATGAGCCAGCCGTCGAGCTCGAGCTCACGGAGCGTCTTCTGCAGCGTCGGGATGTCCATCTGACTCGCCTTTCTCGGTCTTTCGTACCCGTCCGCCGCGTCAAGGCTCGCCGGGTGAGGGTTGAGGATGGGTGAGGGTTCGATGAGGGCCAGGTGAGAGCCCGGTGAGGGTCCGCCTCTACCCTGCCCTACGAGGGATCCATGTTCCGTTCCACCTCTTGCGGGATCTGATGCAGGCGAATCGAGTTGGTCCGCCCCGGGACGCCCATCGGCGAGCCGTACACGAGCACCACCCGGTCGCCCGGCTCGGCCACGCCGTCCGCGAGCAAGCGGTTGGAGACCAGCTCGCACATGAGGTCCGAGCTGCGAACGGGCTCCATGACCTTGGGGACGACGCCCCAGTAGAGCGCGATGCGGCGGCGGATGGCCTGGTCGGGGGAGAAGGCGATGATGGGCACCTGGGGGCGGTAGTGGGCGAGGAGGCGCGCCGTGGTGCCGCCGAGGGTGAAGCAGACGACCGCGACCGCCTGCGCTTCGTGTGCGGCGCGCACCGCGGCCCCGGCGACGACGGCGTTGAAGGGCCCGGCGCCGCTCCACGGCTCGCGGCGCGGGGACGTGCGGGATTGAAGGTGCTGCTCCGCCTCGCGCACGATGCGGTCCATCATCTGGACGGCGAGGAGCGGATAGCGCCCGCTCGCCGACTCGCCGGAGAGCATCACAGCGTCGGCACCGTCCCAGATCGCGTTCGCGACGTCGCTGGCCTCGGCGCGGGTCGGGCGCGGGTGCTCGATCATCGACTCGAGCATCTGGGTGGCGACGATGACCGGCTTCCCGGCTGCGTTCGCCTTCCTCAGGATCTCCTTCTGGAGGTTCGGTACGCGCTCGGGCTCGATCTCGACGCCCAGGTCGCCGCGCGCGAGCATGATCCCGTCCGCCTCGGCGATGATGGCGTCGATGCTCTCGATGGCCTCGGGCTTCTCGATCTTGGCGATGACGGGAACGGTGCGGCCGAAGCGCGCCATCTGGGCGCGGCACACGCGGATGTCGGCGGGCGAGCGCACGAAGGAGAGCCCGACGTAGTCGATGCCGTGCGCCAGCCCGAAGGTGAGGTCGCGCTCGTCCTTCTCGCCCATCGCCTGGGCGCGCAGCACCACGCCTGGCAGGTTGATACCCTTGTGCTCCTTGAGGACGCCGCCCTCCACCACCTCGCAGCGGGCGCGCACGCCGTCCGTCTGGAGCACGCGCAACTCGAGGAGGCCATCGTCCACCAGGAGCCGGTCGCCGGGCCGGACGTCCTCGGCCAGGTGGCGGTAGCCGGTCGAGACGAGCGTCTCGTCCCCGACGATCTCGCCGTCGGTGGCGATGACGATCTCCCTCCCGACCTCGAGCAGCACGCCCACCTTCCCCGCCTTGAGCGGGCCGGTGCGGATCTTGGGTCCCTGCAGATCCTGGAGCACGGCCACCGCCTTCACCTGGCGACGCGAGGCGGCCCGGATCCGGTCGAGCACCTCCGCGTGGTCCTCGAGCCGGCCGTGCGAGAAGTTGAGGCGAGCTACATCCACTCCGTGCTCGATGAGCTTGGAGATGGTATCGGGATCGGAGCTGGCTGGGCCGAGGGTGGCTACGATCTTGGCACGGCGCATCGGAAGGGGGATGTGTAGGCAGTTTCGCGGCGAGGAACCATTGCTTTCTCCTAGAAAACTCCTGCGTCCGTTCTACGCACGCGATCCTAGGAGGGTCGCGAAGGACCTCCTCGGGAAGGTGCTCGTGCACGTGGACGGCGGTGTCCGCCGCGCGGCGCGCATCGTGGAGACCGAGGCCTACTGCGGACAGGAGGACCAGGCCTCGCACGCCCGCTTCGGGCCGACGCGGCGCGCCTGCATCATGTTCGGCCCTCCCGGCGTCGCCTATCTCTACCTCGTCTATGGACTCTCCCACTGTTTCAATGTCGTGACCGGAGAGGACGGCCTCGCCTCCGCGGTGCTGGTGCGAGCGGGGGAACCCGTCGAAGGGTGTCTCCACGCCACCACTGGCCCCGGCAACCTGTGCCGCGCGCTCGCCCTCAGGCGCGAGACGCACAACGGCCTCGACCTGATGGGCGACCTCCTTTTCATCGAGGCCGCGGAGGGCGCGGAGGGCGCGCCCCGGCCGGCGGAGCGCACCCTCGCGTCACCTCGGGTAAACGTTGGATTCGCGGGGAGCTGGGCCGACAGGCCGTGGCGCTTCTCGCTGGAAGGCAACCGGTTCGTCTCGAAGCCATGGCCGACGCCCCGCTCGACCTCCCGGCTGCGCCCGCGGTAGGGGAAGAGACCCACGGCGGGGTATCTTGCCGCCGTGCTCCACCTCGCCGGACAGGACAGCCGGGGGCTCGCCCACGCGCTCGACATCGACCTCGCCGACGCGCGCCGCATCCTGGGGGCGGTGGTGGGGCGCGGCCGGACGCTGCGCGAGGCGCGCAACGTCCGGCGCGAGGTGCTCGATCGCGCCGAGGAGCGCTGCTCGTCGCGTCACCTCGAGCGGGTGGCCACCGCCGACGGGGAGGACGGCTTTCGCAAGTACCTCTTCCAGCTTTGCGACGGAGCGCGCGTGGAGGCGGTGCGCATCCCGCTCTTCGACACCCACCATACGCTCTGCCTCTCCTCGCAGGTGGGCTGCGCGCTCGGGTGCGCCTTCTGCGCCACGGGCCGGCTCGGTCTCACCCGCAACCTCGAGGCCTGGGAGATAGTGGAGCAGTTCCTGGAGGTGCGCGCGGACAGCACGCGGCCCATCACGGGCGCGGTGTTCATGGGCCAGGGCGAGCCCTTCCACAACTACCAGGCGGTGCTGCAGGCGGCCTACGTCCTGTGCGATCCGGCCGGCGGGCGCGTCGACCAGCGCCGCATCTCCATCTCCACGGCCGGCGTCGTGCCCGCGATCCGCCGCTACACGGCGGAGGGGCACAAGTTCCGCCTCTGCGTCTCGCTCAACGCCGCGACCCCCGAGAAGCGCGCGGCGCTCATGCCCATCGAGCGCGGCCACTCGCTCGAGGAGCTGGTTGGCGCGGTGCGCGAGCACGCTGCGCTGCGCGGCCGGGTGACGCTCGAGTACGTCATGATGGCCAGCGTCAACATCGGCGAGGAGGACGCGGTCGCCCTGGGCAAGCTCCTCCACGGCATGAAGGTGCGGCTCAACCCCATCGACGTGAACGACGCCACCGGCCGCTTCCGGCCACCCTCGCCGGAGGAATGGACCCGCTTCCGCAACGCCCTCGCGCGCGAGCTCCCCGGCCAGCCCATCGTCCGGCGCTACTCCGGCGGGAAGGACAAGCACGCGGCGTGTGGGATGCTGGTGGGCTCCTCGACGTAGGTCGGGCGTCCGGGCGCCTCTTCGACGCTCTACGCGTCCTTCGCGAGCAGGGCGTTCACCACGTGGAGATCCGCTGGCTTCGGGAGATGGGCGTCGAACCCGGCCTCTCGAGCTCGCTCCCGGTCCTCGGACTGGGCGTAGCCGCTGAGCGCGACGAGCCGCGTCGATCGAAGCGTCTCGTCGGCTCGGAGCGCGCTGGCGACCTCGTAGCCGTTCAGATCCGGCAGCCCGATGTCGCAGAAGACGAAGTCCGGCCTGACCCTGCGGACGAGGTCCAGCCCGGAGCGCCCGTCGAGCGCGACCTCCACCTTGTGTCCGCCGAACGTGAGCACCTCGGCAAGAGTCAACGCGGCGTCCGCGTTGTCCTCGATGACGACGATCGAGCGCGGCGGTGGCTTCTCGGTCGCCGCCGCTCTGCTCGCGACGGAAGGAGGGGCCAACGGCAGCGACACCACGAACTCCGAACCACGCCCGAGACCTTCGCTACTTCCGGTCACGGTCCCGCTGTGCAGCTTCACGAGATCCTTCAAGAGCGACAGCCCGAGGCCGAGCCCGCCGCGTGGCCTGGCCAGACTGTCATCGACCTGCGCGAACGGCACGAACAACCGACCGAGCTGCGCGGGCTCCATCCCGACACCGGTATCACGCACCCGGATCTCGGCCCGGCCCAGGACGATGCTCACGCTGACGCTGGTCACGCCACCGGAGGGCGTGAACTTCGCCGAGTTGTGGAGCAGGTTACCGACCACCTGGACGAGGCGGGCGGGGTCACCCCGCACGAACACCGGCCCGGCCGGATCGTCGAGACGCAGCTCGACGCCGCGCAGCTCGAAGACTGCGCGGTGATCGTCGCACGTCCGTCGCACGATCCCGTGCAGATCGACGACCTCCAGCTTCAGCTCGAGCCTCCCCTTGGAGATGCGTGTCAGGTCAAGCAGGTCATCGACCAGCCGGGTGAGCTGCCTCGTCTGGCGTGAGATGACCGCTCTCGCCTGGAGCGCCTGCTCGCTTCCAGCGGGCGCGTGGTCGAGCAGGTGGATCGCGTTGGTGATGGGTGCCAGCGGGTTTCGTAGCTCGTGCGAGAGTAGCGCGAGGAACTCGCTCTTGCGGCGGTCGGACTCCCCGGCCTTCTCGGCGGCGGCCTTCTGCTCGGTGACATCCGTCAGCGCGGCCCGCCAGCGCCAGTCCGCCCCTCGGGTGGATGACTCCGGCACGGCATCGACGTAGACGTAGAGAGGTCCCTTCCCGTTGGAGATGAGGGCCAGGTCGCAGGAAGCTCTAGTAGCGTCTCTCCGCAGGGCACCGATGAGGCCCTGGAGGGCCGGCCGCGTCGCAGGCGTGACCCAGGACGCGAAGCGCTCGCCGACGAGTCGGGCGCGCTCCTTGCCGAGCATCGTCGCGCCGGCGAGGTTGATCTCGAAGATGGTGCTCTTCCGGTCCAGGGTGACGTAGCCCACCGGCGCGAAGTCGTACAGCTCCGAGTAGCGGGCCAAGCTTACCTCGAGCTCGTCGCGCACCCGGCGGAGCTCCTCGTTCTGCATCTCCAGCTCGATCTGGTGGACCTGGAGCTCGTGGATGAGCCGCAGGGTATCCTCGGCGCCCCCGATCTGGGCCCCCTGACGACCTCGTGCGCGCAGGCGCTCCTCGGCGCGGCGGCGCAGCGCACGCGGTCCCGATGAATCGCCTGACTTCACGGCACAGCTCCTCGCCCGGGCTCGTCCGCGGGCGTCGCGACGATCCTCCAGGAGGCGAGGTCCTGGGAGCGCGCGTCGGTGATGCTCGTCAGCACCGAGCTCCGGGGCAGGACGCGCCCCAGCCCATCCACCACCGCGAGACCGTCGGGGAGGTTCTCGAGCAGCGCGCCGAACCGCTCCCGGCTGCTGCGCAGCTCCGACTCGAGACGCTTGGCGGCGGTGACGTCCACGAACGTGATCACCACGCCCTCGATGAAGTCGTCGAGCGTACGGTAAGGCATGACACGCGCGCTGAACCATCTGCCGTCCTTGGTGGTGACCACCTGCTCCATGGGGACGAGCGTACGCAGGACCTTCGCCACATCGTGCGGCAGCTCCGGGAAGACGAGATCGGTGGTGACGTCGGTTATCGGCCTGCCCACGTCGGTGGGGATGAGCCTGAGGAAGCGGGTCGCCTGCTCCGTGTAGCGGCGAATGCACAGCGAGTCATCGAGGAAGATCGTCGCGATCTCGGTGCTATCGAGCAGGTTCTTCATGTCGTTGCTCGCGCGGGAGAGCTCGTCGAGCTTTGCCTGCAGCTCGGCGTTGACGGTCTGCAGCTCCTCGTTCATCGACTGCATCTCCTCCTTCGAGGTGGTCAGCTCCTCGTTCGTCGACTGGAGCTCCTCGTTGGTGGACTGCAGCTCCTCGTTCGCCGAGCGGAGCTCCTCCTGCGACGTCTGCATGTCCTCACGGGTGTTCCGCAGCTCGTCGTGGAGCTGCTTCACCTCGCGCTCGAGCACGGCGAGCGGGGCCAGACGCTGCGCGCGCCGGCCCCGTCTGCCGCCATCGCCCGTGGCCGGAGCCGCCGCCACGTCGCGGAAGACGACGAGGCACGTCCCGCGCAACGCGTCCGGATCCTGCAACGGCTTCACGGTGAGGTCGACGCCCTGAGACCCGCCGTTCATGCCGACCGTCAGGCCGCGAACGGTGATCGCGCGCTCCTGCCGCGAAGCCCGCTGGAGCGCGCTGGCGACTGCGTGGCGCAGCCCCTCGCGCGCCATGGCGAGGACGTTCCAGTTGGCCTTGCCGGCGGCGGGCTCCAGGTACTTCCCGGTGCGCCCGTTGATGTAGAGGATGTCGCCCGTCTCGTTCACGAGGGCCGCCGCGGGACCGAACTGCCGGAGGATCAGCTCGTCTGCCATGGCCTGAAGGTTCACGCTCGGCTTCGCCGGTCCGGAGTCGGGAGCCGCTGCGGCCGGAGGAGAGGAGAAGAACGACGGCACGCTCGCGGAGTCGAGTCGCGTGGGCGACTCCTTCCGCCGGTAGAGCCGCAGCTTCGCGTCGACGGAGCCGAAGAGATCGGTCAGCCCGCAGATCGTCTCCGCGGTGCCGAGGAAGAGGATGCCGCCGGGGCGGAGGCTGTAGTGGAACAGCGGGATCAGCCGCCGCTGCAGGTCCGGTTCGAGGTAGATGAGGAGGTTCCGACAGACGACGAGGTCCATTCGCGTGAAGGGCGGATCGCGGGTGACGTCCTGCTGGGCGAGGATCACCGTCTCCCGGAGCTCCTTGTTCACGCGGTACGTTCCGTCCTGCTCCTTCACGAAGAACCGCCGGAGCCGCTTCGGGGTCACGTCCGACGAGATGTTCGCGGGGTAGACACCCTGCCGCGCCTTCTCGATCGCGTGCCGATCCAGATCTGTCGCGAAGACCAGGAGCGAGAAGCTCACCTTGGGCCGAGCCTTCTCCAGCGCCTCCTTGAAGATCACGCCCAGCGAGTACGCCTCCTCGCCGGTGGAGCACCCGGGGATCCAGGCGCGGAGCTGGCCTCCCTTCGGTCGCGCTGCGAGCAACGCGGGGATGGCCTCGTCCCGCAGCGCATCCCAGGCCGCCGGGTCCCGGAAGAAGTTCGTCACGCCGATGAGGAACTCCCTGAAGAGCAGCTCCTGCTCCTGCGGGTTGTCCTGCAGATAGCGGAGGTACACCCCGGACCGCGTGATCTGGTGGAGCGCCATGCGCCGGGCGACGCGCCGCTCGAGGGTGCTCTTCTTGTACTGCGAGAAGTCGTGGCCGAGGCGCGAGCGGAGCAGGAGCACGATCTTGTCGAGCGCGTTCTTGGCCTGCGGCTCCGGGGTGGGCTCGACGGAAACCGCGTGCGCCGTGCCGTGGAGCAGGGCGAGGAGGCGCGCGGGAAGCTCCTTGGCGGGCGCGACGACGTCTACGAGCCGGGTGTCAATCGCGCTGCGCGGCATGCCATCGAACTTCGCTGTCGCGGGCTCCTGTGCCAGGACGACGCCGCCGCGCTCCTTCACCGCCTTCAACCCCAGCGTCCCGTCGGTCCCCATCCCCGAGAGGATGACCCCCACGCTGGCCGATCGCCGATCGTCGGCCAGCGCTCGAAGGAAGAAGTCGATGGGAAGGCGCTGGCCGCGGGGGGATGTTGGCTCGACCAGGTGGAGCACGCCTCGGAGAACCGAGAGGTCGCTGTTCGGCGGGATGACGTAGACGTGGTTCGCCTCCGCCCGCGTCCGGTCCTTCACCTGCTCGACCCGCATGCGCGTCACGCGCTGGAGCAGCTCGGGCATGACGCCCTGGTGCGTCGGGTCGAGGTGCTGGATGACCACGAAGGAGAGGCCGCTCGACTCAGGGACGCCGCCCAAGAACTGCTCGATCGCCTCCAGCCCGCCCGCCGAGGCGCCGATCGCCACGATGATCGGCGTCCCTGCCCTCGGCAGTTGCGCCGAGACTGGACCCGCCTTTCGGCGTGTTCGGCCGGTGGAGGAAGCTTTTCTCGCTCGAGCTCGCCGCATCTTCCCCCTCCGGGGTGGTCGGAAAGTCATTTAGGCACATCTGAACGGGTCTGCCTCGGTCAGGGAGTGATGGTCACGCAAGGGTGCTTCTGGGCACTCGCATGCGTCACCCGTTCGCGTCCGCCTGGCGGCAGAAATCACTTGTCGTCACCCTGCACCGGATCGAACAGCTCGAGGTTCTGGAGCAGCTCGAGGTTCTGCAGCTCGTCCAGGTGGTCGATGATCTCCCGGTCGGGATCGGAGATCTCGGCGTCCCTCGCGCCGGCATCCGCCGCCGCCGAACCGCGCGAGCGCGGGACCGAGCGAGGCTCGAAGGTCCCGGCGGCCGCCGGGCCAGCGTCCCGGCGACCGCCAGCGGCCTCTTCGGCCCTGGCCGCCCGGGCACCGAGCAGCGCTGCGGCGGCGAGGGCGGCGGCGGTGAGCAACTTCACATCCCCACCACGTCGACCCCGAGCACCAGCTTCGTCACGGGCGCACGGCCCGCGAAGAAGTCGCCAGGGAAGAGCGCATCGCCCTCGGCCACGAAGCTCAGCCATGACAGCGGCGACCAGGTGACCTCCAGGTCCACCTCGGGACCATACACCCGGCCGCCGAAGGGGCCCACCTCGGGGGCGAGCAGGTAGGCGGCGCGCGCGTCGAGCGCGAGCGCACGGAGTGGGTTCCACGCTGCGGTGAGCCCGGGCGCGATGACGCCGCGCCCGTTCACGCCGGGTGCGGTGGCCTGCCGGGCCGCGAAGCTCTCCGCCACGCCGCCGCTGAAGAAGATGTTCGTGTCCGTGACGTACGGTGCGATGCCGAGGAAGCCGCCATAGCCCTCCGGCAGGCCAAGGCGGGCCTTCTCGGTCGGCGGCAGGTCGCCGGAGAGGAAGAGGAAGAAGCCGCCCACCTCGACCTCCCGTCCCGCGCGAGCGCGCAGTCGTAGATGTGCGAGCTGGCCGAAGACCGAGCTGCGGCTCTCCTGCGTCGCGGTCCGGATGGTGAGCCTTCCGAAGCCGAGCGCGCCCGTGCAGTCGAGCTTCGCGCCCAGGAGCCCCAGGCTGGCGCTCGTCCCCAGCCATCCCAGGTTGGCCTCGCTCTCGAGCTGGGAACCCAGGGTCGCAGCGAGCCTCCGCTCCTCCTCCACGTAGGCCGCCGATCCCGGCGCCTCTCCGAGGAGCCTCACCACGCTCGGCTCGGCGAGGCTACCGCGGAAGAGCTCGGCCACGCTGTTCGTCCGGTCGCGGTAGAGCGCCAGGAAGAGGCCGGCGTGCTCGAAGAGGGAGGGGAGGTAGTCGGCGCGCAGGACGAGCATGGGGGAGGCGGCACCGGTGCGCCCGGGAAAGTCGCGCGTCGGGAAGAAGAGCGCCACGCCCAGATCCCACGACGGGCCGATGGCGCCGAGATCGAAGCTCGCGTCCACGCCCGTGCCGTAGTCGTCGTAGACGAAGCCGTCCCCGACCGTGAAGCGCTTGCGCCCGACCTTCAGGAGCGCGAACTCGTTCCTGCCCAGCGCCGCGCCGGCCCAGGCCTCGCGCAGGAGCAGGGTGTTGCGCACCTCGTCGCCCAGCGGCCTGCCATTGGAGGTGAGGCGGGTCTCGGCGATCCCTGTCTCCTCGAGCTCGAAGATCGTGCGTCGACCCTGGGCGTTGAGGATGCAGTTGCCGCTCCCGGGCGCGTCGAGGCCGGTGCCGGTGCGCGCGAAGCACACCGGCGTCGCGAGCGGGAAGGCCTGCGAGCGCAGCTCGCCCGTGTCGGCGGCCAGCGCAAAACGGAACCAGCCGCGCCGGCCCTCCACGCCCGCCGAGGCCAGGATCGAGCCATAGGTGTCCGCGCCGGACGTGCGCAGGTAGGGCGCGAGATCGAACGCGCGCTGCGCGCGATGGTAGAGGAGCGTGGCTCGAGGTTGATTCTGACGATCGGTGAATCGGCCGTGGAGGCGGAGCGTGAATCGCAGGTCGCCCTCGTCCGCCCTGGAGGAGAGCGCGAAGGCCAGCGCGAGCGCGGCGAGGAGAGGCCTCACGCGGCCAGTCTATAGCGAATTTGGTTTCACACCGCGGCGGTCACCGTCCCTTCCGCTCGCGGCGCTGCCACCACCGCTCGCGCGCATGCTCCCGCTCCCCGGGCGACATCTCGCGCCAGCGGCGAAGGTTCTGGAGGTAGCGCTGCCGCTCGCGCGGGGGCGCATTCAAGACCTCGCGGAAGGCCTCGCGCATCTGGGCGCGCCGCTCCGGCGGCATCTCGCGCCAGCGCGCGAACCGCTCCATGACCTCCTGCTGCTCCCGGTGCGGCAACGCCCGGAAGGCGCGCCAGTTCCGCTCCACCTCGGCGCGCCGCTCCGGCGGCAACGCGCGCAGCCGCTCCAGCCGCTCCCGGACCCGCGCCTTCTCGTCCTCGGGGAGCGCCTTCCACTTCTGGTAGCGCCCGCGCAGCTCCTCACGCTCCTGCGGCGTGAGCTTCTCCCAGCGGGCGCGGGCATCCTCTCGCGCCGGCTCGCCCTGCGCCCACGCGGGCCGGGCGACGAGGGCGGCGAAGGCGAGCGCCAGCGCGACGAGTGCGCGACGGGTCACGGCCGGCCCTCTCGAAGCTCGTCGAGGTGCTCCACCACCTGGACGTCCTCCGGCCTGTCCACCACGTCCATGCTCGCGACCGCTTCGTAGCTCTCGAAGAGGTCGATGTGCTCGGCGAGGAAGACCTCGTCGGCGCGCTGCCGGGCGCCCGAGTAGAGGACCACCGCGACGCTGGCGGCGACGCCCGCCAGCCCCGGCGCCAGCCAGCGCCAGGCGACGCGATCGAGGAACCCGCGGCGCTCGCGCGCCTCCGCCTTCTCGGTGGCGAGCCGTGCGTAGAAGCGCTGCTCGAAGGTGGCCGACGGCGCCGGTGCCGGCGGCAGGCGGGAGAGGAGCGCCAGCGCGGCCACGAGCCGGTCGCGCTCCGCCTGGCAGGCCTCGCATCGGGCGAGGTGCGACTCGATCTCCGCGCGTTCGGCGGGATCGAGCGCGCCGTCTAGGTACGCGGTCAGCTCGTTCACCGGGTGGCTCATGGGAGCGCCTCCTTCCCATCCGCAGCATAGGGGGCGAGCGCGGCGGCGGCCGCCACGGTGGCACGGTGGACGAGCGACTTCACGGCCGAAATGCTTGTGTCGAGCACGTCCGCGATCTCCTCGTAGGAGAGGCCTTCGAGGCGCCCCAGCACGAACGCGGCGCGCTGCTTCTCCGGGAGCTGCCCGAGCAGCTTCTCGACGGCCTCGCCGAGCGCGGTCGCCAGCATGTTCTCCTCCGGGGTCGGGGCGGGGCCGGCCAGGCTGTCGGGATCGGTCGGTTCGCCCTGGCCGTCCTCGGCGCTCTCGACTGCGCGCCGCGCGGCGTATTCCCCCCGCCGCAGCTCGTTCAGGCAGTGGTTTGACGCGATGCGGTAGAGGAAGGTCTTGAACCGGGCGCTCGGCTGATAGCGCGCCGCCGAGCGGTGGACCTTGAGGAACACGTCCTGGGCGAGCTCCTCGGCCCGGGCCCCGTCTCGCACGAAGTGGTGGCAGAATGCGACCATGGCTCGCCCGTGCTTCTCGAAGAGGCTCCGGAAAGCCGTCTCGTCGCCGCCCTGGAACGCGACCATGAGCGCCGCGTCGGGATCCGTGGCCATCCAGGACCTCTAACACGGGGATCCCCCGTTGGTTGCGGTCCGGAATCGCGGTCAGGGCCGGCGCGGGCGAGTCGCGCCGGAGGACAAGCCCCCGCCCTACCCCGATCCCGTCAACCGGCCAGGCGGGTGGCGAAGCGGACGACGACGAAGACGACGGCGGCAAAGAGGGCGGACATGGGTATGGTGAGCACCCAGGCCCAGACGATCCTGCCGGCGACGCCCCAGCGCACCGCGCGCGTGCCCTTCGTGGAACCCACGCCGACGATGGCGCCGGTGATGGTGTGGGTGGTGGAGACCGGAATGCCGAGGTGGGCGAGGCCGAGGATCGTCACGCCGCCGCCGGTCTCCGCGCAGAAGCCGCCGATGGGCTGGAGCTTCGTGAGGCTGTGCCCCATGGTCTTCACGATGCGCCAGCCGCCGAAGAAGGTGCCCGCGGCGATGGCGGCATGGCAGAGGAAGACCACCCAGATGGGCACGTGGAAGGGGCGCCCCGCCCAGACCGTCCCGTAGAGCACGACCGCGATGATGCCCATCACCTTCTGCGCGTCGTTGGTACCGTGGCTGTAGGAAAAGATCGACGCGGAGACGAGCTGCAGCCGCCGGAACCAGCGGTCCACGCGCGCCGGCGTCTGCCTCCTCACCAGCCAGGCCGTGGCCACCATGTTGAACGCCCCGAGCACCATCCCGATGACCGGCGACAGCACGATGAAGAGGGCGATCTTGCCGATGCCGCTCCAGACGAGGCCGTGCACGCCGAGCGCGGGAAGCGTGGCGCCCACCATGCCGCCCGCCAGCGCGTGCGAGGAGGAGGAGGGCAGTCCCCAGTACCAGGTGAGCAGGTTCCAGAGGATGGCGCCTATCAGGGCGGCGAAGATGACGGTGAGGACGAGGGGCGAGCCCTGCTCCCTGAGCTGCTCGAAGTGGATGATGCCCTTCCCCATCGTGTTCGCGACCTTGAGCTCCCCGCCGAAGAGCACCGGGGTCGCCGCGATGAAGTTGAAGAAGGCAGCCCAGGCGACGGCGACCACCGGCGAGAGGACGCGCGTCGAGACCACGGTGGCGATCGAGTTTGCCGCGTCGTGAAAACCGTTGATGAAGTCGAAGGAGAGCGCGACGGCGACGAGGGCTATGACGGTGGCGATGAGCATTCGCGGTTGGAGCCCCCCGGGGCAACGCGCTAGGCGTGCTCCAGCACCACGCCCTCGATGACGTTGGCGACGTCCTCCGCGCGGTCGATGCCGTTCTCGATGAGATCGAGGATCTCCTTCCACTTCATGACCTCGAGAGGGTCATTGCCGCTCTTGAAGAGGTCGGCGATGGCGCGGCGGATGAGCGTGTCGCCCTGGTTCTCGCAGACGTTCACCTGCTTGCAGGCGTCGAGCACTTCCTTCGGGTTCTTGATGTCGCGCAGCCCGCGGACCGCGCGCTGCATCGTCTCGGCGGCGGCCACCAGCACGCCCGCCAGCTCGCGGGCGTCGGGGAGGACGGTGTGGATCCCGTACAGGCCGAGCCGCTCCCCGGCGGCGTCAGCCAGGTCGAGCACGTCGTCGATGCGCGACAGCAACCGGTGGATCTGGATCCGGTCGAACGGCGTGATGAACTGGGTGTGCAGGCGCTCGAAGGCGCGGTGGGTGATGTCGTCGCCCTTGTGCTCCACCTGTTTGATGGCCTGCACCTTCTTCGGGACGTCGGTGAAGTCCTCGAGCAGCCCCTTCAGGAGGCGCGTGCCTTCCACCGTGGTCGCGGCGAGCTTCTCGAAATCGTCGAAGAAGTCGTCGGAGCGCGGCATCAGCTTTTCGAGGAACGTCATGGCTTTGTCGCCTTCCGCGGAGACCGACCGGTCGGAGGCCAGCTGGTCGCCGCTATTTGCCCTCCCGGCAGCGCGCGAACCATAGCGAATTCGCGGCGCGAGTCCACAGGTCTGTTCGGCAGGCCCACCCAGGTGAAATCCGCTGTATTTTCCGCCGCTAATGTTCTATGGTTCGTGATTCGCTTTTCGCCATTGCCCTGCGCTCCGTCGGGCGCTCTGTCGGCAGGGAGCGGCGGCGCGGTGCGGCGGCGCGGTCCCTGGGCAGGGAGCTCGGATTCCCCGGCGCTCGGCGCTAGAATCCGCGCGATGACCGAGCGTTTGTACCTCGCCGATCCCTACCTCGCTCGTTTCGACGCCGTCGTCCTCGCCGAGCACCGGCTGGGCGAGCGGACCGTCGTCGTCCTGTCCCGCACCGCGTTCTACCCGGAGGGCGGCGGTCAGCCCGCCGACCACGGCACGCTCGGCCTTGCACGCGTGGTGGATGTCCAGGAGGTGGAGGGCGAGATCCTGCACTCGGTCGAGGGGGCGGTGCCGGCCGGCCACGTCACGGGGGTGCTGGACTGGGCGCGGCGCTTCGATCACATGCAGCAGCACCACGGCCAGCACCTGCTCTCCGCCGCCTTCGAGGCTGCGCTCGGCGCGCACACGGTCTCGTTCCACCTCGGGGAGGAGACCTGCACCATCGACCTCGACGTCTCGGCGGACCGCCTGGGGCCAGCGACCCTGGTGGAGATCGAACGGGCCGCCAGCGAACTGGTCTGGCGCGACCTCTCCGTCGAGGTGCGCGAGCTCGGGCCGGATGAGCTGGCGCGCCTCGTCCTGCGCAAGGAACCGACGAAGGGGTCTCGCGTCGTGGTCGTCAGAGATCCGCTGGTGCAGGACGAGCGAGGGGGGCTCCGGGCCTCGGCGCCGGGGCAGGCGGACGATCCTGGCTCGGAGCGGCGCGGGCATCCGGAGGCGCCTCGTCCCGCCGGCTCGCCCGGCCTGATCGACGCCAGCCCATGCGGCGGCACGCACCCGCGGCGCACCGGCGAGGTGGGCGCCATCGCCGTGCTCAGGGCCCAGAAGTGGGGCTCGGGCGCGCGCGTCGAGTTCGCGTGTGGTGGGCGCGTGCTCGGGCTCCTGCGCCGCGCCAGCGAGCGGCTGGGCGCTGTGGCCAGCGCGCTGCGCTGCGCGCCGCCCGAGGCGCCCGGCGCGGCGGCGCGGCTGGCGGCAGAGTCGCTCGGGCGCAAGAAGGA
>MEMX01000097.1:0-2359 GCA_001768075.1 Anaeromyxobacter sp. RBG_16_69_14 | reverse complement strand
GCGCTCGCCGTGGCGCGGGCCGAGGCCGTCCGGCTCGCGGCGCGCGCCGGAGCGATCGCGGAGGAGCTGGAGGTCCCGGCGGGCGACGCCGCGTCCTACCTGCGCGCCGTGGGCCAGGCCCTGGCGGCGGAGGGACGGCTCGCCCTCCTCGGCGCGCGCGGCGACGGGCGCGCCCTCCTCTGCTTCGCGCGGCCGAAGGGTGCCGGGCCCGATCTCGGCGCGCTGCTGCGCGAGGCGGTGGCGATCCTGGACGGCAAGGGCGGCGGCGCCCCCGACCTCGCGCAGGGAGGGGGGCCGAGGGCGGAGAAGCTCGGGGAGGCGATCGCGCTGGCGCGTGGGCGGGTCGTGGCGGGGTGAGCTCGCCTCCCTGGCCATCCTCGACACAGGGGAGCGAGACACAGTCAGAACTGGTAGGAGGTCGCGAGGAACAGATAGAATCGCGTCGTGCTCGTTTCCGTCACCACGAGTTCCTCTAGGGTGAGATCTCTAACCGCGAGGGCCCGCCCACTTGCGTATGACACATTCAGGCCCAGGTCGGTCGAAGTATGGTCCGTGCGGTAGCCAACCGACGCGGTCCCGCCGTAGCTGTCTCTATGCGCACTACTATTGTCCCACAGTCCATCAGGCGTGGGCTCGTCCGAGGCTGCGAAGTCGGTGAAGAGCCCTGCCCTGACGGGGAATCTATCGGCGACCACGTACTCGAACCCTGCCGATCCATTGACGACCATGTTCCGTTTCACGTTGCGGTCCAGCCCCTGCTCGGCGAGGCCGATGTCGTCATGTATCTCCAGAGACCCGAGCACGATCGCGTCGGCCGCGAGCGTCAATTTCCCAGACGTCCACGCAATCCCTGCTTGAGCGCGCCAGGGCAGAGAAGGCGTCGCGCGCAAGTCGGGGTGCTTTCGGTCGCCGACCACCGAGACGGAGTCGGCCTCGCCGCGAGCGAACTCATGCCGCGAACCCGCCATTCCCATCTCCGGCGAGTAGAGCGAGGCACCGATATTCAGCTTGTCACCGAGCTGGTAACGCAGACCAACAGCCGCCACGACCCCCACGATGGTTTGTTCCGAGCGGGCAGTCAACGTCTTGAAGTCGCTCTCGGTCCCTGTGCGAAAGTCCAACAAGCTCATCTTCGTCTCGGCAAGGACAAATACAGCCGCGCCGATGCCAAAGCGGTTGAACCGATGCCCGTAGGTGGCACCTGCCCAGACCGTCTGCTCCTGCTCGCTGGTCCAGTAGGTGTTCTCTTCACTACCCAAAGTGTCTTCACCATTGATCAGCATTGCGTCAGGGACGAACACGCTCAGCGCCACCGCATTCCGTGCGCTGCCGAACTTGTCCACGACTCCGAACTTCGTGATCGCCGAGGTCGAGACCGGGAAGACATTGAGATTAGACGAGTTGAAATCGTGCCCCTTCCCGAGTCCGTCTTTCTTGAAGCCTCGGACGATCCCGTAGACCGATGCCGACAGCGAAAGCATCGAGTGCTCCGCGAACGCCAGTCCGCCCGGGTTGTAGTACGGGCCGGATCCGTCGTCTGCAAGCGCGGTGAACGCGCCGCCCATCCCTGCGGCGCGTCCACCTACTATGTACGGCCTGAAGTTCGAGTCATTGGCCTGCGCCCCCCCGCCTGCCAGGAGCAACGCGAGCACCCCAAGCGCACACGAAATATGCCGCATCGCGAGCCCTCTCCCCAAACGCTCCGAACCAGCGAGCCACCAGGTCTTTTCCAATGTTGGCCACCTAACGCTAAGCGCGGCGTCAGCTTTCTCCAATGATTGGCCCGCGCCCACGCACGGGAAGTCGTGAGCGCCGTCGGTCATGACGTCCCACGTCCGCGCGGACCTTCCCCTGGCAAGATCTGCCGCACTCCGCCTCGGCTTGGGCCTCGGCCCATGGCAAGTGGCGTGGAGGCCAGCCGCGGTGTCACGAGCCACCATCGCCAGATCAGCTGCCGCCACCGGTGCTACAGAGCAAGCCGGGAGGACACCTACGGGGTGCTCTACATGCCTGGCAAGAGTTGCCGCAAGCTTCCTCAGCTTCGGCCTGGGTCCCATAGCATGTTCTCAATTCCGCGCACGCGAATGCGCAGCCCTCTTGGCCGCAAACGCCGCCCCCACAGTCCGCCGGGTACTCTGGATCCGTGCACCTGTTGGTCGTCGGCGCCGCTTGACAAGTGGAAGGATCGCCGGAACCGTTACATGCCTGGCAGGAATTGCCGCAAGCTTCCTCCGCTTCGGCCTGCGTCCCATAGCATGTTCTCAATTCCGCGCACGCGAACGCGCAGCCCTCTTGGCCGCAAACGCCGCCCCCACAGTCCGCCGGGTACTCTGGATCCGTGCACCTGTTGGTCGTCGGC
>MEMX01000096.1:25077-25639 GCA_001768075.1 Anaeromyxobacter sp. RBG_16_69_14 | reverse complement strand
TTCCGCCGTTCACAGAGGCCCCGCCGGGCGGCGCCGCTCCGGCGCCAGGGAAGGCGGCGCGTGTCAAGCCACGGTCCCGCCCCAGCCCCGAGGGCGGCGGAAAGAAGCCGCGAGCCCGGTCCGGTCATCCCGATGGGGCCGACAAGAAGCCGCGACCCCGATTCGCTCGTCCCGAGGGTGGCGGGAAGAAGCCGCGATCCACGTCCGGTCGTCCCGGGGGTGGCGGAAAGAAGCCGTGGTCCCGAGCCGGCCCTCCCGAGGGTGGCGGGAGGAAAGCGGGCCTCCGCCGACCTCGGCGCGGTTGAGTCGCGCGCGGTACCCGATCCCTGTCCCTTCGACCAGTCCGCTCGCCTGTCCACCCGGACGATGTGCCCCTCCTCTCTGCCTGCTTACGTTCCTCCTCGCCCGCCAGAGCGGGACGAATGGAGCGAACGGACATGGCTGTGGGGAGCTGGATGGAGCTGTCGGAAGCGCTCGTCGCGACGGTGAAGCAAGCGGCGGGCGCGGTGGTACGGGTGGATGGGCGGCGGCGCGGGTCGTCTTCGGGCGTGGTGTGGTCACC
>MEMX01000096.1:23972-25060 GCA_001768075.1 Anaeromyxobacter sp. RBG_16_69_14 | reverse complement strand
CCGCGAGTCACGGAATCGAGCTGGATGACGAGGTGGAAGTCGGCCTCCACTCGGGCGAGACCGCGGCGGCGGAGCTGGTCGGACGCGACCCGTCCACGGACCTCGCCGTTCTGAGGGTCAAGGCCGCCAGCCTGACGGCGGCTGAATGGAGCGAGGCGCCGCTCGACGTCGGGCAACTTCTGCTGTCCGTCACCCGGCCCGGGCGCGGCCCGAAGGCTGGCCTCGGGCTCGTCTCGCGCCTCGGCGAGGCGTGGCGCACGTCCTCGGGTGGCAAGCTCGATCGGTACATCGAGCTCGACCTCGGCCTCCATCCCGGCTTCTCGGGTGGACTCGTCCTCGACCTGGCTGGCCGCGGCCTGGGACTCGCCACGGCGGGACTGGTGCGCGGGACGCCACTCGCCGTCCCTGCGGTCACGCTGAGGCGAGTCGTGAAGGCGATCCTCGCGCACGGCGGCGTCCGCCGCGGGTACCTCGGCGTGGCGAGCGTGCCGGTCCGGCTCTCCGCCTCGCTGGCCAAGGAAGCCGGCCAGGCCTCCGCGCTCCTCCTCACCGCGGTCGAGGACGACAGCCCGGCCGCACGGGCGGGTCTGCTGGTAGGAGACGTCCTCCTGGCGTTCGACGGAAGCGCGGTGGGCCACATGGGAGACCTCCTCCCGCTCCTCGAGGAGGAGCGGATCGGCGACCAGGCACGCGCGCGCATCGCCCGCGGCGGGACGGTGAAGGAGATCCAGGTCACCATCGGCGCTCGCGGTGGCCGGTGCGAAGGGAGGGCCGAACCGTGACCGCACTCTCCCAGCTCTCGCAGGACCTGGCCGCGCTGGTGGCGCGCGCATCACCGTCCGTCGTGGGGGTCGAGCAGCGCCGCGGCCAGGGCTCGGGCCTGGTCCTGACCCCGGACGGCTACCTCCTCACCAACGCCCACGTCGCTCGCGCGGCGGGGCCGCTGCGGGTGCGCTTCTCCGGGACGGTCACCGCCAAGGGCGAGCGCGTGGGCGCCGACGGGCGCACCGACCTGGCCGTGCTGCGCGTCGAGGCGCCCGGACTGCGCGCGCTGCCGCTGGCGGACAGCCGCACGCTGGCGGTGGGGC
>MEMX01000096.1:3334-23897 GCA_001768075.1 Anaeromyxobacter sp. RBG_16_69_14 | reverse complement strand
GCAACCTGCCCACGCCGGACGGGGGCATGTTCGACGGACTGGTGCAGACCGACGCCGCGGTCAACCCGGGCAACTCGGGCGGCCCGCTCCTCGACGCGGAGGGGGCCGTGGTCGGCGTCACCACGGCCATGCTGCCATGGGCGCACGGCATGGCATTCGCGGTGCCCTCGCACACCGCGAGCTGGGTAGCGGCCGTGCTCATCAAGCACGGCGAGGTGCGGCGGCCCTTCCTCGGCATCGCTGCACGAGGAGAGGACCTCGACCCGGCGCTGGCGGTGGAGCTCGCCCGCGCCCGCGCCATCCGCGTCCTGCGCGTGGAGGCCGGCGCGCCCGCAGACCAGGGCGGCGTGAAGGAGGGTGACCTCCTCGTCGCCGCGAACGGCAGCGAGGTCGTGACCCTCGACGACCTGCAGCGCGTCATGGTCCTCACCACCGAGCCCGAGCTCGAGCTCGAGGTGCTACGCGGCGGCGAACGACGGCACCTGGGACTGCGGCCGAAACCGTTCCAGGCGGCGGCCTAGCCTGGAGGAGCGGAGGAGCGGGCCGCCGGGAGGGGAGGCAGGACCCCCGGGATTCCGATCCTGCGCGCGATCGCTACCAGGGTTCGCGCGCGCCGATGAAGGCGTAGGGGTAGCCCCACTCCGGCGTCGAGGCGCGGTCGAGGAGGGCGAGGTCCTCGGCTTCCAGCTTCACTTCAAGTGATCTCAGGTTCTCGTCGAGCTGCCGTACGTCGCGGGCGCCGACGAGGATGGCCGTGACCTCCGGGCGTGCCAGGAGCCAGCCCAGCGCCACCGCGGCGGGCGTCGTCTCGCGCCGCTTCGCCACCGCGCGCACCGCGTCGAGCACCGCCCAGCAGCGGTCGTTGTCGAACTGCTTGTACGTGTCTTGCCACGACGCGAGGCGCGAGCCGGCGGGGGCGGACTGGCCGCGCTGGTACTTGCCCGAGAGGAGCCCGCGCGCGAGCGGGCTCCACACCAGCGTGCCCAGGCCGAAGGCTCGGCAGGCCGGGATGAGCTCGCGCTCCGCGTCGCGCACCGCGAGCGACCACTGGAGCTGGATCGAGACGAACGGCTCGAAGCCGCGCCTGTCCGCCGCCCAGAGCGACTCCACCAGCCGGTAGCCCGCGTAGTTCGAGCACCCGAGGTACCGGACCTTTCCCTGTCGGAGGAGATCGGTCAACGCCGACAGCGTCTCCTCGACGGGCACGGCCCGGTCCTGCATGTGCACCTGGTACAGGTCGACGTAGTCGGTCCCGAGCCGGCGCAGCGAGTCCTCGCACGCCTTCAGGATCGCCTTGCGCGAGAGCCCGTATTCGTGCGGAGCTGCGGTCTGCACCACGCCACTGGTGGGAAAGCGGCACTTCGTCGCGAGCACGACCTTCTCGCGCTTCCCCTTCAGCCAGCGCCCGAGCAGCTCCTCGGAGCGACCCTCCGAGTAGACGTTGGCGGTGTCGACGGTGTCGATCCCGAGGTCGAGCGCACGGTCGAGCACGCGGAGCGCCTCGTCCTCGCTCGAGGTGACGCCTTTCATGAAGCCCTCCGACTCGCCAAAGGTCATGGCGCCGAGGGCGAGCCGTGAGACCTTGAGACCGGAGGGACCGAGCGTGCGATGTTCCATGACGCGGCAAGGTAACCGCGAACCGAGGTGCGTGCCAGTGGAGGTTCACTCTGGTCTCGGACGTTCTCCTCGTCACCTGTCAGTAGTTACAGGTGACGAAGTCGGCACCGTCATGGGATCATCGAACCATCGGCCACACCCAAGGTTGCTCTCGTGGACTGGTTCAACGACACGAAGGACGGAGCGAAGAAATGGAACAGAAGAAGGTGTATCGAATTGTCTATGTTGGTCTTGCCGCGGCATTGGTCGTGTCGCTGTTGGGGTGCGCCGCCCAGACGGCTCAGCAGCATGCAGAGAAGAAGCCGACGGCGACCGGCCCCTCGCTGTACGAGCGGCTGGGAGGGGTCAACAACATCGCGATGCTGATGGACGACGTGATCGACCGGACCTACGTGGACCCGGTCCTCAATGCCAATCCGCGGATCGCCGAGGCCCACAAGCGTTTTCCCAGACAGATCTACAAGTACCAGGCGACGAACCTCGCCTGCATGGGGACGGGAGGGCCGTGCAAGTATACGGGACGCTCACCCAAGGAAGCCCATCAGCATCTCCAGATCACCGAGACGGAGTGGCAGGAGATGGTCAAGATCTTCCGCGACAGCATGAACAGCTTCAAGGTGCCGCTGAAGGAGCAGGACGAGGTCGTGGCCATCCTCGAGAGCTCGAAGGCCGACGTCGTCGTATCCTCGGGCAAGTCCGCGTCGCGATAGGCCTGCCGGGACCCGGAGACCTCCGCGGCCTCGGCGTCGCGGAGGGCTCGCTCCTGCCGCGTCGGATGAGGCCTGCGGCGCAAGACTCCCGAGGCAAGGCCGCGTCAGGCGGGTCCACAGCGCCGACCTGCTGCTTGCGTGGCGCCATGTCGTCCGGTACGAGGTGGAGCATGGGGGCCGACGCGGGACGGCCCTCCGACTCTCGAGCGCTCCCTCCTCACCCGACGAGCACGGACTGAACCCCATGGCCGACTGGAAGACCCGCTCGCTCGAGCACCTCTGGTACTGCTGCGCGCAGATGAAGGACTACGAGGAGTTCCCACCTCTTCACGTGACGCGAGCAACCGGTCCCTACATCGTCCTCGCCGACGGGACCCGGCTCATCGACGGGATCTCGAGCTGGTGGTGCAAGACGCTCGGCCACGCCCATCCACGGCTCACCGCGGCGCTGTGCGAGCAGTCACGGCACGTCGAGCACGTCATGCTGGCCCACATGGCGACCGATCCCGTCGTCGAGCTGTCCTCGAAGCTGGCGGGCATCTTCCCGGGCCTGACGAAGGTCTTCTTCGGGGGGGACGGATCCACCGCCGTCGAGATCAGCGTGAAGATGTCGTTCCAGGCCCAGCGAAATGCAGGCCACACGCGTCGCACCAGGATCGTCTCGCTCGAGAACGGCTATCACGGAGAAACCCAGCTGTGCGCCGCCCTGAGCGACGTGAGCGCCTATCAAGGAGGGCTGCTCCCCGCGTTCGCCCCGTTCCCCAAGCTCAGCGGCCTGCCGTACGTGGCCGGCTCGAGCGATCCACTCTGGGCGGATTGTTCTCCGCGCTGGGAAGCAATTTTAAACCAGCTCGAGGAGGTGGCGGACGAGCTGTGCGCCGTCGTCGTGGAGCCCGTTCTCCAGGGTGCCGCCGGTATGCGGGTCTACAGCGCCGACTTCTTGCGCCGGCTCCGTGTCTGGACGCGCGCACACCACGTTCACCTGATCGCGGACGAGATCCTCACCGGCTTCGGCCGCACTGGCACCCTCATGGCATGCCAGCACGCCGACGTCGCTCCAGACTTCGCGTGCCTGTCGAAGGGGCTCACCGGGGGCTATCTACCCATGTCTGCCGTCGTGACCTCGGAGGAGATCTACGCCGCCTTTTACTTCGACCACGAGGAAGGCAAGGCCTTCAACCACTCGAACACGTACGCGGGCAACGCGCTGGCGGCTGCCGTCGCGGTGGAGGCGATCCGCCTGTACCGGGAGCCGTCGTTCCTGGGCCGGGTGAAAGAGCTCGAGGGCGAGCTGCGGCCCGCGATGGCGGAGGTCTCCGAGGCGACCGGGGTCCTCGGTCCGATCCGCGGCATCGGAGGCGTCGTCGCGTCCGACCTCCAGATGCCCGCGGCTGCTCCCGGGCGACGCCTGGGATTCCGCGTCTACAAGGAGGCGGCGAAACGCGGGGCGCTCGTTCGCCCCATCGGCGATACCATCTACTGGCTCCCGCCGCTCACGCTCGAACCACCTGTCCTGGACGATTTGAAGCAGATCACGATCGCGGCGATCCGAGCTGCGATCGCCTGACCGTGAGCTGCGCCGGGCCGCCTTCGTGGACCGCTCGGCCGGCGGCGGCGGGTGTGTTCATCGGTGGCCTCCCACCAGCTCCGCCAGCTCGCGCAGATCCGCCACCCGGTGGACGGCCGGTCCTGGTCGCGCGTGCGGGCGCGCCACGAACACGGTGGTGAGCCCGAGGCGGGCGGCCACGTCGAGATCGTAGTCGGCGTAGGCCGAGACGTGCCACCACGCCGGCCCGGGCTCCACCCCGAGCCGCCGCGACACCTCGCGCCAGAAGGCCGGGTCGGGCTTGTAACACCGGACGTCCTCGGCGCAGATCCAGGCCGCGAGGCGCAGGCCGAGCGCTCGCTGTGCGTCCTCGCCGTGTGCGATGTCACTGTTGGTCGTGGCGACACAGGGCACGACGGTCATGAGGCGCTTCAGCGCTGCCGGAGCGTCGGGGTGGGGAGGCCAGGTCCCTACTCCGGCGCCGATCGCGTCCGCCTCGGCAGGTCCGAGCCCGAGCACGTCGACGAGGCTGTGCTTCGTGATCTCGCGGTAGGTGCGGAAGGGGCGCTCCTGCTCCAGGGCGCCTTGCCGATCCACGATGCGATCGAACTCCCCCTCCGCCACCGGGCGCCCCGCGCGCGCGAGCGCATCCGAGAGGCCGCGGCGCCAGTCGATCACGGTGCCGAAGATGTCGAAGGTCAACAGACGCGGGACCATGTCCCCCCTCTCCCCTGCCCTCTCCCCGCCCGCCGGGGCGAGTGGGGCGCTGACGCCCTCCTCTATCCACCAAGGAGAGTGAGACGGGAACACCCCTGCCAGGGCCAGAACCCTTTCCTTCTACATGATCCCAGCTACATGATTCCCAGCGTCAGCTTGGCGGCGTCCGTCATCATGCTCATGTCCCACGGCGGATCGAAGACGAGTTGCACGTCCACCTCGGAGACGCCTGGCACGCGCGCGACCTTGCTCCGCACGTCCTCCACCAGCACGGGGCCGATGCCGCAGCCGGGCGCGGTGAGCGTCATGGTGACGAGCACCTTGACCCCTCCCTCGGCCTGCTGGGAAGCGAGGTGGTAGACGAGCCCGAGGTCGACGATGCTGGCGGGGATCTCGGGGTCGTACACCGTCTTCAGCTCTTCCCACACCTTCTCTTCGTCGAACGGCCCCTCGGTGCGGTTGGCGCGCGCCTCGGCCGCCTTGGCCGCGAGCTCTACGTACTCCTGCCCGAGCGCGTCCGCGTCGGCGGCGGTCACGCGGGCGAGCCCGCCCCGCTCCGTCATCACCGTGATGTTGCCATCGAGGACCTGCTGCGGGACGACGTACGACCCGGGATCGAGGCGGACCTTGAACCCGCTCGGAATCTGAGTCGCATCGCAGCCGCGCGTCAGGAAGACCGGCTCCCTACGTTCCATCCCGAGGCACCTCCCGGCGAGGGGACAAACCCGCGCCCTACTCCGTCGTGACGACCTCTCGCTGGTGCTCGAGCGCATTCTTCATCGTGTGCCAGACCAGGCTGGCGCACTTCACGCGCGTCGGGAACTCGCACACTCCGGAGAGCGCAGCCAGCTTGCCGAGCTCGGAGAGCCGGACCTTCTCCGGCCCCTCGGTGACGAGCGTGTGGAAACGCCCGAAGAGCTCCTCCGCCTCCGCGACGGTCTTCCCCTTCACCGCCGAGGTCATGAGCGAGGCCGAAGCCTTCGAGATGGCGCAACCGGAGCCCTCGAAGGCGATGTCCTCGATCCGGTCGCCGTCGAGCTTCATGTACAGATTGAAGTGATCGCCACAGAGCGGGTTCATCCCCTCCGCGTGGCGGTTGGCATCCTCGAGCTTGCGATAGTTGCGGGGCCTGCGCCCGTGTTCGAGGATCACTTCCTGGTAGAGGTCGTCGAGCTCCGAGCTCATGCGAACATCCTCCTCACCTTCTCCAGCCCCGCCACCAGGGCGTCGATCTCGCCCCGCGTGTTGTAGATCCCGAGCGAGGCGCGCGCCGTGGCAGCGATGCCCAAGCGCTGCATGAGCGGCTGGGCACAGTGGTGGCCGGTGCGGATGGCGACGCCCTCCCGATCGAGCACGGTCCCGATGTCGTGCGGGTGGATGTCCTCGAAGACGAAGGACAGAACGGCCGCCTTTCCGGGCGCCGTGCCGACGAGGCGCAAGCCGCGGATGCGCGAGAGCGCCTCCGTCCCGTAGGCGAGGAGCTCGTCCTCGTGCGCCCAGGCCGCCTCGCGTGGCAGCGCCTCGAGCCAGTCGAGGGCGGCACCCAGGCCGATGGCGCCCGCCATGTTGGGCGTGCCGGCCTCGAACTTGTACGGGACGCGGTTGTAGGTGGTCTTCTCGAACGAGACCGAGAGGATCATGTCGCCGCCGCCCTGCCAGGGCGGCATCGCCTCGAGGTGCTCCGCCTTGCCGTAGAGCACGCCGATGCCGGTGGGACCGTAGATCTTGTGCCCGCTGAAGGCGTAGAAATCACAGTCGAGATCCCGCACGTCGGCGGGCACGTGCGGCGCGCCTTGTGCCCCGTCCACCACCACCGGCACGCCGCGGGCGTGTGCCAGAGCGACGATCTGCTTCAACGGATTCACGGTCCCCAGCGCGTTCGAGACGTGCGTCACCCCCAGGAGCTTCGTGCGCGGGCCGATGCGCTTCTCCAGCTCGTCGAGGAGGAGCACGCCCCGGTCGTCGATGGGCGCCACGACCAGCTTGGCGCCCCGATCCGCGCACAGCATCTGCCACGGGACGATGTTCGAGTGGTGCTCCATCGCCGTGAGCAGCACCTCGTCGCCGACACCCACGCGCAGCCTGCCGAAGGTGAAGGCGACCAGGTTCAGCGCCTCGGTCGTGCCGCGCACGAACACGATCTCGCTCGCGTGGCGGGCGTTGAGGAACTTGCGCACCCGCTCGCGCGCGCCCTCGTAGGCCTCGGTGGCACGCTCGGAGAGGAAGTGCACGCCCCGGTGCACGTTCGCGTTCTCCTGATCGAAGTAGCGCGCCATCGCCTCCACCACCTGCCGCGGCTTCTGCGTGGTGGCGGCGCTGTCGAGGTAAACGAGCTTCTTGCCGCGCACCGGGCGGGCCAGGATGGGAAAGTCACGGCGGACCCGCTCGACGTCGAAGGCATCGGGCGGAACCGACTCATGGAGCGTGACCACGTCCGCCTCGGGAGGGCTGGGATGGACTCTCATGCGACCTCCCGCAGGAGCTCGCCGTTCGCCAGCCGCCCCGTCACCGCGCGCCGGACGCGCACCCGCAGCTCCTCCGGCCCCACCCTCTGCACCATGTCACTGGCGAAGGCCCAGGTCAGCATGGCGCGAGCGAGCGCCTCCGAGACGCCGCGCGAGCGCAGGTAGAAGAGCTGGTCCTCCCGGATCTGTCCCACCGTGCCGCCGTGCGAGCACTTCACGTCGTCGTTCAGGATCTCGAGCTGCGGCTTGGTGTCGACGGTGGCGTCCTCGGAGAGGAGCAGGTTCGAGTTCACCTGGCTGGCATCGGTCTTCTGCGCCCCCTCGCGGACGTGGACGCGGCCGGCGAAGACACCGCGCGAGGCGCCGTCGAGGACGCCCTTGAAGACCTCCCGGCTCACGCAGCGCGGGCTCGCGTGGTCGATGTAGACGAGGTGATCGAGCACCTGCTTCCCACCCCCGACGTACAGGCCGTGCAGGTCGCAAGCGGCTCCCTCCGCGCCGAGGAGCACCCGCGCCTCGACGCGGGCGAGCTGTCCGCCGAGCGCGATGGACTGGCCGGTGAAGCGACTCCGCGCACCCTGCGAGACCTGGAGGAGGCCCAGGTGGAAGGCCTGCTGCCCATCCTCCTGCACCCGATCGTGCTCCACCTGCGCCCCCTCGCCCAGCGCCATCTCGGTCACGGCGTTCACGAGGTACGCGCCCGCCCCGCGGTAGCTCTCCACGAGGGTGGCACGGGCGCCCTTCCCGACCACGACGAGGTTGCGGGGATGCGCCGCGAAAAGCGCTCCTGAGGCGGTGGTGAGGAAGACGAGGTGCAGCGTCACCGCGCAGGGGACGCCGTCCTCGAGCTCGACCAGGGCGCCGTCCTCGAAGAGCCCGGTGTTGAGCGCTCCGAAGGCATGATCCCGCGCGGTCGCCACCTGCCCCATGAACGGCTCCACCGCCGCTGGACGTTCCCTGAGCGCCAGGGCGAGGCTGCCCATGCGCACCCCGGTGGGGAGGCCAGAGAGATCGGTCGCACCGGGAGCGAACCGGCCGTTCACGAAGACGAGCCTCGGCGCTGGTGGCAGGTCGGCCGCGGGCACCAGCGCGCGCGCAGCCGGACCGAAGTGCTGCGCCGCGAGCCCCGCCAGGCTCGTGTAGCGCCAGTCCTCGTGCTTCAGCGTCGGCAGCTTGGTCCGGAGGAACGTGTCGCGCCCTGCCGCTCGCAGCGCGCACACGAAGGACGGCTCACCGGTGGGGCGCCATTCGACTCCCGCGGCTCCCTTCTCCAGCTGGTCCGCGAAGCTCTGCTCGGCCAGCGTCACGGGCGAGCCTCCACCGCCGCCGGGCGAGCCGGGGGCTCCTTCTCGATCCAGCCGTAGCCCCTCTTCTCGAGCTCGAGCGCCAGCTCGGGACCGCCGCTCGTGACGATGCGGCCGTTCGCCATCACGTGCACGTGGTCGGGCCGGATGTAGTCGAGGAGGCGCTGGTAGTGCGTCACGACGATCATGGCGCGCTCGGGCGAGCGGAGCGCGTTCACCCCGTCCGCGACCACGCGCAGCGCGTCGATGTCCAGGCCCGAGTCGACCTCGTCGAGGATGGCGAGCTTCGGCTCGAGCACCGCCATTTGAAGGATCTCGTTCCGCTTCTTCTCGCCGCCGGAGAAGCCCTCGTTCACCGAGCGGTTCGCGAAGGACGGGTCCATCTTGACGAGCTTCATCCGCTCCCGGGCGAGCGCGAGGAAGTCCATCGCGTCGAGCTCCTCCTCGCCGCGCGCCCTGCGGAGCGCGTTGAAGGCCGTTCGCAGGAAGTACATGTTGCCGACGCCGGGGATCTCGACCGGGTACTGGAAAGCGAGGAAGACGCCCCTGACGGCCCGCTTCTCCGGAGTGAGGGCCAGGAGATCCTCCCCCTCGAACGTCACCTTGCCGGCGGTGACGGCGTACGTCTCTCGCCCGGCCAGCACGCCCGCCAGCGTACTCTTGCCCGAGCCGTTCGGCCCCATGATGGCGTGCACCTCGCCCGCCCTCACCTCGAGGTCGAGCCCGTGCAGGATGTCACGCTCGGCGACGCTCGCCTTCAAGCCCTGGATGCTCAGCATGGTGTACGTGCCTTTCCGCCTCGTGTCGCTGCCCTCATCCGACCGAACCCTCCAGGCTCATCCCCAGCAGCTTCTGAGCTTCCACCGCAAACTCCATCGGCAGCTCCTTCAACACCTGCCGCGCGAAGCCGTTCACGATCATGGAGACCGCGTCCTCCTCCGCGATGCCGCGCTGCCGGCAGTAGAAGAGCTGGTCTTCGCCGATCTTCGACGTCGTCGCCTCGTGTTCCACCTGCGCGGTCGGGTTCTTCACCTCGATGTACGGGAACGTGTGGGCGCCGCAGCGGTCACCGATGAGGAGCGAGTCACACTGTGAGTAGTTGCGCGCGCCCACGGCGCCCTTCAGCACCTTCACCAGGCCACGGTAAGTGTTCTGGCCGCGCCCGGCGCTGATGCCCTTCGAGATGATCGTCGAGCGGGTGCGCTTGCCGACGTGGATCATCTTGGTGCCGGTGTCGGCCTGCTGGCGGTTGTTCGTGAGCGCGACCGAGTAGAATTCACCCACCGAGTCGTCCCCCTGGAGGATGCAGCTCGGGTACTTCCAGGTGATGGCGGAGCCGGTCTCGACCTGGGTCCAGCTGATCTTGGAGCGCTCGAGGGCCTTCCCCCGCTTGGTGACGAAGTTGTAGATGCCGCCCTTGCCGTCGGCGTCGCCGGGGTACCAGTTCTGCACCGTCGAGTACTTGATCTGGGCGCCAGGCAGCGCGACGAGCTCGACCACCGCTGCGTGGAGCTGGTTCGTGTCGCGCACGGGCGCCGTGCAGCCTTCCAGGTACGAGACGTAGGCGCCTTCGTCCGCCACGATCAGCGTGCGCTCGAACTGCCCCGTGTCCTGCGCGTTGATGCGGAAGTAGGTCGACAGTTCCATCGGGCAGCGCACGCCCTTGGGGATGTAGGCGAAGCTGCCGTCGGAGAAGACGGCGCTGTTGAGCGTGGCGAAGAAGTTGTCCGTGTAGGGGACGACCGAGCCCAGGTACTTCTTGACGAGGTCGGGGTGGTTCTTCACCGCCTCCGAAAAGGAGCAGAAGACGACGCCCTTCTCGGCCAGCTTCTCCTTGAACGTGGTCGCGACCGAGACCGAGTCGAAGACCGCGTCAACGGCCACGCCGGCGAGCCGCTGCTGCTCCGCGAGCGGGATGCCGAGCTTCGCGAACGCCATCTTCATCTCGGGATCGACCTCGTCCATCGAGCCGAGCTTCGCCTTCGGCTTGGGCGCCGAGTAGTAGACGATGTCCTGGTAGTCGATCCTGGGATAGCGGACGTTGGGCCAGGTCGGCTCGGCCATCCCGAGCCCGAGCCAGTGCCGGTACGCCTTGAGGCGCCAGTCGAGCATCCACTCCGGCTCGCCCTTCTTCTGCGAAATGGTGCGGATCACATCCTCGGACAGGCCCTTCGGCACCTGGTCCGTCTCGACTTCCGTGACAAAGCCGTACTTGTACTTGCCCTCGGTGAGCTCGCGAAGGGTGGCTTCCTGCGTCATGGGGTCGCTTCCCTGAGGGTTGGAGTGGACTCGACAGGCGGCGGCCGCACGACGCGCACCGGGCGCGGGCCGAGGGCGGAGAGCGGGAGGCGCTGCAAGGTGCGCTGGATGGCCCGGCTGATGGGGCCCCAGTGGCCCTTGGCGAGACAGACCGGCTCGAGGGAGCAGCTGCCCGGCGCGATGCTACACTCGGTGAGAGCGACGGGACCCTCGAGAGCCTCGACGACCGCGGCGACCGATATCTGCTCGGGAGGGCGCGAGAGGCTGTAGCCTCCGCGCCGACCTCTGTAAGACACGACGATACCGGCCTTCGACAGCTCCTTCAGGATCTTCGAGACGGTGGGCAGCGGGACACGCGAGCGCTCGGCCAGCTCGTTCGCGGTCCGGACAGCGGGCGAACCTTCCTGTGCCATGTGTGTGAGGAGCACGAGTCCGTAATCCGTGAGCTTGCTCATACGCAGCATGTCCACCCCCGGTCAGACCAGCCGGCCCTCGTTTCCGGACCCTCAAGGGACTTCGGCCACGTACTTCCACGAGCAAGAAACCAAGGCCGCGGGAACGTCAGCCCAGGTCCCAGCACTATCTAGACCGTTCTAGTCCAGTATGTAATGCGTCCGGACGCGAATGCATTCGCTTCGAAGGGGCCTTCCACGACGATCGGCCAGCGGTCGTTCAGCCGAGCGTGACCCGCACGATGGGGCCATCAAGGGTCTGATTGCCGCGCTCCACGTAGACGTGATCACCGACGACCGTGAGCCCGATCCGGGTGCGCCGCTCGTCCACGGCAGCCAGGCCGGCCAGGAGCGCGGGATCGATCGCCGCCAGCTCCGCCCTGCCGAGCCGGGCCACACTGGCCTCCCGCGCCGCTGCGACGAAGGCCTCCAGACGCCGCGGCGATTCGAAGAGCACCGCCACACGCGCGCCCCCGGCGCGGTCGGCCTCGCGTTGCAGCTTGACCGGGTCGGGCCGGCCTACACGCACCCATAGTGTCTTCTGGCCGGTTAGGTCGTCGGCGAACAGGTCGGGCGACTCGGGGTCGCAGAGCCCAGGACCGAATTCCAGTCGCTCCTCGTAGAGCCAGCAATAGGCGAGGACGCGCAACCACACCCGGTCGATCGTCTCGGATGGATGCCGCGCGGTACGGATGGTGAGTCGGACGTGCAGTTCTCGATCCACGTGGTCGAGCGCCACGTCGAAATCGTAGAGCGTCGGAGCGCGCGCCATATCCTTGCGGGGCCGCAAGACACGACCCTTCCTTTCTCGCGTTCGCGCCGTGCGGGGAATCTCCCGGACGATATCGCACGTTCTACCCCTGGCGGCCCTCATGCGCACCCTCCTCGCACTCGCCCTCTTTGCAGCCGCCGGTCCGGCGCGCGCAGAGCTCTCCACCTCATCCGCCCACGTGGGCGGTGCTGCGTCCCCGACCGCAAACCGCTCGCCCGTCCTCGGGCTCCTCCTCGACGGCGGCTTCCCCGACGGATTCGCCGTCTCGGCGCTCTACCGCCCGTGGTTTCCGATCCGCCTCGACGCCGGCGTCACTTACAACCTCATCGGGTTCGGCGTGCGCGGCGGGGCGACACTGGTGCCGTTCCGATTCGCGATCGCCCCCCTGCTGCGCGGCGAGTTTGGCCACGCGTTCGACGGCGACGCGCGCGGCCTCGTCGGGCATTTCACCACGCTCACGCCGACGGAGCAGACCCTGCTCAAGAGCGTGAGCTACGACTACGCGAGCGTGCAGCTCGGGCTCGAAATCGGCTCGCCCGACCGGATGGTCTTCTTCGTCCGTGGCGGCCTCGCCTGGTTCTGGACCGAGGCGCAGCACTTCCAGTCGGCCGCGCAGGCGAACGCGGGCAAGCTGGTGATCGAGGCGAAGGATCCCAAGGTCAACGGGACGGCGCCCACCGTCAGCCTCGGTCTGCTCCTCTTCCTCGGGTGAACGGGGTCATGCGCGCGTCAACCTTGCTCGCCTCGGTCGCCGTCGTCGCCGCCGGCTGCGAGGCGACCGTCGACGTGGAGAGGTTCTGCATCACGCAGCAGGCGATCGAGATCCCCGGCTCGCTGCTCGGCCTCGACATCACGTCACCGTATTTCTCGCTCGATCTCACGGACCAGCTCCCGCTCCTGCAAACGAACTCCACCGACACCGACCTGCGCGTCGACGAGGTGACGATCACCGCCGTAACCGGCAACCCCGACCTGTCGGGTGTCACCCTGGTGAGGTTGCGCGCCCAGCCGGCGTCGGGGTCGGGGGCGGCGGTGAGTCTCGCACAGTACCAGCGCGCCCCGACCGACCCGGCCTCCACCGCGCTCGTGCTCTCCGGCGACGACGTGAACATCATGCCGTACCTCGACTCCGGCCAGGCGAATCTCCAACTCACCCTGTCCGGTCGGCCGCCTCGATCGAGCTGGAGCGCCGACGTGAAGACGTGCCTGCACGGCCAGGGCACGGTCTCACCGTGATGAGCGCTTCCGGAGCACCGCCAGGAACGCCTCGCCGTACTGCGCGATCTTCTTCGGGCCGATGCCGGGGATCTCCGCCAGCGCGCCCTCGTCTTGCGGCCGCCCCGCGCTGAGCAGGCGCAGGACCGCGTCCGGGAACACGCAGTAGGCGGGCACGCCCTTCTCGGACGCGAGCTCCTTGCGCAGCGCCCGCAGCTCCTCGAAGAGGTCGCAGCCGGCGCCGGAGTCGATCTCGCGTGGGTCGCGGTCTCCCGCTCCGCCGTGGCGGGGGACAAGCCCCCGCCCTACCGACTCCGAGCGCGAGCGACCACGCGCCTCCTTCACCGGCCGCGCCTCCGAGACCACGTCGGTCCCGGCGCAGAGGTCGCAGCTCGCACCGCAGCTCCCGATGCGCTCACCGAAATGGCGCACCAGCGCCTGGTGGCGGCACACCGCGTCGTCGGCCATGCGGAACATCTCGCGCGCCTGCCGCCGCTGCAGCTCCGCGACCGCGGGATCCGCGTCATCGGCGAGCCTATCCCACCCGATCACGTCGGCCCAGGAGTAGAACAGCACGCAGTCGGACGCCTTCCCGTCGCGGCCGGCGCGACCGATCTCCTGGCAGTAACCCTCGATCGAGCGCGGCATGTCCCGGTGGAGGACGTAGCGGATGTCGGGCTTGTCGATCCCCATCCCGAACGCGACGGTCGCGACCACCACGTCGACCTCGCCTGACTGGAAGGCATCCTGCGCCTTGCCGCGCGCGTCGTTCTCCATGCCCGCGTGGTACGCGGCCGCGCGCACGCCGTGACCGCGGAAGAGCGCCGCCATCGCGTCGACCGACTTGCGCGAAAGGCAGTATACGATGCCGCTCTCGCCAGGGCGGGAGCATACCAGGCGCAGGAGGGCCTCGCGCGCGCGCAGCCCGCGGCGCTTGCCGGTGACGCCGTACCCGGCGCCGTCGCCCTTCTTGTAGGCGTGCAACCTGAGATTGGGACGAAAGAAGGTGCCGCGCTGGACGAGCGGGTCCACCATGCCGAGCTGCTCGGCGATGTCGCGCGTCACCTCCGGCGTGGCGGTCGCGGTGAGCGCCAGGACCGGGATGCCGGAAAAACGAGCCTTGAGGCCGCGCAGGTTGCGGTAGGCCGGGCGGAAGTCGTGGCCCCAGTGGCTGATGCAGTGCGCCTCGTCGACGGCGAGTGCGGCCAGACGTATTCCCTCCAGCGCGGTGCCCACCGACGCCTCCAACCCCTCGGGCGCCGCGTAGACGAGCTCGTACTCACCCCGCCTCATGTTCTGCACCCGTGCGCGACGGTCCTCCGGAGCGAGGCTCGAGTTGAGGAAGGTGGCCCGGATGCCGATCCTGGCCATCGCGTCCACCTGGTCCTTCATGAGCGCGATGAGCGGCGAGACGACGAGCGTCGTGCCGCCCAGGAGACGGGCGGGGAGCTGGTAGGTGAGCGACTTGCCGCCTCCGGTGGGCATCACTGCGAGGCAATCGCGTCCCGCCAGAACCGCATCGACGATGGGCTCCTGTCCCGGCAGGAACGCCTGGTGTCCAAAGACCTCGTGCAAGACCTGGATCGGCGTCGCGGCCGATGAGCCCGCGCCCACGCGCCTGTCCACCCGTTCGCAGCGGCGAAGCGCCTCGGCGACGCTGCGCAGGGTGATGAGCTGCTCGTCGCCGAAGAGCTCTCGCTCCCTGCGCCAGAGCGCTCGCAGCGCCTCGAGCCGCACCTCGCACGAGCGCCGCAGGGAAGGGTCGGCCTGATCGCCACCGGCCCATGACTCGGACAGCGCCGCCACCTCGGCCGCCACCTCGCGGGCGCGCCCGGGCTCATCGCTCGCGAAGAGCTCCAGATTCCGGATGCGGGCGGCCACGGCGGCGCGCAGTGTACACTGACCGGTCCCTGGGCGGGCGAGCCCCTCGGCGGGCGGCGCTGGACCTACCGGCGGGGGACGAGCGCCCGCCCTACTTCGAGACCTTGGCGTCCTCGACGATGACCGGGTACACGTAGCCCGCCCCGAAGTCCCTGTCGACGGCGATGGTCCCCTTCGCGATCACCACGTCCTCCGTCGCCACGTCGTCGGCGGTCGTCACGGTGAGGTCGTTGTCCTTCTTCTCGGAGTTGCCCGATCCGTCGCGGAGGTGGAGGAAGTTCTTGCCCATCACCGGCATGACCTTCACGACCTGGCCGCGCACGGTCACGGATTTCCCCTTCAGCTTCTGGCGCTGCGCCCAGATCTCCTCGACCGTGCGTGCATCGGCCCCCTCCGCCTTGGCGACCTTCTCGACCGTGACGTCGCTCGGACCCGACACCACCGCCCGGTGCTGCGCCGCCATACCGGCCGGGCCCGGTGCGCCCTCGTCGCTGGCCTTCGCGCCGACACCCGTCGCGGACGGCGCAGGGGCGGCGTCGCCTCCTGGGCTGACGAGAGCGCCGAAGTAGACGACGTCGAACTTGCGATTCAGCTCCTTCGACTCGAAGCCCTGCATGGGGATGACGTCCCTGACACCGACCTCGTCCCCGACCTTCCTGTCGGTCCGCGGCACAGCCGCCCAGGTCGCACCCGAGGCCGTGGCGAGTTTCAAGTAACTGTACTGCGAGACGTCGATCTTCTCGAGCACCTTGCCGCGCAGCACCTGGCCATCGCCACGGTCACCGGGAGCGGCAGCAGGCACGGGCGGGCTGCCGGCCTGCATCGGCGGCGCTTCCGGCCTCTTGCATGCGGCGACGGCCAACGTGAGGGCTGCGAGTGTCAACGAGCGACGCATGTATGCCGACCTCCTGGGGCGTTGGATGAGACTAACCGCGGAGCTTGTAGCCCGTCTTCAGCATCGCATAGGAACCTCCGAGCGACACGGCACAGAGCGCGACGACGAGCGCGAGGCCTGCCGAGGGGTGGCCGTCCGAGAGGCCGAGCATCCCGTAGCGCACCCCGTCCACCATGTAGAAGACGGGGTTCACCAGCGTGAGCTCGCGAAGGACCGGAGGGAGCGTGCGCGCCGAGTAGAAGACGCCGCCGAGGAAGGTGAGCGGCGTGATGACGAAGGTCGGGAAGAAGTTCACCTGCTCGAAGGAGCTCGCCCACACCGACGTCATGAAGCCGAGCGCGGCGAAGGCGGTGGCGACGAGGACCAGCATGGCGAGCGCGAAGAGAGGGTGCGCCAGTCCAAGACCGGTGAAGACGCCGGCCACCGCCCACATGACCGTCCCGACGAGGAGCCCGCGCAGCACCGCCGCCCCGACGAAGCCAGCCAGGATCTCACCGTAGCCGAGCGGCGAGACGAGCAAGTCCACGATCGTGCCCTGCACCTTCATGACGAACATGGACGAGGCGGTGTTGAGGAAGGCGTTCGAGACGACGCCCAGCGTGACCAGCCCCGGTACGATGAAGCGTGCGTAGGGCACGCCCTCCACCTCGCGCAGCTGGCTACCGAGGGAGAAGCCGAAGACGAGGAAGTAGAGCGTGGTGGTGATGAGCGGCGAGAGCACCGTCTGCCCCGGCACGCGCAGGAACCGACGCACCTCCTTGTGGAGGAGCGTCCGCAGGCCGAGGCGGATCACTAAGCTACCGCCACCGCGCGCTGCCACCTCGCGAGGTGGCGCTCGCGGACCTCGGGCTTCATCTTGGGATCGAAGCGCTTGCCGATCTTGAAGCTCCTGCCGATCTCGGCGCGCGACGACCACACGCCGGCCGCGAGCCCGGCCAGGAGGGCGGCCCCGAGCGCGGTCGTCTCGAGCATACGCGGCCGCTCGACGGGCACCCCGAGGAGGTCGGCCTGGAACTGCATGAGGAGGTCGTTCGCAGAGGCCCCGCCGTCGACGCGAAAGGTGGGCGCCGATCTTCCGGCATCCTTCATCATCGCCTCGGCGAGATCGTAAATCTGGAAGGCGATCCCCTCGAGGAGGGCGCGCGCCAGGTGCCCGGCCGTCGTCCCGCGATGGAGCCCGGCCACCAGGCCGCGCGCCTCGGGCCGCCAGTGGGGCGCCCCCAGCCCGGCCAGCGCAGGGACGAAGACCAGATCGCCCGAGTCCTTCACCGTCCTGGCGAGCGCCTCGATGTCGGACGTCTTCTCGATGAGCTTCAGCTCGTCGCGCAGCCACTGCACCGCCGCGCCCGCGATGAAGGCGCTCCCCTCCAGCGCGTAGTGAGTCTCGGAGCCGATTCTCCAGGCGAGGGTGGTGAGGAGCCCGTGCTTCGAGACCACCGGCTCCGGCCCGACGTTCTGGAGCAGGAAGGCTCCCGTACCATAGGTGCACTTGGCCTCTCCCGGCTGGAAGCAAGCCTGTCCGAAGAGCGCCGCCTGCTGGTCGCCGGCGATGCCGCACACCGGGATCCCGTCCGGCAACCCGCGAACGTTCTTCGTCGCCCCGTACACCTCGGAGCTGGAGCGGATCTCGGGCAAGACCGCCCGCGGCACGCCAAAGAGCTCGAGCAGCGTCCCATCCCACTGGCACGAGCGCAGGTCCATGAGCAGGGTCCGGCTCGCGTTCGAGACGTCGGTCACGTGCGCCGCACCGCCGGTGAGCCGCCAGGCGAGGAAGCTGTCGATCGTGCCGAAGGCGAGCACACCCGAATCGGCCCTGTCGCGCGCGCCCCGCACGTTGTCGAGCAGCCAGCGCAGCTTGGTCGCCGAGAAGTAGGGGTCGAGGACGAGCCCGGTCTTCTCGCGGATCGCCTGCTCCCGACCCTCCGCTTTGAGCTGCGCGCAGGCCTCGGCGGTGCGGCGATCCTGCCAGACGATGGCATTGTGAACCGCCTTGCCGGAGCGTCGGTCCCACAGCGCCACCGTCTCGCGCTGGTTGGCGATGCCGACAGCGCCGATCTCGCCACCGCGCAGACCGGCCTCGCGCAGCGCGCGCTGCACCGTGGTGTGCACGGAGCCCCAGATGTCGTCGAGGTCGTGCTCCACCCACCCCGGCTTCGGGAAGATCTGCCTGAACTCGACGTTCACCTTCGCCCGGATCGCGAGCCGCTTGTCGATGATGAGGACGGTGGTCCCGGTCGTCCCCTGATCGATCGCCATCACGTACGACGCCGCCATGCGCCCCCCTCCTACCCGCCCTCGTGGAAGACGGGGATCTCCTGGAAGAACCCTGCGACCTCGTCCGCGCAGCGCTCGCGGTCGACGTCGATGCCGACGAGGTGAAAGCTCCGCTCCAGCACGACGAGCCTGGCCGGGCCGCTGCCGATCCGGCGCGCCAGCCGGCGCGCGCCGCTGAGCTTCACCGTGTGATCGCGCCGCCCCGCGACGACGAGCGCCGGCGAGACGACGCCCGGGAGCAGCATGTCCACCCGGTGCGCCAGCTCCAGCAGCTCGGCGATCGCCGAGAGCGGCACCGCCGCCAGGCCCGGGTTCTCGCGCCGCATCACCGGATCGCGCACGTCCGAGCCGCCCACCTTCGGCACGAGCGGGAGCAGCTCGCCGAACGGGGTGCACCGCGCGAGGAAGCCAGCGAGTCGGGCGACCGCCGTGAGGTGGAGCGCAGGGGCGAGCAGCGCCAGGCCATCAACCTTGGCCGGCACCGCGTGGGCGAGGGCACACGCCACGAGCGCTCCCATAGAGCAGCCGACGACGAACGTGCGCCGCGCCCCGTCGAGGGAGGCGAGCTCGCGCAGCGCGCCCTCCACCCATGCCTCCCAGGAAAGGCCAGCCAGCGCGCGCGGGTCTCCGCCGTGGCCTGGCATGACCGGCCCGCGGCAACGCAGCCCGCGCGCGTGGAGGCGTTCGGCGACGAACCGCACCTCGAAGGGTGAACCGGTGAGGCCGTGCAGGAAGAGAGCGGCGTCAGGGCCGCCCTGCATGTCGAAGGGGGCACCGGTCGCGCCGCCCGGAGGAGCCTCACGCATCGCTTGGGCGGGGGGCGCGGTCACGGCCATTCCCGTACCCGGGAAGGTGCCTCTTGGCCACTTCCCTTCCGGGCCCCCCGAAGCTTTCGCCACCAAAACCCTTCAAGCGCGGAGGCGTTTCGGTGATCCTGGGCCATGGCCGACAAACCCGTAGCTCCACCTCCTGGCTCCGTCCAGCTGCAGATCGAGATCGACGCCGTCACCGCCAACGGCGTCTTCGTCAACATGGCGATGCTGAACCACACCGAGACGGAGTTCACGCTCGACCTGGTGTATCTACAACCACACCCGGCCAAGGCGGTCGTGCGCACGCGCGCCATCACCACGCCCAAGCACGCGAAGCGGCTCTTGCACGCCCTGCAGGACAACATCTCCAAGTACGAGGCGCGCTTCGGCACGATCGACCTCGGCGACGCGCCTCACTTTCCCGGCCCTGCGGTCAACTAGGGCTGCGAAGCGGCCAGCCAGCACAGAACACACAAGCCCATCAAGGGCGTGATCTGGCGCGGAGCCGGCGACAGGCTCGCACGGGGCACGGATCGGACCGAGCGCCCCGACAGGAGGAGGAGTCGTGAGCTATACGGCAGCAGCGCCGCGCTACGAGGTCATGACGTACCGAACGTGTGGCAAGAGCGGCCTCAAGCTGCCACTCCTGTCGATGGGGCTTTGGCACAACTTCGGCGACGCCACCCCTTTGAGCACACAGCGGGCGATGGTGTGCACCGCTTTCGACCTGGGCATCACGCACTTCGACCTCGCCAACAACTACGGCCCGCCCTACGGCAGCGCCGAGGTCAACTTCGGCCGGCTCTTCCGGGAAGACCTGAAGCCCTATCGCGACGAGCTCGTCATCTCCACCAAGGCCGGCTGGGACATGTGGCCCGGGCCCTACGGTCAAGGTGGCGGCTCACGCAAGTACGTGCTCGCCAGCCTCGACCAGAGCCTGAAGCGGCTCGGCCTCGACTACGTGGACATCTTCTACTCTCACCGTTTCGATCCAGACACGCCGCTCGACGAGACGATGAGCGCGCTCGCGGCGGCCGTGCAACAGGGCAAGGCGCTGTACGTCGGCATCTCGTCGTACTCGGCGACGAAGACGCACGAGGCGGCGGCTCTCCTGCGAGGGCGGGGCGTCCCCTGCCTGATTCACCAGCCGTCCTACAACCTCTTCAACCGCTGGATCGAGGCGGATCTGCTCGACGCCCTTCAAGAGGAGGGGATCGGCTGCATCGCCTTCACGGCGCTGGCGCAAGGGCTCCTCACGGACAAGTACCTGAACGGAATCCCGCGCGACGCCCGCATCAACCGACCCGGCGGCGGCTCGTTCCAGCGCGAGCACCTGAGCGAGGAGAACCTGGCGCGCGTGCGCGCGCTCGACGAGATCGCCAGGTCCCGCGACCAGAGCTTGGCGCAGATGGCGCTCGCATGGGTGCTGCGCGATCCGCGGGTGACGAGCACGCTCATCGGCGCCAGCAGCCCGGAGCAGATCCGCGAGGACGTGGACGCGCTGGCGAACCTCCACTTCACGGCCGACGAGCTCCGCTCGATCGACGGGTACGCCCAGGAGGGTCGGATCAATCTGTGGGAGAAACCGAGCACCGATCAGCGACCTTGACGTTGTTGTGAAGCTGGGACATTGAGTGAGTCTCG
>MEMX01000096.1:0-3324 GCA_001768075.1 Anaeromyxobacter sp. RBG_16_69_14 | reverse complement strand
CCGCGCCGTCCGCCTCGCAAACGATCGCCCCTCCGGGCCCATCCGATCGACGCGCTCCCGCTGCAATCCCGAAGGGCACGGCCGTTGCTTTCTCCCGCCGTGGCCGCCCAGAGCGGCCTCACGCACAGGGAGAGGACCATGAACGACTCGGCCAGCGGCCCGGGCAAGAAGCCCCTCGCCGTCTATGCCATCATCGACCGCAAGGACAAGAGCCACTGGATCAAGATCGGCTCCGCGTTCTCGAACCGCGACGGCAGCACCAACGTCTACCTCGACGCGCTGCCGATCGGCACGAACCGTCTCCAGATCCGCGAGCCACGGGCCTGGGAAGACGGGCGCGCGCCGAACGGCAGCGGTGCACCCACCCCTGAGCTCGGACCAGAGGGACAGCCGTGATGCGCACGCGCCCCCTCCTCGCCGCGGCGGCGCTGCTTGCCGCCTTCCCCGCCCTCGCCGCCAAGAAGCCGCTCGCGACCGGCGAGCGCGTCGATCTGAACCGCGCCAGCGTCGTCGAGCTCATGCGCCTGCCCGGGGTCGGGCGCAAGAAGGCGGAGGCCATCGCCGCGCACCGCAGCCGCACGCCGTTCCGCCGGATCGATGACGTCCTCGCCGTGAGGGGCTTCTCGTCCCGATGGCTCGAGAAGCAGCGCGCACACCTCTCGGTCGGGCCCGCGGCCTCGGCACCGGTCGCGGCCAAGCCGGCGCCGGCCAGGGTCCGCCCGCAGGGCGCCGCTCGGCCTTGAACCGATGCGGACGAGCACGTCGATCCCCTCGGCGATGGGATCTACGAACTGATCGCGTAGCGTGAGCTCGAACTTGATCTCGGGGTAGCGTTCCAGGAACTCGGGGACGCGCGGCGCGAGGACGGCGCGGCCGAGCGCGATGGCGGCGTCCACTCGCAGGACGCCCGAAGGCTCCCGGCGCGAGCGCGTCGCGTGCCTCGCGCAGTTCGTCGAGGATGCGCAGGCAGCGTTCGTGGAACGCGCGTCCGTCGTTCGTCAGAGGCCGTCTGGGTCCTGGATGCCGTCTATGGGCTCGGGCCGAAAGAGATCGCAACCGCGCTCGAGATGCTCCTCAATCATAGCGAGCTCACTCTGCAGGACGCCGAGGTCGTCGAGGCTGCGCTCGAGCAGTTCCGGCGTCGCCCTGCCTTGGGCTTCTCCGACTGCCTGGTGCTGGAGAGCGCGCGCAAGAACGGCCACCTCCCTCTGGGGCGTTCGATCGGGGGCTGGTCAAGCTCGAGGACGTCCAGCGCTTGTAGCGTCTGAATTGTTTATTGGCTGCCACCCTCGCGGCGGCGCGTTGCTCGGCGCCGCGAGCGTGGGCAAGGTTTGCGGGCATGAACTGGTCACCGAAGAGAGAGGCGCTGCGCGGGCGCGTCGCGGTGGTCGCGGGGGCGACCCGTGGCGCGGGGAGGGGCATCGCGGTGGCGCTGGGAGAGGCGGGGGCGACGGTGGTGTGCACCGGCCGCAGCAGCCGAGGCGGCGGGCTGCGCTCGGACTACGATCGGCCGGAGACGATCGACGAGACCGCCGAGTTGGTGACCCGCGCTGGCGGGATGGGCATCGCCAAGCCGGTCGACCACCTCGACCCGCGCCAGGTGTCACTGCTCGCCCAAGAGCTGCGCGCGGCCCACGGCCGAATCGACGTCCTGGTCAACGACATCTGGGGAGGCGAGGTGCTCAAGGGCGGCCCGCCCGACTGGAACCGGCCGATCTGGGAGCACGACCTCGAGAAGGGGCTGCGCATCCTGCGGCTCGCCATCGACCCCCACCTCGTGACCTCCCACCACCTCCTCCCGCTCCTGGTTCAGCGGCCGGGGGGGCTGTTGGTCGAGGTCACCGACGGCACGCTCCCCTACAACAGCGCCCACTACCGAATCTCGGTCTTCTACGACCTGGCCAAGGTCTCGGTGAACCGCCTCGCCTTCTCGCAGGGGCATGAGCTCAAGCCCCACGGGGGCACGGCGGTGTCGCTCACCCCTGGCTGGCTGCGCTCGGAGATGATGCTCGAGGCCTTCGGGGTGAGGGAGGACAACTGGAAGGACGCGCTGCGGCCGGGCGCGGTGCCACGCCGCCCGCTCGCGCCCCCCGACTTCGCCCTCTCCGAATCGCCGCGCTACGTCGGCCGCGCCGTCGCCGCGCTCGCCGCCGACGAGGGGCGCGGCCGCTGGAACCAGCAGTCGGTGACCTCGGGGAAGCTCGCCGCGGAGTACGGCTTCACCGACACCGACGGCTCGCGGCCCGACGTCTGGCGCTTCATGGAACAGGTCCGCGACCGAGGCCTCGAGCGCAGCCACGACGGTTACCGGTAGGGCCTGCCTGTGAACGAGGACCTGGAGGGAATGAGCGCCGAAGCGCTTCGAGCCGAGGTGGCTCGGCTGCGCAGCGGCATCCGCGCGCACCGAGACAGCTCGGGCCACGAGCTCTGCTGGCATCACCCCGCGCTGTGGGGCCTGCTGCCCGAGCCGGTGCCGCGCGGGCTCGCGGTTCCCGATTGGCCGCAGTTTCTCCGCGGGTGCATCCGGTACCGGCAGTCTCTCGACGAGCAGCTACCGAGCGCCCCGAGGGTGACCGACGAGCTCTCGCCCGCCGCCCCCCCTCAACAGCCGGCGCTCGCTCGAACCTGGGCCTCGACGCTCGGAGGCCGGGCGGGGCTGGAGACGCTGCACTGGGGGAGCGGGTGGGGCGCGGGCCTGGCGCAGGCATTCACTCCCGAGGACGGGGGGTTCGCCCTCCGCTATCAGTACCGGTGGGACGCTTCGTTTCAGCTCTCGAGCGCCGCGCTCGTCTCCTGGCACCGGGGGGTCCCACGCAGCAGCGGCTTGGCGCGCACCGCGGACGGACGGTGGGTCGTCGACGGAGTCGAGCTGGAGTCGCTCAAGGGCTGCACCGACTTCGATCTCTGGCCCAGCCCGTCCACCAACACGCTCGCGATCGAGCGGCTGCGACTGACCCTCGGAGAGCGCCGGGAGATCGAGGTCGCCTACTGTGAGGCGCCGACCCTGGCGCTTCGCCGCGAGCGGCAGGTGTACCAGCGCCTGAGCGAGCGGACGTATCGTTTCGAGAGCCCCAGCGCCCAGTTCGTGGCCGAGCTCGAGCTCGACGGCGAGAAACTGGTTCGTTCGTACCCGGGGCTGTTCACCCAGACGTGACGACAGCAGCACCGACCGGCGCGGCGGGATCGGCAGCCGCGACCGGCGCAGCGTCTCAGCTAACACCAGACGGGTGATCACCCGGGACGAGGGCCGTGACCGGCCCGGGATGGATGCGCAGCACGACACCCAGGATAGCGAGGTGCACCTCGCTATCCTGGGTGTCGTGC
>MEMX01000095.1:169833-178516 GCA_001768075.1 Anaeromyxobacter sp. RBG_16_69_14 | reverse complement strand
TTCTATCCTGCTCCTTTCCCGAACCAGCCCGGCAAACCGGCATCAGGAACCACCGGCGATGAAGAGCGGCACGCGCCCCTCTGCAACGGACCACCGACGAGCTGGATCTGGGACACCATCGACCCCGCTCACCTGAACGAGCGGGCCGCGCAGCTCGACGGGCCTTCGCGCGCGATCTGCTCGCACCCTCCATCGTCACCGCGGGCGAGGGGATGCCCGTGGAGCACGGGGTGGCGTCCGGGAACTGCTCGAGACGGCGTTCTTCGCGAGCTCGTCGCCGCCCCGCACCGAGGCGGACACTGGTTCCTGAAAGAGCTGCACGGGCGATACGACGTGATCCTCAAATTCGTCGCGCGCCATCCCGGCTGCGCCAACGGCGAGCTCGTCGAACACGTCCGCAGCGTCAGCGCGGACACGAAGTAGCTGGTCGGCGGCTAGCCTAGGCAGTCGGTTGCCATGGCCTTCATCAATAGAGGAGATCGCGATTCCCGGCAAGGCGTCACCAGGTGCCATCGCCTTGATCCTGAGACGGCGAGATCCTTCGACACCACCGCCCGCTATCCGCTCTCCCCGATGGTGGACGGCATCGCCGTCTTCGAGGGCAAGCCTGGGGTGGGCTCTCTGCCCCTCGACCTCGATGTCCCGGCCGCTACTTGCTCGGCATCGAGCGCAACCTCGCCCATGAACGCGAGGGGCGCACCACCAAACCGCACCGGTCCATCGCGGTAGAGCCGAAGAGCCCGCGCGGGACGAGGGCGCTCAAAGTGGCGACCAGGAGCGTGCTGCAGAACGAGGGCGACGACCGCTCGCTGACTCCGGCGGGGTAGGTGCCGCATTCGTAAGGCTGACGCACAACCCTCAACTCACGCCTCCATACCCCAAATGCGCCCGGCTCCCCCGCTGGGGCACACGACCATGCTGGCTCCCGTCAGGCGACGCCGGCGCGGCCAGGCTGCGCGCCGTGACCCGAAAGCAGAGGGGCATGACAAGCACCGACCAATTGGGGGCGAGGCGGTCACGAACCAACTCGTCGCCACTTCCCATCGGAGTACATCCGTCAGGTGACGAGGCGCTTCAGGCCGGCAACGAGTCCGTACGGCTTCGTCGCTTTTCGCTTTACCCCTGTGGAGGCATCGAGAGCATCGTGTGCCACGCCCGCGTAGCTTTGAACAGCGCCCCGGGAGTCGAGGGGTCGCGACGAGAGCCCGCTGCCCGGCGCCAGTTTTGCCTTGCCCCAATGCTCCAAGTTCAGCATATCCTTCACGTTCGCGCACGGGCCTGAGGGTTTCCTCGATGCTCAATTTCGAGACATTGCTGGCGCCCGTCACACCCGAGCAGCCAAGCGGCTCGGTCCTCGAATACGATCCGGCATTCACGGCCCTGCTGGAGCGGGCCAAGGGCAAAGCCGAGCAGCGGATGGGCGCCAGCGTCATCCCGGCCGAGCTTCCGGACTGGGGCAAGGTCGAAGAGGGCGCGGTGGCCCTCCTCGCGCGGACCAAAGACCTGCGCGTCGCGACCCTGCTGGTCAAGGCGAGGCTCCACAACGCGGGCCCGGCAGGGTTCTTCGAGGGTCTCGCATTCACCCGAGCGCTCCTGGAGCGCCACTGGGAGACGATCCACCCGCAGCTCGACGTCCAGGACAGCAACGATCCGGCAATGCGCGTCAACGCGCTGGCCGACCTCGCCGATCCGGACACCGTCCTCGCGAGCCTCCGGAACGCCGAGCTCGCGAATGTCCGCGGGGTCGGTCGGATCTGCCTGCGCGATCTCGAGAGGCCGACCGGCGGCGACAGGCCGGCTTCGGTCAACGGCGAGCCGCCTGCCGTGGAGAAATCGTCGGCGAGCCCGTCCGTCCTGGCGGCCTGCGACCCCGCGATCGTCGCGGATACGGCACGGACTTCCTCTGCTGCTGTCGCCGACCTGCAAGCGATCGAAGCATTCTTGAGCGAGAGGGTCGGGGCCGATCGGGTCCCCAACTTCTCCAGGCTGGCCGCACTCCTGGATCTCGTCGTCAAGGTCTTCTCCGATCAGCTGGCCAGGAACGGCCCAAGGACCGGGCTGGAGCGGAAGCAGCCGGTTCATGGCGGCGCCTCGCTCGGTGAGCAGGCTGGCCTTCCAGGGGCCGCCGCTCCGTTCGTGGGCGCGATCAACTCGCGGAATGACGTCATCCTCGCGCTGGAGAACATCTGCGCCTACTACGAGCGCTTCGAGCCATCCAGCCCCATCCCGCTATTGCTCAAGCGAAGCAAGCGGCTGGTGGCGATGAGCTTCATCGACATCGTCCGCGACCTGGCGCCGGAGGCCATCGGCCAGGTCGAGACGTTACGAGGCAAGCAGGACTAGCGCGCGGCCTTCGATGCCAGGCCGCTCGAACGAGGTAGCTATCTGGTCGAGCCCGACCAGGGGAGGCGACGGCGAATGAGCAGCCAAAATTTCATCGCGCGCAACCGCGCGCCACGCGTTCACATCGAGTACGACGTCGAGCTCTATGGTGCGGAGAAGAAGATCCAGCTCCCCTTCGTGATGGGCGTGATGGCGGATCTCTCCGGCTCGCCCAAGGAAGCGCTTCCGGGCGTGGTCGACCGCAAGTTCCTGGAGATCTCGGTCGACAACTTCGACGACCGCCTCAAGGCCATTCAACCGCGGGTCGCCTTCCAGGTGCCGAACAAGCTGACCGGCGAGGGGAACCTGGCGGTGGAGGTCACCTTCGCGAGCATGGACGACTTCTCCCCGGGCGCGATCGCCCGCAACGTCGCCCCTCTCGCGCAGCTGCTGCAGGCGCGCACCCAGCTCAGCAACCTCATCACGTACATGGACGGCAAGAGCGGCGCCGAGGAGCTCATCGGCAAGCTCCTCAAGGACCCGGCGCTCCTGCAGGCGCTCGCCGCGACGCCCAAGCCCGGTGGCGAAGCCGGCGCCGAGAACCCTACACCAGAGACGCCTTCACCCGAGAAGAAGGAGGGCTGAAGCGATGGCCACAGAGCAGGCTGGGCAAGTCCAACCGGCCGCGGCGCCGTCCGAGCCGGCAAACGATTTCGAGGCGCTGCTCAAGAAGGAGTTTCGCCCCCAGACGGACAGCGCGCGCCAGGACATCGACGCGGCGGTCGGAACACTGGCCGAGCTGGCGCTCAAGAACGCGACGGTCCTCTCCGGAGACGTGCTCGAGACGATCAAGGGGATGATCGCCGAGATCGACCGCAGGCTCACCGATCAGATCAACCACGTCATCCATCATCCCGACTACCAGAAGCTGGAGAGCGCGTGGCGGGGCCTCCACCACCTCGTCAACAACACCGAGACCGACGAGATGCTGAAGATCCGGGTGATGAACGTCTCGAAGAAGGACCTTCACAAGACGCTCAAGAAGTTCAAGGGGGCGGCGTGGGATCAGAGCCCGCTCTTCAAGAAGCTCTACGAGGAGGAGTTCGGTCAGCTCGGAGGCGAGCCCTACGGCTGCCTGGTCGGCGATTACCACTTCGACCACGGGGGCCCGGACGTCGAGACGCTCGGCGAGCTCTCCAAGATTGCGGCCGCCATCCACGCTCCGTTCATCACCGGCGCGTCACCCGCGCTCTTCCAGATGGATTCGTGGCGGGAACTCAGCAACCCTCGCGATCTCACCAAGATCTTCCTCACCCCGGAGTACGCCGCCTGGCGCTCCCTGCGCGAGTCCGAGGACGCGCGCTACGTCGGGCTGGCGCTGCCCCGGTTCCTGGCGCGCCGCCCGTATGGCGTGAAGACCAACCCGGTCGAGGAGTTCGACTTCGAGGAAGAGACGGCCGGTGATGACGCCAGCAAGTACGCCTGGGCGAACTCCGCCTACGCCATGGGGGTCAACATCAACCGCTCCTTCAAGCTGTACGGCTGGTGCTCGCGGATCCGCGGGATCGAGTCGGGCGGCTCGGTGGAGGGCTTGCCGACCCACACCTTCCCGACCGACGACGGCGGCGTCGACATGACCTGCCCGACGGAGATCGCGATCAGCGACCGGCGTGAGGCCGAGCTCGCCAAGAACGGCTTCATGCCTCTCCTGCACCGCAAGAACTCCGACTTCGCGGCGTTCATCGCCGCGCAATCGCTGCAGAAGCCGTTCGTGTACGACGATCCGGACGCCACGGCCAACGCCAACCTCTCGGCGCGGCTCCCCTACCTCTTCGCCTCGTGCCGGTTCGCGCACTATCTCAAGTGCATCGTCCGCGACAAGATCGGGTCCTTCAAGAGCCGCGACGACATGAAGACCTGGCTCCAGGACTGGATCAACAACTACGTCTTCAAGGAGACCGCGCATGCCAGCGAGGACATCAAGGCGCGCAAACCCCTGGCGGACGCGGAGGTCGTCGTGGATGAGGTGGAGGGCAACCCTGGCTATTACTCCGCCAAGTTCTTCCTCAGGCCTCACTACCAGCTCGAAGGTCTGACCGTCTCCCTGCGCCTCGTCACCAAGCTGCCGTCGGAGAAGGCCGCCTGAGGCACCGGCGCGACCGCCGTCTGGTCGCGACGGCAACCTGTACTCGGGAATCCCTGTATCACTCGCAGTAGATTCTGTAGCTACTCTCGAAGGAGCGGCACACATGGCAGTCGACATGTTCTTGAAGGTCGATTCGATCAAGGGCGATTCGGTGGACGACAAGCACAAGGGCGAGATCGACGTCCTCTCCTGGAGCTGGGGCGTCACCCAGTCGGGGACGACCCACAGCGGAAGCGGGGGTGGCGCCGGGAAGGCCAACGTCCATGACGTGACGATCACGAAGTTCCTGGACCGTTCGACGCCCATCCTGCTCAAGCATTGCCTGTCCGGCATACACATCAAGGAAGCCGCGCTCACGGTTCGCAAGGCCGGCGGCAAGCCGCTCGAGTACGTGAAGATCAAGATGACAGAGGCGATCGTCAGCTCGATCAACACCGGGGGCTCGGGTTCCGACGATCGGCTGACCGAGACGCTCGGCCTCAACTTCGCGAACGTCGAGTTCGAATACGTGCCCCAGAAGCCCGATGGCTCTGGTGACGCCGCCATCCCGATCACCTGGAACATCGCCAAGAACGCCGAGAAGTAGCGGCGGCGCCGTGGCGCCGCGCCGCCGCGCTGTCCTGCCGCGCCGTCGCGGTTCCGGCGCAAGCCGGCTGGCGCCGTTGCAAGACGGACCGCCCGCTCCTCCTCACCCCGGGGTCTCCACATGCTGGCTCAGGAGAGCTTGCGCGAAGGCCGCCTCGACGAGGCGCTCGCGCAGCTTCAGACGCAGGTGCGCAAGGAGCCGGGCAACGCCCAGCACCGGGTCTTTCTCTTCCAGCTCCTCGCCGTCCTGGGGCGCTGGGAGCGCTCGCTCACGCAGCTGGAGGCGGCGGGAGCGCTCGATCCGGGCACGATGCCGATGGTCTGCACCTACCGGCAGGCCATCGCCTCCGAGGCGGTCAGGGCGGCCGTGTTCGCCGGCCAGGCGACCCCGGCGGTGATCGGGGAGCCGCAGGAATGGATGGCCTGGCTCTTCGAGGCACTGCGGCTCACTGCGGCCGGCGATCACGCGCGGGCTGGCGACCTCAGGGCCAGGGCGTTCGAGGCGGCGCCCTCGAGCGCCGGCGCCCTGGACGGCAAACCGTTCAAGTGGGTCGCCGACGCCGACGCGCGGCTGGGTCCCATGCTGGAGGTCATCGTCAACGGGCGCTACGCCTGGCTGCCGTTCGAGCGCCTGCGCGCGATTCGCCTCGAGGCGCCAGCGGACCTGCGCGATCTCGTCTGGACGCCGGCCTTCCTCACCCTGGAGACCGGCGCCGAGATCCCGGGCCTGGTTCCGACCCGTTACCCGGGGTCCGAGGCCAGCGAGGATTCGCAGCTCCGGCTGTGCCGGCGCACCGAGTGGAAGCAGCTCGACGCCGAGGCCACGTGCTGGGTGGGCGCCGGGCAGCGCCTGCTCGCCACCGACGACGGCGAGTACCCCCTCATGGACGTGCGCGCCATCCGGCTCCAGGGCGATGAAGGCGGCGCAGCGAGCGGCCGGAACGCTCCGGAGCAGCCGCACGACGGCTCCCATGGCTGAGCTGACTCACAAGGAGCGCCTGCAGCCGTCGCTGCTCGATCGCCTGACCGATGACGATCCCACCCGTCGCGTGGAGGCGCGGGAGAAGCGGGTGCTCTCGTCGAGCCAGCTACGGGAGAGCGTACGCCGCGATCTGACCTGGCTCTTCAACACCACGCACCTCGCGACGACGCTCCGCGGGCTTTACGACTTCCCTCTCGTCGCCTGCTCCGTCATCAACTTCGGCATCCCGGATCTGGCAGGCCGCACCGCCTCCAACCTGGACCTCCCCGCGCTCGAGCGCCTGCTGCGCCAGGCGATCTGGGACTTCGAGCCCAGGCTCGTGCGCAGCTCGGTGAAGGTCCGGGGGGTCGTCGACGAGCGAGACATGAGCCACAACGCCGTGTCGTTCGCGATCGAGGCCGACCTGTGGGCGCAGCCGTTGCCTCTCCAGCTGTTCCTTCGCACGCAGGTCGATCTCGAGGACGGCCGCATCGAGATCAGCGACCTCGGCGAGCGGAAGAGGCCGTGATGGATACCCGGCTCCTGCGCCTGTACAACCGCGAGCTGCAGTTCGTCCGCGAGCTCGGGTCCGAGTTCGCGCGCGAGTTCCCCAAGATCGCTGGCCGGCTGGGCCTCGAGGGGCTCGAGTGCGCCGACCCGTACGTCGAGCGGCTCATCGAGTCGTTCGCGTTTCTCGCCGCCCGCGTCCAGCTCAAGCTCGAGGCTCAGTTTCCGAGATTCACCCAGTACCTCCTGGAGATGGTTTACCCCCAGTACCTGTCGCCCACCCCCTCCATGGCGGTCGTCGAGCTCAAGCCCGGCGCGAGCGATGCTGCGAGGCTCGAGGCCGGTTTCGAGGTGCCTCGCGGCAGCGCCCTGCGCGGCCTCCTGGGCAGGGACCTGCAGACGGCCTGCGAATACCGCACCTCGCACCGGACGACCCTCTGGCCGATCGAGCTCCGCCATGCCGCGTACAGCGCGGGGTCCGGCGAGGCCACCCCGCGCGCCGACGGCAGGCCCGCGTCCCAGGCGACGCTCCGCCTCCGCCTGGCCGCCGTGGGAGGGGTGAAGCTCCACACGCTCGCCCTGGATCGGCTTCCGCTCTACCTGTACGGCGAGCCGGAGCTCACCAGCCGCCTGTACGAGCAGCTCTCGGGGCACGTGGTCGGCGCCTTCGGCCGCCCCGCGCAGGAGCGCCCCGCCTGGCGCGAAGGGCTCGCAGGCGAGCTCGTGCGCGCCATGGGCTTCGAGGACGAGGAGGCGCTCCTGCCGGCCGGGGCGCGCTCGTTCCAGGGCTACCGGCTGCTGCACGAGTACTTCGCGTTCCCGGCGCGCTTCCTGTTCGTCGAGCTCTGCGGCCTGGCGCCGGCGGTGCGCCGCTGCGTCGGCGGCGAGCTCGAGCTGGTGTATCTCCTCGACGCCTGTGATCGGTCCCTGGCCGGCTCGGTCAACGCGTCCCACCTGCGCCTCTTCTGCACCCCGGCGGTGAACCTCTTCCCCCACAGCGCCGATCGCATTCACCTCACGGACGCGGCTGGCGAGCACCACGTCGTACCCGATCGCTCCCGCCCGCTGGACTTCGAGGTCCACTCCGTCCGGCAGGTCGTCGGGAATGCGTCAGGGGTGGAGGCGAGGCGTTCGTTCCTGCCGTTCTATGCACCCGGCGATGAATCCGCCGATGCCGAGCAAGGGTCCTACTTCACGGTGCGTCGCGAACCGCGCCTGCCCTCGGCGAACCCGCGCGCGGGCGGGCCACGCTCCAGCTACCCGGGCAGCGAGATCTTCATCTCCCTGGTCGATGGCGAAGAGGGTCCGTTTGGCCCGGATCTCAAGCAGCTCTCGGTCGACACCCTGTGCACCAACCGCGACCTTCCGCTGCTGATGCCGGTCGGCACGGGCCGAACCGACTTCCACCTCGAGTCGGGCGCGCCCGTCGAGTCGGTGCGCTGTCTCGCGGGTCCGACCCCGCCACGGCCCTCTCACCCGCAAGGAGAGGCGAGCTGGCGCCTCATCAGCCACCTGTCGCTCAACTACCTGTCCATCACCGACGGCGGCAAGACCAAGGGCGCTGCGACCTTGCGGGAGCTCCTGGGATTGTACGCCGACCTCGCCGACCCCGCGGTCGCGAAGCAGATCGAGGGTGTCGCCTCGGTCTCGTCCAGGCCGGCGATCCACCGCCTGCCACTGGCCGGACCGATCGCGTTCGCGCGCGGCCTCGAGATCGTCGTCACCTGCGACGAATCCGCCTTCGAGGGAACGGGAGTGATGCGGCTGGGGGCCGTCCTCGAGCGCTTCTTCACCCGGTACGTCTCCATCAACACGGCGACGGAAACGGTGTTCAGGACCATCCAGCGAGGGGAGATCCGGCGATGGCCCGCGAGGATCGGCAGCAGGCACGTGCTCTAGAGTTCATGCAGGCGCTGGGAGGAAGACCTCAGCGGTTCGATCTCTTCCAGGCGATGCGGCGCCTGGAGTGCGCATTTCGCGACCGGCCGCGGCTGGGCGAGGCGCTCAGGGCCGCGGACGAGCCGGTGCGGCTGGGACAAGAGCCTTCGGTCGCCTTCGCCGGAAGCGCGATTGCCTCCTTCTCGCACGGCGGAGAGGGTCCGCCGAAACTCACGACCTTCAGCTTCGGGGTCTTCGGCCCGAACGGACCGCTGCCGCTGCAC
>MEMX01000095.1:167087-169771 GCA_001768075.1 Anaeromyxobacter sp. RBG_16_69_14 | reverse complement strand
ACCGCCTTCGCAACGGCGCCGACCCGACGCTCGCGCGTTTCCTCGACATTTTCCACCACCGGATGATGACCCTGTTCTACCGGGCCTTCGCCGACGCCGAGCCCGCCATCGCTCACGACAGGCCCTCGTCCGACCGCTTCGCCCTCTTCGTCGGGGCGCTGTTCGGGATGGGGCTTCCTTCGACGCGCGAGCGCAGCCTCATCCCCGACCGCACGAAGCTCCACTACGCCGGCCTGCTGGCGGGCCAGACCCGCAACGCCGACGGGCTCAGGGCGCTCGTCGGCGATCTCTTCCGGGTCGCCGTTCAGGTCGAGCAGTTCGTCGGCGAGTGGGTCGACATTCCGCGCGGCAACCAATCGCAGCTGGGCAGGGCCAATTGCCTCCTGGGGCTGGACACCCTCCTCGGAACGAGGGCCTGGCTCTGCGGGGGCAAGTTCCGGCTCGTCCTCGGCCCCCTGCGGCGCGATCAGTTCGAAGGCTTCCTGCCGGGCACGGCCAGGCTCGAGAAGCTGGCGGCCCTGGTGCGGACCTACGCCGGCGACGAGCTCACCTGGGATCTCAAGCTGGTCCTCGCCAAGCCCGAATGGCGGCCCATGGCGCTGGGCGGCTCACGGCTGGGATGGGACGCCTGGATCGGGCTGAGCCCTTCGACGTGGCCGCGCGCCGAGTTCCTGTTCGACCCCGCACGGCGCGCCCGGTTCGCGCCGGACGGAGCGCATTCCACTCACGGCGACGTCCTCGACGTGCCCCAACAGATCGATGAACTGGAGCAGGCACATGTCTGAGATCAGTCGCTCTGCGCTGTTCGGGAAGCTGAACAGCATCGGATACAAGTCGCTCGAGAGCGCCACCGTGTTCTGCAAGCTGCGGGGCAACCCCTACGTGGAGCTGGTGCACTGGATCCACCAGGTGCTCCAGCAGCAGGACTCGGACCTGCACCGCATCGTCCGCGCCTTCCAGCTCGATCCCTCGCGGCTGGCCAAGGACCTGACCGCGTCGCTCGACCGGCTCCCCCGCGGCGCCACCTCCATCTCCGATCTGTCCGCGCACGTCGAGGAGGCGGTCGAGCGCGGCTGGGTCTACGGATCGCTCATGTTCGGCGAGGGGCAGGTACGCACCGGTCACATCCTGGTGGGGATCCTGAAGACACCGGGGCTGCGCAACGTGCTCTTGTCCATCTCCAAGGAGTTCGAGAGCGTCAAGGCGGAGCGCCTCGCCGACGAGCTCGGAGCGCTCACCCGCGATTCGCCCGAGGCCGCGCTGCGTGCCACCGATGGCTCCCGGCTGGGATCCATGGAAGCGGTCCCGGGCGAGGCGAGCGCGGCCATGAGCCCGGCCCAGCTCGGCAAGCAGGAGGCGCTGGCGCGATTCTCGGTCGACCTGACGGCGCGCGCGCGAAAGGGCGAGATCGACCCGGTGGTCGGGCGCGACGATGACATTCGCCAGATCGTGGACATCCTGATGCGCCGCCGCCAGAACAATCCCCTGCTGACCGGCGAGGCGGGCGTCGGCAAGACCGCGGTGGTCGAGGGCTTCGCCCTGCGGATCGCCAAGGGCGAGGTGCCCCCCGCGCTCCGGGACGTCTCGCTGCGGTCGCTCGACCTCGGCCTGCTGCAGGCCGGCGCGAGCATGAAGGGCGAGTTCGAGAACCGGCTGCGCCAGGTGATCGACGAGGTGCACTCCTCGCCCGCCCCCGTCGTCCTCTTCATCGACGAGGCGCACGCCCTCATTGGCGCCGGCGGGGCCGCCGGTACTGGCGACGCCGCGAACCTGCTCAAGCCCGCGCTCGCGCGCGGCACCTTGCGGACGATCGCGGCCACCACCTGGGCCGAATACAAGCGGCACATCGAGAAGGACCCTGCCCTGACCCGGCGGTTCCAGGTGGTGCAGATCGCGGAGCCGAACGAGGAGCGGGCCGTGCGGATGCTCCGCGCGATCACGTCCACGCTCGAGCGCCACCACCGCGTCCAGGTGCTCGACGAGGCCCTGGAGGCCGCGGTCAAGCTGTCTCACCGGTACATCCCCGCGCGCCAGCTGCCCGACAAGGCCGTCAGCCTCATCGACACTGCCTGTGCGCGGGTCGCGATCAGCCAGCACGCGACGCCGGCCGAGGTCGAGGCTTGCCAGCGTCAGATCGAGGCCTTGCAGGTCGAGCTGGAGATCATCGGGCGCGAGCAGGACGTCGGCATGGAGACGCGCGAGCGCAGCAAGGCCGCGATGGCGAAGCTCGCGGCGGAGCAGGCCCGGCTCGTGGGCCTGGAGGAGCGCTGGAGGAGCGAGAAGGATCTGGTCGAGAAGATCCTGGGCCTGCGGACGGAGTTGCGCGGCACCTCGCAGGGAGAGCGCGTGGAGGGGACCGCGAGCGCCCCGCAGACCCGGGTGGACGCCCCCGCCCGGACCGACCCCGGGGGGACGACGAGCGCGACGCCGGGCCCGGCGGGTCCTGACGCAACGGGTCGTGCGAAGCTGATCGAGACGCTCCACGCGCTGCAGTCGGAGCTGGCGGCACTCCAGGGTGAGAAGCCGCTCATCCTCCAGAGCGTCGACATGCAGGCGGTGGCCTCGGTGGTCGCGGACTGGACCGGCATCCCGGTGGGACGCATGGTGAAGAACGAGCTCGAGGCCGTGCTGCGGATAGGCTCGCTCCTGGGCGATCGCGTCCTCGGGCAGCCGCACGCGCTGGA
>MEMX01000095.1:163451-166893 GCA_001768075.1 Anaeromyxobacter sp. RBG_16_69_14 | reverse complement strand
TCTCGACGCTCAAGGGGGCCCCCCCGGGCTACGTCGGTTACGGCGAGGGCGGCGTGCTCACCGAGGCGGTGCGGCGGCGCCCCTACAGCGTCGTGCTGCTCGACGAGGTCGAGAAGGCGCACCCGGACGTCCACGAGATCTTCTTCCAGGTCTTCGACAAGGGCTGGATGGAGGACGGCGAAGGCCGGCTCATCGACTTTAAGAACACCCTCATCCTCCTCACGTCCAACGTGGGCAGCGAGCTCATCCTCAGCCTGTGCAAGGACCCCGAGCTCCTGCCCGAGCCCGACGCCGTCGCGAAGGCGCTTCGCACGCCGCTGCTCAAGGTGTTCCCGCCGGCGCTGCTGGGCCGGCTCGTCACCGTCCCGTACTTCCCGCTCAGCGACGAGAGGCTCGGGGACATCGCCAGGCTCCAGCTCGATCGCATCGCCAAGCGGATCCGGCTGAATCAGGGGATCGAGCTGCGCTACGACGACCGGGTCGTGAAGCTCATCACCAGCCGCTGCACGGAGCTGGAGAGCGGCGGCCGGATGATCGACGCCGTGCTCACCAACACCCTGTTGCCGACCATCAGCCAGGAATTGCTGCGCCGGATGGTGGACGGCAACCCGGTGCGCGCGGTCTCGCTCACGACGTCAGGGAGCGAGTTCGCGTACACGTTCGAGTAACCATCGAGAGTGGACATCGGCGGCGCGAGCTTGCGGCCGTGCGAGCAAGGAGCGGGGAACGATGGCACAACCGATCACCGTGGACGGTGGGCGCCCTCTGCCCGGCAACCTCTTGTTTCACCGCATGGTGGGCAACGAGGAGCTGGGGCGGCCCTTCGAGTACGAGCTCGAGCTGCTGAGCACCGACGAGGCCATCTCCTTCTCGAGCATGGTGGGAAAGCCCCTCATCGTGCACCTCGAGCTGCCCGACTCGAGCCAGAGGCACTTTCACGGCCTGGTGACCCGCTTCTCGCACGTCGGCTGGTCGGGCCGTCGGGTCGTCTACCACGCCACGCTCCGGCCGTCCTTGTGGCTTCTGACCCGTCGCGCGGGCTGCCGCATCTTCCAGAACAAGACGGTGCCCGAGATCGTGCGGGCGGTCCTGGCCGACTACGACTTTCCGTTTGATGCATCGCCCGGCGGCAGCTACCCGAAGCGCGAATACGTCGTGCAGTACCGGGAGACGGATTTCGATTTTGTCAGCCGGCTCATGGAGCAGGAGGGCATCTACTACTACTTCAGGCACGAAGCCGACAAGCACACGCTGGTGCTGGCCGACTCGGTCGACGCCCATCACAAGCTGGCGGGGTACGAGGAGATCCCGTTCTATCCGCCCCAGGAAGGCGAGCGCCGCGAGAGCGATCACATCGAGCGCTGGCAAGCCTTCCACCAGATCGAGCCGACCGCCTTTTCTCTCCGTGACTACGACTTCACCCGACCCCGGGCAAGTCTCGAAGTCAAGCGTGCGGGAGGAAGCGGCCGGGCGCCCGAGCTCGAGATCTACGACTACCCCGGCGGATACGTCCAGACCGGCGACGGCGAGCGATACGCGCGCACGCGCCTGGAGGAGTCCGTCGCGCTCCAGGATCGGCGCGAGGGCGCCGGCAACGCCCGGGGGATCGGTGCGGGCCTTCTATTCAAGATGAGGGAGCACCCGCGGGAGGACCAGAACCGCGAATACCTCGTCGTCTCCGCCGCCCACGAGCTGACACTGCCGGAGCATGAGTCGTCGGCATCTCCCTCGCACGAGCCGGTCTACAAGTGCCGCTTCACCGCGCAGGCGAGCAGCACGCCTTTCCGGGCTCCGCGCCTGGCGCCCAGGCCGGTGGTGCAGGGCCCCCAGACCGCGCGCGTGGTGGGAAAGGATGGGGAGGAGATCTGGACCGATTCGTACGGCCGGGTGAAGGTGCAGTTCCACTGGGACCGAGCGAGCCCCGGAAACGAGGAGAGCTCCTGCTGGGTCCGGGTGGCCCAGGCCTGGTCCGGCGGCTCCTGGGGCGCGATGCACATCCCGCGCATGGGGCAGGAGGTCGTCGTCAGCTTCCTCGAGGGGGACCCCGATCGCCCGCTCATCACCGGCCACCTGTACGAGGCCGACCACATGCCGCCCTACCCGCTTCCCGGTAACCAGACGCGCAGCGGGTTCAAGAGCCGCAGCGCCAAGGGCGGTGGCGTGGACAACGCGAACGAGGTCCGCTTCGAGGACAAGAAGGGCGATGAGCAGCTCTACCTTCAGGCCGAGCGCAACTACGATCTGCTGGTGAAGAACGACGCCACGAACACGGTCGGCCACGACGAGACGCGCGCGGTGAAGAACGACGAGACGCACTCGGTAGGCCACGATCTGCGCCTGTCGGTGGGCAACGACGAGACGGTGGACGTGAAGGCCAACCGCACCGAGACGGTCGGCGGAAACGAATCGATCTCGATCACCGGCGCAAGGACCGAGACGGTGAGCAAGGACGAGTCAATCTCGATCGCCGGCGCAAGGACCGAGACGGTGAGCAAGGACGAGTCGATCTCCATCACCGGCGGGAGGACCGAGTCGGTGGGAAAGGACGAGTCGGTCTCCGTCGACGGCAACCGCTCGCTCAAGGTGGCCAAGGGCGAGACGATCGATGTCGGGGCCAATCGGACCGAGTCGGTCGGCAAGGATGCGACCCTATCCGTTCAAGGCAACCGCAGCGAGAACGTCACCAAGGACCTCACCGTCTCGGTGAGCGGCGGACGCACTACCAGCGTGAGCAAGGGCGACTCGCTCAAGGTGGACAAGGCTCTGCAGATCAATGCAGCCGACCAGATTGTCCTGGAGTCGGGCAGCGCCAAGCTCGTCCTGAAGAAAAACGGCGACATCCTCCTCGAGGGCAAGAACATCAGCCTGAAAGGCTCGGGCAAGATCACCATCGATGCATCCGGTGACGTCACCATCAAGGGCAGCAAGATCAAGCAGAACTAGGGCGGAGTACGACCACGTCATGTCCATCTTCTCGGCCGCCGTGATCTGCGAGGACCCGCACCTCTTCGGTTTCGACGTCGAGTGTCCCAGCCTGGTCGAGGGGGCGGCCGGGACAGACGGGAGCGGGATGTGAGATCCGGAGAGTTCAATGCGCCTCCGGCGTGCACCAGAAGGGGCTGGCCTCTTCCGGGACGGTCACGAGTAGTCCCGGGCGTCGCTCTAGCCGCTATAAACTCGACCGATCCCGTCGAGATCGGGGAGAAGAACACCATGCGCGCTCCGAAGGTGCGGGTCCTCCTGTGGACGGTCGCGCTCTTGACGGCCTGTCCGTCTCCCCCGGACCCTCTACCGGTTGGCACGTTGTCGGTCAGTCCCAACGCTCAGACTGTGCCGGCGGGCGGGGCCAAGGCGACCTTCAGCGCGACGCTGACCGGCACGGACGCCACCGTGCACTGGAGCCTCGCCGCCGGAAACCCCGGGAGAGGGTCCGGGGGAGACG
>MEMX01000095.1:160274-163348 GCA_001768075.1 Anaeromyxobacter sp. RBG_16_69_14 | reverse complement strand
ACAAGCCGCCTTCGAGCTTGACGATCAGCCCGAATCCCGGGTCCGCGCAGGCGGGTGGAAGTACGGTGACCTTCTCGGCCACGAACATCGGCGCGAATGACCGCATCAACTGGACCCTGGACGGTCCCGGGACCATCTCGCCCGCGGAAGGAAGAACCACCGACTACGGCCCCCCCGCCTCGTTCGACAGCAGCCACACCACCGCCACCCTGACAGCCACCGCCGGAATACTGATCGCGGCGGCCAGGATCACGCTCACTCCCCCCCTACCTGGCTCCCAGACCGGCATTTGGGACAGCTCTCAATGGGGCAGCAGCAACTGGGGTCCGTGAGAGACCGCAATGCATATGTGACCCGCGACATGCGAAGAACGGAAGCGGGATCGCGTTCGTGACGAGACAGCTCACTCACGGAGAAGGCATACGAGAAGCCCGCTCGAAACGACTGGCTGTCTTTTGGGGGCCATTCTCGCCCTGCCGGGAGTCGCGGGAGAGTGAAACATGAGATGCTTCTCAACGGCACAAGAACAACTGGTATCAGTGGAAGCAGGGCATCCGGTCGCGAAGCTTGCCTCGCTCCTTTGGTTGAGCTCGATGTGGTCCGGAGGGCAGTCCATATGAACCGAAACAAAAAGATCGGCGTCGCGCTGGGGTTTCTGGCGGGATTCGCGGTGCCTGCTGTCTTGATGGCCTCGAACGTCGACACGCCTCACACGTTCACATCGGGCACGACGATCTCCTCAAGCCAAGTCAACGAAAATTTCGCTGCCTTCAAGGACGCGGTAAATTCCAAGCAGGATCTCCCTGTAGGCACGGCCTGGTCGGCTTTTCTGTATCCTCTCGCCGCCGGGCCCGCAACGGATGGCCACATTGCCACGTTCACGTTCAGCGCTCCGGCGGCTGGCTCCGCGCTCGTGACCGCCCATTTTGGCGTCCGGGTACGCAACACCTTCGATGCCGCATCTCCAGTAGACTGCCACGTCCAGTCGCTGCTCTCGGAGAACGCCACGAACTCGTTCACCTGCGACACGAGCGGCTGCGCGACACCGGGCTACGCGGACATCTGGGTCAACGGCAACCTTCCCACGCAGTTGGGAGGAGGGACGTACCTCAGCTTCCAGCAGTCCGCCTCCGCCGTGCTGCCGGTGAAGGTGGGTACGAACACGCTGTTCCTGAATGGGATCCACAGCTGTGCGGCGGCCCTCTGGGGTCCAATCACCATCAGCGCGATCATGGTGGCCAATGGTGGCAACGCCACGCTGACGAGTCCGTGAACAGGTCCACGGCGCCGCGGGCATCGCAAGCCGACTGGCGCGACTCGACCGGTCGCGCCAGCTCAGTGGTCGTGCGCCCCGGCCTCTTCTCGTTGGCGGTCGCGCTCACGAGCGGGGCGTCCCTTTCGCTCTCCCTGCTTTTCACGCGCATCCTCTCCGTCACTGCGTACTACCATTTCGCGTTCCTGCTCATCTCGCTGGCGCTCCTCGGCATCGCCGTGAGCGGTGTAGCCGTGTACCTCCTCCCGGGCGTCTTCCGCCGCGAGCGGCTTCCGGCCCTGGCCGGGATCTTCGCTACCGCGCTCGCGCTGCTCTCTGCCTTCGCGCTCGCGGTCGCGGTATCGAACCCCATCTCCCTCGATCTCCAGGGCGAGAACCTGCTCCGGATCGGCCGCGTCTACGCCGCCTTGGCGCTGCCCTTCCTCGCCTCGGGGTTTGCCATCACCTGCGCCATCTCTGCTGCGGGAGAGCACATCGGGCGCGTCTACGCGTTCGACCTCACCGGTGCGGGCCTGGGTTGCCTGGCCGTGGTCTCTGCCCTCTCGCTCCTCGGCGGACCGGCCGCAGTCGTGGCCGCCGGGGCGGTCGGCGCCGCCGGAGGTCTCCTCTTCGGGCTTGCCGCCGCGGGAGAGCTCGCGCGTTGGACCCGCTGGGCGGGAGCGCTCTCCTGTGCAGGGGGCCTCGCGCTCGCAATAGTGCAGGCGCGAACGGGCGAGCCCTTCGGGTTCGCGCAGTCCGCGAAGTTCCTGCGCGAGGAGGCTGTCGTCTACGAGCGCTGGAACGGCCTCGCCCGCGTCACGGTCTCCACGACTTCCGACCCGGACCACATGTGGATCCACATCGACGCCGACGCGGCGACGCGAATGTTCTCGGGTGCCATCGCAGCGGGCGGATACGAGGCGCCCCGCAGGTTCTCCGAGGTCCGGGTGGCAGCATTGGTCTACGCGCTGCGCAAGGAGGGGCCGGCCCTCATCATCGGTCCGGGTGGAGGGCCTGACGTCATCTCCGCGCTGCGGGCCGGCGTGCCGCGCGTCGTCGGCGTGGAGGTGAATCCTGCCATTGCCAGGGAGGTGATGCGCGACCGATACTCGGACTACAATGGCGATCTCTACGGTGACCCGCGCGTCCAGATTGCCGTGGACGATGGGCGGAGCTTCGTTCGCCGCTCGCCGGCACACTACGCCTCGATCCAGGCGACCCTGGTTGATACATGGGCCGCCTCCGCCGCCGGCGCATTCACATTGAGCGAAAACAATCTCTACACGGTGGAAGCCTTCACGGAGTACCTCTCGCGCCTGACCCCGCCCGGGATCCTGTCGATGACGCGCTGGTATCTCTCGCCACCCCGCGAGTTTCTGCGCCTTGTCGCGTTGGCGCGCGCCGCGCTGGAGAGCTTGGGCGTGCCGCCCCAGGAGATCCCCCGGCACGTGTTTGTCGCCTCGGATGCACGGATGGCGACTCTCTTGGTCAAGCGCACCCCCTTCGCGGCCGAGGAGCTCGCGGTCTTGCGCACCGAGTGCGCCCGCACCCGCCTCAGCGTGCTTCAGGCCCCCGAGGGCAGCACGCAGCCGCTGCTCGGGGGACTGCTCGCGGCGCCTGACCCGGCCGCGTACCTCGACCGACTGGCGTTCGATGCCACACCCACCACCGACGACCGCCCTTTCTTCTTCTTTTCACTCCACGGGCGTGACTTCCCGCGCGTCCTGGCGAGGGCCGGCGCGCTCGAGCGCAATGACATCGGCCTCGCGATCCTGCAACTTCTGCTTCTCCTCTCGACGGGTCTGACCATCGGCCTCGTCGT
>MEMX01000095.1:157696-160249 GCA_001768075.1 Anaeromyxobacter sp. RBG_16_69_14 | reverse complement strand
CGCCCGTCGCGGGCGAGCCACGGCAGGGATCCTGGCCTACTTCCTCGCGCTCGGGCTGGGTTTTATCCTCGTCGAGGTGGGGCTCATGCAGCGGTTCATCCTGTTCCTTGGCCACCCGCTCTACGCGCTAGCCGTCGTGCTGGCCACGCTCCTCGGTGCCTCCGGCGCGGGCGCCGCGGCGTCGCCCCGGCTCGGCGCCCGATACGGCGACAGCGGCGCGATCGGGCGGGCCATCTCGGCGCTTGCCTTGGTCCTCCTCCTCTATTGCCTTCTCCTCGGACCGCTCTTCCAGGCGCTGCTTGGCCTCTCCATCGGAGCGCGCATCGCCCTCGCCGCGGCGCTGGTGGCGGTCCCCGGCTTCTTCATGGGGCAGCTCCTCCCCGCAGGGGTTCGAATCGCCACCCGAGCGGCGCCGGGGATCGTCCCTTGGGCGTGGGGTCTCAACGGGGCGACGAGCGTGCTCGGCTCGATCGCCGCAACGGCGCTCTCGATGCTCTTGGGGTTCACGGCCACGCTCTTGGCTGGTCTGGCAGCGTACGTCGCGGGTGCAGCGGTGCTGGTGTTTACCGGGACGGCCGCGGAGCAGCCCGCGCCCTGACGCGCTCTCGATGGTCCAGGTCGCGAGACACCCGCAGGGACGACCCTCATGAGCACCCGCTTGCACCCCGAGCGCAAGCCGTTCATGCACCTCCTGTCGAGCGCGACGGCGCGCGACGCCATCGTGGCGGAGGTGCGGGCGCGCGTAGTCTCGCGCGCTGGTCGCCTTCACGCCGACGCCTTGCGCGCGCTCGATCGAGCGCTCTCGCTCCACTCGGCCTTGCTCCACCCTGAGGGGTTGTCCACCGAGAGCTTGGGGGGATCTTCGCCGGGAGCCAGAGCCCCGGGAAGGAAGACCCCGTCCACGGTCCAGGGAAAGGCGCGCTGCCCGGGGCCCCCTCAGTGAATGTCACGAATCACCGAGATCTCGTGTCTCATACTGGCGCGGCGGTGCCGGCGCCCGAGCACGTGTGTTAGCAAGAGAGCGCTATACTCGCGCGGCAATGCCGATCTGCACAAGATGCCACCAGGAGTCCGTCCCGGGCGCGCACTTCTGCAGATCGTGCGGCATGCACCTTCTCGAGCAGGCAGGCGCGGAGGCGGTCGATCCCTTCCTTGGCAAGACGCTCGGCGGGGTCTACCTCGTCCAGCAGAAGATCGGCAGCGGCGGGATGGGAGAGGTCTACAAGGCGCTCCACCTGACTCTCGAGGCGCCCGTGGCGCTCAAGATCATGAAGCGCGGCCTCCTCTCCGATCCCGGCATGGTGCACCGGCTGCACCGCGAGGCGCGCGCCGCCTCGAAGCTGCGCCACCCCAACGTCATCGCGGTGAGAGACCTCGGCGAGACGAAGGACGGGATGCTCTTCATGGTCATGGAGTACGTGACCGGGAAGAGCCTTGCCCGGGTCATCGCGGAGGAGTCTCCGATGCCGGAGCGCCGCGTCGTCGACATCGGGGCACAGATCCTCGCCGCTCTGGCGGAGGCGCACGCCAATCAGATCCTCCATCGCGATCTCAAGCCCGAGAACGTCATGATCGAATCCCAGCGCGGCGCGGCGGACTCGGTCAAGGTCCTCGACTTCGGCATCGCCAAGATCCTGGCGGCGGGACAGGGCTCCTCGACGCTCACGCAGGCGGGCATGGTGTGCGGTACCCCCGGCTACATGAGCCCCGAGCAACTGCGCGGAGGCGATCTGGACGGTCGGAGCGATATCTACTCGATGGCCGTCGTCCTGTACGAGATGCTCACGGGCAGGCTGCCGTTCGAGGTGCAGACTCCGATGGAGATGTTGCACAAGCAGCTGTCCGAAGTGCTCGTGCCGCCGAGCGTGCGTCGAGCGACGCCGGTGTCCTCCGGCATGGAGGCCCTGGTGATGCGGGCGCTGTCCCCGCGGCGCGCGGATCGCCCGGCCAGCGCGGAGGAGATGCGGGCGGGGTTGCTGGCCTCCACACCTCCTCGATCGGATCCTCGATCGGATCCGCTGCCGGATCCGCTGCGCAAGGTCGGGGCGGAGCCACCTCTCGCTCGTGTCACACCGGCTCCGCCACGGCGAGCCTCTGCGTCTGCCCCCGCCCGCCCTGGAAGGGCGGCCACCCGCCTGCCCTCGGGCGGTGCGGAGGGGCGAGAGAGGCCGACGACGCCACCAGCCCGCTGGCCGTCCGGATCGGAAGCGCGGCGCGACGAGCGGTCGGGGGTGAGACCGGCGAGCGCCTCCCGCGCGAACAAGGCCGCCGCTGGCCCCGCGAACGAGACCTCCCCCACTCCCAGAAGACCGGCCTCCGCCAGACCCGCCACGCGGTCCTCTGCCACCCCGGCGATCCCGGCGCCAATCACGACAGCGCCCACCACCGGCGCCTCCGCGACCGCCGGCTCCTCGAGCACCTTCACCGCGAGCACGCTCGACCGCGCCGTGCTGGAACAGATCGAACGGCGCGCCTTCCCCTTCATGGGGCCGATCGCGCGCCACCTCCTGAGGAAGCTCAGCGCGGGCTCGGTGACGCCCGCCGAACTGTGCC
>MEMX01000095.1:119193-157688 GCA_001768075.1 Anaeromyxobacter sp. RBG_16_69_14 | reverse complement strand
GACGTACATCCCGTCCGGGAAGGACCGGAAGGCATTCCTGGAAGCGAGCCACGCCGATCCGCTGATCGCGCCACGGTCGGCGGGCGGAAAGCCGGCCCCGAGGACGCCGACTGGCGTCGCCTGGGATCCCGCCCTGCTCGAGCGCGCCAGGCGCGACCTCGCCGTCCATGTGGGGTCGCTCGCGCGCCTCGTCGTACAGCGCGCCTGCTCCAGGGCGCGCGATCCCGAAGAACTCTACGAACTGCTGTCGCTCGAGATCCCGAGCAAGGCGGATCGGGAGCACTTCCGGCGGTCAGCTCCGGGACCGTCCTTTGGCGATGAGTAGCGCCCGAGCGCCCCTGGTTGGTCAAAATACAACTAGTCCACGAGCCCCTGTTCCCTCGCCATCTGCGCCAGCCGGTCCTTGAGCCGTTCGAACCGCTTCGTCAGGGTAGCCGCCCGGATCGGCTTGCCCGATCGGGAGAAGACCTCAGCGATCTCCTCCCAGGAGAACTGCTGATCGAGGCGCAACGCCAGCAGCGATTGGTCCTCCGGGGACAACGACTGCCGCAACTTGTCGAGAGCCTGCTGCTGGCGCGCGACGCGGACGACCGTCTTGGTGCGGAGTTCCTCGGCCAGCCCCGACGCCTCACCGGTAAGGAGCCGGCGTCCGCGCCGGTTCCACGGCTCGTTGCGCAAGTTCAGGGCGACGTTCCATGCGATCCGGAACGCCCAGGTACGCAGCGTCGCTTGCCCGCGGAAGCTCGCCAGCCCCTTCCAGAGGTTCTCAGCGAACTGGGAAAAGGCGTCCGCAGCGTCCTCCTCGTTGCGCAGGATCGAGCGGAGATACCTCAGGATGTCGGGACCGAGGCCGCGGATGGCTTCGGTCGCGGCACCGGGCAGGTCACCCGATTCCAACAGCCCGCGGACGTGCGATTCGACGGACACGGCGCATCATAGCGATGTACGACGTCCGGCGTGAGGAGCCAGACCCGTTCAGGGATCCCTCGCTCCGAGCCCCCACCTGCCTGGGCATGGTGTGGCTTTCGCCGGCTAGAAGCTCCCAGGTTGCAGAGCCCGCGCATGCGCTCACGTCGAGACCATCAGGAACGGGCCGGGTGACCATCAGAACCGCGCCAGGATCCGATCCATGATCGCGCTCGTAGTGACCGTCACCGAGGAGGGGTCGTCGCGCACGGAGCGGTTGGCGTTCATGAAGTCGCCCGTGCGGATCGGCCGCGGCGAGCTGAACGACCTGGCGTTGCAGGAGCCTTTCGTCTCCACGTACCACGGCCTCATCCAGTTCGACGAGCACGAGGCGCGCTACGTCGACCTGGGCTCCCTGAACGGATCTCTCCTCGACGGCGAAACCGTCCAGAAAAACGCCCCGGCGCTGCTCGGGCCTGGGGCCGAGGTTCGCATAGGAACGTTCTGCTTGACGTTCGAGAGGAGATCCCACCCGGAACACCTCGTCCCACCGCGGCACATGACCGCCTTCGAAATGAAGGCCGCCTCCTCGGTGAGGCTGATCTCGGACGATAGCGGAGGGGCCCTGCCGGTTGCGCCCTCCGAAGAGGCCGCCGGCGGGCCCGCCAGCCTGGATGCGGCTATCGCGGCAGGAGAAGCGCTCGCGGGCGCGATGGTGGACCTCGACCTCTACTACACGTCTTACCGCGGCACCTGGGAGCACCTGCGGGCCGCGCTGGAGCGGCTCGTCGCCGGGCTCGAGGGCCCGGCCCGTCAGGCGGCGCTGGAGCGGATGGGGGCGCGCTATCCCGCGCTGATGACCGAGCCGCAGTTCCTGACGCTCCTCGGGATGGCGGGTACCGCGCCGTCGAGCCGCGCCGGGCCTCCTCGGCCGCCCCCGGCGGGAATCTCACCGATCCGCGGCCCCGGCGCCGACGCCCTCCTGCAGCTGCGCACCTTCTGTGAATCCTACCTCCCGGTCACCCCCGACCTCGCCACCAGCGCGGAGATCCAGACGGTGCTGGGGCGCCTCGCCGCGGGCTTCGAGGCGTTCGGCCGGTCCTTCGTCGAGCTGCGGCAAGGCTACGAGGAATTCGGCAAGGAGATGGGGGTGCGCACGGTCCACGGCGAAGGCGCGCTGTACCGGGCGCGCGACGCCCGGCAACTGCTCGCCTACGTGCTCGACCCGCGCGGGGAAGGGCGCGATGGCGAGCTCCAGCGCGCCTTCGCCGAGTTCATGATCCACCAGGTGGCCCTGCTGCGGGGCGTGGTGGAGGGTGCGCAGGCTTTGGTCGCGCAGCTCAGTCCAGCGGCCATCTCGACGCGCGTGCGGCAGAGCGCCTGGCGCTCGCGCGCACCCGCGCTCTGGAAGGCCTACGAGGAGCGCTTTCACGAGATCGCCGACGAGGACCGTGCGGTGTCCGCCATCCTCTTCGGGAAGGAGTTCGCGCGAGCGTACTCGGCAATGGTAGGCCAGCAGGCGCCTGAAGGCGAGCCCGATGGCGAGGGGCCTACCAGGTTCGACCCGGAGCGACAGCCCGAACACGAATCCGAACCGGAACCGGAACCGGAGCGCTGACATGCGATGGGCGGGTGTGATGGTGAGCGACGCAGAGGGGCCGAGCCCAAGGCGGAGACTGGCGGAAAGAGCAGCATTCCTGCTGGCTGCTGCCATCCTGGCTGCGGGGTGCGCGAAGCGGCCGCCTCCGGCTGCGCCGCCTGCACCCCAGCCGCCACCACCGCCACCACCACCCGCGCTCTGCGAGCTCGATCGGGGAGCGGGCGCCGGTTCGCCGGAGGGTGCGACCTGGATCGCGCTACTCCTTCGCGGATACGACGCCGAGACCCGCCACGTCACCGTGCCCGCCCTCGATTGCACGGGCGCACAGGTGCGCTGGAACGGACCAGCGCTCGCTTGCGAGGACGGCGCCGTCGCCCGCGCAGCGCTCCCCGATCGGCCGCTCGCAACGACGGACGTGCTCGCGACGCCGGTCTCGCCCACAAGGACGCTCGTCTGGATCCCGACCAGCCGCTTCGCGAGCGGCGACGCGCTCGGGCCCGTGGCCCTGGTCGAGGCGGTGGGATCCCGCCTCCGGGTCCTGGCTCTCGGCCCGCTGCGTGCCTATCCGCAGCACGCGCGGCTGCGCCTGGAGGCGCTGGGCGAAAGGAAGGTGCTGGTGGCGGAGGGGGAGCTCTGCTCCTCGGCCGAACCGGCGAGCTGCGTGCGAGCGGCCCGGCTGGTGCCCCTGCGCGACGACCGCTTCGTGTCCGAACCGCTCCTCGGGACAGACGGGAAGTGCCTGTCGCCGGCCTGGTTCGACCTCTCCCACCAGGAGCAGCGGCGCAGCGAGACGCGTCGGGAACGCCTCGAGCTCGGCGCCTCGCTGAGCTTCGGTGGCACGCACCTCGCCATCGAGGAGCAGGTGGTGGTCCTGGACCTCGGGGCGAATCCGGAAGGCGCGCCGGCCCGGATCGTCCACCGAGCTCAATCGACGCGCACGGTTCGCTGGGTCGCCGATCGCCTCGTGGTGAGCGGCACCTCGCTCTGGACACGCATGACGCAGGGCCGGGCCGGCGTGGCCCGCTGAAGGCCCGCTCCCCGAAACCCTGGATCGTTCGCGTCCGAGATGGTCGCCTGTGGAATACCTTCGGTCAGGCATTCTCACCATGAGGACCGCTGGCCCCGCGCCTCGGTCGCGCGACGGTTCGAAGCGCGCGTTCCTCCCTCTCGCCGCCGCGGCGCTGCTGTCGCAGGGTTGCTTCTCGGCCGGGTACCTCGCCCAGGCGGCGCGCGGCGAGCTCGAGATCCTCCACGCGGCGCGGTCCATCCCGCAGGTCGTCGCGGACCAGGAGGTCCCGTCGAGGATCGCGCGCCTTCTCCTGAGCGTCCGGGCCGTCAAGGCCTATGGCCAGGGGCAGGGACTCAAGCCCACGAGGAACTACGACCGCTACGCCGACCTCCACCGGCCCGCGGCGGTCTGGGTCGTCCAGGCTTGCGCCCCGCTCGCCTTCGACGTGCGGCACTGGCGCTTCCCTCTGGTCGGGAGCATCCCGTACCTCGGCTTCTTCGACAGGGTCGCCGCGCGATCGTATGCCGAATCGCTGTCGCAGAAGGAAGGGCTCGACGTCTACGTTCGAGACGCCAGCGCATTCTCGACGCTCGGCTGGTTTCACGATCCGGTCCTGTCCACGATGATCGGGGACGGCGACGAGGCGCTGGGGGAGCTCGCCAACATCGTCCTTCACGAGAGCGTCCACGCCACGCTGTACGTGAACGACCAGTCCGCTTTCGACGAGAGCCTGGCGAGCTTCGTCGCGGACCGGCTCACCCTCCCCTGGCTCGTCGGCACGCTCGGACCGGACGCGCCCGAGACCAAGGCCTGGGTCACCGCGCAGGCTCACCATCGGGCCCGCGTGGAGCGCTTGCACCAGGCGTACGTCGAGCTCGAGGCGCTGTACCGATCGGACGCGGACGACCCGGAAAAGCGCGCCGGGAAGGCGCGCATCCTCACCGCCGTACGCGACGAGCTCCATCTCGTCCGGCCGCTCAACAACGCGGCGCTCTCGGGATACAAGACCTACCAGGCGGGAATCCCTGCCTTCGAGCGGCTCCTGAAGGCGTGCGGCCACAGCTGGCCGCGCCTGATGAGGACGCTCCACACCCTCGGCGAAGCGGACTTCGCGCGGCCGCAGCAGCAGGAATTCGACGACGTCGTCGATCGCCTGACCCGGAAAGGATGCGCTGGGTAGGGCAGATGAAGGGCTCCCTCCGCGGACACTCTCCGATCCGACCCAACCCGGCCCGGTTCAGGCCGCCTTCGCGGAGGACGCTCTCTTGCCGACCAGGGATTCGGCCGTCCTCGAGACCATCTCGCTCGCCGCTTCACCAGATCCGCGAATGGCCCTGGAGACGGACATGGCCACCGCCTCGAAGCCCTCGACCGTCTCCTGCGACAGCTTGTCAACGCGGAGGACCACCTCGCGCGCGATCCTGAACGACGACTGCTGCAGCCCCTCGACCCAGTCGATCCCGGCGTTGCTCGCGCGGAACAGCTCGCCGCGCACCGCCTTCATCACGTCGAAGCTGCCCCCGATGGCTTTCTCCGTGAGATTTGCGCTCGACGTCACCATGGTCATGAGCACTCCGGCCTCCGCGATCCTCAACGTCCGCACCTCGGCGTCCATCGTCGACTCGTCCATTTGTCTCTCCTTTGCTGGTCGTCGAGATCGTGCACTACGAGACTCTGACGCACCGTGACAAGTTCGCGTCGTTCTCGCCACGGTCCTGGCGCATGCGCACCCTCATGAGTCGCGCGGAGGCGGAATATCCCGCGAGGGAGCCCCCTGGCAAGGAGGGGAAGGCCACAGGACCGAAAACGGGTCAAGCCTCCGTGGACGCCCGATAGTCTCGACCCCTCGCGGCGTGAGCCCGGTCACAGATTGCGCCGTGGACAACTCTGTTGAGTGGTCCGCCACGGGGAGCGGGCGCCAGGGGCTCCTGCCGACCGTCGAGGGACGGTCGATTCGACCCCGTCCGGGGTTCACTCCTTCTCAGGGGAATGCGACATGCGCGTCCAGGATCGCGTAAGGCAGTTCATCAAGGACAGCTTCCTCGTCGACGAGGTCCCCGACGACGAGTCGTTTCTGGGGAGCGGTATCATCGACTCGCTCGGAGTCATGCAGCTCGTCTCGTTCATCGAATCCGAGCTCGGCAGCAAGGTGCCTGATGCTCACCTGATCCCCGAGAACTTCGACTCCATTGCACGTATGGCGGCTTACGTCGAGCAAAGGCGCCAGGCGGCCTGAAGGCACGCGTGGCATCGCATCGTCCTTCCCCGCCCTGAACGGCGGGGCCTGCCGCACAGCCTGGTCACTGGTTGACGTGGACGACCTTGGCCGGCGGAAAGCCGTTGAAGCGCGTCGCCGAGGCGTGGCTGTAAGCGCCGATGTTCTCGCTGTACAGCACGTCACCCAGCTTGAGCTCGCCGGGTAGCTCCTCGGTCATCGACACCACGTCGAGCGCGTCGCAGGTCGGTCCGAACACGGAGCATACCTGCGTGGCGCCCTTCTTGAACGAATTGAAGTGGTACTGGCAGTGGTCGAAGATGACCCCCGAGAAGGTGTGGTAGACACCGTCGTCGATGTAGTAGCAGAGCTTGCCGTCGCGCATCGCCTTTCCGATGATCGTCGAGATGGCGATCCCCGCCGTGGCCACCAGGAACCGGCCAGGCTCGGCGAGGATCTGGACGTCCTCCGGAAACAACCGATCGAGCTCCCGGTTCAGGATCTTCGCCAGCTCCCGGAATGGCTTGACGGTCGCGTCGTAGGGCGCGGGGAAGCCTCCACCGATGTCGAGCAGGTTCATCTTGGCGTACCCGCGGTCCCTGGCCTCCTTGAAGATGTTCGCGGCGAGGTTGATGGCCTGCACGTAGTTCTGGAAGTTCGTCGTCTGGCTCCCCACGTGGAAGCTCAGCCCCTCGATCACCAGCCCTTGCTCGTGCGCAGCGAGGATGAGGTCCACCGCCTCGCCGGGCGCCGCGCCGAACTTCGAGGACAGCTCGACCATCGCGCCCGTGTTGGGGACCTTGAGGCGCAGGGCCACGCCTGCGTCGGGGGCGTGCTTCTTGATCTTCCGGATCTCCTCGTGGTTGTCGTACGTCACGAGCGGCTTGTACTGATTGAGCGCCTGGAGCGTCCCGTTGGCCTTGATCGGGTTGGCGTAGATGATCTTGTCCCAGATCCAGTCCTGGCGCTGCTTGTCCGGCATGTCCTTGATGCACTCGTAGACGACCATGAACTCCGGCAACGACGCGACGTCGAAGCTCGCGCCGGCGTCGTAGAGCGTCTTGACTATGGCCGGATCCGAGTTGGCCTTGACCGCGTAGTACGCCTGGACGCGCGGCAGGTACTTCTTGAACGTGCGGTAGTTCTTCCGGAGAGCGTCGTGATCCACCACGAACAGCGGCGTGCCGTGCTCCTTCGCCAGCCTCGCGAGAGCGGACTTGCTCAGCATGGAAGTCCCCGCCGAACCGTGCCCGGGAGGACACGCCGAACCTGGCCGAACATCAGTCACCGTCCGTGATGAGGAAGTTCTTGAACTGCCAGGGGTCGTCCCGATCGATCGCCGGGTTGTTGTGGCCCTTGAAGGCGTTGGTGTAGTGCTTGAGCGGTGTCCAGTCGGAGCGCTTGGAGATCAACTTTCCGAGATAGGGCTTCGCGATCTTGAGCACGTACTCGTGGGGAAGATCGTCCGGCACGACCACCCCGCGCGCCGGGTTCTCGATCATCCAGCTCACCGCCGCAACGACCGAAACGGCCACCTGCATGGTGGTGGCGTTCTGGTGGGGTATCAGGCGCCGCGATTCCTCGATGCTGAGGTCGCTCCCGATCCACCAGGAGTTGTAGGGGTGGCCCATGAGGAGGGCGCCGAGGATGTCCGACCCGCTGCTGATCTCGTCGTTCATGATGCGCTGCTTCTTCGGGAGCTGATAGTCGTAGCCGCGCAGCTCGTTGAGCGAGGCGATCGCGACGTCGGCCGGGCAATAAGCGTAGTGAACAGTGGGCCGGTAGACCGCCTTGCCGTCCTCCCACACGGTCAGCTTGTCCGAGATGGTGAAGGCCTCGCCGTGGCGCACCACCATGCCGTGGATGCAGAAGTTCGGCACCCACGACGCGACCCACGTGTTGATGCCCATCCGCGCCAGGCAGATCTGGTTGCGCGGCCCCTCCTGATGCTCGTAGGCGAGCGGCGGCAGCTCCTTCTCGTGGGTGCCCCACCCCAGCTCCGCGGTCGTCGTGCCCTCCTCGCGGAACCCCTCGACGCTCCAGGTGTTGACGAACTCGTCCACGTTCTTCGGCTGATCGGTGATCTGGGTGTCGCGCTCGCTGCAGTGGATCACCTTCACCCCGAGCTTCCAGGCGAGCTTGTTGAAGACGCGCTCGGCGGCGAGCTGCCTCACCTCGTCGGCGGCTGCACCCTCGAACTTCTTGTCCGCGAGCGCCTTCCTGGCGATGTCGAGGAGACCCTGCTTGGTGAAGTGCGAGATGAGACCGGGGTTGGCCCCGTGCTCGAGCACCGCCGTCGGTCCTGGCTCGGACCATCCCGCCGTCATGCGGCGCACGTTCATGTGCCGCCAGTACAGGGTGCGCTCGGTGGGGTGCTTGTTCTCCGCGCCGGCGTAAGGATCCCAGACCTCGACCGAGGTGTTGACGTACAGCACGCCGTGGTCGTGGCACCACTGGAGGATCTCGCAGGCCTCGATGTTCCAGGCCAGGTCGATGAGCACGTCGCCTTCGCCTAGGTGCGCACCCAGGACCTGGGTGAGGTTCGCCGGCGTGATCCGCTTGCGCGCGAACGTCACGCCGCGCTTCAGCCAGGGTTTGAGCACCGGCCGCCGATCCTCGAAGTCCATGACCGTGATGTTCTTCGGGGAGACGCGCAGTTGTTTCATCAGTATCGGCAACGTGCACTGCGCCACCGCGCCATAGCCTACGAACAGGATGCGCTTCCCGAAATCGATCATGTACCGTTCCTCGTCCTGCGCGATGGCAGCCGTCAGCGTGTCGTCGGCATGTTGGGGGTAGAGCTTCGTGGCGGCGCATTCTACTTGCAGCTCCGCGTTCGAGGCACGCGGTTTTCGGCATTCGGTCAGCTTCCCTCGCCGTCGCCTTCGCGGGCGAGCTTCTCCTCCGGGCTTCGAAAGATCTATCCCCAGACCCCGATGCTTCGGCCCTTGTGGCCCGCCTCGCGCAGCACCAGCTCATCGCCCTTCCAGGCGCGCGCCGCAGCAGGACCCACCCAGAAGCCCTTGGGATCGCTCCGCCGGAAGCTCTTGCGCAGCCAGGCGTGGATCTCCTCGAAGATCGAACGCAGCCCGCGATGCTTTCCGAACTTCGAGGTGGGGTCGTCGGTGACGTCGAGCTCCGCCCAGAGGCGCCCTGCCACGAGCTCGCCCGCGTCGTTGCGCGTCGAGCGCTCGTAGTGGAGCACCGGCGACGGCACCTCCTCGATGGCCAAGAGCCCCTTGTTCGGACCCCGCTTCACGGCCTGCACGACGACGGGACCGAGCCGCTCGGCAGCGAGGTAGTACGCGCTGTCCCCGAGGCCGGCCAGCACCTGCTCGTTCGCGCCCGGGGCGGTGTAGCCCGGTGGCACGAGCTCCGGGTAGAGCGTCAGCCCCTGGTGGCCCAGGAAGCGGAACAGGGCCACCTCGTCCGCGGGGAGCATGAAGTAGTGGAGCGTCGCGCCCATTCAGGGCTTCACGTCAGCGGGCATCCCGCCGTCGGGGAGGGGCAGCGCCGGGCGCTGGGGCAGTCGCGGCAACGAGACGCTTCCCACGTCCACCGTGGCGCCTGGCGCGACCGCCACCTTGAGCTCCACGGGCGGCAGCGCCTCGAGCGATCCGGCGATCGGCGTGCGGCGAACCGAGACCACCCAGGTGCCGGCAGGCAGGCGGACCTCGAAGGTGCCGTCGGCAGCCACCGGCACGCTGCGGTGCAGGCGTCCCACCGTGACGCTCGCGCCGGAGATGGGGCGGCCAGGACCGACGACGCGCCCTCGCACCAGTCCCTCGCCAGCGATCGCCTCACGCGGCGGCGGGCGCAGCGTCCAGCGCACGAAGCGCACCTCTCTGACGTCGGATTGCATCTGCACCACCGAGCCGTCCGACGCAAGCGCGAACTCGCGGAACTCGAAGCGGCGGCCGCCCGGCGGCGCGCGGGCCGTGCCGGCCAGGTGTCCGTGCTGGTCCACGGCGAGGAGCAGCACCTCCGCGCGCGGAGTGTCCTCGTCGCCGGCTTCGGCGCGGTCGACCGCCAGCACGATCTCGCCGCGCCTGTCGATGCCGACCAGACGCACGCCGGCGATGGGGACGTACGAATGGAGCTGCACGCTGCGCTTCACCCGCCCGTCGCCGGTGGAGAGCGTCACCACCGCCCGCCATCGGTCGGTGCGGTCGGCGTAGACGTAGAGGTTACCTGCGGGCAGGCCAGGGAGCGGTCCTTCGGCGCGCACGCCACCCCAGCTGAGGTCCGCGCGCACGGCCTGACCGTTCTGCATGAGGAACACCGGCCGCTGCCGGACGGCGAAGAGCAGGTCGACGCCCTTGAACGAGGGCGGGAGCGCGCTGACGACGAGGAGCCGTCCGCTCGCGTCGTGCTCGGCGAGCGTGGCGGGGTCGTTCTGCGTGAACAGGAAGACGTGCCCCTCCTCGGTGACGGCGATGTCAGCCTCGACCGTCGGCTCCTCGCCGCGGTGCCCGACGGAGAAGCTCCCCCCTGCCTGACCGCGCCCGTCGAAGCGCTGCACGCGGCCATTCAGGGCGTCGAGCACCCAGAGCGAGCCGCGCGGCCCGAGCGCAAAGCTGGGCGGGCCGAGTGCGTCCTCGTCGTCATGAGCGGGATTGCCCTGCAACCCGAACTGTCCAGGGCCGGCGCCGCCGCTGCCGCGCAGCCAGATCTGCTCCGGCGAGGCGACCGCAGGCGCCACGGTCGCACCCGGCAGATCGAGCGCTGGCGTGTCGGGGGCAGTCGCCACCACCGCCGAGGGCGCGGGAGAGACGGGCGTGCCGGTGACACAACCAGGCGGCCGCCCCTCGGGCCAGACCTCGACGACGCCCAGATCCCGCGTCTGCCCCGCAGCGACGTTCACGTCGTCGACTCGCTGGCCGGACACGAGCCCGGGTCCACCGATGACGAGAGAGTACGTCCCGGCCGGCAAGCTCACGCTGAAACGTCCCTCCGCATCGGCGGTTGCGGTCGCGTCACGCCCGATGACGGACACGATGGCGCCGGCGGGCGAGGTGGCACAGCCGGTGTGCCGGAGCACGCCGATCACGCCGGGGGGCCGCGGCGGCGGGCGGGTAGGAGGGTTGGGACCGGCGCCCAGCAAGGTGATCAGGAGAAGGAGGCCGACGTTCACCCGCGCATCATAGCGTCGAGTGGCTCGAGGCGCGCGGCGCACGTTGCACCGCACGCGCCGAAGGGCTTCATCGCGCTGTGCCCCAGCAGCGCCCGTCTTCTGTCCGCGGCCGTCATGGCTTCGCCTCGGCACGCTGGTCAGGGAGCGACACCGGAAGCGACGGCCCGGTTGGCCGGCGCAGCAACGAGGCCGCGATCGAGCCGGCAAGGACGGCGACGATGATCACGAGGGACGTCAGGACGGGGATCTTGTAGAGCCCAGCCAGGAGCATCTTCGCCCCGACGAACACGAGGACGACCGACAACCCGATCTTCAGATACTGGAACTTACCCATCACCCCGGCGAGCGCGAAGTAGAGCGCCCGCAGACCGAGGATGGCGAAGATGTTCGACGTGTAGACGATGAAGGGATCCGTCGTGACCGCGAAGATGGCCGGGATGGAGTCGATGGCGAAGACGATGTCCGTGGCCTCGATGGCGACCAGCACCAGGAGCAATGGTGTCGCGCACCGCTTTCCGGCCTCGACCACGGTGAAGCGCCCGCCGCGGTATTCGCTGACGGAGGGGACGAATCGCCGGAACAGCCGGAAGAGGGGGTTCCGCTCGGGATGGACCTCGTCCCCTCGCTGCACCAGCAGCTTGATACCCGTGAAGACGAGGAAGGCCCCGAAGACGTAGATCGCCCAGTGAAATCTCTCGAGCACTGCCGCGCCGAGCACGATGAAGACGGCGCGCAAGGCAAGCGCGCCCAGGATGCCCCAGAAGAGCACCCGGTGCTGCAGCTTGGCCGGGACCGCGAACGCGGAGAAGACGACGATGAAGACGAAGATGTTGTCGACCGACAGCGCCTTCTCGATGACGTAGCCGGAGAGGAACTCGAGCGCGCGCTCCGAGCCGAACCAGAAGTACACGCCAAGGTTGAACACCAGGGCGAGGGAAACCCAGGCCCCCGTCCAGATGAGAGCCTCTCGGACACGGACCTCGTGCGCCTTGCGATGGAAGACGCCGAGGTCGAGGGCCAGCATGGCCAGCACGAACGCGGTGAAGCCGCCCCACAGAGCCGGCGAGCCGATGCTCTCAACGCCCATGGTCAACTCCTCGTCCAGGGAGGTGATCTTGCGTCGTGACTGACCCATCGACAAATAGGAAGTTCGGTTGTAAAGCATCGTTAAAATCGATGTGTGACCTGACGACATGGAATGGCTCAACTACCACCACCTGCTCTACTTCTGGGTCGTCGCGAAGGAGGGGAGCATCGCGCGAGCGACCAGGGAGCTGCGGCTGGCGCAGCCGACCATCAGCGGTCAGATCCACCGCCTCGAGGAGGTCCTCGGCGAGAAGCTGTTCGCCCGGAAGGGACGGAACCTCGAGCTCACCGAGATCGGCCGCGTCGTCTTTCGCTACGCTGAAGAGATCTTCGCTCTCGGCCGGGAGCTTCAGGACACCCTCAAGGGCGCGCCGGTCGGCAGGCCGCTGACCCTCGTGGTGGGCGTCGCCGACGTCGTGCCGAAGCTGATCGCGCGGCGTCTCCTCGAGCCCGCGCTCAAGGTGTCCGAACCTGTTCACCTGGTGTGCCGCGAGGACAAGCCCGATCGGCTGCTCGCCGAGCTCGCCGTGCACGAGCTCGACATCGTCCTGGCGGACGCGCCCGTCAGTCCGTCACTGCGAGTCCGAGCGTTCAACCACCTCCTCGGGGAGTGCGACGTCGTCTTCCTCGCCGCTCCGAAGCTCGCGGCGACCCATCGACGGGGCTTCCCCAGATCCCTGGACGGCGCGCCGCTCCTTCTGCCAACCGAGAACACGGCGCTCCGGCGGTCCCTCGATCAGTGGTTCACGACCCACGACATCCGTCCGCGCGTGGTCGGCGAGTTCGAGGACAGCGCCCTCCTCAAGGAGTTTGGTCAGACGGGGCTCGGCATCTTCCCGGCTCCATCGGTCATCGTGGACGAAGTCCGGGGCCAGTACCGGGTCCGGCTGGTCGGCAGGCTCGAAGAGGTGCGCGAGCGCTTCTACGCGATCTCGGTCGAACGCAAGCTCAAGCACCCCACCGTGGTCGCCATCAGCCAGGAGGCGCGGGAGAAGATCTTCGGATAGTCGCTGGGCTTGGATCGACCCGCGCGCGAGCGCTTTCTTCGGGGAGACCGCGTTTCCTGGTGGACCTCGACACTGCATTCAAGCGCGCCCGGGGCGCGTCATCCTGGCGGGGTCCAGAGCGCGGCGCGCCTCGGCGGCCCCGAGGCCTCCCTTCTCCGCAGCCAGCTCCAGGATCGACCGCCCGCTGCGCATCGACTCCTTCACGATCGTGGCTGCGGCCGCGTAGCCGACGCGCGGCGCGAGCGCCGTGGCGAGGCTGACCGTGCGTTCGGCGTAGTGCCGGCAGCGCGCCTCGTCCGCCTCCAGGCCCCGCGCGCAGCGCTCGTCGAAGACGCGTACGGCGTTGGCCAGGATGGTGAGCGCGTGGCAGAGGTCGAACGCGACCAGCGGCATCATCACGTTCAGCTCGAGCTGTCCGCCCGAGGAGGCTGCGGCGATGGCGGCGTCGAGGCCGATCACCTGGTAGCTGACCATGGCGACCATCTCCGCCATGGAGGGATTCACCTTCCCCGGCATGATCGACGAACCGGGCTGGACCGGTGGCAGCTTCAGCTCGCCCAGCCCGCAGTTCGGACCCGAGCCGAGCAGGCGGACGTCGCCTCCGATGCGGAGCAGCTCCAGCGCCGCCGTGCGCAGGGTCCCGGACAGCCCAGCGAAGGGCGCCAGCGACTGCATGGCGAAGAACGGGTTCGGCGCCAGCACGAGCGGCGCGCCGACGAGGCGCGACAGTTCCTCGACCATGAGCTTCGGGTACCGCGGGTCGGCGTTGAGGCCCGTCCCGACTGCCGTGCCGCCGATCCCGATCGCCCCCATCTCCGGGAGCGCATTGAGGATGCGCACGGCCGCCGACCGAAGCGCCGCGGCCCAGCCCGAGATCTCCTGTCCGAGTCGGATCGGCGTCGCGTCCATGAGGTGCGTGCGGCCCGACTTGACGATCTCCTCCCACTCGCTCGCCTTCGCCTCGAACGTCTCCGCGAGGCCGCGCAGCGCGTCCACCGCGGCCGGCGCCAGGTCGAGGGCGGCGAGGCGCATCGCCGTAGGGACGACGTCGTTGGTGGACTGCGCCATGTTCACGTGGTCGTTGGGATCGACGAGGTCCTTGTCACCGCGGCGCCCGCCGAGGAGCTCGCAGGCGCGGTTCGCGAGGACCTCGTTCACGTTCATATTGTGCGAGGTGCCGGCGCCCGCCTGATAGACGTCCACCACGAACTGATCGCGCCAGCGCCCATCAAGCACCTCGCGCGCCGCGCGCTCGATGGCCTTCGCCTTCCCGGCGGGCAAGAGCCTGAGCCGGCCGTTCACGCGCGCAGCGGCCAGCTTCACCCTCACCGTGGCGTCGATGAACGACGGGTGCGCGCGGAGCCCCGAAATGGGGAAGTTCTCGACCGCGCGCGCTGTCTGCGCGCCGTACAGAGCGTCCGCTGGAACCACCATCTCGCCCATGGTGTCGCGCTCGTGGCGGGTGGGCCCCGAGGGCCTGACGACGCGTCTCGCTTTCATGGGATCCCCCTCCGAGCGCCGGACCGGTCGGACGAGGGCTCGTCCTCACTGGTGGCGCGGCGAAGCCGCTCGCCCAGGCGCGCCGCCAGCCGTCGCAGCGCGATCTCGGTCTTGGCGTCCTCGATCTCGCCTCGCTCACAGGCCTCGACGGCCTCGGCGAGCGGACGCCAGCGCAGCTCTGCGCCTTCCTCGAGCGGCGAGCCGTCCCCGGTCTCGGGCGCGGGCCACGCCGCCGGCCCCGAGCCGCGTGGCACCTCTCCGGCGAGGAGGTGGATCTTCTCGGAGGCGATCCCCGGGAGCATGAAGAAAGGCGCGCCAAGAGGGTCGAGCTGCCCCGGATCCACCTCCAGGCCCGCTTCCTCCCGCACCTCGTCAGCCCCCCGCCGGCGCAGCGCGTCGAATCCCAGCTCACCCGGCTCGAGCACGCCCGCCACCAACTCCTCGACTAACAGGTATTCGCGCTCCGGCAACACCGTCACCTTGCCGCGGCGGAAGTAGGCTGCCGGCCGCAGCCCGCCACGCGTCAGCACCTCGACCCCCCTCGGGCCGCGCGCCCACAGGCACACCGCGACCGCGTCGAGCGTGGGTCGGTCGATGAGGTCGATGGGATACTCGGTAGACTCCGAGCCATCGGTGCGCCGATTGCGCGCGCGGAGTCGCTTCAGGCGCAGGAACCCCTCGTCACAGCGAGAGGCAGTGGTGCGGTCCTCGATGATCTCGATCTCGGCGATGCGCGTCATCGCCGATGAATAACACCTGAACCGCGCGCGCGCGCCATTCACCGGCGGCTCATGCTCCTGCCACCGGTGGCCGGGGGCCACTCCGAGGAATGGTCCCCGACCCGAATAGTGGGAAGAGCGGTCCCGGGCAACCTTCCCACGATGTCCCGGTTCCGCCCGTAGGCCCGCTCCACCGGTCCCTCGGGATCGCTTACCCCCTCGACCAAAAGCTAGAGACCAGCAGCCGGAGAGGCAACGACCGTCGTGAGGTGGCCGCTGCGCACCGCGTCAGGCCACGGTGCGCAACCGGGGCAGAACCGCGGGCCGTCGAGCCTTGGGTTGCGCCGCCGCCGCCCTGCTCTCGACTGAAAGTCCTCCCGAGAAATGCTGTGCCAGGAGTGCACGCACCGGTCCGCTTCAGCGGCCTTCAGGTAGAGCGTGGGTCCTTTGCCGTAAATCCCGCCGTGCATGGGCGGGGACGGCCCCTTACGCGAGGTCGCCGCGACATGGATTTGCATGTCCCACAAACACCCCATACCGGGCCCCCTCGAGGTGTGAGAGGCTCCGGGCAGCACTCACAAGGGCCCTGCTCCGGCCGAGGGCCGGCTCTGCGAGCGTGCTCGCGCATCGCTGGATCGAAAGAGCATCTGCATGAAAGTATCTCACCTGGTCGCACTCCTGGTTCTCGCCGTCGGAACAGGGGCCTGCGGAGGCAATAGCAACACAAGCAGCAGCAACAAGACGAACGAGGTTCCTACCGCCACCTTCGCCGTGGCCTGCAGCTCGCTCACCTGCACGTTCGAAGATCAGAGCACCGACCCGGACGGGAACATCACGTCGCGTGCCTGGAGCTTCGGCGACGGTGCAACGTCGACCGACACGAACCCGTCGCACGGTTACACCGCGAGTGCCCTCAGCCAGTACACGGTCGAGCTCACGGTGAAGGACGACGACGGCGCTCAGGCGGTCGCGTCGAAGACGTTCCAGGTCTCGCCGCCGGCACAGTGCCACAGAGCGCAGGACCCCGGCGGCGTCGACTGCGCGTTGACGCTCCAGGATCCGGCCAAGATCGAGATCGAGCTCACGTCCCGCGAGTGCAACGCCACGGGGAACACGCTGATCCTCGTCCAGCCGGTGCAGGTGACGCTCTTCACCGACGGGTGTTACGCGCCCGAGCTCGGCACGAAATTCACCATCACCAACAGCGGTAACCCGTTCCCGGCCGGAACGCCCATCAGCCTGCAAGTGCTCTCCGGAGCCTTGCACCAGGTCATTCCGCCGTCGCTCGTGGTCGCGGAAAGCGGTGGCCCGCCGTGGGTGCTCCGGTTCGACGACGGAGACGTAGACCCCGCCGACGAGGACCTCACGATCACGGTCCGCGCCGCGCAATAGCATCTCGCCGATGGATCGCCCGCAGGGTCACGGGCTCCAGGTCGTAGGCCCGCGCCGCCGTGAGCTCCAGCAGGTCGGCCGAAGCGCCGCCGCCCACGCGACCGTGCGAGGTGCGAGCAGCGCATCGCGTCTGCGCTCGCGCAGTGCGGCGCGGCGCACGCTCGGCGCGCGTGCTGGACCACCCACGTCCCGTATCGCCCTCGCCGCCGGGGCCGGCGGCGAGGGCGACCGGGAGCGTCATCAGGCGACGGTGCGCAACCCCTTGTACTCCGCCAGCTCGTCGAACTGGAGGTAGCGGTACACCTGGTTCGCCCGCGGCGCGATCTTCTCCTGATACTGGGCGAAGTACTCCGCGGGCGTGGGCAGGCGGCCGAGGATCGCGGCGACCGCTCCCAGCTCCGCCGAGCCCAGGAAGACCTTGGCCCCGTTCCCCATGCGATCGTCGAAGTTGCGCGTGGAGGTGGAGTAGACGTTCACACCGTCCGGCACGCGCGCCTGGTTGCCCATGCACAGCGAGCAGCCCGCGATCTCGATGCGGGCCCCGATGGCGCTGTAGACGGAGAAGTAGGCCTCGTCCTTCAGCTCCTGCTGGTCCATCCGCGTGGGCGGGCAGATCCAGGTGCGCACGGCCGGGTTGAACTTCTGCCCCTTCCAGATCTCGCCCGCGGCGCGGAAGTGGCCGATGTTCGTCATGCACGAGCCCAGGAACACGTCGTTGATCGGGGTGTTCGCCACCTCCGACAGGAGCTTCACGTCGTCCGGGTCGTTCGGGCAGGCCAGGATCGGCTCCTCGATCTCCGAGAGGTCGATCTCGATCACCGCCGCGTACTCCGCATTCTTGTCGGCGCGCAACATCTCGGGCTTGGCCAGCCACGCCTCCACGTCGGCGATGCGCTTCTCGAGCGTGGCCCGGTGCCCGTAGCCGTCCGCGATCATCTTCCCCATGAGCGCGGTGTTGGAGCGCAGGTAGGTTGCCACGCTCTCCACCGAGAGATCGACGCAGGCGGCGCCGGCGCTGCGCTCAGCACCGGCGTCGGTGAGCTCGAAGCCCTGCTCCACGGTGAGGCCAGGGAGACCCTCCATCTCGAGGATCCGGCCGTTGAAGATGTTCTTCTTGTTCTTCTTGGGCACCGTAAGGAGTCCCTGCTTGATGGCCCAGTACGGGATGGCGTTCACCGCGTCACGGAGGGTGATCCCGGGCCGGAGCTTGCCCTTGAAGCGCACCAGGACGCTCTCCGGCATGTCGAGCGGCATGAACCCGGCCGCCCCCGCGAAGGCGACGAGGCCCGAGCCGGCCGGGAAGCTGATGCCGATGGGGAACCGGGTGTGACTGTCGCCGCCGGTGCCGACCGTGTCGGGCAGGAGGAGCCGGTTGAGCCAGGAGTGGATGACGCCGTCCCCGGGCTTGAGCGCTACGCCGCCGCGCTCTTGAATGAAGGCGGGGAGCGTCTTGTGCATCTTGACGTCGGCGGGCTTGGGGTAGGCCGCCGTGTGGCAGAACGACTGCATGAACATGGGCGCGGTGAACTTCAGGCAGGCGAGCTCCTTCAGCTCGTCCGACGTCATCGGGCCGGTCGTGTCTTGCGAGCCGACGGTGGTCATCTTCGGATTGCAGGCGGTGCCCGGGAGAACGCCCGGCATGCCGCAGGCGCGACCCACCATCTTCTGAGCCAGCGAGTAGCCCTGGCCCTGCTTCGGCTTCGGATTCACCGGCAGGGTGAAGAGATCCGTGGGCGGCAGGCCGAGCGCCTTGCGCGCGCGGTCGGTGAGCGCGCGGCCGATGAAGAGCGGGATGCGCCCGCCGGCGCGGTACTCGTCGGCGAGCGTGTTGGGAGCGAGCTTGAAGGTGGACAGCACCTCGCCGGCCTCGGTCCGGACCTCGCCCTTCTTGGTGTCGATGACGACGACGTCGCCCGTCTTGAGCTTCGTGACGTCCGTCTTGACGGGCAGCGCGCCCGAGTCCTGCGCCGTGTTGAAGAAGATGGGGGCGATGACGCCGCCCAGGATGAGGCCATAGCGGCGCTTGTTCGGCACGAACGGGATGTCCTCGCCGATGTGCCAGAGCACGCTGTTGCACGCGCTCTTGCGGGAGGAGCCGGTGCCCACCACGTCGCCCACGAAGGCGACCGGGGACCCGGCCGCGCGGAACTCGGCGATCGTGGCGAGGCCGCTGGGGAAGCGCGTCTTGCCCATGGCGAGCGCGTGGAGGGGGATGTCGGGGCGCGTGGAGGCGTCACCGGCAGGCGAGAAGTCGTCGGTGTTGATCTCGCCGTCGACCTTGAAGACCCTGACGGTCACCTCGGATGGGACGCCCGGCCGCGCGGTGAACCACTCGGCCTTGGCCCAGGATTCGAGCACCTTGCGGGCGGCCGCGTTGGACTTCGAGAGCTCGACCACCTTGTCGAAGCTGTCGTACACCTGGGTCGTGAAGCTGAGGGCGCGCGCGGCCTCGTCGGCGAGGTCGGGCACGGAGAGCGCCCCGATGAGCGGTTCGACGTTGTAGCCGCCCATCATCGTGCCGAGGATGCGCACCGCGTCCTTCTTGGCGACGAGCGGCGAGCGGCGCTTGCCGGCCAATACGTCGGCCAGGAACGAGGCCTTCACCTCGGCGGCGGGATCCACGCCAGGTGATACCCGGTTCTCGAGGAGGCCGAGGAGGAACGCCTCCTTGCCTGCGGGCGGGTCTTCGAGCAGCTTGCACAGGTCGCGAGTCTGGTCGGGGTCGAGCGGCTTCGCGGGAATGCCCTGCGCCTTGCGCTCCGCCTCATGCTTCAGATAAGCGTCGATCACGGTCGTCTCCTTCGAGTCAGGAACGGGCTCCGCTGGCGGTGAGCCGCAGCGGGCGAAACCTTGAAAGAAGCGAGTCCGCTCGGGCGGTTGCCGAGCAGGCAGACTACGATCTCCTACACTATTCGCGCGCCGATGTCAGCCGAGTGCCGCAGGCGTGCGTCGCCAAACCGCACGATGATTTTGTCTGGGGAATGCGGCGCCTGCTGACAACGGCGCGAGGGACGATCTCTCCGCCCCTATTGGGCCCGTCGGACGTCCACCGCGTTGTCGTAGAAGGTGCTTCCGGCACCCTCGTCGGTGAGGCGCTGCGAGGTGAGCGCATTCACGGTGCGAGGGCCGCGCGCGTCATCCAGGCGGCGCACGCCCGGCGCGACAATGACGCCCGCGGGGACGTTTCCCGTCACCTCGAGGGTGAAGGCCACCTCGCCGAGCTCGTTCCAGGCCTGCACCAGATCGCCGTCGGCGAGCCCGCGCTCCGCCGCGTCGCTCGGGCTCATTCTCAGGACCATCGGCCCGGCCCTCTTCCGCAGATCCTCGCGCTCCTGCAGAAAGGAAGAGTTGAGCCCGTGCAGCGACGGGGCGGTGAGGAGCCGGAGCGGATACTGCGTGCGCGAGGCCTCGACGTGCGTCGGAAGCGCCCGAGGCAGCGGATGCCGGAGCCGGGGGTTCAGGATCTCGATCTTCCCCGAAGGCGTGCGGAAACGTGTCTTCGCGCCCTCGGGTAGCCTGAGCGACACCGCCCTCCCCTGCTCGAGGGCGGCGCGGTCGAGCCCCTCTCGAAGTGGCGCCGGCTTCGCCAGCAAGAGATCGACGAGGTCGTCGGCGGAGAGCCGGAAGAAGGGATGGTCGAGGCCCATGGTGCGCGCGAGGAGCTGGAACACCTCCCAGTTCGGCCTCGCCTCGCCGACGGGCGGGATCACGGCGCGCGTCCGCTGCACGGCATACTGGCCGTACGACCGGAAGAGATCGGAGTGCTCCAGCGTCGAGGTGGCGGGCAGCACCACGTCGGCGAAGCGCGCCGTGTCGGTCGGGAAGCGCTCGTGCACCACCGTGAACAGGTCCTCGCGCGCCAGGCCCTCCAGGACCGCGTTCTGGTCCGGCGCCACGGCGGCCGGGTTCGAGTTGTACACGTACAGCGACATGACCCGCGGGCCGTCGAGCTCGTTGAGCGCATGGCCCAGCCGGCACATGTTGACGAGCCGGGTCGGGCGGGGCTGGAAGTCCTCCCGCGTGACGACCGACGTGTCGAAGGCCTGGCTCGACGAGGTGCTGCAGAGAGCCCCGCCGCCTCGCTTGGCCCAGGCGCCGAGCAGGGCTGGGATGCAGACGATGGCGCGCACGTTCATCGAGCCGTTCCCGTACCGCGAGAGGCCGCTCCCCACCCTCAGGAACGGCGCGCGGGCGCGGCCCAGCTCGGTCGCCAGCGCGATCACCTCCGCCGGGGTGAGCCCGGTGGCCTCCGCGGTCCGTTCCGGCGTCCACTCCGGGAGCACCTCGCGCGCCAGATCCTCGTAACCTTGCACGTGCGCCGCGACGAAAGCTCGGTCCACCCAGCCCTCGCGCGCGAGGACGTGCATGACACCGAGCGCCAGGACACCGTCCGATCCGGGCCGGACCAGGAAGACCCGATCCGCCACCGCCGCGGTGGGCGTGGCGTAGGTCTCGACGAGCAGGATGCGCCCTCCGCGCGCCCTCGCCGCCTTGGCGCGCGCGATGAAGTGGATGTTGGTCGCCACCGCGTCGATGCCCCACAGCACCACCAGATCGCTCTCGCTCGCCTCCTCGGGATCGACGGCGACCGTGTCACCCATCAGCGCCTTCCAGCCCGCGTCCTGCCCCGGCGAGCAGATGGTCCGGTCGAGCCGCGAGGCGCCGAGCGCATGGAAGAAGGCATGCCCGGCGTTGCGCTGCACGAGCCCCATGGTGCCCGCGTACGAGTACGGCAGGATCGCCTCCGCCCCGTGCTCCCCCAGGATGAGCCTCCAGCGTGCCGCGATGGCCTCGATGGCCTCGTCCCAGCTCGCCCGGCGGAACGCGCCCAACCCCTTCGGCCCGTCCCGCAGGAGCGGCGTGAGGAGCCGCGACGGCGCGTGCACCGTCGCGTGGTAGCGCGTCACCTTGGGGCAGAGCGATCCCTTCGACCACGGGTGGTCGGGATCGCCGCGCACGGCGACCGCTCGACCGTCCTGCACCTCGACGAGGAGGCCACACGCGTCGGGGCAGTCATGCGGGCAGGTGGAGCGATGGAGCGCGGACACGATCCGGCATCCTGCTCGGCCGGCCCATGCATTTCAACGGGGCCCCCGAGATCGGGGCCCTTGCAGCTGAGGTAGCATGGTGCTACTTTTACTCCATGGGGCAGCCTGTGAAGCTCTCCGACAACCTCATGCTCGATGCCCGCCTCGTCGCCGAGGAGTCGCAGCGCTCCCTCGCCGGTCAGGTGGAGCACTGGGCGCGCCTGGGGCGCTCGATCGAGGCCGTGATTCGTCCTCCGACGGCGCTCAAGCTGAAGCGTCGCAGCGCCCTTCTCGCGGAGCGGTTTCGCGAGATCGGGACCCCCGCCGGTCGAGCCCGCGTTGAGGCGCTCCTCGCGTCCGGGCCGTACCCGCACTTCGAGGCGGTACCCGGGCGGCCTGGGCTCCTCGTGAAGATCGACGAGGACGGCACGCGCACGACTGGCCGCTTCATCAAGCGGACCTTCACCGCGGTGAAGAACCACTGATCTCCGGCCGCCGGCCGCTCTCGCCATGACCTCGTTCGTCGACGCCCTGCCGCTCGACCGGCGCCCGCTCATGATCGCGATCACCGGTCCGAACGGAGCCGGGAAGACCAGCTTGTACCGCGCCTACTTCCAGGACCTCGACCTCCCCTACGTCAACGCCGACGACCTCGCTCGCGAACTCGACGCGGCCCCGTACGAAGCTGCGGCGCTCGCTGCGCAGGCGCGAACGGCCCTCGTCGACGACCGCGAGAGCTTCATCTTCGAGACCGTCTTCTCCGACCCCGCAGGGGAGAAGCTCGCGTTTCTTCGCGACGCCGTCACCAGGGACTACACCGTCGTCCTCCTCTTCATCGGCCTCGCAGACGCCGACCAGTCGGAAGCTCGCGTCGCGCAGCGCGTCGCCACCGGCGGCCACGACGTACCGACGGAAAAGCTCACGGCGCGGTTCCCGCGCACGCTCGAGAACCTCCGGCGGGCGCTTCGCGAGCTCCCGTACGTCGTCATGTATGACAACAGCGACACCACCCGCCCGTTCGAGCCTGTCGCGATGTTCGTCGACGGCTCCCGCGTCAGCGTCGGGGAGCGCGTGCCCACCTGGGCCCGCGCTCTCGTGAAGCCGCAGCAACAACTGCCAGCTCGGGGTCGGAACCCTCAGTGAAGTTCGGGAACCACGCCTTCGATCGGGAGTGATGGGCTGTCTTTCGGACGTTGGAGGCCAAGAGGTGCTGCATCCCGTCTCGGGCCTCCTCGGGGGCTTCGAGGCCGTCGTGCCGCGTACGGACCCGGCTGCTGCTCGGGACCGCCGTCGCGACCCCGGCCGCCGAGGACGGCCACGATACGAGCGCGGCCAGGGTCACCGGAACTCGACCATTGACCCTCACCGCCCCTTCTGGCCCACTGCGGCGCATGACAGCGCTCGTCACGGGCGCCAGCGGTTTCCTGGGTCGGGCGCTGGTGCGCGAGCTCCTCGCGGGCGGCCACCGCGTTCGCGCGCTGATCCGCGAGAGCGGCGACGCGTCCGTGCTCGATCGGGGGGTGGAGGTCGTGCGCGGGGACGCCATGGACCCTGTCGCGCTGCGCCGGGCGGTCGAGGGCTGTCCGCTCGTCTACCACCTGGCCGGGGTCCGGCGGGCCTCCGATCGGGAGGCATTCTTGTCCGTGAATGCCGGCTCGACCAGGCTCCTCCTCGCAGCTTGCCTCGCCGGCGGCGCCGCGCGGCAGCGCTTCGTCCTGGCCGGCTCGCTCGCCTCGATGGGCCCGTCACGCCACGGCAAGCGAGAGGAGGAGGCCTTCGCCCCCGCGGAGTGGTATGGCGAGTCCAAGGCGGAGGCGGAGCGCATCGCGCGCTCGTTCGCGGATCGGCTGCCGGTGGCGGTCGGAAGGCCGCCGCGTATCATCGGCCCAGGTGACCGGGAGAACCTCTTCTTCTTCCGCATCGTGGCAAGGGGGATCGCCCTTCGCATCCTCGGCCCCGAGCGGCCCCTGTCCTGGATCGACGTGGACGACTGCGCGCGCGGCTTCGTCCTCCTCGGCGAGCGGCCGGAGGCGGTGGGCGAGACCTTCTTCCTCGCCTCGCGCGAGCGCACCGCCTTCGAGCAACTGCAGCGCGAGGTGGCGCGAGCCCTCGGGGTGAGGCCGCGCACGCTGCCGGTGCCGCCCGCGGTCCTCACCGGGCTGGCCTGGGCAGCCGATGCCGTCTCGAACACCAGCGGTCACAGGCTTCCCCTCAACCGCAAGCTGGCGCGCCAGTTGCTTGCACCCGGCTGGACCTGTTGCACCGACAAGGCCCAGCGGCTGCTGGGCTTTTCGGCTCCCACCCCACTCGCCGAGTCGGTCGCGCGCGCTGCGCGCTACTATCGCGAGCACGGGCTGGTCTGAAGCCGGCCCCTATGGGGCATCCTTCTCTTTGACAGCAGCACGCACAGTGGAATAATGCCAGCAGAGCCCATGGCCCAAGCGAACCGAGCCGCGTTCTTCGACGTGGACGGCACCCTCCTACGGACGAACATCGTCCACGCCTTCGCGTTCTATGCGATGAATCAGGGGAGCATCTTCGGCACCGCCTGGCGAACGGCGAGGACCCTGGCAGGGGCGCCGCTCTACTGGGCGCTCGACAAGGTCAACCGCAAGGTCTTCAACGAGGTCTTCTACGACTCCTACCGCGGTATCTCGGAGGACCGCCTGGTGGAGCTGGCGCACGAGCTCTTCGACGAGGTGCTCCGTCCCGCGATCCACGCGGGGACGCCGCAGCTCCTGGCGCAGGCGCGCCGCGCCGGCTGCCGCATCGTCCTCGTGACAGGAGCGCTGGACTTCACCGTTCGCGAGCTGGCGCGCCACCTCGGCGCGGACGACCTCATCGCGAACCGCATGCACTTCGTGGAGGGGGTCGCGACCGGTCGCGTGGTTCCGCCCATCGTGGAGGGCGCACACAAGGCGCTCATCGTCCGCGAGTACTGCGGGCGGGAGGGGTTCGCGCTCGACCAGAGCCACGCCTACTCCGACAGCTTCTCCGACTACCCGATGCTCGCCGTGGTGGGTCACCCCGCCGCGGTGAACCCTGATCTTCGCCTGCGCAACGTGGCCCGCGCCTACGAGTGGCCCATCCTCGACACGACGGGATAGCCCGGCGCATGACGACCATCGACCTGGCATGGTGCGCGCGCGACCCGAGCTCGATCCCGCGACGTGCGAAGGAGCACTAGCCATGCGCCCCGTCTCCCGCCTCAGCCGGCTTTACGAGCAGACGGAGCCCATCGTCACCATCGACAAGGACTCCGCGCCGCGCGTGATGTTCTCGGGCGAGGACCTCCTCCTTGAGAACCTCCCCGTGGGCACGAAGGTCATCTACCCGAAGCCGCCCATCGCCGGCCTGCCCAACGTGAAGTCCGCCATCCGCTGGGCGCTGAACCACCCGGAGGGCTGCGACCCGCTGCACGCGCAGCTCGTACCGGGGATGAAGGTGACCATCGCCCTCGACGACATCTCGCTGCCGCTGCCGCCCATGAAGACGCCGGACGTCCGCCAGCAGGTGCTCGAGATCCTGCTGGAGCTGCTCGCAGATTCGGGCGTGGACGACGTGCACCTCGTCATCGCCATCTCCCTCCACCGCCGCATGACCGAAGCGGAGATGAGGCGGATGGTGGGCTCCAGGATCTTCGACGCCTTCTACCCCGACCGCTACTACAACCACGACGCCGAGGACCCCGACGGCCTCGTCTCGCTGGGGACGACCGCGCACGGAGAGCCGGTGGTGGTGAACCGCCGCGCCGCCGAGTCGGACCTCCTCGTCTACGTGAACGTGAACCTCGTCCCCATGGACGGTGGCCACAAGTCGGTCGGCACCGGGCTCACCAACTACGAGGGGGTGAAGGCGCACCACACGCCGGAGCACATCCGCAAGAGCGACTCGTACATGGACACGGAGCACTCGGAGCTGCACCGCTCGGTGGGGCGCATCGGACGCGTCATCGACCAGCACCTCTGCGTCTTCCACGTGGAGACCACCATCAACAACCGCATGTTCGACGGCCCGCTCGACTTCCTCATGAGGCGCGAGGACGCGTGGACCGAGGTGGACCGGCTGAAGCTCTTCGGCATGCGCGCGGCGCTCCGGAACCTACCGCGCGCCGCCAAGAGGAAGATCTTCCAGGCGGTCCCGGCGGCGTACGAGGTGATCGCGGTGCACGCGGGCAAGACCGAGCCCACCCACCGGAAGATCCTGGCCAGGAGCTGGGAGCAGTACGCGGTCGACGTCGACTTCCAGGCCGACATCGGCATCATGGGCATCCCGTACATCTCGCCCTACAACGTCAACTCCATCCTGAACCCGCTCCTGGTCCAGGTGATGGCCTGCGGGTACTTCTTCAACTTCTACCGGGGCAAGCCTCTGGTGAAGAAGGGCGGCACGCTCATCATCACCCACCCCTGCTCGGACGAGTTCGACCCCGACCACCACCCGAGCTACATCGAGTTCTTCCACCGGCTCCTGCCCGAGACGCGCGACGCGAAGGTGCTGGAGGCGAAGTACGAGCGCGAGCTCGCCGAGAACCCGAGCTACGTGCACATGTACCGGACCGGGAACGCCTACCACGGCGCGCACCCGTTCTTCATGTGGTACTGGGGCGAGAACGGGCGGCAGCACCTCGGGCGCATCATCGCCGTGGGCGCCGACAACGAGCACGTGCCGCGCCTGATGGGCTGGGAGAGCGCGGAGCGGCTCTCGGACGCGATCGACATGGCTCGAGCGGTTCACGGCCGCGGGGCGCAGATCGCGATGCTCCACCACCCGCCGATCGTCATGACGCAGAACCTCCGATGAACGGCAGACACGGAAAGAACGGGAAACCGAACGGCGCGCTCGTGCCGCAGGGCCCCGGAGAGCGTCCCGCCGCCCCCTCCCCTCGCCCAAAGACGAACATCCTCGACGTCGCCGCCGCCTTGCGCGGCCGCACCATCCTGATCGCCGGCGCCACCGGCTTCGTCGGGAAGGTGACGCTCTCGATGCTGCTCCACCGCTACCCCGAGGTGGGAAAGGTCTTCGTCCTGGTGCGCCCGGGGACGGGCGGCACCGCGGAGGCGCGCTTCTTCGGCAAGGTAGCGATGAGCCGCCCCTTCGACCCCCTCCGCGCCCAGCACGGCTCACGCTTCGCCGCGTTCATGCGGGAGAAGTGCATCCCCGTCCCCGGTGATGTCTCGGTCCCGCTCTTCGGGCTGTCGGAGAGGGACCTCGCCATCATGTCGCGGCTCGCCGCCCTGGTGAATTGCGCCGGGCTGGTCGACTTCAACCCCTCGCTCGAGCTGGCCCTCCGCGTGAACGTGAGCGGGGCGCAGCACGCGGTCGACGTCTGCCGCGCGACCGGGGCCGCGCTCGTGCACGTCTCGACCTGCTTCGTCGCGGGGAACCGCAGCGGCGTGGTCTTCGAGGACGAGGAGATCGCGGGCTACTTCCCGCGCCGCGAGGGCGTGGAGGACCGTCCGACCGCGGGGACGCTCGACGCGCGCGACTTCGACCTCGACCGCGAGCTCGCCGACTGCGAGAAGCGCATCGCGCGCATCCGCGAGGACGCCGAGGACGCGGCGCTCCTCTCGGGGCTGCGGGCGCGCGCGCAGGAGCGGCTCCGCGCGGAGGGGCGCGGCCGCGGCACGGGAGACGACCGCACCGAGCGGATCGCGCTCGGCCGCGAGAAGCGGCTGTGGCTCTCGCAGCGCCTCGTCGAGCTGGGCATGGACCGCGCCCGCCACTGGGGCTGGCCCAACACCTACACGTACACGAAGAGCCTGGGCGAGCAAGCCATCGCGCGCGGCGGCGTGAAGTACGCGGTGGTGCGCCCTTCCATCGTCGAGACGGCGCTGCGCTACCCGTTCCCCGGCTGGAACGAGGGCTTCACCACCAGCGCACCCCTCGCCTTCCTGGGTCTGAAGGGCCACCGGGTCTACCCAATAGGCGAGCGCGCCATCCTCGACCTCGTCCCGGTGGACCTGGTCGCGGCAGGCACCATCGCCGTCGCCGCCGAGGCGATCACCGGCACGCCCGAGCGCGTTTATCACCTGGCATCCGGCGACGTGAACCCGTTCTACAGCCGCCGGACCATCGAGCTGGTGGGGCTCTACCGGCGCCGCTTCTACAAGAAGCGCGAGGACGGCAACAAGGTCCTGAACGCGTTGCTGGCGCGCTGCGAGACCTATCCCGTCTCGCGACGCCACTACGAGACCTTCAGCGCCCCCGCCTTCGAGAAGCTGGCGCGCGCCGCCAGCCGTCTGCTCCGCGACGAGGCGCCGAGCTGGGGCGCTCCGCGCGTCTCCGCCCTGGCCGCGCAGGCGGCCGACAAGCTCGACGAGGTGGAGAGCAAGCTCGCCCAGACGAAGCTGCTGTTCGAGCTGTTCATGCCGTTCGTCTGGGACAACCGGTACGTCTTCCGCTGCGCCAACGTCCGCGACCTGTACGCGCGCATGGCCCCGGCGGACCAGGCCAGGCTGCCCTGGGATCCCGAGAAGCTCGACTGGCGCGAGTACTGGCTCGACGTCCACATGAAAGGCCTCGAGGAGTGGGTGTTCCCCGCCCTCGAGGAGGAAGCGAGGAAGAAGGTCCACTCGGTGCGGCAGCACCGCGACCTGCTCGAGCTCTTCCACGCGACCTGCGAGACGCACCGGACGCGGGTGGCGCTGCGCATGAGCGGTGAGCGCAAGGACCGCTTCACCTACGCCGAGCTGCGCGCCTTCGCGGAACGCGTGGCCGGCTTCCTCGCAGGGCGCGGCATCGCCCGCGGGGACCGCGTCCTCCTCGCCAGCGAGAACCGGCCGGAGTGGGCGATCGCGTTCTTCGGGATCCTGCTGGCGGGCGGCGTGGCGGTGCCGGTCGACGCGCAGCTCTCACCGGCGGAGCTCGCGAACCTCGCCCGCAGCGCCGGCGCCAGGGCCGCCCTGCTCTCGGAGGAGGTGGCGGAGCGCGTGCCGGAGCTCGTACGCGCCTGGGCTTCGGGCGACGGCCCCCGGCCGGCGCTCCTCGCCGACGCGCTCGCGGGCGATCCCACACGCGCCCCAGGGCACGCCGCGGCGCCGGAGGACGTGGCGTCGATCATCTTCACGAGCGGCACCACCGGGACGCCCAAGGGCGTCATGCTCGCGCACCGCAACTTCACGAGTCTGGTGGCGAAGCTGGCCGCCCTCTTCGATCTAGGACCCGGCGACGGACTCCTCTCCGTGCTGCCTCTCCATCACACCTTCGAGTTCACCTGTGGGCTGCTCGTCCCGCTCGCGCGCGGCGCCGAGATCGAGTACCTGGACGAGCTCACCGCCGACGCGCTCGGCGACGCGCTCGAGAGCGGTCGCGTCACCGCCATGATCGGCGTCCCCGCGCTGTGGTCGCTCCTGCACCGGCGCGTCACGCAGGAGCTCGCGGCGCGACCCGGCCTGGTGGAGAGCGCGGCCAAGGCGCTCATGGGCGCGAACGCCTGGCTCCGCGACGAGTGGGGCGCGAACCTGGGCAAGCTCCTCTTCTGGCCCGTGCATCGAAGGATGGGCGGGCGGCTACGCATCCTCGTCTCGGGCGGTTCGGCCCTCTCCCCGGAGGTGCAGAAGGCCTTCCACGAGCTGGGCTTCGACCTGTACGAGGGGTACGGGCTCACGGAGGCGGCGCCGGTGCTGGCGGTCTCGTCCCCTGAAGACGGGGTCGGCAGCGTCGGCGCGCCCCTACCTGGCATCGAGCTCCGCATCCACGAGCCCGGCGCCAACGGCGTGGGCGAGGTGTGGGCGCGCGGGCCGAACGTGATGCTCGGCTACTGGAAGGCTGGCGCGCGGGAGCCCGAGGTCGATCGCGACCTCACGAGGAGCGTCCTCGTCGACGGCTGGCTCCGCACCGGCGACCTGGGGAAGCTCGACGCGGACGGTCGCCTCACGCTGGTGGGCCGCAAGAAGGACGTCGTCATCGACGCCGACGGGAAGAACGCGTACCCCGACGAGATCGAGGAGCTGTACCGGTCGGACGACCTCGTGAAGGAGCTGTCGGTCGTCGGCCTGCCCGACGCCAACGGCGAGAGGGTAGCCATGCTGGTCGTTCCGGCCTGGAGGGAACGCGACCGCGGCGAGGTGCGCCGGCTGCTCCAGAGGCACGTCCGTGAAGTGTCCGCGTCGCTGCCGTTCCACAAGCGCGTCAAGGTCTGGCACACGACCGAGCAGGAGCTGCCCAGGACCTCCACCCGCAAGGTGAAGCGGGGTTGGGTGGTGGAGGAGCTCAAGCGGCTCGAGACGGCCGCGCACCAGGGGGCCAAGGTGCGCGAGGCGGCGCGCGACGGCCGATCGGACGGGTGGCTGCTCGACCTGGTGGCGGAGATCTCGAGGCGCCCGCGCGGCGAGGTCGCGCACCATAGCCAGCTCGCGGCCGACCTCGGCTTCGACTCTCTCATGCTCACCGAGCTGGCCACCGCGCTGGAGGAGGCGGGCGTCCCCGCGAGCGCGACCGACGGGCTGCACCAGCTCGAGACCGTGGCCGAGCTCTCGCGCGTCGTGTCGGCGGCCAGGCGGCGTCCGGAGTCCGAGGCGAAACCGCGGGACCCACCACCCGCCGAGGCCGAGCGCGACGTGGCCGTCCCGCAGCCGCTGGCGGCGCTCGGGCGAAAGCTGCTCGGCGCAGGCCAGCGGTTCCTCTACCGCGAGCTCTACGACACGACGGTGCGCGGCGGAGCCCATATCCCGCGCGATCGGAACTTCCTGGTGGTGGCGAACCACGCGAGCCACCTCGACATGGGCCTCGTGAAGGTAGCGCTGGGGGATCAAGGCGAGAAGCTCACCGCGCTGGCGGCCGCCGACTACTTCTTCGACACGCCCCTCAAGCGCGCCTACTTCGAGAACTTCACGAACCTCATCCCGATGGACCGGGAGGGCTCGGTCAGGAAGAGCCTTCGCGCCGCCGTCGAGACGCTCCGGCGCGGCATGCACGTCCTCGTGTTTCCGGAAGGTACGCGTTCCCGGGATGGCGCCATGGCGGAGTTCAAGCCGACGGCCGGCTACCTCGCGCTCCACTGCAGCGTCGACACCCTGCCCGTGTACATCCACGGCACCTTCCAGGCACTGCCAGCGGGGAGCGTGTTGCCGAGATCGGCGAAGCTCGAGGTGATCATCGGGCAACCCATCCGCGTGGAGGACCTGCGCCGCCGAACGGCGGAGCTGCCCAAGGGCGAGGCGCACAAGGAGGCGACCAGGATCATGGAGCGGGCGGTCCGGAACCTGGCCGTCTCGGCAACGCCTTCTCGATCCATCGGGAAGCCAGCGGGAGTGATCTCGTCACGCTCTCCCTGGAAGGGAGAGGGCCGGGGTGAGGGTCGGCACACCTCGATCACCAGCGATCCTTCTACGCCGGCTTCTCGTCCCGCGGAGGGAGAGGGTATCTCGTCACCTTCTCGTCCCGCGGAGGAAGGGGGAGTGCTCTCGTCACCCTCTCCCTGGAAAGGAGAGGACCGTGGTGAGGGTCGGCACGCCAGGGGCCGCGAGGACGAATCGTGAACCTCCTCGTCACCGGCGGCACCGGCTTCCTCGGCTCGGCGCTCGTACCGCTCCTCGCCCGGAGTGGCCATCGCATCCGCCTCATCGTGCGCGGAGACGCCTCCGCAGCCGAGGCGCTGGGGGCCGAGGTCCTGCGCGCGCCACTCGAAGATCGCGCGGCCGTACGGAGCTCGCTCCAGGGCATCGAGGCCGTCTACCACCTCGCCGGCCGGGTCTCCTTCGATCCCGGGGATCCGGCCGCGCTGTACCGGCTCCACGTGGAGTGCACGCGCACGCTGCTCGAGGACGCGCACGCGGCCGGCGTGAAGCGGTTCGTGCTCGCCTCCAGCTCGGGGACCATCGGCATCTCGAGGGAGGAGAAGGTCCACAGCGAGGAGGACGACCACCCGATCCGCGTGGTCGCGCGCTGGCCCTACTACCTCTCCAAGATCTTCCAGGAGAAGACGGCGCTCCGCTTCCACCGCGACACGGGGTTCCCGGTGGTGGTGCTGAACCCGTCGCTCCTGCTCGGCCCTGGCGACGCGCGCCTCTCGTCCACCGACGTCGTGCTCAAATTCCTGGAGCGGCGCGTGCCGGCCATGCCGACGGGCGGGCTCTCCTTCGTCGACGTGCGCGACGCGGCGGCGGCCTTCGCGGCGGCGCTCTCCAGGGGGCGCCCCGGCGAGCGGTACCTGCTCGGTGGCGCGAACATGACCTTCGCGGAGCTCTTCGGCCGCCTGGCCCGCATCTCCGGCGTCGCGCCGCCCGTGGTACGCCTGCCGTCGACCGTGAACATCGCTGGCGCGCGACTGCTCGAGAAGTTCCACGCCTGGCGCGGCAGCGAGGCGCCCCTCGCAACCGAAGAGGTCGAGATGGGCGAGCACTGGTTCTACGTCGACAGCGCCAAGGCCGGGCGCGAGCTCGGCTTCGCCGCGCGCGATCCGCAGGAGACGCTCTACGAGACGGTCGCCTGGCTCGACCGCCGCTTCCGTGGCAAAGGACGCAAGGCTCCCGGCACGATCGCCGAGCTCACAGCGGCGACCAGTTGATGTGAGTCTCCAGCGTCACCGTCGCCGCTGTGAGCTGATGTCCGGCGCCTTGCGGCGCCTCAAGCGGAGGGGAGAAACTCTCCCCCCGCGCCCCCCATCTCGAGCGTCAGTTCATGTGGCATGCGCTATCAGTGGTGCCGGGACGGCGACGGGGGCGCGGAGCTGATCGACCCGCGCGGCCAAGGCGACTCCGGAGGCCCTGGAGGTGCGCACGCAGGCGCCTTCGAGGCCAAACGTTCTGTCCTGTGCGCGCGAACGTGTGCTAGAGAGACCAGCTGAGGTCGTCTGACGAAGCACCGTGGGGAGAAGTCAGGCATCCTTGCGCAAACAGAGGGCTTCTCGGGCAACTCGAAAGCTGCAGTGAACGTCGCCGTGCGCCTCCGTGCGCCGGAGATGTTCGATGCGCCTGAGCCCTGGCAGACCGCCTCTTTGGGGGGGGGGCGTCCATGACCAGCCAGCATGGGTCGTTCTGGTGCAGGTCCATGTTCGCGGTCGCGTTGATGACGACCTGCGTGAGCTGCGGCACCAGGCCAGGCAACATAGGCGACGATTGTCCTTTCCCCTCGGGGGAGTGCCACACGATATCCGTCAAGAAAGCAGGCAGAGGTTCCGGAAAAGTGGCTGGTTCCGACATCGACTGCGGCAGCACCTGCGCTCTTCCGCTTCTGGCCAGGAGCACCGTCTACCTCGCCGCGACTGCTGATCAGGGGTCGTCGTTCGCAGAATTCACGGGTTGCAACTATGGGAGCGCCGAGACGTGCGGGGTCATTCTGGATGGCGACCGCGAGGTCACCGCGTCCTTCGTCACAGGGGTGGTGAGCACGCTGGCGGGAACGGCAGGGCAGCCTGGCACCTCCGATGGCAGAGGTGCTTCCGCGCGGTTCAACGATCCCCTCGGCGTGGCTGTGGACGCGGGCGGGAACGTCTTTGTGGCGGATATGGGCAACGCCACCATCCGGAAGACAACGCCGGCGGGGGTGGTGGACACCTACGCGGGAACGGCAGAACAAGTTGGCATCGTCGACGGGACGGGCGCCGACGCACGGTTCCTCAACCCTATCGGCGTGGCCGTGGACGCGGGCGAGAACGTCTACGTGGCGGATTTCGGCGCCAACACCATCCGGAAGATCACCGTGGACCAGGCGGTGACCACGTTGGCGGGAACGGCAATGCAGTCGGGCAGCGCCGATGGCACGGGCGCCTCCGCGCGGTTCAACTGGCCCTGGGGCGTCGCCGTGGACAGGTCCGGGAACGTCTATGTGACGGATCGTGGCAACGAGACCATCCGGAGGATCACCTCGACGGGGGTGGTGAGCACCTTCGCGGGATCGGTGGGGCAGCCGGGCAGCGCCGATGGCACGGGCCCCGCTGCACGATTCAACAGCCCCGGCGCCGTGGCCGTGGACGTGTCAGGGAACGTGTATGTGGCGGATTGGGGCAACAGCACCATTCGGAAGATCACGCCGGCGGGAGTGGTGAGCACGTTGGCGGGAACGCCAGGGCAGCCGGGCAGCACCGACGGGACCGGCACCGCCGCACTGTTCAGCAGGCCCGCCGGGTTGGCCCTGGATGGATCCGGAAACATCTACGTGACAGATTCCAATACCGTTCGGCGGATCACTCCGGTGGGGGTGGTGAGCACTCTGGCGGGGGCGGCAGGGCAGTCGGGCAGCGTCGACGGAATCGGCACCACCGCGCGGTTCAATGCTGCCACGGCCGTGGCGGTAGACGGGCGCGGCAATATCTATGTGGTGGATTCGGAGAACAGCACCATCCGGAGGATGACCGTGGAGTAGCAGTCGCTGAATGGCTTGCAATTCTGTCACCTGTTCTTCGCGAAGTTGACTCGGACAAACGAACGCGATCCAGCGTTCACCCTGACCGTCTGCGGCTCGGACCCGGACGCGTGCTCCACGAGCACCGCGTACGTGCCCGCGCGGACGCGAAGCTCGACCGGCGCCTCGCCGTAAGGAGCGCCGCACACGGAGACCTCGCCCCAGGGCAGAGCCAAGACGACGAGCACGCCGTCCCCCGTACCGGCGGCCGGCGTCGATATCTTCTCCACGCCGTGCTCCGAGTGAAGCGGCCGCGCGCAGTGGTTTGACTTGGGCTTCACCTCCCGCACCGGCTCCCGCACCGGCTCCCGCACCGGCTCCCGCACCGGCTCCCGCACCGGCTCCCGCACCGGCACCGGCACCGGCTCGGGCTCCCGCACTGGCTCCGGCTCGGGCTCCGGCACCGACTCTTCAGCGAACCCGGCATCTGCGTACTGCGCCGGGACAGGCGACAGAACAGGTTCTGGGTTCTTCGTCCCTGCTCCGCGCAGCGAGGCATAGCCGATGGCCACGATCGCCAGCACGCTGACGGCTGCCCCCGCCACCCTGAAGGGGACCTTGCGGCCCTGTGGCGGGGGCGTGTTCCCTTGTCGTGCTGCGGCCGGTGTCAGCGACCGTCCTGGCGGCGTTCGCGAGGAGGGAAGCACGACCGTGGTGGTGGGGGTGCCCGGGTTTTCGTTCTTCGCAGACTCGGGACGCAGGACGCACGCGAGGAGATCCGCTCGCATCTGATCGGCGCTGGCAGGCCGATCGTCGCGACTCGCCGACAAGGCTCGCATGACGAGCGCGTCGAGATCGGCGGAGACCGCGTGGCCTCCCCACTGCTGGGCCAGCGGGATCGGTTGCTCCGTGAGGTGCTTGCGCGCCATCTCCATGGGCGTCTGCGCGTCGAACGGCCGCTTGCCCGTGAGCATCTCGTACAGCAGCACACCGAAAGAGTAGAGGTCGCTGCGCGCGTCGAGGTCCTCGCCGTTGCACTGCTCCGGGCTCATGTACGCCGGCGTGCCACAAACCAGCCCTGGTTGCGTGAGCGTCGGCTGGCCCTCGCCTTCGTCACCCGCCGACTGGATCTTCGCGATCCCGAAGTCGAGCACCTTGACCGAGTCTGGCTCGTCCCGCCACCGCTCGATCATGACGTTCTCGGGCTTCAGGTCCCGGTGCAGGATCCCGGCAGCGTGCGCCTCGGCGAGCGCCGCGAGGATCTGACCTCCGATGCGCACGACGCGCTGTTCCGACAGCGGAAAGCCCTCCGCGATGACGCGCGCCAGGCTCCTGCCGGCCACGTACTCCATCGCCATGAACAGCGTCCCGTCGTCGGTCTGTCCGAAGTCGGTCACGTTGATCACGTTGTGGTGTCGCAGCCGCGAGGCGGCGCGGGCCTCCTGGTGCAAGCGCCGAGCGACCGCCGGATCCGCGAGCAGCGACTTCTTCAGGATCTTGAGCGCTACCGGCGCACCCAGGTTCACGTGCACGGCCTTGTACACGTCGCCCATGCCGCCACTGCCCACGCGGCACTCGATGAAGTACATGCCCTTGAAGGTCCGCCCGATGTATGGATCCGCCGCCTCGCCGGGCGCCTGCTCCGGCACGATCGCCGCCCCGCACGCTGCGCAGTACAGCGCTCCCGCGGTCACGTCGCGATGGCACTTGGCGCAATGGAGCATCGGATTAACCCCACTATAGCAGGAGCGTCGCGCTCCCCTTCTCGCTCCACAGAGGAAGAGGGCGTGATCTCGTCACCCTCTCCCTGGGAGGGAGAGGGCCGGGGGTGAGGGTCGGCACACCAGGGGCAGAGAGGACCCGAGGTGAACTACATCGTCCCGCCACCCACGTCGCGCAGCTTGCGCACGCCCGCGACGCCGCAGCGCGCGCCGCAGTCGGGGCACACGTCGTACACCATTTCCTTCACCACCAGCACGTCCGGGTGCGCCTCGGCGGGCGCGATGGTGGCGCCGCAGTCGGGACAGGTGAGCGCGTCCACGCGCTCCGGCCGCGCGAGCACGTGTGATTGCCTCTTCCCGGGCGGACAGCGGCTGCACTCGACGCCGTAGAGAAACCCCGTGTCGCGGCCCGGCGGACGCGCGTCGAGGTCGCAGCCGCAGTACTGGCAGACGTCCTCTGGCATCCCTGCTGGCCTAACCGGAGCAGGAGGTGGGCACCATCGCTTCTGGCGCGCGCGAGGCGTCCGGACGAAATGCGACCTCGCGCGCCTGAAATCGGGGCGGCGAGGTCGTGAACGGCCATCGCGAGCACGCGCTGCTCGCTCTACGGGTTCAGTCCTCCGTCATGGGCAGCGGCCGCATCGGCCCGTCTGCCCAGACGGTCGCCTCCCACCCGGAGATGACGGCCTCCACCTTGTGGCACCGGGAGCAGAAGACCGCGAGCAGGTTGTCGCTCCTCTTCGTGACCCACATGAGCCCGAGGCACGCCTTGCGGCGCTGGTGCTGCTTGCACTCGATGAGCGTCTCGCGGCCCTGGAGCCGCTTGAGCGGGCCGCCGTACTCGATGAAACGCACGATGCGAAGCGCGGAGCAACGACGGCGCAAGTTCTTGGACGGGAGGTCGCCATCCTCCAGCAAGTGACCGATATCAACCGTCAAACCCATCTTCCAACTATCATATATCCCTCACTGCCCCGGCCGAGCCCGTCAGGCAGGTAATGCGACAATCTGCCGCCGCTTTCCCGCCCGACCAGGAGTGTGGGACTCGCCTTTCGCTACTCGCGCTGCGCTTTCGGCGGGGGTCTGCCGTGGGCGCGCACGAAAAACGGCGAGAGGCGGGTCAGAGTAGACCTCGGGCGGCGGCCCCGACGGTCGTCGCGCGCAGCGTGCCCGTGCGGTGGTCGAACACGGCGAGCGGCGCCTCGTCTCGAGCGAGCGCCTCGAGATCGTCGCCGCGCGCGGCGAGCAGCGCAAGCGCAGCGTGGCCACGAACGGCCGGGTCCCGGTCGGCGAGCGATGCGGTCAGGGCAACGGCGACTCCCGCTGGCAGGTCGGGGCGCACCTCCGCCAGGCGCCACAGCGCCCAGCGCGTGCCGACGCGGAAGGGGTCCTCCTCGAGGAAGCTCGCCACGATCGGAGTGAACTCGCTGCACAGCGACGGCACGTTGGCCAGCACCGCGCCGATCACCTGGGGCCCGTGCCAGAGAAGCCCTCCCGACTCGTCGTTCATCAGCCACAGCGTGCGCCGGAGCAGCTCGCGCACCGGCTCCAGGCCCCCCCGCGCGCGCACCGCGGCGACCAGGCCGAGCGCCTCCACCGCCCGCCAACGCACGAGTTCGTCCTCGTCGTAGAGCAGCGACTGCAGCGACCGCACAGCCTGCGGCTCGGCGGCGGCCCAGCCGCGGATGGCCTCGAGGTCGAAGTCCGCGAGCAGGCGGCGCGCAGCCTCCTTCCGCTCGGCACGCGATGGAGAGGGAGGTCCCGGCACGGGGACGTAGCTCCGGGACCGTCGTCACACCACGGGCAAGCGCAGCGTGAACACGGCGCCGCCCTCGGCGTGATTGGCGGCCGTGAGCTGGCCACCGTGACGCTCCACGATGCCGTAGCTGATGGCGAGGCCGAGGCCGGTGCCCTTCCCGACGGGTTTGGTGGTGAAGAACGGATCGAAGATGCGCGGCAGGTTGTCTGGATCGATACCGGGCCCGTTGTCGTGGAACTCGAGCACGACCGAGGCGTCCTCCAGCCTGGCGATCACGTCGACCCGCGGCGACACCTGACCGCTCGTAGCGTGGTGCGCATTCTGCACCAGGTTCATGACCACCTGCTGCATCTGACCGGGCGATCCCACCACCATCAACGTCCGGGGCAGGCTCAGGTTCGCGCGGAACCCACCCGAGATCGCCTTCCCCACCCAGTGCACCGCCCGCTGCACGACGGCCACCAGATCGAAGCGCTGCTGCTCGTCGCGGTCAACCGCGGAAAAGCGCTTCAGCCCGTCCACGATATCGCGCGTGCGCTCGGCGCCCTCGACGGTCCCCTCGATGAGCGGCTGCAGGTCCCCTATGATGCGATCGATGCGGAGCTCGGCCCGGAGCGACTTCAGCTCCTCCGCCGGCGCGCCGCGGTGGACCGTCTCCAGATACCGCGCCAGCCGCGAGGCGTACCGCTGCAGCGCGTGCACGTTGCCGAGCACGAAGCTTATCGGGTTGTTGAGCTCGTGCGCCACGCCCGCCACCAGCCGGCCGAGGGAGGCCATCTTCTCCGAGTGCAGGAGCTGCTGCTGGGTGCGCTTCAGATCGTCGTGCGCCTGCCGCAGGGCGTGGTACGCGCGCCGCAGCTCGCCGACCGGGCGACCGGTGACGACCATGCCGAGGAGCTTGCCCGACGCGCCGTGCCGTGGGGTCCCGTTGAGCGAAACGGCCATGGCTCCCCCGTCCGCGGCGCGGAGCTGCAACTCGAGCTCGTGCACGGTCTCGCCGGTCGGGTGCACGAACGTGCGGGCCGCCTGCTCGCGCGAGGCCTCGTCCGCGAAGAGGTCCACGACAGGGTGGCCGCACAGGTCGTACTCGCGGCGGCCGGTCAGCTTCACGAGGGACTGGTTCACGTCCTCGATG
>MEMX01000095.1:116609-119082 GCA_001768075.1 Anaeromyxobacter sp. RBG_16_69_14 | reverse complement strand
CAAGAGGTCGTTGTAGACCTCGTCCATCTTCTGGATGACGTCGATCCAGACCGCCTCACCGACCCCCTCGGGCACCTGTTTTCTGTCCGCTCGCTCGGCCATGGTCGCGACTCAGTGGACCGTACACACCATGCAGGGGTCGAAGGACCGGACCACGTGCTGCACCAGCACCCCTGCCTCGCGCTCCCCGGCGGGCGTGCCCACCAGCGCCTGCTCCAGCGCGCCGGGCCGCCCGTCCGCGTCGCGCGGCGAGAAGTTCCACGTTGTGGGCGCGACGATCTGGTAGCCGTGCATGCGGCCGCGCTTCACCGTCAGCCAGTGCCCGAGCGAGCCGCGGGCAGCCTCCACCATGCCCACCCCGGCGCAGTCGTCCGGGAGCTCCCCCAGGACGCAGAAGGGCGCGCCGGGCTCGAGCGAAAGGACCCAGCGCTCCATTTCCGGCACGACCAGCGCCAGATCGAGCAGCCTCGCCACCACCCGCGAGAGCACATTCCCGCCGGTGCGTGCGACGAGGTCGCGGGCGAGTGGGTGCCCGTCGACCACCTGGCGCGCCAGCGCGCCCACCTCGACCACGCGCCCGCCGAGGCGGGGCGCCTTGCACCAGGAGTACGCACCGGCCTTGTCGGGCGACGGCCGCGTGGCACCCTCGGCTGGGTGCCGGGGCGCGTCGTCGAGGAGCCAGGCGTGGCTCACGTCCTCCCGGATCGACGCCTCGTCGAGGGAGGCGAGCTGTCCGTCGAAGACGCCCGCCGCAAAGCGCGGAGCCTCGGCCTGCCGGTAGGCGCCGTAGCTCATGAACACGTCCGTGGCGCGACCGAGCTTCGACAGCTCGAGGTCGCGGGCGATCTCCAGGAAGAGCCGGAAGTCGCTCGCCCCGGCAGGCCGCCCGTCTCGCCAGGCCTCCAGCGCGGCGAGCCCGTCGAGCGCGCCGATGCGCTCCAGTTCGTCGCCGAAGACGGCGCGCTCGAGGAACGTCCGGAACGTTCGGAGGAGCACGAGGATCTGGATCTTCTCGGCAGGTTGCACGGCGCGCGACGATCCCCCTGGCTGCAGGGACAGCGTATGCGGCCACTTCCCGGCGAGGATGCCCATGATCTCCAGGAAGCGCGCGCGCGCACCGAGCACCTCGGCGGAGGCCGTCCCGCGCATCGCCAGGAAGCGGCGCTCCACGAGCGGGAACCAGCTCCGCCGCGCGTAGGCGGGCCGAGCGAAGTCGGGCATGAAGAAGAGGTGGAAGTGCGTCAGGTGATCGGCAAGGTTCTCGGTGGCCGTCATCAGATTCGACGCGATGCGCCCGTTCTCGGGCGGCCGGAGCCGCATGGCGGCGGCGAGGGCCTGGGCTGCCGCCGCAGACTGCGCCACCGAGCAGATTCCGCAGATGCGTGGCACCAGGGCGAGGGCGTCCAGGGGGGCTTTCCCGGCCAGGATCTGCTCGAAGCCCCGGAAGAGCGTCGAGTTCACCTGCGCCGAGCGCACCGAGCCTCCCTCGACCTCGAGCGTGACCTCCAGGTCGCCTTCGACGCGGTTGAACGGGCCGACGACGACGCGCGTCACTTGCGTCCCGCGGTGCGGGTGGCGGGTGGGACCACCAGGTGATCGGCGGTGGCGTTCTCGCGCACGCGGCGCGGCGTGGCCGACTTCGACAGCGCTGCCAGCGCTACGAACCAGGCCTTGGGCATGTCGGTGGGCAGGCCGATGGGGATGCCGGCGATCTTGGGCGTCTGCTCGAACGCGTGACCGGGCTCCTCGAACCCGGGGGCCGTGCAGTTGATGCAGGCGTGGCCGCCGCGAAGGCAAGAGCCCGAGCCGTGCCACACCCGCGTGTTGCAGTCGGCGTGCGCCTGCGTCGCCTTGCAGCCCATGTTCTCCATGAGGCAGCCGAGATCGGACGGCTTGCGCGCGCTCGCCTTGAACTCGTAGAACTCGTTGCGCGGGCACCCGTGGTGGACAAGCTGGTCGGCGTAGGAGCGCGGCCGCCCGAGGGCGTCGAGATCGAACGGGCCAAAGCTCCCCATCGCCAGCGCGACGAGCGTGTCGACCACCCATCCCGGGTGCGTCGGGCAGCCCGCCACGTTGATGACCGGGAGCCCGACGCGATCGCGCCAGGCGCAGCCGAGGAGGCCTCCCGGCGTCTCGCCGTCGTACTGGAGCCCGCAGGCGTCGGCGGGGTTTGCGCCGGCCGAGGTCACCCCGCCGTACGCGGCGCAGGTGCCGATGGCCAGCACGTGGCCCGCCCGCCCCGCCAGCCGCCGCATCCACACTGCCATGGGCTGCCCGGTGCCGGAGAGCATGTGGAAGCGCCCCGTCCCGTTCGGCCCGCGCACGGCCGCACCCTCGACACAGAGAATGTCGAGCGGGGTCTCGCCGGCGGCGCAGGAACGAAGGATCCCGAGCGCCTCCCCGCCGCTCGCCTCCGAGAGGCTGGGGTGCCAGAGCACGTTCAGGCCCGCATCGGCGAGCGTGCCGAGGAGGT
>MEMX01000095.1:104384-116591 GCA_001768075.1 Anaeromyxobacter sp. RBG_16_69_14 | reverse complement strand
AGGACATGGTGCAACCGCCGCAACCGCCGGACTGGAGCCACACGACGTTCAGACTCGCCTTTCGCTGTTTCTGAGTGCTCAAATGGGCTAACCTCTCTCGAGCCCGTAGCGGGCCAGCTTCGAGCGCAGGCCCACGCGCGAAAGGCCCAGCTCCTGAGCCGTGTGTGTCTTGTTCCAGCGGTGGCGGATGAGGGACTCCTTGATGATGCGAGCCTCCAGCTGCTCCAATCGTTCCTTGAGGCTGCCGTCGAGCCCGTCCAGCAGCGAGAGGTCGCGCTCCTCCTCCTCCCCGGCGGCGCGCAGCACGCGCGGCGAGAGCAGGTCCGCCGGGAGCCAGGGGCCGTCCGCCAGCGCGAGCATGCGCAGGATCTCGTTCTGCAGCTCGCGCGCGTTGCCCGGCCAGCGATAGCACTTCAAGCACTCCATCGCCTCGCGGGTGAGCCCCTCCACGCGGGAGCCGAGCTGGAGCATGCCGCGGTCGAGGATGGCCTGCGCCAGGAGCGGGATGTCCATCACCCTCTCGCGCAGCGGCGACAAGGTGAGCGTGACGGTTGCGACGCGATAGTAGAGGTCTTCCCGGAACCGGCCGGCCCGCACCTCCTGCTCCAGGTCGCGATTGGTGGCCGCGAGCACCCGGACGTCGACGGAGAGCGTGCGCGGGCTCCCCACCGGCCTGATCTCGCCCTCCTGCAGGGCGCGCAAGAGCTTCACCTGGAAGGCGGGAGAGGTCTCGCCGATCTCGTCCAGGAACAGGGTGCCGCCGTGCGACTGCTGGAACAGTCCGATCCGGTCTTCGTAGGCCCCGGTGAAGGCACCGCGCTTGTGGCCGAACAGCTCCGACTCGAGCAGCTGGTCCGGGAGCGCGCCGCAGTTCTCGACCACGAACGCGCGTTCGGCGCGCGGGCTCGCGTAGTGGATGGCGCGTGCGAGCAGCTCCTTGCCGGTGCCGGACTCGCCGGTGATGAGCACCGAGATGTCGTGCGGCGCGATGCGCTCCGCGAGGGCGCACACGGCGTTGAGCGGGCTCTCCGGGGCTCGCACGATGCGCTCGGCCGCGAAGCGCTGGCGCGCCTGGGCGCGCTCGGCCTGAACCCGCTGTCTGAGGACCGGCGGCCCTTCGCGCAGCTCGAGCGAGAGGCGCTGGTGCTCCTGCTGCAGCTGGTAGAGCTCGCCGGCGCTGCGCAGCGTGAGCAAGAGCTGGTCTGGACGCCAGGGCTTGAGCAGGTACTGCCAGATGCCGGCCTCGTTGACGCCGGCGATGATGTCCTCGGCGTCGGTGTATCCCGAGATGACGATGCGGACGAGGCCCGGCCACTCGGCCCGCACGAGCTTCAGGAATTCGACGCCGGACATCCCCGGCATGCGCTGATCGCAGAGGATGATGGCGACGAACTCGCGCCGCAGGATGGCCAGCGCCTCGTCGGTGCTGGCCGCGGTGAAGACGGTGAAGTCCTCCTCCAGCGTCCGCTCCAGGGCTTCCAGCGAGCGGACCTCGTCATCGACGACGAGGACCGCCTGCCTCGCCGCCTTACACTGGATCACGTTGGAGCTGGAGCCAACTCGCGCGGACGCGAGGGAAGGGACGGCTTCCACGGGGGCACCTCGTCGGTGTGATACTCGCAGGTCACCCACGAGCGCTCAAGCTCCATCGGGTCTCCCCTCGGCTGGGATGCCCTGATAACGGACCGGGCGGGATCCTTCCGATTGCGGCGCGTAGGCGAAATGTTCCGTTGCGCCCTGCATGGGTCTCCGGGCTTCCAACTCACCGAGATCAGGCGGCACCGCCGACCTCCTTGCCCGGCACGCCTTGTGCTCACTACTGCGACATTTCGTCCGTCAGGGAGCTAGAGCGCTCCACGGCGATCGACGGATTCGAATGGACGCGTATCCGCCTCGGTGTCGGAAGGCATGAGTGAGATGAGCTCCCGGGAGACTTCACATGGCCGAGCTGGAGACAGAGGGTGTTTCACGCAGAGGCTTTCTCAAGGTGTGCTCCCTGGCCGCTGGCGCGGTGGGGCTGCCCGCGTGGGCAGGCGAGAAGATGGCCGAGAAGGCCGCCGGCAGCGCCAAGCCGCCAGTGATCTGGCTGCACTTCCAGGAGTGCACCGGCTGCTCGGAGTCGCTGCTCCGCACCAGCGCGCCCGACGTGGCCGAGCTCATCCTCGGGCTCGTCTCGCTCGACTACCACGAGACCTTGATGGTCCCCTCGGGCTACCAGGCTGAGAAGTCGCTCGAGGAGTCGATGGAGAAGAACGCGGGGAACTACGTGCTCGTCGTCGAGGGCGCCATCCCGACCAAGGACAATGGCATCTACTGTCGAGTCGGTGGCCACACCGCCGTCGAGACCGCGAAGAAGGTGGCGGCCAAGGCTGCTGCCGTCATCTCCATCGGCTCCTGCGCGAGCTGGGGAGGGATTCCCTCGGCCGATCCGAACCCGACCGGCGCGGTGGGCGTGGACAAGGTCGTGACCGGCAAGCCCGTGGTGAACATCCCGGGCTGTCCGGCCAACCCCTACAACCTGCTCGGCACGGTGCTGCAGTTCGCCACCTTCGGCACGCTGCCTGCCCTGGACGGCCTGGGTCGTCCCAAGTTCGCCTACGCACGCACCATCCACGAGGACTGCCCGCGCCGGCCCCACTTCGACGCCGGCCGCTTCGCGCAGAAGTACGGCGACGAGGGTCACCGGGAGGGCTACTGCCTCTACAAGCTCGGCTGCAAGGGCCCCGCGACGCACGCCAACTGCTCGCTCAACCACTTCGTGGAGATGCCGGGCGCCTGGCCCGTCGGCATCGGCCACCCCTGCGTCGGCTGCACCGAGCAGAAGATCGGCTTCCGCGTGCCGCTCCACGACACGGTGGACGTCGAGCGCCCGACTGCCCCCGGCACGTACCCACCCATCCACCCGGACCATAGCGTCATCACCCCCGCGGTCGTCGGCGCCTCGGCCGCCATCGTCGGCGCCCTCGTGGGCGCGGGCTACGTGGCGACCAAGAAGATCACGGCCGACTCCGAGAAGCACGCCGGGAAGGAGTGAGATCATGAGCATCTCCCGTCGATCCTTGCTCAAGGGCGCGGTTGTCGCCGGAGCGGCCACGGCCCTCGTCGGAAGGGCGGAGGCTCGTGAGGAGGTCGAACCGCGTCCAGACGCGGTCGGCATGCTCTACGACTCCACGCGCTGCATCGGTTGTCGCGCCTGCGTGACCAGGTGCAAGGAGGCGAACAGCCTCCCCTACGACCGCACGGCGGAGGGCATCCACGACGCCCCGACCGACCTGAACAGCAACACCAAGAACATCATCAAGGTCTGGACCGCCGGCGAGAAGTCCGCCTTCACGAAGCAGCAGTGCATGCACTGCGTAGACCCGTCGTGCGTCTCGGTCTGCATGATGGGCGCGCTCCACAAGGAGGGCGAAGGCAAGCGCGACTTCGCCGGTGAGAAGAAGGGGACGGGAGTCGTCCTCTACGACAAGGGCACCTGCGTCGGCTGCCGCTACTGCCAGATCGCCTGCGCGTTCAACGTGCCGAAGTTCGAGTGGTTCGAGGCCTTCCCGCTCATCGTCAAGTGCGAGCTGTGCCGGCACCGCGGGGATCCGAAGAAGGAAGGGCCGCTCGCGATCGCCAACCCGGCCTGCTGCGAGGCCTGCCCGAGAGAGGCGGTGGTGTACGGCAAGCGCGAGGCGCTGCTGGCCGAGGCGAAGCGCCGCCTCGCCGAGGATCCGAAGCGCTACAACGGCCTGATCTACGGTGAGAAGGAGGGCGGCGGCACCCAGGTGCTCTACCTCGCCGGGGCCGGTGTCACGTTCAAGCAACTGGGCATGCCGGAGCTCCCCGAAGAGTCGAGCGCTTCGTTCTCGGAGCGCGTCTCACACGCACCGTACCTGCACGGGATCACGCCCATCGCGCTCTACGGCGCCATGGCCTTCGTCATCCGCCGGAACAAGAGCAAGGAAGAGGCGTCCGAGCACCACGGGGAGGGCAAGTGATGAGCGACCACGATCATCCGCGCGCCATCGGTGGGAAGCCGTTCGACCCCCTCATGAAGACGCTACTGGCGATCTTCGGCGTCTCGGCGGTGGTGATGGTGTACCGGTTCTTCACCGGCGTCGGGCCCGTCAGCAACATGACCGACGGTTTCACCTGGGGTATCTGGGAGCCCGTCAACGTGGTCGTCTTCACCGGCATCGGCGCCGGCGCGTACGGCGTGGCCCTCCTCTGCTACCTGCTCAACAAGGGCAAGTACCACGTGCTGGTACGGCCGGCGGTGTTGCTGGGCGCGATCTGCTACACCCTCGGCGCCAGCTCCATCGTCATCGCGCTGGGCCGGTACTGGAACTCGTACTGGCTGGCCGTCCCCACCATGTGGAACCTCTCCTCGGCCCTGCTCGAGGTCGCCGTCTGCGTGCTGTCGTACGTGGCGGTGCTGTGGATCGAGGTCCTTCCATCCGTCCTCGACGGCGCGGCGCAGAGCAAGTCGAGCGCCTGGTCGCAGCTCGGCCGGACGTGGGGCCCACTCCTGGCCAAGGCGATGCCCTACATCATCGCCCTCGCCATCCTGCTCCCGACCATGCACCAGAGCTCGCTCGGCGGCCTCTTGCTCATCGCCGGACCCAAGGTGCATCCGCTCTGGCACACCGCCTTGCTCCCCACGCTCTTTCTCATCTCCTGCCTGTCCATGGGCTACGGCGCGGTGGTGGTGCTCACGACCATCCTCAACCTGACCTGGAAGGCGAAGCACGACCAGCGGCTGTTCGCGGAGATGTCGAAGGTGAACGCCGGGTTGCTCCTCCTCTACGTGGTACTGCGCCTCGGCGACATCGCGATCCACGGCAAGCTCGCCTACCTGGGCTTCAATGGCTACACGCTCCTGTTCGTCGTGGAGATAGCGCTCTTCCTCGTCCCCGCGTTCATGTTCTTCTCACCCAGGGTACAGCAGAACAAAGGTCGGCTCTTCGGCGCCGCGCTGCTGACGGTGGCCGCCGGCGCGAGCTACCGCGTCGACACGTACCTGAGCGTCTATCGGCCGGCCCCTGGCTGGGACTACTTCCCCTCCTTCGGTGAGATCATCGTGACCATCGGCATGGCTGCCATCGGTATGGCGATCTTCATCTTCATCTCGCGGATGTTCCCCGTCGTCGTCGTCGAGACCCGCGATCACTCCCACGCCGGCAGCGGTCGGGTCTTGACCGCCGGCAGCCGTTAGAGGTCACACCATGGCCACCCGAGTCACCATCGATCCCGTCACCCGCATCGAGGGCCACCTGCGTATCGACCTCGAGGTGGACGGCGGCAAGGTCAAGAACGCCTGGTCCTCCGGCACCATGTGGCGGGGCATCGAGACCATCCTCCAGGGCCGCGATCCCCGCGAGGCCTGGATCTTCGCCCAGCGCATCTGCGGCGTGTGCACCACCGTGCACGCCATGGCCTCGGTCCGATCGGTCGAGGACGCCCTCGACCTCGAGATCCCGTTGAACGCGCAGTACATCCGCAACCTCGTCGTCACAGCGCACGCACTGCACGATCACATCGTGCACTTCTATCATCTGTGCGCGCTGGACTGGGTCGACGTGACGAGCGCGCTCAAGGCCGACCCGGCCTCCACCTCCCGGCTCGCCGAGTCCCTCTCCCCGTGGGGCGGCAACTCCACCAAGCAGCTCGCCGCGGTGAAGGAGAAGCTGGCCAGCTTCGTCAAGGGAGGCCAGCTCGGCATCTTCCAGAACGGCTACTGGGGCCACCCGGCCATGCGGCTGCCGCCCGACGTGAACCTGCTCGCGGTCAGCCACTACCTGCAAGCGCTCGACTACCAGCGCAAGGCACTGCAAGTTGTCGCCATTCTCGGCTCCAAGACGCCCAACATCCAGAACCTCGCCGTCGGCGGCGTCGCCAACGCCATCAACCTCGACAACCCCGCCACCTTGAACATGGAGAAGCTGTACAAGGTGAAGGACCTGCTGGAGGAGGTGGCCGCCTTCGTGCACCAGGTCTACTTCCCCGACGTGGCTGCGGTGGGTGGTCTCTACGCCGAGTGGGCGAAGTACGGCGCGGGTGTCACCGACTACATGTCCGTCCCCGAGCTGCCCCTCGACACGAGGGGCACCAAGTTCGACATGCCCGGTGGCACCATCATCGGCGGCAACGGCCTCACCGGTACCATGAAGCCCATCCCCGGTTTCGGCGCCCCCTATTTCCGCGACAGCATCACCGAGACCTCCAAGCACGCCTACTACGCCGACTCCGGCGCCCCGCTCCACCCGTGGAAGGGCGAGACCAAGCCCGACTACACCGGCGACTGGAAGGCCGAGACGCCCGCTCCCGACAAGTACACGTGGGTCAAGGCTCCCCGCTTCAACGGCAAGCCGATGCAGGTCGGTCCGCTCGCCCAGGTCCTCTACGCCTTCCGCGCCGGCGACCCGCTCACGGTGAAGTACGCGACGCGCATGCTCGAGACCGCGGGCGCGGTCGCGAAGACCAAGCTCACGCCTGCGATCCTCGAGTCGAGCCTGGGGCGTATCGCCGCCCGGTGCATCCGCGCCAACGTGATGAGCGAGCTCGCCCTCAAGCACTGGAAGCTCCTCGTCGAGAACATCGGCAGGGGCGACACGGCCATCTTCAACGACCCCATGCCCAAGCTCGCCAAAGGCGAGTACCAGGGCGTCGGCGTCCACGAGGCACCCCGCGGCACCCTCTCCCACTGGACCGTCATCCGTGACGGCAAGCTCGCCAATTACCAGGCGGTCGTCCCCTCCACCTGGAACGCCGGCCCCCGCGACGAGCACGACAAGATGGGCCCCTACGAGGCCTCGCTCGTCGGCAACCCCATCGCCGACGCCAAGCTGCCCCTGGAGGCCCTCCGCACCATCCACTCCTTCGACCCCTGCCTCGCCTGCGCCATCCACACCACCGACGCTGAGGGTCAGGAGATCGCGCGGGTCAAGGTGCTGTAAAGAGGGCTACGGGCCGCGGACCGCGGCATGGGTCGAGGATCTCCGCGCTGTAGCCCGCAGCCGAAGATGGCGTGACGGGGTCGGACCAGCTGGTTTTCGCGGTCAAGGAATCGGCGGACGATGACGCGCTGATGGAGCACATGCCGCCTCACCGCGAGGGTCGCGGCCTCCCTCCGCCACGCCTGGGCCGTCATCTCCGCGACCGTTTTCGACGAGATTCCGCACCATCGCCTGCAGCGCCGCGACGTCGAACGGCTTCTCGAGCCGCGGATTCGGTACGCGCGCGAGGAAGGCCGCCGCATCCGGCGTGAACACGCCGCCGGTGATGAAGAGCATGCGTCGTTCGAGGCCGGGCCGGGCTGCGCGCAGCCGTTCGTGCAGCTCCATACCCGTCATCTCCGGCATCATGACGTCGCACACGACGAGGTCGAAGGGCTCGGTCTGGAGCAGCGCGAACGCTTCCACTCCCGAGCCGGCCGTGCTGACGTCCTCGTTCCGGAGGGCGCGCGCGATCGCCCGGGCGACGTGTGGGTCATCGTCGACCACGAGTACGCGAGCCCGGCTCGGCCGGGACGAAGGCGGCGCCTGCTGGCCTGTCGCAGCAGGGGGTGCAAGGCCGGAAGCAGGCTCCTTCGCAGAGGGAAGCGCCACCGTGAACGTCGCTCCTCGGCCCTCGACACTGGAAACCGAGATTCGCCCCCCGAGGCTCGCCACGATGCCGTGGCAGACCGCGAGCCCGAGCCCCGTACCTTGACCCACCGCCTTCGTCGTGAAGAACGGCTCGAAGACGCGGTCGAGGTTCACCCGGGGGATGCCCTGACCCGTGTCGGTCACTTCCACCACGACCGCGCGCGCGCCACTGTCCCAGCGGACGCCGACGCGGACCTCGTTCGCCTCGGGGCGGCCGGGCGCAATGGCCTGGGCCGCGTTCACGAGGAGGTTCAGGAACACCTGCGAGAGCCGCCACCGGTCGCCGTGCACGGCCGGGACCACCTGGTACTCGCGAACGACCCGGGCGCGCTGCCGCAGCTCGGGTTCTGCGAGCCGGATGCACAGATCCACCACCCCATCGACGGCGATCGGCCCGGCCGCGCTGCGCTCGACGTGCGAGAGCGCGCCGAGCCTGCGGACGATGTCGCGCACGCGCTCCGCGCCGTGAAGCGCCTCGCGGACGGCCTCGCTGGCCGGATCGCCCGCGCGCGGGGGCGCCTCTTGGAGCTGCTCCTCCAGAAACCTCAGGCTGCTGAGCACGTACGAGAGCGGGCCGTTGATCTCGTGGCCGACGCTCGCTGCAACGCTGCCCAGGCTCGCGAGGAGCCCTGCGCGTGTCACCTCGCGCTCGAGCACCTTGCGAGCGGTGACGTCGCGGCCCACCACCAGCAGGAATTCCCGCGACTCGAAGGTTCGCGCAGCGACACCCAGCTCGAAGATGCGCGGCGGGTCACCGATCCCCGGCATCTCCCACTCGAGCGTCTGGACCTCGAACGGGCCGAGCGCCGAAGCGAGCTCCTTCCAGCCCGGCTGCCCTCCGGGGGCCGGGAGCTCGTCGAGGACCGCTCCCTCGATCTCAACGCGCGCACGCCCGAGGATCTGGCACGCGCCCTCGTTCACGTCGACGACGCGGAGCCCAGGCAGCTCGGCGACGATGACCGCGACGCCGGCTTGCTCGAGCAGCGCGCGCACGCGCACCAGCGCCCCGGTGCGCTCCGCGACGCGCTCCTCCAGCGCTGCGTTGGCGCTGGCGAGATTCTCCCGTGCCAGGGAGAGCCCCGCGACCAGGTCCTCGTTGCGCAGCTGCAGCGCAAGGGCATCAGCGAACGCTCGACCGCTCGTCCGTGCGATCGACGTCACGGCCGCTCCGAAGACGAGCATCATGAAGCCCATGGCGAGCTGCACGGGATCGGTCGCCGTCAGGAAGAGCACCGACAGCGGGGCGATCGCGGGGGCCGCGAAGGCGACGAAGGCGGGCAGATGGCTGGACAGGCTCCCCGCGGCCCCCGCCGCCATCCCACCGATCACGAAGGCGAGAAAGAAGCGCAGGGCGAGCCCGCTCTGGCCAAAGAAGAGCAGCGGGGCGCTCCCCCATGCGACCCCGTTCGCAAGCGCCCCGGCGGTGAACCAGCGCGCCCAGCGTACCGCACCGCCGGCCTCGCACCGGCGCCTGTAGGCCCGCCAGAGCACGAGGCGCGCGGCCGAGATCACCGTCAATGCGACGACCCAGCCTGCGACCCTGGGCCGGGCCACGCCCCCCCACAGCATGACCGCGACGATCGCGGTGCTGGCGGTGGCGGCCGCGAGCGCCACAGGCTGCTTCGCGAACAAGATCCGAACGGACTCGGCGAGGATTCTCTCGCCGGGTACGGGATCGCCGGAAAAGGCCTCGCTCTGCGTCTTGGCGGGATCGAGCAGTCGCGTGGAAGCTAGCCTCCTTCGGCCGGCGCACGGCCAGCGAGCCGATGCGCGCCGTACCTAAGGGAAAGTGGCACGAGCAGCACGCGGAACAGATCCTCCAGTCCTCCGTCATGCGAAACCCGCGCGTGATCCCCAGGTAGGGGCCGATGGCGCCCAGCAGCCCTATCGTCAAGCGCGTCATGGGGAGAGTTCTCCCCTCCGCTTGAGGCGCCGCAAGGCGCCGGACATCAGCTCACAGCGGCGGCGGTGACCCTGGAGAATCACATCAACTGGTCGCCGCTGTGACACTTCAGCCAATGGCGTAGCGCAGGCCGAGTTGCAGGCCGAGATACACGGGCCTCGCGGCCGGCTCGAGGGTGGATCAAGTCAGGGGATCCCGCAGACGCAGTCCGGGGACCTTCACAAACCTGGCGTCGTGGGTCCATAGTTCGGTGGCCCCGCCGTCGAGCGCACAAAGCGCGATCTGGAGGTCGAAGACGCGCACACCCCGCACGTCGAGGTCGACAGCGGTCTGCAGGAGCCTGTCGACGAACCCTGCACCCTGGCTCCACACGGCGAGCCCTCCATCTTCCTGCAGGGATCGGAGAAACGCCGCGGCTTCCTCGGGGCTCGACGGGCGCCCGCTGGCGGCGGGGTGGGTCACGATGCTGTAGAACTCCGCAACGGTGGGGGCCGCGATGCCGCAGCCCGTGCGCGAGTTGCAGGCCGCCTCGATGGCTGCTTGGGCCGGCCTGTGTTCCGGGGTTGCCGATCGGTGCGCGTAGATCAAGAGGTTCGTGTCTATCGCGATCACCTCTGGGACCTCAGCCACTCGTGCATCGCCGCTCGATCCGCGACGTCGGCTCCTCTCGGCAACCCACCCTCGACCGTGACCCAGGTCAGCTTCACGTTTCGCTCACGGCTCTCGCGGCTCGCGTAGCTTCGACCGAGCTCGGCCCGCAGCCCACGCTCGATGAGCACGCGCAGGGGGCGACGCAGCTCCGCGGCCCGCTTCTTGGCTGCGATCACCAGATCGTCAGGAAGCTCGACTGTCGCCTTCATACGGGTTACCGTAATACCGTATTACCGTACCGTCAACCGCAGAGGCAACGGCAAGCAGCGCGCGATCGGACAACCACGGTGGCGTCGGATGGGGCTCACGGCTCGTGCCGCACCCCTGCACGGCCGGCCGACGCCATGAAGTCGCCCAGCTTGTGGAGGGCCGTGCGTGCCACGATGGGCTCGCTCGAAGGCGCCGGGAAACGGCCGGTGCGGAGCGCTTCGAGGTAGCGGCGCACGAGGCCGTCGAACTGGTCGGAGTCCCTGAAGTCCTCACGGATCGCCTCGCCGCGCTCGAGGGCGACGAACTCGAGAAGCGGCGGGCGGCGCGGGGATAGCTCTTGGCGGGGCCGTCGCTGTGGAGCTTGCCCTGCGCGTACTCCTCCCGGAGGTGCCGCTCGAAGCGGCCGATCAGCGTCGCATGGCCGTCGGGGATCACCGAGGGCGAAGGGGCGCGCCGGTTCCGATCTCGCGGCGTATCTTGCGCTGCTCGCAGTAGACGAGCCTCCGCTGCTCGGGGTCGAGGCGGACGCTGTGAGGCCCGACCCGGCCGAGGGTCCGGGGCGCCGCTTCCGCGCGCAGCTTCTCCCGCAGCTCGAGGAGCCGGGCCGAGAGCGCCCGCAGCGTGGGATCGTGAGGCAGCCGGCGCGGCCGCTCCTCGGCGACGATCGCCTCCCGAACCGACTCGGCTGCCTCTCGCAGGAACGCCCATGCCTTCTCCCGGAGGAGCCGCAGGGGCTTTCTGCCGAGAAAAGGGAGCAGCTTCTCCTCGGGCGCCAGGAGATCAGCCAACGTCATCCGAGAGCGCACCCAGCGCGGGACATCGCTCTGCGAGCACGAGAATCGGCGAAAGGCTAGTCCGAGAGGAGTCCTGGGGCTCAGGGAAAGACCAGGAGGACCAAGGGCCGTCGATTTACCGCGTGTCAGGCGGCGAAAACCCCTCTAAAGTGACGTGCATGGACCAGCCTCGAAGTGAACTTCGCCCCCCGAGCCGAGCTCCCTGGATCGTCCTCGCGGTCGCCGTGCTCGCCGGCGGAGCCGCTGCCATATGGTGGTTCCGGAGCCGGACGCCCACACCGCCGCCAGCGCCTGCAGCCACGCCGGCCCCTGCGCCCTCGGCGGGAGCTCCATCCGGCCCTGTCCCGACCGTCGAGCCAGGCGTCGTGCGCTCGCTCCTGGAATCGGTCTCTCCGAACGCGCTCTTCCGGCGCGGACTGGCGGAGGACGACCTCGTCCGCAGGTGGGTCATCCTGACCGACAACCTGGCGGAGGGGGTCTCGCCCCGTCAGCAACTCGGATTCCTCGCCCCCAGCCGTTCCTTCTCCGTCGCGGCTCGAGGTGGCAGCAACGTGATCGCCCTCTCCTCCTACCACCGATACGACGACTTCGCCGCCGCGGTCACGTCGGTGGACGTGCAGGCGGTGGCGAAGGTGTACCGCGAGCTTCACCCTGTCCTGGAGGGAGCTTACCGTGCGCTGGGGTACCCGAACGCTTCGCTCGACGGCGTCACCGCACGCGCGCTGCGCCGGATCGAAGGGGCCCCCGTGAAGGACGAAGAGCTCGTCGTCCAGGCCAAAGGGGGGATCTACGTGTTCGCCGATCCCCGCCTGGAGGGGCTCGGGCAAGTGGAGAAGCACCTCTTGCGCATGGGCCCGCGGAACACCCGCTTGCTGCAGGCGAAGGCCCGAGAGATCTCGCAAGCGCTGCGCCTACCCGCCGAAGCCAATGCGGGCACCCCGCGGCGCTGATCTGCTACCTCCGAGAATCGTCGAGCGGCGCGACGATTTCGTCTGGGGGGCGCCTCGTCGGCGCCCGG
>MEMX01000095.1:98184-104372 GCA_001768075.1 Anaeromyxobacter sp. RBG_16_69_14 | reverse complement strand
GTGGCATCAAGACCGCGCGGGCGGCGAACCCGGGGCGCTCGCCGCGTTCCCGGTGGACTCGGAGCCCTGGCCATCGGCATCGCGTGAAGCCGCCGGCGTCGCTGCCACCCTCAGCCGGCTCGCCACTCGGTGCAGGTCGTCCGCGAGCACATCGAGTCGTTCACTGGCCGCGAGCTCGAGACTCCTGATCGCATGAGCGTTCTGGACACGCGAGAGGGCGTCGGCGGTGGCGGACCGCGTGCTCATACGGAGTCGTGCCGTCCGCTCCTGGGTCTTGCGCCGCGCATCTTCCACCCTCACCCGCAGCTCGTGAGCGGCGGCTCCAGGCCCCGAGATCCGTTCCAGCAATTCGGACACGCGCTTCTCGACCGTCGAGCGCTTGTCGAGCAGGGCCCCCGCGAAGCGCTGGACGTTTGGCGGGACATGGCCCAGCCAGCCCGGCAGTGACCTCGGAAGCGCCTCGCCCGGGATGGAACTGTCCGTCGTGGCATTGCTCTCCTGGTTGGCTTGTTCGGTCATCGCGCGCGATCTCCGGGCCTCAATGGTGAGCTCATCGTCCATCCCGACCGATGGACGATTACGCGCCCAGTATGGGATCTCGGTGCGTTTCGATCCAAGCGCCTACCGGGGCCTGCCCGATCGGGTATGGCTTAGCGTCAAGCGCTGAGAGCCGTTCTCGTCGCGACGTGGCGCCGACCGCCTCCGCCAGCGAGCGGCGGGGATGAGCGCGCTCTTCCGGAACCGGGTATGGCATTCCTCGCATCGTCTCGCGCGGCCGAAGCGCTCCCGCGCATTGAGGAGGAAGCATGGTCGCGATGCTGGTTCTGCTCGGCCTGGTGGTGCTCGCGATGGTCCTCGCAATCTCCATTTACAACGGCCTCGTCACCAAGCGGAACTCCTACAAGAACGCCTTCAGCCAGATAGACGTGCAGCTGAAGCGGCGCCACGACCTCATCCCGAACCTGGTCGAGACCGCAAAGGGCTACCTCAAGCACGAGCGCGAGACGCTGGAGGCGGTGGTCGCCGCGCGCAACGGCGCCTCCGCCGCCGCCAGGACGGCGGCGGCCAACCCGGGGGACCCGCAGGCGATGGCCGCGCTCTCCGGGGCCGAAGGCGCGCTCACCGGCGTGCTCACCCGCTTCCTGGCTTTGGCCGAGGCCTACCCGGACCTCAAGGCCAACACGAACATGATGGCGCTACAGGAGGAGCTCTCCTCCACGGAAAACAGGATCGCCTTCGCGCGGCAGGCATACAACGACGCGGTGATGACCTACAACAACGCGCGTGAGACCTTCCCCGGCGTGCTCCTCGCCGGCGGCTTCCAGGCGGCGACGCTCTTCGAGATCCAGGCGCCCGCCGAGCGCGAGCCGGTCCAGGTGAAGTTCTAGCAATGCCGGTCCCGGCGGCGCCCGGGCGCGCAACGCTCGACTTCTTCACTGCCCAGGCGAACGCGCGGCGGCGTACTGTCATCCTCGTCGTGTCCTTTGCGCTCGCGATCGCCGTGGTCGTCGCGATGGTCTACGCCGCCCTCGTCGTCGCGGCCGGTGCGGCGGGCGCGACGACCCCGAGCTTCCAGGTGGACGGTGCGACCGGGGCCCCTCCGCTCCAGTTCGTGCAGCCGGGCCTCCTCCTCGCCGCTGCCGCGGGGGTCGCGGCGGTGACCGGCCTCGGGGGTGCCTACCACGCGGTCCGCCTGTCGTCGGGAGGTGGCACCGCGGTGGCGGAGATGCTCGGCGGCGCCGCGGTCGAACGCGGCTCGCGGGACCCTGCCCTGCGCCGGCTCGTCAACGTGGTGGAGGAAATGGCGATCGCGGCCGGGTTGCCGGTGCCGCAGCTCTACGTGCTGGAGCGGGAAGGCAGCATCAACGCCTTCGCCGCCGGGTACACACCTGGTCACAGCGTGGTGGCCGTGACGCGCGGCGCGCTCGACCGGCTCACCCGCGACGAATTGCAGGGGGTGGTCGCGCACGAGCTCTCGCACGTGCTCAACGCCGACACCCGCATCGACCTGCAGCTCATGGCAGCCGTGGGCGGGCTCACCGCCCTCTCGCTCGTCGGCCGCGTGATCCTGCGAGCGACCCCCAGCTCCTCCCGGTCCCGCGGCGACGACAAAGGGCGCGGCGCTCTCGTGATGGTCGGCCTCGGCCTCATGGCCGCCGGTGCATTCGGCGCACTGTGCGGCAAGCTCGTGCGCTATGCCGTGGCGCGCCAGCGCGAGTGGCTCGCCGACTCCTCGGCGGTTCAGTTCACCCGCAACCCGGACGGCCTCGCCGGCGCGCTGCGCAAGATCGCCCACGAGGGCTCGACCATCATGAGCCCGCACGCGCCGGAGGCGGCGCATCTCTTCTTCGCGAGCGGCGCGACTGGCTTCTTCTCCGACCTGTTCTCCACCCATCCGTCCATCGAGGAGCGCATACGACGCATCGCTCCCCATGCCGCGGTCTCCGTCGGCGCCTCCACCCGGGCTCAGCGTCGCCCCAGCCCCGCTTCGCCCGCGCCGGCGAGTCCGGCCGTGCCGGTGCCGCGTGGGCTTGCGCCCACGACCACGGCTTCGGATCGCGCCGGTATCCCTCCGCCGCTCGCATCCCGACCCGCACCGGAGCACATCCTCCGCGCAACGGACCTGCTCGAGCGCATGCCTTCGCTCCTGGTCGCCACCGCGCGAGAGCCGTTCGGAGCGCGCGCGATCGCATGCGCCCTCCTCGTCGGCGGCGCACCGGACGTCCGCGCCAGGCAGCTCGCCTATCTCGGCGGGCGAGACGCCGCGCTTCGGGCCGAGGTGGAGCGGCTCGCCCCCGCGATCGACACGGTGGCGCGGAAGGACCGCCTGTCACTCATCGGCCTTGCCCTCCCAGGTCTCGACGCGCTCTCGCCCGGGCAGGCGGAGGCCCTGGGGACCGACCTGCGCGCACTCGCCGACGCCGACGGCTCCGTGACCCTGTTCGAGTGGGCGGTGAGGCGCGTGGTCCTGCGGCGGCTCGCCCGCGACAGGGGCGCCCCACCTCGGGTGCGCCTGCGCACGCTCGACGAGGCGCAGCCGGAGTGCCTCGACCTCCTCTCGACGCTCGCCTGGATGGGCGGTCGCCACCAGGCCGCTGCCCAGTCCGCCCTCGACGCCGGCGTCCGGGCGCTGGGGTTCCGGGCGCACCTCAGGCTCCTGCCATACGATCGGATCGGCTCCGTGCGGCTCGACGCGACGCTCTCCCGCCTCGACGAGGCGGCGCCAGCCGTGAAAGCGCACGTCCTCGACGCCTGCGTCGCCACCGTCCTGGCCGACGACCAGGTCACGATCGAGGAGGCGGAGCTGGTACGAGGCGTCTCGGCCTCGCTCGGCCTCGCGATGCCGCCCATCGTCCCCAGCGTGGCTGCGCCGGTTTCGCCGTAGTGCCGAGCTCGAAGCCGCGGTCCTCGAGGCTGCGAGGATCGAGTCGCACCACGCCTCCGCTCGGGTAACCCGTGGCCTGCTCACCTCGCGCTCTCGCGTTTGTGACGCTATGCGAGAGAAGAGAGGTCTCTCGCAATGGAACTCGATCCCGACGTCGCAGATCTCGCCCGTGCGCTCGCCCGCTCGCAGGTCTCCTCCGAGGACGTGTTCGGTGCTGCCTCGCTCGAGCCGGCGAGCGCGGCCGACCTTCCATCCAGCGCGATTTCCTGCTCCAGCGCGGGGCTGCGCCCCGAGCGGCAGCAGCTCCTGCGCGAAGCATACGGCCGGCTCCTCGGGGGAGGGGTCTTCCCGCGCGTGCTGGACCTGACGGCGAGCTCGGACAGCTTGGCCCCGCACACGGCGGGGCTGCTTCTCTTCGGCCACGCCTCCGAGCCCGGCCGCCCGACCGCCGATCCTCACCTCGGGCCAAAGGCGGCGCACGGCGTCTCCCACGACCTCGACGACCCCGGGGACCAGCCGCGCCAGCCCTTCCGTGTGCCCTTCCGTCTGCCCTTCGATGACGGGTCCTTCGACGCCGTGCTCGTGACGCTCGAGGTGGGCAAGCTGCGAAATCCCCTCGAGCTGTTCCGGGACGTGGCCCGCCTGCTGCGGCCTCAGGGGCTGGTCGCGGTGAGCTTCGAACCCGCAGGCTACGACGGGCTGTACACGCGCCTGTGGGCACTCGCCGATGACCGCGAGCACCTGATGCTCGCCGAATCCTTCATCGAGCTCGCCAGGGTAGGCTTCTCTCCGCCGACCTTGCTCACCCTGTTCGCAGGGGACCACGGCCTCGATTGGCAGGAGGGGCGCTCGCCCGAGGACACCCGCGAGCCGCGCGTCCACCTCGTCTTCGCCTATCGGGACGCCGTGGCGCCCGCCCACCTCGCGCGGCCGCCGTTCCCTTCCCCGCTGCCCCAACCTGCCAAGACCAGGGCCGACATCCGGTTCGACGAGACGGGCCGGCCGAGCTGCCCTTACTGCGGCGCGCGCATGGGGCGATACGCGCCCCCGGTCACCGTGTTCGAGATCGACTACGGCGTGAGCGAGCTGTACGTTTGCTTCGACGACCGCTGCGAGTACTACCGCCGCAGCAGGCGCTGGATGCGGGCCCAGGGGCACGCCGGGTTCACCTACCGCTTCATGCTGGATCCCGAGACGGGCGCCACAGGCCCGCTCCCGGACAACCTGTGGGGCGGGCTTCGGAGTTGCCGTCTCGACTAGGCCCAAGACAGCCCAGCAACTTGGAGGCATCGCCCGGATCGGACTCCACCAGGCCACCGAGCAAGCGCGGCTCTTCTTGGCGAGCGGCCTCCGGAAAGCGCGCCGCCCCGAACTACTCTCCCCAGACATGAGAAGAGGCCCATCTCGGGGCCTCATCTCGTCGAAGCTGGAGCGCTCTCGGGCGAGCGCCGATCCGGCTCACGCCGGTGGAACCTGCGGGTATGTGGGCATCTGTGACGGTTCCGCTATCTCAGCCTCCTGCTGGTTGATGCACCAAAAAAAGCGTACGCCTTTCCCCGGATGATGCAAGAGCGCATGCGTCGCACCCAACCGCCGCGCCCACCACCCCGTGATCTCCGGCGCCCGCGACAGGCGCGTGGTCGGGCCGCTCCTCATCAAAGGAGCGGCCGGTGAGGAAAAGGAGCGGCCGGTGAGGACGACACACCCCGGTGTGCCGGCTCGCCCCCTCTTCCTGGGGCTGGACCGATTGCCCGCCTCGCGAAGTTCAAACGTGATATGGTTCTTAATTGTGCAACTGACCGCCGTGAAGCGCCGAGTCATCCACCGCTGTGACCACTGCAAGACCCCCCTCTTCCGCTATTCTGCTCTAGACGCTTGGTGGTGCTCGCGCTGTGACACCTGGGCCGAGAGCACCTGCGGTGATGCCAGCTGCGGTGTCTGCGCGAATCGCCCAGCACGCCCGTCCATGATGCTTCGCCGCGCGTAGCCAAGTCGTTCCTCTCCGCTGCCAGGCGAAAGCAAGCAGTGGAACAGGAGCAGACCACGACGCCTTCTCCTTTCTGGAGCCGGCGTTGGCAAGCTCGCGCCGTTGGCCTTCTGCGGGAGCGCTTTGAAGGTCCCGCCGGGTCTCGGAGCTGATCGAGCTCGCCGGCGCCGACGACGTCTGCGCGGAGTCGCGCGCCGAGCGGGGCGCTCGCGGGCGCACCGTCGCACCGAGTTCGGTATCGATATCGGCCGGCTTGAAGGGGGCGCATCCCAGGCGTTTGGGACCGCGACGGGAAAGGGCCGACCTCGTTACGGATCAGGTCGGCCCTGCTTGAATTCTCTGTGTATGTACAGCAGCTTAGACGTGAAGGCACCGCCCGGATTCGAACCGGGGAATAAAGGTTTTGCAGACCTTTGCCTTACCACTTGGCGACGGTGCCACCAGGGTGCAGCGCGCCTGCGGTTGTAGCGGACCCCCGGCGCGGCGTCAACGCGCACGCTCCCGAGCGGGAGCCCGATAGTCCCGAGCCGACACTCGCCCGCACCTCCGCCTTCGCCACGACCACGCCGCGGGCGCGGAGCGCGGCGACCAGGCGGGGCAGCTCCGCACGTGCGGCACCGCACAGCCCAGGGTTGGGCTCGAGCCGGAGCTCCACGCCGCGCGGCGAGCGGGTGAGGCGGATGCGAAGGTCGCCGCCGAAGCTCAGCTCGACGAAGGGGCGATCCGTCATCCGGCCAGACTCGATCGCGACCCGCTCGATGACCGACACGGCCGAGAGCGGCGCGCGTGGCGAAGCGTCGAGCGCGCGCTGATTCG
>MEMX01000095.1:97711-98109 GCA_001768075.1 Anaeromyxobacter sp. RBG_16_69_14 | reverse complement strand
CCGCCTTCGCCACGACCACGCCGCGCCGCCGCCGCAACGGCACCAGAGCGCCTGCGGCCTGGCTCGCCCAGCGCGCCGGATGCGACCTCGCCCGCGCCAGGACGGCTCCAAACGCGCCCTGGCGAGACGACCTCGTCGAGGCCGCCGAAGCGCTCGAGCGCGATGCGGCCGCAGCCTCCGCTTTCACGCGATCACTCCGGCCGATAGCGCACGCCGTTCCCCCTCGCGGCGGACCTCGGAGTCGAGGGCGTCACAGCGCGCCCGCAGCGCCGCGCACCGTCGCTCGCCCTCGGCGATGAGCGCCTCCCCCTCCCAGGCCGCCCTCTCGTAGGCGTGTGCGGCGTCGAACAAGCCACGCGCGAAGGCCACCTGCCGCGCTGCCAGAGCATCGTAGGCAC
>MEMX01000095.1:96933-97646 GCA_001768075.1 Anaeromyxobacter sp. RBG_16_69_14 | reverse complement strand
GCTCACCCGCGGCCGCGTCGTCCGTGGCCAGCTCCCAGGCCTCGAGCGCCCGGTGGTAAGGCGAATCACGTGGGGCACGCAATACCGCTTCACCTGGTAGTCTCCTCCATCTCGCCATCTGGCCTCCCGGACATCGCCCTTGCACGGCCTTGCACGACCGGTGCCGCTGCGGCAGCCCACGTCGGGCGTGATCTTCGCGATGGGTTTGGTCCGTCGCACGGACCGGACAACCGGGGAATGGACGTGGCGGGAGGCGACGCGCTATGCGCCAAGGCAAAGCGCGATCGCGGGACGCGAGCGGGAAGGCCGTGAGGGGTGGCGGCGTCGTACGCTGGGCCCTGATAGCGCATGCCACATGAACTGACGCTCGAGATGGGGGGCGCGGGGGGAGAGTTCTCCCCTCCGCTTGAGGCGCCGCAAGGCGCCGGACATCAGCTCACAGCGGCGGCGGTGCCGCTGGAGAATCACATCAACTGGTCGGCCGCTGTGAGGTTGTCGAAGAATTCGGCAACCTCTGCGAACCGCGGGAGCGGGGCGGCGCGTGAGGTGGAGTGCCCGGATTCACTTCGGACACGGCCAGTCATCCACCTCGACGGCCGTCTAGCTGCTCGTGTAGTCCCGCTCGATCACCTCGCCGGGGTGCGGCTCGCCGCCCAGGAGGCCGAGCGCGTCGGCGAGGATCCTCTTCTGTAGCGGCGGGTCGTTCGGCCGCC
>MEMX01000095.1:87807-96872 GCA_001768075.1 Anaeromyxobacter sp. RBG_16_69_14 | reverse complement strand
CTGGGCTGTCTCCTCGGGCTCGACGGTGATGACGACGGTCGGGATCCCGAGCATCTCGACGGCACGCTGCACGGTGACCACCGTGCGATGGCAGAGGCGTCAACCAGCCGTCAGGAGCACGGCGTCGGGCCTGGCGCGATCCACCTCGCGCGCCAGCAGGGGGACGGTCCTCTCGCGCAGGTCGCGCAAGGACTGGCTGAACCCGAGCGAGAAATGACGCTCCGTGAGGCCACCGATCCGCCGCTCGGCCGCGAGCTCGCGCAAGCGGTCGACGGGAAAGATGCAGTTGATGTCCAGGTCGGCGCAGGCGTGGTCGTAGTGGGTGTCGTCGTAGGCGAGGTCGGCCCCCGTGACGTCCCCGGAGATGACGCGATACGTCGTGTCCCCTTCCACGTCGAAGGGCGCGTCCCTTCTCTCGCGCACGCCCGCCGTCGAGACGAGGCAGAGCGTTGCCTCCTCGATCCTGCCCCGGAAAGGAGTGAACGGAACGCAGTACCGGGAGAGCTCGAGCGGCTTCGCCTCCGGAACAGCGTTCGCCATGGGTGAATACCTCGGTCCCCTCGGTCTCGGTTTCCGGACCGCTACTTCAGCTTGTCGAGCGCGGCCATGATCTTGTCGGTGGGGGGCTGCTGGCCGATGTCGTGGATGTCGATGTAGGCGATCTTGCCCGCCTTGTCGACGACGAAGATCGACCGCTCGACGAGCCCGTCACCGCGGAGCACACCGTACTGTGCGGCCGTGTAGCCATAGGGCCAGTTGTCCGCCAGCAGCGGGTACGAGAGCCCCCCCATGGTCTTCGCCCAGGCCTCCTGCGCGTGGACCAGATCGGTGCTGATGCCCAGAACCTGGGCATTGCGCCGCTCGAACTCGGAGAGATCCTCCTCGTACGAGGGCATCTGGACGGTTCAGACGGGTGTGAAGGTCGCCGGGAAGAATGCCAGGACGACGCTCTTCCTGCCGCGGTAGTCGGATAGCCGAACCTTCTTCTTCGGACCACCCTTGCCGGCCGTGTCCCCGGTGGCCTGCAGCTCGAAGTCCGGCGCCTCCTCACCCAACGCAAGCTTCCAGATTGCCTTCGCCATGGGGGCTCCTTTCGGCCTTGTGGGCGCTACCCTAACCACGGTGACCCACCGTCACCATCGGATCGACCATGACCCCTTAAGGTCGGTGCGCCTCGCCCGCACGGTCTGCTAAATCCTGATTTGCAATGGACCTGCTGACCCGATTCGCTCAAAACGTCAAGCGCCTGCGCTCCAAGAAGAAGCTCTCGCAGAAGGCGCTCGCCGACAAGGTCGGTATCTCCGTGTCCTACGTCTCGATGCTGGAGCGCGGCCAGCGCTCGCCACCGCTCGAAACCATCGAGAAGATGGCGAAGGCCCTCGGCGTGGCGCCTGCGATCCTGCTGGGGAAGTAGCACCGGAGCGCCGAACGCTCGTCCTCGCGGGCTCATGTCCGTGGGAGGTGGTGCCTTGCGTGCCCGGCGCTGCCGCTGCTGTGGAGTGCGGTCCAGGCGGGAGAGCTGGGCACCCTGGACGCGCAGGGCCGACCGCTTCGCAGGGCGGAGCTCGTTTCCGTGCAGGGGACATGCGGGAAGGTGCGAGGCCCTGCCCTATGCAACGGGAGCGATAGCGGAATAGGCTCGGCGCTGCGCGCGTTTCGGCGAAGCGCGGTCTCGAGGGCGGGGCTCGCCCGTGGGATGGAGCAGATGGCCCTGACACGGCGGGACTTCTTGAAGAGCGCAGCGGTCGCGTCGATCTGCGGCGCAGTCTTGCCCGCGGCCGCGCGAGCGGTCGAGAGGGCCCACGCCGAGCGACCGGTCTTCGCCCTCCCCGACCTCGATCCTGCGCACGACGGGCTCCGCGTGGCGCAGCTCTCCGACCTGCACGTCGGCGATCGCACGCGGCCGGATACCATCCGCGACGCCATCGCGCGCGCCAACTCCTTCGCGCCCGACCTCGTCGTCCTCACCGGCGACTACCTCTGCCGCGAGCGAAGCGGCATCGGACTGATGCGCGACCTGCTGGGGGGCCTTGCCGCGCCCACCGTCGCCGTGCTGGGAAACCACGACCACTGGGTGGACGCCCGCGGGGCCGCCCGCGCCCTCACCGCGCACGGCTACGCCGTGCTGCGAAACCAGAACACGACGCTCACGCTGCGAGGCGCTCCCTTCACGGTGGTTGGCATCGACGACCTCCTCACAGGCCACGCGCGGCCCCGCGAGGCGCTGACCGGTGCCGCGCGGGGCTCGCGCCTGGTGCTCGCGCATGGGCCTCGCACTGCCGATCAGCTGAAGAAGCTGGGCCAGCCCCTGCTCTGCCTGTCCGGCCACACGCATGGCGGGCAGATCAACGTCCCAGGGCTCACGCAATTCATGCTGCGCACGATCGCGCACGAGCCGTACGCCCGCGGCCTGTTTCGCCTCGGTGCGGTACAGCTCTACGTGAATCGCGGCGTGGGGAACTCGGCGCTGCGCATCCGATTCAACTCGGACCCCGAAGTGACCCTGGCCGTCCTTCGGCGGGCCGGACAAGCCTCGTAGGCCTACAGGCCTACAGCAGAGGCGTCCTGTGGAGCCCGCGCTACTTCGCCGCATCCTGCGGCGGGGCAGCGATCGCCATCGTCCGGCAGTACATCGAGCAGCAGCAGCGAACCGGACTGAAGCCCGGGGGAGCGGGGCATCGAGCCCCGCCCTCCCGGGGCGCTATCCTTCCCCGCCCTGAACGGCGGGGCTTGTCGTGCATCCCGGTCAGGCCGGCGATGCTCGCTTCGCCTAGTCTTGCTGCAGGAGGTCCTCGCATGAGCGCCGCCGTGGAGTTCCACCGCACCGAGCGCACCCGGCTCGACGAGGCGCTGACACGACTGCGCGATGGGGCGCGCGTCTGGGCGGAGCGGCCGCTTGCGGCTCGCATCGCGCTCGCCCGCTCCATGCTCGCCGGTGCGGCCCGCATCGCCGAGCGCTCCGTCGCGGACGCCTGCGTCGCCAAGGGCCTCGAGCCCGGAACTCCACCGGAGGGCGAGGAGTGGCTCTCCTCCCCGTACTCGACGCTCCGCTTTCTCCGACAGGTAGTTCGCTCTCTCGTCATGCTGGAGCGCAACGGGAACACGCCCGTCGGCCGCACCGGCGAGACGGAAGACGGGCGGCTCACGGTGCGGGTCTTCCCCGCCAACCGCCTCGACGCGCTGCTGTTCATGGGGATCAGCGGCGACGTCCATCTCGAGGCGGACGTGGACGAAGCGGAGCTGCATCGCTCACGCGCGTCCTTCTACAAGCGGCGCCAGCACGACGGGAAGGTCTGCCTCGTGCTCGGCGCGGGCAACGTGAACTCGATCCCACCCACGGACGTCGCGACGAAGCTCTTCAACGAGGGCAAGGTCTGCCTCCTCAAGATGAACCCCGTGAACGCGTACATGGGACCGCTCCTCGAGGTGGCGTTCGCGGAAGCCATCGCGAGCGGTTTCCTCGCCGTCGCGTACGGGGGCGCCGAGGAGGGCGCGTACCTGGCCAGCCACCCGGCGGTGGACGAGGTCCACATCACCGGCTCCGACAAGACTCACGATACCCTCGTGTGGGGCCCTCCCGGGCCAGAGCGCGCCGAGCGAATGGCCCGCGGCACGCCGCTCCTCGCCAAGGAGATCACGAGCGAGCTCGGCAACATCACCCCAGTCATCGCGGTCCCCGGCGCGTGGACGGATCGCGAACTGGCCCACCAGGCGGACAGCGTCGCCGGGATGGTGACGCACAACGCGTCCTTCAACTGCGTCTCCGGGAAGATGCTGATCCTGCCCAAGGGCTGGCCGCTCCGCGACCGGTTCCTCGAGCTCGTGCTGGAGCGCATGGCCATGACGCCAGCGCGGCGCGCCTGGTATCCAGGTTCGGAGCAGCGCTACCGAACGCTCACCGCCGGCCGCGACAGACTTCGGCAGCTCTTCGGCGGCGAGGGTACCCTGCCCTGGACGCTCGTCACCGATCTCGACCCCCAGGACCCGGCGGAGAAGGCCTTCTCGACGGAGCCCTTCTGCTCGATCCTCTTCGAGACGCAGGTGGGATCCGACGATCCGATCGAATTCCTCGAGGCCGCCGTGACATTCTCGAACGAGCGGCTCTGGGGCACGCTCAGTGCAGCGCTGGTCGTGAGCAGCCGAACCCAGTCGGACGGGACCACGGCCGCGGCGCTGGAGCGGGCCATCCGCCGGCTTCGCTACGGGTCGGTGAGCGTGAACGTGTGGCCCGGACTCGCGTACAGCTCCGGCACGGGTCCGTGGGGAGCGTTTCCCGGGGCGCCACTCACCGACATCCAGAGCGGCCGTGGCTTCGTCCACAACACGCGCATGCTCGAGCACGTGGAGAAGCTGGTGGTGCGAGGTCCCGCGTGGAGCGCCGTCAAGCTGCCCTATTTCCCCAGCCACCGCGCCGCGCACGCGCTGGGGCGGCGCCTCGCGTCGCTCGAGGAGGACGGGAGCCTGGCCAAGCTGCCGGGGGTGGTGGCCGCGGCACTTAAAGGGTAAAGCGGGGTGTGCTGGCCCGTGGCCCCGTCAACACCCCGGGGCGCTCGAGATGCCTTGCTTCAGGCGCTGCATCTCCTGTAGCTCTTCCGCGATCTGCAACGTGCGCGCGACCGCCCGGCGGGCGCGGTCCTGGTCCTCCGACGTGACGGCGTAGCGGCGCAGCATGCGACGGCCAAGCTCGTGATGGAATACCTCGTCGGGTCCGACGATGTCCCGATAGAGCCGCGCCGTCGCCTGGTCGCCCTTGGCCTCGCAGAACTCGGCGAACACCTCGTTCCGCACCTGCGCCAGCGCTTCGCGCGCGAAGGGCCCCGCGGCGATACGCTCCGCAGGCGTCTCGAGAGACTTGAGGTACCGGAACATCGGGCTGTGGCCGCCAGCCAGCGGATCGTGCCCCGATAGGTCCACGCCGAGCTCGCGCAGCCGCTCCGCGATGAGGCGGTAGTGCTTGGCCTCGTCACCGCATTGGCGCGCCAGTCCCAGCTTCAGTTCCGGATCGCGCTCACCCACGAGCCACATGGCGGCCTCCTCCGAGGCCTCGATCTCGTTCTTGAGCGCGACCACCAGCAGCTCCTTCACGCCGATCTGCGGACCGGGTGGGACCTTCGCACCCTCGCCGATGCGCGCGAGCGCCTCCTGGAGCAAGATGTCCAGCTCGGCGAGAAAGGCGTCGGCGTCGCGTACGGCACGAGACTCGTCCATAGGGAACGGGTTTCTAGTGGCCCGGGTCGACGATGTCGAGCGGGTGTTCCTCCCGGCCGGGTGGGAGGGAGATCCCGAACTAAAGTCACCATATCTGGCAGCGCTCTTGCCCGGCGCGGGACATGGCGCTGCCGGCCGGGCAGGAGAAGGCCTTCTGGAACTCGGCCAGGTTGGAGAGCGGCCCGTCGACGCGCCACCGAGCCGGTGAGTGCGGATCGGTCTGGGCGAGGAGCCGTGCGAACTCCGGCCGGATGACCGTGCACCACGACTGCGCGTATCCGACGAAGAAGGCCTGCTCGGGCGTGAAGCCGGCCACCGGCGCCTCCGGGGGCTTGCCCGCGCGCGAGGCCTGGTACGCCGCGAACGCGAGCTTCAACCCGCCCAGGTCGGCGATGTTCTCCCCGAGCGTGAGCTTCCCATTGAGCTTCACGTCGTCGACCGCCACGTAGTCGTCATATTGCCGCGTGATGCACTCGGCCCGGCGGTCGAATTCCTGCCCCACGGCGGGCGTCCACCAGTCGACCAGGTTGCCAGCCGCGTCGAACTGGCGGCCCTGGTCGTCGAAGCCGTGCGTGAGCTCGTGCCCCACCACCATGCCGATGGCGCCGTAGTTCACCGCATCGGGGGCGTCGCGAGTGAAGAAGGGTGGTTGCAGGATGCCAGCCGGGAACACCATCTCGTTCATCGACGGGTTGTAGTAGGCGTTCACCCGGGGCGGCGACATGTGCCACTCGTCGCGATCGAGCGGCTTCCCGATCTTGGAGAGATCGCGGTTCACCTCGAAGGCGTTGGCTGCGAGCACGCTCTTGAAGAACGAGCCTCGGTCGAGCTTCATCGCGTCGTAGTTCCGCCACACGTCGGGGTAGCCGACCTTGTTCACGATCTTGCCCAGCTTCTCGAGCGCCCTCTTGCGGGTGGGGTCGTCCATCCACGCGATCGCGTCGACGTCGCGCCCCATGGCGCCCTCGACGTCGGCGACCAGCTGCTTCGTCTTCTCCTTCCCTTCCGCCCCGAAGTAGCGTCGCACGTAAGCCTGCCCGATGGCCTCGCCCAAGGCGTCCTCCGTCATGCGCACGCAGTGCTTCCAGCGCGCCTCCAGCTCCTTGGCACCGGTGAAGTTCTTGCTCGTGAACGCGAATTGCTCCTCGGTGAAGGCCTTGGGCAGCGCGCGCTCCTTGGCCATCCCGGAGAGGAGCCTCCATTTCAGGTACGCGCGCCAGGTCCCCGGTGGCGTCCTCGCGAGGAGCTCGTCCACGCGTGTGAGAAACCTGGGTGTGGTCGTGCTGAAGGTGGTGACGTCACCGTGGCCGAGCGCGTTCAGGTAAGATCTCCACGGGAAGCGCGGGACGGCCTTTTCCAGGCCGGCCAGCTCGACGCGGTTGTAGGTGCGCCTCGGGTCGCGCATCTCGACGCGCGTCCAGTGCGCCTCCGCCATCGACCTCTCGAGCTCGTAGATGCCGTGGGCTTCCCGGGCTGCGCGATCGGGGGGCACGCCAGCGAGCTCCAGCATCTTCGCTACGTACTCGCGGTACGCCTGCTGGATCTTCGCGGTCTTCGGATCGTCCTTCAGGTAGTAGTCGCGATCGGGCAGGGACAGCCCCCCCTGCTCGACGACGCCGATGACCTGCGTGGCATCCCTGGCGTCCTGATCGCTCCCGATGCTGAAGATGGGGGAAACCCCTTCCCGATGAAGGACAGCCAGCTCCTCCGCGAGCGAGGAGACGTCCTTCACGGTGTCGATGCGCGCCCAGGCCTCCTTCAGATCTCCCGCGCCGCTCTCCTCGATGCTCGCCTCGTCCATGCAGGCGGCCCAGAAGTCGCCTGTCTTGTCACCGTAGCGGTCGGCCGGATCGATCTCGCCCGCGGCCTGACGTTCCGCGATGTCACGCAGCTCCTTCAGGTTTCGCTCGTCGATCTCGGTGAAGCTGCGCGTCCACTTGGGCTTGTCGGGCGGTATGGGTGTCTTCGCCATCCACCCGCCGCAGGCATACAGGTAGAAACCGTCGCAGGGATTCACGGATGCGTCGAAGAGCGAGGGGTCGATGCCAGGGCTGGCGGCCGGGGCGGCCTGCACCACGGGGCTTGCAGCCCGTAGGGGCGCGCTCGCCGCCTTGCACCCTGCGAGGGCGCCCAGTCCGATCGCGAGCGTGGCGAGGTGTCTTTGCACGGTGCCTCCGTGGCGGGTCACGCCTTCCTTCGACGCGCCATGCGAGCAGCGCGCCGCGCCACGGCTTCCCTGGCCCGCTGCTCCTCTTCCTCTGTCTGCGGGAGCAGGATGGGCGCCTTTGCCGGCGTGCCGGACGGTCCGAGCGCGACCAGGGTGAGGAAGGCCTCGCAGCAATCTCGCCGCTCGCCGTTGGCCGGATCCTCGGCGACGACGTTCACCTCCACCTCCATCGAGCTGCCGAAGACCGCGTTCACCCGCGCGCGCAGCACCACGATCTGGCCGACGCGGATGGGCGCGAGAAAGGAGAGCTGGTCGATGCACGCGGTCACCACTGGCATTCGCGCGTGGCGCATGGCGGCCATCGAGGCCGCGAGGTCGGTCCACTCCATGACGCGGCCACCGAAGGCGATGCCGAGCCCGGTCGCATCGGGCGGCATGACGAGCTGGGTCATCTCGACCTTCGAGGTCGAGGCGAGCTTCGCGGTGAGATCGCTCATCCGATCTCCTTAACATGGGCGGCGCGCCGTGACAGGCAATCGCCAGCTCGTCCCCCGCTTGTCCCCAGCTTGTCCCCCACCAAGCGGTCGCGCCGTCAGGGCGCCGCGCTAGACTGCAGTCATGCCGCTGGAAGTGACGCTCATCGACTACGCCCGCGATCCCCTCAGCAAGCTCTACGGTGCATACCGCACCTGTTACAGCCCGAAGACGCCGGGCGAGGTCTGGGACGAGATCGGCGACGGCCGCATCGCCCCGGAGACGATCCGCGACTTCATCCAGGAGCGGCTCAAGACGGGCCACGCCTCGCCGCTCGAGCAGGTGGTCTTCTGGTTCGGGATCTCGGGCGTGTCGCGTTCGCTCAGCCACCAGTTCGTCCGGCACCGCATCGGCATCAGCTTCGAGCAGCAGTCTCAACGCTACGTGAGGTACAAGGAGAACCGCCTCGAGTACGTGACGCCCAAGACCTGGGACAAGGCGCCCGGGATGCGGGACGAGTACGACCGCCTGATGAGGGAGATCACACGCGTCTACCAGCTCGCCCTCGAGAAGGGCATCCCCGCCGAGGACGCCCGCTTCGTGCTCCCCAACGCCACGCCCACGAACTTCCAGGTGATGGTGAACTTCGCGGAGCTGCTTCACATCGCGGACCTCCGGCTTTGCTGGCGGGCCCAGTGGGAGATCCGCCACATGGTGGCGCTCATGCGGCGCGAGATCGTGAAGGCGATCCCGGAGATCGGCGTCTACCTGCAGCCGAAGTGCGGCGACAGGCGCACCGGCTACTGCGACGAGCCGCTGAAGGAGTGGGAGGCCTGCCCGATAGGCAAGGTGCGGCCGCACAAGGAGCAGATCTTCCAGATCTTCCGCGAGTACAAGGCGGGCAACCTGGTGCCCCTGGGCGAGGCCGACCTGCGCAAGGTGGAAGACGCGGGGAACGAGTAGGGCGGGGTCTCCGCTACGGGCTACGGGCTTCGGGTAGTGGACGATCGTTTACCGTCGAACCAGCGACGGAGTACAAGCGCGGGCCAGGAGGAACGCACCGGCCCACGCGCCGTTCCTGTGGCCCGTGGCCTGTAGCCCGTGGCCCAGAAAACCGCGAACACAAGTCTGATAGCGCATGCCACATGAACTGACGCTCGAGATGGGGGGCGCGGGGGGAGAGTTCTCCCCTCCGCTTGAGGCGCCGCAAGGCGCC
>MEMX01000095.1:86480-87692 GCA_001768075.1 Anaeromyxobacter sp. RBG_16_69_14 | reverse complement strand
CTCCGCTTGAGGCGCCGCAAGGCGCCGGACATCAGCTCACAGCGGCGGCGGTGACGCTGGAGAATCACATCAACTGGTCGCCGCTGTGAGTGGAGTGGAGTGGAGAAAGAGCGGGAGGGTTCATGTCACCATGGGTCAAGCTGGCCACCGCGTTCGTCCTCGCCGCGCCCCTCGTCGCCAGCCCCCAGACCCAGAGCTTGCAGCGACGCGCCCGGGGAGAGCCGGTGGGCATGGCCGTCCCGGGCACCTCCGTGGCCGGTGCGGAGGAGCCGACGGCGCTGGAGGTGAACCCCGCCGGCATCGGCTTCGTCGGCGACCTCACGCTGCAGTACTTTCACGAGGGACGCAGCGGCACGGGCCAGGCGGGCGACGGCTTCTGGCTCGCGGCCCCCATTGGCGCACTCGTACCGGCGGTCTCCATGCAGTGGTTGCGCCCGGCCAGCGGCGGCGGGTCGCGTTTCCGCAAGACGACGCTCGGCCTCGCGCTCGCCGGGCGGCCGGTCTCGTTCGCGTTGGCCTGGAACTTCTACAATTCCCCCGATCGCGAGCTCGATGACCTGGGGAGCTTCGACGCCGGTCTCACGCTGCGACCCTGGCGTCACCTGTCGTTCGGCGCCTCGGCGCTCGGGATGACGGCGCGGCTCGGCGAACGGCGGCTCCCCATCCGCTACGACTTCGGCGTTGCGACGCGGCTTTGGCGGGACACCCTGACGCTCTCGGCCGATCTGCTCACCGACGACCGGGCCAGGAACGACTTGACCCTGAACGCCGCCGCATTCGGGGCGGGCGTGGAGCTCGGCGTCGGCGTGGCGCTCCAGTTCCAGCTTCAGATCTCTCTCCACGACGGGCAGAGCGGCCCCGCCGGCGCGAGCTACGCCCAGCTGGCGCTCACCTTCAACGGCGCACACGGCGGGATCACTGCAGCTGGGGGCAGCGGCGACGGCGCCGAGCGCACCTGGCTCGTCGGCGCGCGCCTCTCGGCCCAGCGGTACCGCAGCCCGACCTTCCCCGGCTCCACGGTGCCACAGCTGGATCTCTCGGAATCCCTCTCTCGCTCTCGATCGCTCTTGTTCGGCGGTGACCGCGATCGCCATGGTGCGCTGCTACGGCGTCTTGCGGAGGTGCGCGACGACGTGTCGCTGCCGGCGCTGGCGGTGAGGATCGACGGCCTTCCCGTCGGCCAGGGCCGCATCGAGGAGCTGCGGAGTCTTC
>MEMX01000095.1:86049-86437 GCA_001768075.1 Anaeromyxobacter sp. RBG_16_69_14 | reverse complement strand
ACCTCGTCGGCGGCGGGATGAAGGAGTACTACCTCGCCAGCGCCGCCTCGCTGGTGCTGGCGCCACCGTCGGCAGCGCTCTTCCCGAACGGCCTCTCCTCCTCCACGCCCTTCCTCAGGGACGGCCTGGCCAAGATCGGCGTCACCTTCGACGTGGTGGCGGTGGGACGCTACAAGAATGCCCCCGAGACGCTCGTCCGGCAGGACATGAGCGACGCGCAGCGCACGGCGACCGACCGCATCCTCGACGACCTCTTCGCACGGCAGGTGCGCGACATCGCAGCGGCGCGCGGCCTCGACGAGGCGCGCGTGCGTGAGCTGGTGGACGCGGGCGTCTTCTCCGCCGAGCAGGCGCGCGCGGCGAAGCTCATCGACGCAGTGGCGTGGCC
>MEMX01000095.1:75237-86017 GCA_001768075.1 Anaeromyxobacter sp. RBG_16_69_14 | reverse complement strand
GGTCATCGCGCCCGCCTCGCCTCGCCCTGGGAGCGCGCCGAGGAGCGCGCCGCCCAGCGCTGGGGGCCGAGACCGTCCATCGCGGTCGTGCGTGTCGAGGGCGCCCTCGCCATGGGAAAGAGCCGGTCCGGTCCGTTCGGTTTCGGCGGCATTGCCGGCTCGGAGACGATCGCGGAGCTCGTCAAGCGCGCGGCGGCGGATGGCAGCGTGGTCGCCATCGTGCTGCGCGTCGACTCGCCTGGAGGCGACGTGCTCGCCTCCGATCTCATCTGGCGCGAGGTGATGCAGGCGCGCCGCGCCGGCAAGCCGGTCATCGCGTCCATGGGTGACCTCGCCGCGAGCGGAGGTTACCTCGTCTCGGTCGCCGCCGACGCCATCGTGGCAGAGCCCTCGACGTTGACCGGCTCGATCGGCGTGTTCGCCCTGAAACCGGACCTCTCCGGCCTGCTCGGCAAGATCGGCGTGGCCGCGGTCACGCTGAAGCGCGGCCAGCACGCTGACCTCCAGTCGTTCACACGGAGATGGACGGCCGAGGAGCGAACGCTGGTCGAGAAGCAGGTGCTCGCGTTCTACGAGCTGTTCCTGTCGCGCGTGGGGGAGGGCCGACGCCTCCCCAGGGAGGCGTTGGACAGGATCGCAGGTGGTCAGGTGTGGACCGGGGCACAAGCGCTCGAGCGGGGCCTGGTCGATCAGCTTGGCTCACTGGAGAACGCCATCCTCCTCGCCAGAGAGAAGGCTGGCTTCTCGCCCGGGGCGGACCTCGAGGTACGGTCCTTCGAGCCCGATCGAGGCCTTCTGGACGCGCTCGCCGGCAGCCTCGTGCCGTCACTCGCGCCATCCGAGCACAGTTCGCTCAGCGCGCTGGCCGCCCAGTTGCCCGAGCTGCGCGCGGCTGCGCTCCTGCTCGAGATGGGCCCGTTGGTGGCGCTCCCTCCGGGCTGGATCGGCTCTCCAGGCGCCTCTCCCACCTCGGGCAGCACGCCGTGAGGCGTGGATAACATGTGGGCAACATCTTACAGGGGACGCCCTGGACTTTCGCTCCCACCCTTTTTTTGTTATGAATATCTTGTTTCTCTTCCGCGGGCGATTTACGTTTCACGCGGCGGGGGGACGTACCTCCGATCGTTAGGCTCCCTGTCACGAAGCGACGCGCCGCGGAGTGAAGCCGGCGCAGGTCGCGGGATCGGGGGGACGGGCGGAGCACGCGGACAGCCTTTTTCCGATCTCTTCCGCGCTCCAGCACCGTACGCGAAAGCCCATGCAAGGACGTGCCGCGCCGAGCGACAGACTCCGCGGCCGGAGCAGACGACAGCATGACCGAGAACGAGCAGACCCCGACCTTGGGCGATGTGCCCGCCGATCCCGCTTCCGACAAGCCCGAGGCCGCTGCACCGGCTGACGTGCAGCTGGACGCCACACCCCAGGGCGCGCCAGGCCAACCCGGTTCGGGCCGCCGCCGCCGGCGACGTCGTGGACGTCGCGGGCGAGGCGGTCAAGTCGGACAGCCCGGCCAGGCGAGCGCCCCCAACGGACAGGCGCAGCCGTCCTCCCCGGCGAACGGCGTCGGCATACCGCCAGCGAGCGGGTCGCCCCAGGGCCAGGCGCAGGCCGAGGTCACCGAGGAGGTGGAGGGCGTCTTGCAGTTCGAGGGCAAGGGGCTAGGCTGGCTGCGCGACCCCAAGCGCAGCTACCTGCCGCAGCCATTCGACGTCGAGGTCCCACGATGGCTGGTGGATCGGATGCATCTTCAGCCCGGCGTGCTGGTGAAAGGCGTCGCTTCCATCCGCAACATGAAGCGGGTCCTAACCCGCGCCGATCAGGTCGAGGGCACCGACCCGATCGCCGTCGCGCGGCGTACCCATTTCCAGAACCTCACGGCCACCGATCCCACTGAGAAGCTCCTGATGGAGACGCGGCCCGACGAACTGGTCGGGCGTGTGCTCGATCTCATCGCGCCCATCGGCCTGGGTGCGCGTGCCCTCATCACGTCTCCTCCGAAGGCCGGCAAGACCATCATGCTGCAGCGGATCGCCCAGGCGATATGGGCGAATCGGCAGGACGTGCACCTCATGGTGTTGCTCGTCGACGAGCGGCCCGAAGAGCTCACCGATATGCGCCGGAACGTCAAGGGCGAGGTCATCGGCTCGTCCAACGACCGGCCCGCCGACGAGCACATCCACGCCGCCGAGATGGCGATGGAACGTGCGAAGCGACTCGTCGAGGGCGGAAAGGACGTGGTCATCCTGCTCGACTCGATCACGCGCCTCGCCCGCGCCTACAACCGCGAGGTGGAGTCATCGGGCCGCACGCTGACGGGCGGCGTCGACAGCCGCGCGCTGGAGCGGCCGAAGCGTCTCTTCGGCGCCGCTCGCAAGGCGGAGGAGGGTGGATCTCTCACCATCATCGCGACTGCGCTCATCGACACCGGCTCGCGCATGGACGAGGTGATCTTCGAGGAATTCAAGGGGACGGGCAACATGGAGGTCGTGCTCTCGCGGCAGCTCGCCGAGCGCCGGATCTTCCCCGCCATCGACATCGCGGCATCCGGCACGCGCAAGGAGGAGAAGCTCTTCCTGCCCAAGGAGATCGAGAAGATCCGCAAACTTCGCGGCGCGCTCGCCTCCTTGAAGCCCGTCGAGGCGATGGAACGGCTCCTGAAAAAGCTCTCCGAATTCGACACGAACGAGGAATTCCTCGCCAGCTTCTAAAAAGGGCATACAGGCTACGGACTCCGGGCTACGGTTGCACACGAGCCGCAGCTCGCAGCCTGTGGTCCGTAGCCGAAGCGGTGGGGTCGGTCCAGCCGGGGTTGCAACCGACTCGCCTTTCGCCGTTCGTCGATGCGCCTTGTTTGGGTTGGCGGGCGCTCGCTCGAGCGAAACGGGGCGGATTTCTCCGAACTGCGCAACGAAGGGTATGATGACCGGTACTGGTGTCTCGCCGGTTGCTCTATGAGTCCCGACCGCGTCCTCATCCTCGACGACGACGAGCTCATCCTCCGGGCGCTTTCCCGCGTCCTTGAAGGGGCTGGTTTCAGCACCCGCTGCTGCCTGACACCCGGCGAGGCGATCGTCGCCATGGAGAGCGATGGCCCGCTCGTGATCATCTCGGACTACATGATGCCCGAGATGGACGGCATCACGTTCCTCAAGCATGCGCGCGAGCGGGTGCCGGGCGCCGCGCGCATCCTCTGCACCGCCGCCGAGGACTTCAAGGTCGCCCTGCAGGCCGTGAATTCGGGTGAAGTGTATCGGATCATTTCGAAGCCGTGGCACCAGCAAGAACTCCTGGCCACGGTGGCACAGGCCGCCGAGGCGGCGCGCCTGCGGCGCGAGAACGAGCGTCTCACCGCCGAGGTGCAGCGGCAGAACGGGCAGCTCCGCGAGATGAACGTCACGCTCGAGGAGATCGTGCGGCAGCGCACCCAGGCCCTCCTGGAGGGACTCATCGCCGCGCTCGACTACCGCGACGCCGAGACGCAGTGGCACTCGCGGCGCGTGTCGCTCTACGCGCGGCGCCTCGCGCAACAGCTCGGCATCCGCGAACCGGCGCTCACAGTCATCGAGCACGGAGCGCTGCTCCATGACATCGGCAAGATCGGCGTGCGCGACAGGGTGCTCCTCAAGCCCGGCCCGCTCTCGCCCGATGAGTGGACCGAGATGAAACGTCACGTCGAGCTGGGCTGGGCGCTGATGCAGCGCGTCGACTACCTGCGCCCGGCGTCGTCGATCGTGCTACAGCACCAGGAGAGGTGGGACGGCACCGGCTATCCGGGTGGCCTCAAGTATGACCAGATCGTGATCGGGGCGCGCATCTTCCACGTCGTGGACACGCTCGACGCCATCACCAGCGACCGACCCTATCGCAACGCGCGACCCTTCGCCGACGCGCGCAACGAGGTGATCCGTTGCCGCGGGTCGCAGTTCGATCCCGACGTCGTCGCCGCGTTCCTGTCGGTTCCGAGCGAGGAGTGGGAGCGCATCCGCCTCGACGTGGAGACGGTGGCCGTGCTGGCGCCGGACCTCGCCGAACGCCCGCCCATCCCCGAACACGAGGACCTTGCCCTGGCGCCGTCGACGATCATCGCGCCGGATGCTTGAAGCCGAAGTCACGGCACCGTTCACTGCGTTCGGGCTATGATTATTTCATGGCCACCACTTGCTACGGTTGCGGCGCGACGCTGCACATGGACGGGCCGGTAGGACGGCGAACCACCTGTCCCGAGTGCGACGCCGACCTGCACGCCTGCGTCGACTGCCGCCACTACGACGAGTCGGCCCCGCACGAGTGCCGAGAACCGCACGCCGAGCAGATCGTCGACAAGGTCGCCTCGAATGCGTGTGATCTATTCCAGCTGGGCGACGGCGCGTCCCGGCGCCGGGTCAAGTCGCGCTCCGCCCGAGACGCGCTGGGCGCCCTCTTCGGCGAGGCGCCGCAGCAGGAGGAAGATCCGCGCGACGCGCTCGAGAGCCTCTTCAAGAAGTAGGGCGGGGGCTCGTCCCCCACCGGTCGTCGGGGATAGCCTGTCGCCAGGCGAGTCACAGCGGCGACCAGTTGATGTGATTCTCCAGCGTCACCGCCGCCGCTGTGAGCTGATGTCCGGAGCCTTGCGGCGCCTCAAGCGGAGGGGAGAACTCTCCCCCCGCGCCCCCCATCTCGAGCGTCAGTTCATGTGGCATGCGCTAATCAGATGAAGATCGCGACCTGGAACGTGAACGGCGTCCGCGCCCGCGAGGCGCAGCTACAGGACTTCGTGGAGCGGGAGAAGCCCGACGTGATGTGCCTCCAGGAGATCAAGGCCGCCCAGGCGCAGGTACCGGGGCTCCTGTTCGATCCGGGCGGCTACTGGGCCTACTGGCACTGCGCCTCGGCCTACTCCGGCGTGGCGCTGCACGTGCGGCGCGCGCTTGCCGCGAATCGGCCTGGTTTCGGGCATCCCCCTTTCGATCACGAGTGCCGCATCGTAACGGCGGACCTCGGGCCCATCACCTTCGCGTCCATCTACGTCCCGAACGGCGGGAAGGATTTCGCGGCCAAGATGAGGTTTCTGGAGGCGCTCGACCTCTGGGTCTCCGAGCGGCACGGGAGCGGGCGGCAGCTCGTCCTGTGCGGCGACCTCAACGTGGCGCGAGCCGAGATCGACGTGCACGTGAAGGAGAGGAAGCCGGGCGCCATCGGCCAGCGCCCGGAGGAGCGCGACCTCCTTGCGCGCATCCTCGCGCGCGGCCTGGTCGATCTCGGGCGCGCGCTACACCCCGACGACGACGCGCTCTTCACCTGGTGGGCCCCGTGGCGAAACCTGCGCCAGCGGAACATCGGCTGGAGGATCGACTACGCGCTTGCGAGCGAGCAGCTGGTCGGGCGCGTCACACGCTGCGACTCGCTCCGCGAGTTCGGCACCAGCGATCACGCCCCGCTGGTGGTGGAGATGGCCTGATCCCATTCGCTGGTTCAGTACATCGACTGGATGATCCACTCGATGTAACGTTCGTTGCCGCCCTCGATGGGGAACCCGATGACCTCCGGCACCTCGTAGGGGTGGAGCGCGACGACGCGGTCGCAGAGTTCCTGGAATCGCCTTCGCGGCGCCTTCAACACGAGCAGTGCCTCCGCCTCGTCGTGGATTTTTCCCTCCCAGGCGTAGATGGACCGGATGCCCGGGATGACATTGCCGCAGGCGGCGAGCTTCTCCAGCACGACGGCGCGCGCGATCTCGGCCGCCTTCTCCGCGCTGGGCGCGGTCACGAGAACGACGACGGTCTCGGTCATCTCGGGGTCCTCAGCGCGGCAGAGCCGCGCCCAAACGGCGAGCGGTCATCACTCGCCGAGCCTGACATGCATGCACATAGGGTATCCCCGCCGCGCTGAGGATGATGTCCGGATCGCCTACGGCGGTCCTCGAGCGGGGGAGCGCAAGCCCCCCCCGGGCCCCCCCAGCCCAGATCCTCCCGATGCTCGGCGATTCCCGGAGGCCGGCGTGCCGGCGATCAACCGCCATAGACCTCGAGCGAGAGCACGACCTCCTGGGCCAGGGGCACGCGGCGCCACTCCGCCTGCAGCGATGCGCGACCCAGGAACAGGCGGCCGATGGCGCCGAACTGCAGGCTCTTGCGGGGGCTCGCAGCGGGAAACCAACGCCAGGCCGCGGTCCCCAGCAACGCGCCGCGATCGCCGGCGAGCAGGCGAACGAGCACACCCGGGCCGAGCCCCGGCCGAAGCGGAGCTCCCCCCGCGCCGCGGAGGTCCGGCGCGGCCATGAGCTCCACGTCCGCGGTGACGGCCGCCGCCAGCGCGCCGCCGCGGGCGAGGAGCGCGGGGCCAAACCCCATCTCGAAGCGGCCGGCCACGCACCCGGGGCAGCCAGCGTCGACGACGCGCGCCGCACCGGCGCGCAGCTTCCACGAGATGCGCCGCTCGAAGCGGTCGAAGGCGTTCAGCGACGTCGCCTCCATGAGCGACGCCTCGTCGAGCCGGAGCGATCGCGAGCGCGGCAACAGGGTGAGGCGGAGTTTCAGGAACTCGAGCTGCGTGGTCGGCGAGAATCCAGCGGGAGGGTCGGCCAGGTCGTGGAGCGCCAGCCGGCCGTCGAGCACCACCAGCGGTCCGTCCGCCGTGGAAACGCCCCCGCCTGCGCCAAGGCGCATCGAACCGTGTCCACGCTCGGGACCGCCGCGCGAGGGCGGCGGGATGGCGAGTTGCTCGCTCGCGATCGGGATGGCGCTGCGACGCTCGAGCAGTCTCTGGCGCAGCGCGTCGGCGTCGGGATCGGTACCCTGCACGATGGCGCGCCCGTGGCGCACGTCCACGAGGTCGAGAGCCGTGTCGAGGATGTGCACGCGCTCCTCCTCGGGAGCCTGGACGAAGTCGGCTGGCTCCCCTCCCTCGGCGAGGATGGCCACCTCGTCCAGCTGCGGTCCGGAGAGCAGTGACGCCCGCGCCCCCAGTTGCGTGCGTGCGGAGGCCCGAAAACGAACGGCGCGCACCAGCCCAGGATTGGCGAAGAGGGCCTTCACCGTATCGGCGGGCAGCGTGATCTTCCCGACACGGGTCAAGAGCTTCAGGCGGAGCGCAGCCGCCTCGAGCACGCCGAGCACGTGATACGAGCAGTTCTCGGTGAGGTAGAAGTAGTCGAACCAGGTCTGCCCGAGCTCCCAGAGGTGTCCCGCCAGCATGGCCCGCTCGAGCGGTTCGAGGTCCAGCTCGTATTCCCACAGGTCCCGCGACTCGTAGTCGGCGTACTCGCGGACCTTGTAGAAGTACGGCAGGACCTTGAAGTCGCCCCGGAACGAGCCCGTGAGCCCGTTCACCACGTACGCGAACGGATTCGTGGTGTCGGGCGTCGCTCCGTAGCTGACCCCTTGGTCGATGAGCTCCAGTCGATCGGGTCTGACGCCCGCCACCGCTTTACCGAGTCGAAGGAAGGTGTGGCCGAAGGCCGAGGCAGGGTTGTTGAGATAGTAGGAGGAAAAGACGACCGCGACCGAGCGCGCACCCACACGTCGCCAGAACTCCTCGAAGCGAGGGCAGCCGCGAGGGGGAAGCCGCGCGAGGTCGAAACGCAGGGCGCGCGCCAGGAAGGCGAAGCGGGCCGGGAACCGGCACTGCGGGTGATCGGAGGTCGCATCGCCGGGGGCCACGGGCTCGGGCGCGAAGAAGCCACGCAGCGTGGCCTCCAGCTCGGTCTCCGGGTCGCGCTTGCCGTCAGGCGCGAGGAAGAAGGCAGGGCCGTCCGCTTCGCTCTCGAACCCGCCCAGCAGCCGCGAGCGCCAGTGCCCGAGCCGCAGCCATCCCTGGTCCCGCGCGACGCCCGCCGCGCGCGCGGCACCGACGAGCTCGTCGAGGTAGCGCGGGTCGGGCTCCACGGCCCGAGCGATGCTCGGCGCGAGCGCGACGGCGATGGCAGCTACCGCGCCGACGCACCCGGGGCCGGCGCCGCGGGCCACCGTCCTTGCCCGCGAGAACGACCAGTGGTGCATGCGCGGAGAGGGGGGCGGACGGGCACGCCACACCCCCCTCGCCACCACGAGAGAGCCTAGCCGATCGCCCCGCACGCGAGCGACGGTTCCGCGCGGAGCCTCCCGATGACAGCGTCGGAGACCTTCTCTGCCGGCGTGCTCTCGCCTCCCGGGAAGAGCTCGGAAAAGCGCTTCTGGAGTGTCGCGCCAACGACCTTGGAGTCCTTGCAGCCCGCGAGCACGGTCAACGTGTCGATGGTCTCCCCGCTGCCGCGGGCCGCGTCCTTGGACAGCGCCTCGCGGTTGCCTTCGATGAAGACCTTCGTCCCGGACACGCCGACCGTGGCCTCGCCGCAGTTCGACGTGCCCGAGGTGATTCCAAACGTCTGGTTCCCGCCCGTGCCGTTGAGCGTGGCAGCGATGATCTGGATCCCGCCTTTCTGATCTCCGAAGGCCAGCGATCCGAGCCCGCACCCCGCCGTGCCGTACTTCCCTGTACCCTTGAGCCCGCTGGCGGGTTCGCCCTGCTCTGCCTGGGCATACGCAGTACCGGTCGCGAGGATGAGGACGGCCATTGTCCATCGTGCTTTACGCATGCATTCGCTCCTTATGGAGTTTCGTGACGGAGAGGGGATGTCGTGACGGAGGTGTCGCAAATGCAGATTCTCCCTCGGGGCGACTGCATACTCGCCCCTGCCCGTCGTGAGCAAGAAGATTCCGTCCCGGCATGACACCGAAAACATGGCGCGGGGCGATCCCTTTCGAGCCATCCACGCGGAACCGCTTTCCTGTGTCAGCCAAAGGGGTCATGACACCTGCGCGCTCGGCAACCCCTTCCAGCCGACAGCAAGGCTCTACTGGTCGGAAACCACTCCAGTTGGACCGCAAGGCCAATCTGGCCAGAATGACCTTGCGGCTCGCTCAGTTGCCAATCCAGCGACCGCGCCTGCTCACACGCCTATTCTCCGTACACGGTCACCACGAGCTTGCCGTAGACACCCAAGATGGAGGTCGTATGGTTGTCGATGTGGTGGATCTTCGTGATCCCGGCGGTCTTGGCGATCGTCTCGATGCTGCAATCACCGGTCGCCACCATCGCCAGGATCGACGTGCACTCGCCCTTCCCAGTCTTGTTCGAATCGCCATTTGAAGTCGCGCCGCCGGGCCACTGGACGTCGGTGTAGATGAGGCCAGCTGCAGGCGTAGCGACCGCTAGGCAACCTCCGAGCATCAAGGTCGAGCCCGCAAACAGCGCTGCGATTGCCTTTCGCATCATGTCCCTCGTTTCATGTTGACCCGCATCGTCAAACCGCTCCCGCGTGGACCTCCCTGCGGTGGCGACGCATATCAGGCAAGCGCTTGCTTTGCGTGGGGAAGAGGCCGCCCCGATCGGGGCCTTCGTGGCGAAAGCATGGGAACGGACGAGAAGGGCCGCCACCCCGGCCTACCCAGGAGCGCTGCGGTCGCCGGTCGCAACGCGAACTCGAGCGCTACACGGGGGGTGCGTCGTCGCCCGCCCGCGATGCGCCCGGAGCGCCGGAGACGCGAACCGCCGGGCGGCGCCCCAGGACGGTCCCATACGCCACGCCGGCCACCCCGAGCAGGACGCCGGCCAGACCGGTGAGGCCGGGACGCTCGCCCAGGAGCGGCACCGCCAGCGCGTACTGCGCGATGGGCGTGAGCTGCAGCCACACCGCCGCTTCCGAGATGGAGAGCGCGCCATACGCATGGGTCATGAGCAGCTGCGCGGCGTAAGCGGCCAGCGCCATCAAGAGCGCGCTCGCCCACGGGGCGCCCAGCGCCGGCCAGGGGTCGAGCGCGAAGGGTAGCACGACCGGCAGTCCTGCCACGCAGAACCAGAAGAAGATGGTCGCCGCGTTGTCGGTAGCGCGCATGGCCCGGATGACGTTGGCGCTCGTGGCCGCGAACACGGCGGAGGCGGCCGCCGCCGCCTCGCCCCAGCCAACGCCCATCTGCAGCGCCCCTTCGCCGAGCACGAGCGCGACGCCGCCGGTGGCCGCCAGCAGCGCCAGGGCGAGGTGGACGGTCGGCCGCTCGCCGAAGGTGAAAATGGACATCACCGTCGCGATGATGGGGAAGAGGTTGTAGAGGAGCCCCGCCTCCCCTGCCGGGATGCGCGCCAGCGCGGCGAAGTAGAGGACGACCACCAGCCCGCCCGAGAGTCCACGCGAGACGAGGAGGCGGACGTTGTGCGGGCGGTAGAGCCCGGGGCGGAGGCGGAACACGACGAGCGAGAGGAGGGCGCCCGCCACGAACCGGACGACGGCGAGCTGCCCCGCGGTGAATCCGCCCGGGTCGCGCGAGAGCCGCCGCGCCAGGACCGCCATCAGCCCGAAACAGACGCTCGAGCCAGCGAGTTGAAGGCGGGCGCAGGCGCGTCCTCCGCGGCCGCAACCCCCTGGACCTAGACTTGGACCGCCGTCCTCCCTTCCGCTCGCCGTCACGCGGGATCCACCGGCTCGAGAACGGCGGTCATCCCTGGGCGGCCGCCGCAAGCTCGCGGGCGAGCGCATCCGAGAAGCGAACGAGATCGGCTTGGACGGCGCGGAAGCGGAAGAGGGCCAGCTCGGCCCCGGGCCGCCGCGGCACGCCGGCCGACTCCGTCAGGAACAGGCCCAGATCGAGCCCGACCTCGATGACGGCGCCCCCCGGCGCAACCCCGAGCTGGAGGCCGACCGCGGCGTCCTCCTCCGGCCGCCAGGCGAGCCCGGGCGAGCTGCCCCGCACGAGGTCGGCCACGCCCGAGACGAGCCGCTCCACCGCGCCGAGCGAAAAACGAAGCGCTGGCAGGCGAACGAGCGGCC
>MEMX01000095.1:68842-75213 GCA_001768075.1 Anaeromyxobacter sp. RBG_16_69_14 | reverse complement strand
GGTCGAGGTACTCGAGGCCAGCGGAGGCGAGCAGCTGCCCGTTCGCAGCGTCGGTCGCCTCCAGCGCGAGCAGGGGCCGGACCGGCACCTGTCCCACCAGTTCGACTGCGAACCGCAGGGCACCGCTGTCATTCCGGAGCTCCGCCATGGTCCGCCCCTTTTCACATGGGGTACAGCCGGGGTACTGATGATGCCCCACGGCGGGGGACAAGCCCCCGCCCTACTACTCCTGGGGTAGCACGCGACCGCTCTTTCGATCCGGCAGTGATTCTTTCCGGGTGCTCCGAACTTGATGACGCGTCGGAGCGCTTCTGCGAGGCCCTGCCGGTGATACTGCGTTTGGCGCAGGAAGGAAACGAGCCGGGCGACGTCTGGCCTTCGAGGCCGCGCTCCGTTAAGAAAGCCGTTCCATGAGCGAGCCCGAAGCCATCGTCGTGAAAGGGGCCCGCGAGCACAACCTGAAGTCCGTCCAGCTCGAGATCCCCAAGAAGAAGCTGATCGTCTTCACCGGCGTCTCCGGATCGGGCAAGAGCTCGCTCGCCTTCGACACGCTCTACGCCGAGGGCCAGCGCCGCTACGTCGAGTCGCTCTCCTCCTACGCCCGACAGTTCCTCGGCCAGATGGAGAAGCCCAAGTACGACACGATCCGGGGCCTCTCGCCGACCATCTCCATCGAGCAGAAGGCCGCGTCCAACAACCCGCGCTCGACGGTCGGCACCATCACGGAGGTGCACGACTACCTGCGCGTCCTCTATGCCTCCGTGGGCGTGCAGCACTGCCCGGGCTGCGGGCGGCCGGTGGGCAAGCAGACGGCGCAGCAGATCGTCCACTCCATCCTGGAAATGCCCGAGGGCTCACGCATCCTCCTGCTCGCACCGCTCGTCCAGAACCGCAAGGGCGAGTACCGGGAGCTGCTCGGCGACGCGCACAAGCGCGGGTTCGCGCGCATCCGCGTCGACGGCGTCGTCCACTCGCTCGAGGAGCGGCTCGCCCTCGACAAGAAGTTGAAGCACGACATCGAGCTCGTCATCGATCGCCTCGTCGTGAAGCCCGAAATCGGCGGTCGCCTCACGGACTCGGTCGAGACGGCGCTGCGGGAGGGGAAGGGCACGCTCATCGTGGCCGACGCGGCCAGGGAGCAGAAGGTCGGCCCGGGCGACCCGGAGGAGTACAAGAGGCACGACCGCTTCTTCTCCGAGCTCAACGCGTGCCACGTCTGCGGCCTGTCCTTCGGCGAGCTCACACCACAGGCCTTCTCGTTCAACAGCCCGCTCGGTTCCTGCTCCGACTGCCAGGGGCTGGGCTGTCGCGCGGAGATGGACCCCGATCTCATCATCCCCGATCCTTCTCTAACTATTCGTGAAGGGGCGGTCGATCCCTGGGCGAGCGGGATGGAGAAGGGCGAGGGCTGGACCTTCGAGTTCGTCGAGCACCTCTCGCGCTCGCTCGCGATCGACCTCGACACGCCGTGGGCGAAGCTCCCCAGGGCGCAGCGCGAGGTGGTCCTCAACGGCAACGCGGGGACGAACCGCACCCGCATCGTCTGGGAAGGGGTGGTGAACCAGCTGCACCGGAGGTTCAAGTCGACCGGGTCGGAGGCGATGCGGCGCTACTACATGCGCTACTTCTCCGACAAGCCGTGCCCCAGGTGCCGCGGGGAGCGCCTGAAGCCCGAGAGCCGCGCCGTGCGCATCCGCGGCAAGGGGATCGTCGACCTGTCTCGCATGACCATCGTCGAGGCCTACGCCTGGCTCGGCGCGCTCGCGCTCGAGGGTTCCGAGGCGCGCATCGCCGACGAGCTGCTGAAGGAGATCAAGAACCGGCTCAAGTTCCTCCTGGACGTCGGGCTCGGCTACCTCACGCTGGACCGGCCTGGCCCGTCGCTCTCGGGCGGCGAGAGCCAGCGCATCAGGCTCGCCTCCCAGATGGGCTCCGAGCTCACCGGCGTCATCTACATCCTCGACGAGCCGTCCATCGGCCTGCACCAGCGCGACAACGGCAAGCTCCTCGCCACGCTCAAGCGGCTGCGCGACATCGGCAACTCCGTCATCGTGGTCGAGCACGATCAGGAGACGATGGAGGAGGCAGACTGGCTCATAGACTTCGGCCCGGGCGCGGGCGAGCGGGGCGGCGAGATCGTGGCCGAGGGCACGCCGGCCCAGGTGAAGGCAAACCCAGCCTCGCTGACCGGCGCGTATCTCTCGGGCCGGCGCGAGATCCCGGTTCCGGAGCGACGGCGCAAGGCGCGCGGCGCCATCACCATCGCCGGCGCGAGCGCGAACAACTTGAAGGACGTGACGGTCCGCTTCCCGCTCGGCACCCTCACCGCGGTGGCGGGCGTCTCGGGCGCGGGCAAGTCCACGCTCGTGAACGCCATCCTGCGCCCGGCGCTGATGCGCCTCTTCTACGGCACGCGTGAAGTGCCCGGCAAGCACCAGGCCATCCTCGGCCACGAACAGATCGACAAGGTCATCGACATCAACCAGCAGCCCATCGGCCGCACCCCGCGCTCGAACCCAGCCACGTACACCAAGGTGTTCGACGCCATCCGAGACGTCTTCGCGCAGACACCCGAGGCGCGCGCCTACGGGTACCAGCCGGGACGCTTCAGCTTCAACGTGAAGGGGGGCCGCTGCGAGGCGTGCCAGGGCGACGGCATGAAGCTGGTGGAGATGCACTTCCTCGCCGACGTGCTGGTGCCTTGCGAGGTCTGCGGGGGGAAGCGCTTCAACGAGGCCACGCTGCGGGTGCAGTTCAAGGGCAAGAACATCGCCGAGGTGCTCGATCTGTCCGTGCACGAGGCCATGGCGCACTTTGCGCATCACCGCGAGATCCTGCGGGTCATCCAGACGCTCGACGAGGTGGGGCTCGGCTACATCAAGCTGGGCCAGCCCTCCCCCACCCTCTCCGGAGGCGAGGCGCAGCGCATCAAGCTCAGCCGCGAGCTGGCTCGGGTCGGCACCGGGCGGACGCTGTACATCCTCGACGAGCCCACCACCGGACTCCATTTCGAGGACGTGCGCCGACTTCTCCACGTCCTCGACCGGCTGGTCGAGGCCGGCAACACGGTCATCGTCATCGAGCACAACCTCGACGTCATCAAGTGCGCCGATTGGCTCGTCGATCTCGGCCCCGAGGGCGGCGACGAGGGCGGACGCGTCATCGCGGAAGGCACGCCCGAGCAGGTGGCGCAGGTGCAGGAGAGCTTCACCGGACACTACCTGGGCAAGGTGCTCCAGCACCATAGGGAGCGCGGGGGCAGCCGGCGAGCGCTGGGCGAGAGGTGAGCGCCTGAGCGCCGATCAGCACAGGAGCCGGGAGCGGAAAAACATGGGCTCACACTCTCCCCGCAGGATAGGGAGAGAGGCGTACCGCGAACTCCGGAACTAAGCGCGATCGTGCTTTTCGGCTCATCGCTTGATCGCGGTCATGGCATGCGCACAGGCGCTCGCGCTAGCGAGTCGGGCATGCCGAACACTACCGAGAACCTCAAGGTCGCCTTCGCGGGCGAGAGCCAGGCCAACCGCAAGTACCTCGCCTTTGCCCGACAGGCCGACAAGGAAGGGTACACGCAGATCGCGAAGCTGTTCCGCGCGGCAGCGGAGGCCGAGACCCTCCATGCGCTGGCGCACCTCGCCAACATGGGCGGCGTCGGCTCGACGGTCGAGAACCTGCGCGCTGCCGTCGCCGGCGAGACGTACGAGTTCACCGAGATGTACCCCCCCATGGTCGAGCAAGCGCTGGCCGAGGGCCACAAGGCGCGCCACATGCTCGGTTTCGCCAGCGCCGTCGAGAAGGTCCATGCTGGCCTCTTCAGCCAAGGACTGGCCGCCCTCGAATCGGGCGCGGACCTCTCCGCGATGGACGTATATCTGTGCCCCGTCTGCGGCTACCTCGAGTTCGGCACGCCCCCTGACAAGTGCCCGGTGTGCGGCGTTCCGGCGTCGAAGTTCCAGAAGGTCGCGTAAAACCAGTATAATCTCCGGGCTTCACGCCGGAGAGGATGTCAAATACATTCGCGCGCCTGTCCGCCGCCCCTCCCCTCGACCGCTCTGCGCTACACTCCCGCCACGGGAAGGCGGTGGCGCAGGTGCTCGCGGCGGCGGCGCTGTGGGGCATCAGCGGGGTCGTCGCGCGGAGCCTGTTCCAGCGTGCCGTCGAGCCGACGCACCTCGTCCAGGTGCGGATGCTGCTGGGTGGTCTCGCACTCCTGCCGGTGGCGCTCGCTCGCGGCGGCGCGCGCCCCTCCATCCAAGCGCTGCCCCGGGTCCTGGCCTACGCGCTCGTGCTCGCGGCCGTGCAGCTCACCTACTTCGAGGCGATCGCGGCGGCCGGCGTGGCGGTGGCCATCTTCCTCCAGTACACCGCGCCTCTCCTGGTGGCTGCATGGGAAGCCGCCCGGGCACGGCGACTCCCTCCAGCACCCATTCTCATCGCGCAGATCGTCGCGATCGCCGGGTCGGCTCTGCTCGTCCTCCCGGGGGGCGGCGTGCGCGTGCCGCTCGTAGGCTTAGCCTGGGGCCTGGCCTCTGCGTTCAGCTTCGCCGGCGCCACGATCATCGGAGGTTCGCTGCTCCGCCGTGGAACGCGCGCGACGCCCCTCCTCGCCGTCGGGCTCACCCTCGGCTCACTCGCGTTCGTGCCCGTGCGGACGCCTTGGCACGCGCTCGCCACCATCGCCGCGCCGGACTGGCCATACTTCCTGTACGTCGCCCTCCTCGCGACGGCCCTGCCGTTCACGCTCTACGCGGCTGCGCTCGCCTCGCTCAGCGGCAGCGTCGCGATGCTGCTCGCCATGCTCGAGCCGGTGCTCGCCGCCGCCTTGGCGTGGACCGTCCTGGGCGAAGCGCTCGCGCCGATGCAGCTCGCCGGCGGCGCGCTCATCCTCTGCGCCATTGCCCTCGCAGTGCGGGCGAGGTAGGCGGGAGCTACGGCCTCTCGCCCTCGCGAGCTACGGCACGCCGACCTCTCCCGGCATCAAGACCGATCGGGGGCCTGCCCGCAGTTGGCGCACTTGCACTGGCCCTTCTTGCACGTGCAGCCCTTGCCACCCTTCTCGCACTCGCACTTGTCCTCGTCGCCGGCAGCGACGCGCATGCTCGGTGGCGTGGTAAGCGCGGCCTTCTTCTCGCCCGAGGTGGGCTTCCCGGTGGGCTTCTCGACCGGCTTCGAGTCAGGCTTCGCCTCGGGCTTCGAGTCGGACTTCGAGTCGGTCTTCTTGGCACCGGCCTTCCTGGGGCAGTCGCAGTCCTGGCAGGCATGGACGGGCGCGGCCACGGTGAGAGCGAACGCGCTCGCGGTGACGAGGGCGAGCGTGAGGTAGAGGCGCTTCGTCATGGCGTGTACTCCTCTTGATCCTGGCAGGCAGGGGTCTGACCTGCCGGCACTTTGGGGAAGGCGAAGCGTACGACGAAAGAACGTGTCAAGCGAGCGGTCCTGCCCCTCTCGGAGGTCATCACTCGTTGAGTCAGCCGGGCGCGGCGTGTAGATTCCGGCGTGGAATGACGAACCTCGACTGTGATGCGCTCCTCGAGATGCTCCGCGACCCCAACCGGGAGACGCAGGAGATCGCGACGGTCGCCGGAGCACCGCGAGAGGACGTCGGCCGCGCGTCGCGCCTCGTCCTTGGCATCGGCAAGGCCAATCCCGAGGAGATCCTGACGCTTCCGGCGTCGCTTGCCATCGCCGTCCTGCGCGCTGCGGCGACCGCCCGCCGCGGCGACTTGCTCGCCGTCGCCGCCGGCCACCGGAACAAGGAGGTGGCCAAGGAGGCCAAGCGCGCCCTCTACCTCCTGAAGACACGCGGAGTGGTGGTGCCGGAGTTGCGCCGTGTCATGCCCTCGCCTGCCCCCACGGCGCCCGAGCTGCCCTTGCCCTGCTTCGCTTCTGCCATGGACGGGCACGGTGAGCGCGCCATCTGGATAGGTCGCCACGTACCGGGCAAGCGCATCGAGATCGGGCAGGCTGTCGTCTCCGATCAGAAGGGGCTCATCGAGCTGTACCTCGGGGTCCTCGGCCGCAAGGAATACCGCAGCTTCGGCAAGGATCTCCTGGCGCGCGGCCGCGCCATGGGCGTCACCGAGATCGACCGCGAGCAGGCGAAAGCCCTCGTCGCGACGGCACGCAAGCTGAACGAGGTGGCCGGGACGACCGCACCGGAGGGCGCCGACACCTGGCTGGCGCGACTCGGCCCCACCACGCCCCCCCTCGATCCGGCGGCGCGTTTCGCTCCGCTGCCCGACGACGAGGAGACCGCCGCGCTCGGGGCGTCGGGCGGACTCCACGACCTGCCGCTCGTGCGGGGCTGGCTCGCCGACGAGGTCGCGCTGCGCGCGCTCGCGCAGAAGCTCGACGAGATCGCGGTCTCGACC
>MEMX01000095.1:62021-68807 GCA_001768075.1 Anaeromyxobacter sp. RBG_16_69_14 | reverse complement strand
CCCTCGCGGTGGAGAGCGAGCTCGACGGCGCGCGCCGGGAGCTGTGGGCGTCCCGCCTCTTCGCGATCGCAGATCACCTGGATCGCGCCGGAGACGCGACCCACGCGCGGCTGGCCACTGCCAGCGCCCGCGCGCTGCGCGGCGGGCTCCCGGGCGCTCGCATCCCATTCGCGCGCCTCCTCGTCGAGAAGGCCTTCCCGCCGTCCGCGGTGCCTGCGCCGGCTCCTGCTTCGGGCACTGGGAGCCCTCTCATCGTGCCGCCCTGATAGCGCATGCCACATGAACTGACGCTCGAGATGGGGGGCGCGGGGGGAGAGTTCTCCCCTCCGCTTGAGGCGCCGCAAGGCGCCGGACATCAGCTCACAGCGGCGGCGGTGACGCTGGAGAATCACATCAACTGGTCGCCGCTGTGAGACCCCAGCCAATGGCCGAGCACCGCAATCCCAAGCCAACCGTCGACGTCGTCATCGTCCTTCCGGACGACTGCGTCGTGCTCATCGAGCGCCTGAACGAGCCGTCTGGCTGGGCGCTCCCCGGCGGCTTCGTGGACGAGGGCGAGACGCTGGAGGCCGCCGCGGTGCGCGAGGCGCGCGAGGAAACCGGACTCGAGGTAGACCTGATCGAGCAATTCCACGCCTACTCCGACCCCCGCCGCGATCCACGCCGCCACACCATCACCACCGTGTTCATAGGCCGTGCCTCGGGCGAGCCCGCGGGCGGCGACGACGCAGCGCGCGCGGAGGCCTTCCGCTGGACGGGCCTGCCCAGCCCGATCGCGTTCGACCACGCCGAGATCCTGGCCGACGTACGCCGCTACCTGCTCACGGGGGCCCGGAGGCGGCTGTGACGAGAAAGGGCGAGAGCGCCGACCGGTGCTCCGGCCTGGCCGGGAGCCGCGAGCTGAGCGCCGCAGCACACCTCGCAGCGGGTGACCGCACCGCGCTCCTGTGCATCGCGAGAGGGGCGGTGCGCGAGAGGCTCGGGCTCGGCCCCGACCCGGCCTGGCCCGACCACGGCCCGCTTGCCGCGCCGCGCGGTGCGTTCGTGACGCTCCTCGTGGACGGACAGCTGCGCGGTTGTGTCGGGACGTTCGCGCCGGCCGGCTCGTTGGCGAACACGGTGGCGCGCATGGCGGCCAGCGCAGCCAGCGAGGATCCGCGCTTCGAGCCGGTTCGGGCCGACGAACTCGACCGTCTCGACGTGCGCATCTCCGCCCTGGATCCGCGCCGTCGCATGCGCGATCCCGAAGACCTCGAAGTGGGCCGGGATGGGGTGCTGGTCCAGCTAGGCTGGCGCCGCGGCGCCCTCCTGCCGCGGGTGGCGGTGGAGCAGGCCTGGGATCGCATCACCTTCCTCGAGCGCACCTGCCTCAAGGCGGGCTTGCCCCCGCACGCCTGGCAGGAACCCGAGGCGGTGGTGGACCTCTTCTCGGCCGAGGAGATGGGAGGGGAGCAGTAGGAGGGAGCCCCGCTGGAGGCCCGCGGTGCAAGAGGGCGAACGCGAGCCGGAACCGTTGAAATGACGTTCGCACGGATCGCGTGTTAGGGATTCTCGATGCCTCACCTCTTCGGCTCATCCGCCAGCTACACCTTGATCGTGCTCGTCGTCGTCGTCGCGTTCGGCGTGCTCGTGGTCGTGCACGAGCTCGGTCACTTCGCGCTGGCGCGGCTCTGCCGGATGCGCGTCGAGCGCTTCAGCGTCGGCTTCGGCCCGGTGCTGCTGCGACGACGCCGCGGCGACACGGAGTGGGTGCTCTCGGCGGTCCCGTTCGGCGGCTACGTCAAGATCGCCGGCATGGCCGCGGGCGAGGAGATCGAGGAAGGGGACCAGGGCGCCTACGCGAACCAGGCCGCGTGGCGCCGCTTGCTCGTCATCCTGGCTGGCCCGGCCATGAACTACGCCTTCGCGGTCCTGCTCGCCGCCGCCATGCTGGTCAGCCTCGGCTTCCGCGAGCCCGATCCTGCAGCACTGCTGGGTGAGGTCCTGCCCGCCGGCGCAGCGGAGCGCGCCGGCCTGCCCACCGGCGATCGCGTCCTCGCGGTCGATGGTCGGCCGGTGGCAACCTGGGACGCCCTCGTCACCGAGATCGTCGCCCACCCGGCCAAGCCTGCCAAGCTCTCGGTACAGCGCGGCGAGGGTGCGCCCATCGAGATCGTCGCCACGCCTGACGCCGCGGCCGGGCGCGGACGCCTCGGCGTGGGCCAGGCGGCGCGCGTCGTCCGGGCCGGACCCGCCGAGGCCCTGCTGGCAGGCCTGCGGATCACCAACCAGCGGGCGGGCGAGATCCTCTCCGGCCTCGGACAGATGGTGACGGGGCGTCAGCGCGCAGAGCTCCGCGGGCCGCTCGGTATCGCGCAGGAGATGGTGCGCAGCGCCCGCGCCGGCGCGGCTCCGTTCATCACGATCGTCTGGTTCATCTCCATCGCGCTCGGGCTGTTCAACCTGCTCCCGCTGCCCGCGCTCGACGGCGGCCGACTCGTCTTCCTCGTCTACGAGATCGTGACGAGGAAGCGCGTGGACCAGCGGTTGGAGAACATCGTCCACCTGGCGGGATTCGTGGCGCTGGTCGGCCTGCTCGTCGCCGTCACGCTCTTCGGCGATCTCGCCCGTATATTCCGTCGCTGAGGATGAGGAAAAGATAAGGGCGGCGAGGTAAGATGTGGTCGTGTCCCTCACAGTCCTCTACTTCGCCGCCGCCCGCGAGGCGACAGGAGCAGCACGCGAGACGCTGGAACTCGCGACTGCAACTGTCGCCGACCTCCGCCGAGCCCTCCTCGAGAGACATCCCGCCCTCGCGCGGGTGCTGCCCCGCTGTCGGCTGGCGGTGAACCAGGAACTGGCGGAAGACGGCGACGCCGTACCCGATGGGGCCGAGGTGGCGATCATCCCACCCGTCTCGGGTGGGGCGCCGGTCTGCCGGATCGTGGAGCGCCCGCTCGTACTCGCGGACGCAGTGGAGGCCGTCCGCGCACCCAGCCGTGGCGCGGTGGTGACTTTCCAGGGCGACGTGCGCGCAGAGACGAAGACCCGCAAGGTGGTGCGCCTCGAGTACGAGGCCTACCTTCCCATGGCGGAGCGGACGCTGGCACGCCTGGCGGCCGAGATCGAGCGCGAGCACGGTGCGGCCGTCGCGATCATCCACCGTGTGGGCCACCTCGCACCGGGCGAAGCAGCGGTGGTGATCGCCTGTGCGGCGCCGCACCGGACGCCTGCCTTCCGTGCCTGCGAGGCCGCGATCGAACGCCTGAAGAGCGAGGCCCCGATCTGGAAGCGGGAGGTGTTCGAGGACGGCACGACCTGGGTCGGTCTGGGCCCCTGAACGCTGGCAGTACCTCGCGGTGGTATCCTCGCGCTGCGACACGCCGCGGAGTGATCATGAAGGTGCTCATCGCCGACGACGACCAGACCATTCGCCTGCTCCTCACCGACATGCTGATCGATCTCGGCCACGCCGTTGTCGCGGCCGGGAACGGCGCCGAGGCGGTGGATCTCGCCGCCTGCGAGCAGCCCGACGCCGTCATCCTCGACTTTCTCATGCCGAAGCTCTCCGGGCTCGACGCGCTCAGGGCGATGCGCGAGCGCGGGCTCGTCATGCCGGCCGTGCTCCTGAGCGCCATAAGCGACTCGTCGATGCGCGAGCTCGATGGCATCGAGACCCCCGACGCGATCCTCGAGAAGCCCTTCAAGAAGCGGACGATCGAGGAGGCCCTCGCCAAGGCCACCCGCAAGGAGCGATGAGGCTCTTCCGCTCGACACTCCTGCTCATGCTGCTGGCGGGCGCCGTGCCGTCCGGGGTGTTCGGGTGGATCCTGGTCCGGGAGGCCAGCGCCGAGCTCGGGCGGGGCGCCCGCGCACTCGCCGAGGAGCGCGCGGCGCGCAAGCGCGCGGAGGCGCGCGCCGTCGGAGGCGGGTCCGTCCTCGTCCCGAACGAGCCCGGCGCAGAGCGGCCAGCCACGCCGGAGGGACAGCGCGAGGGCGCGCTCGGCGCGGGCCGGCTGCTTCGCTCGGCGCTGCTGGCAGGGCTGCTCGCGCTCGCCGTCGCCGTCACCCTCTCCGCCTGGTTCGCGAGGAGCCTGGCGCGGCCCGTGGCCGAGTGCGTCCGCGGCGCCCTCGACATCGCGCGCGGCCGCTTCGGGCGGCAGGTGCCAGTCACCGTGAAGAACGAGATAGGCGAGCTCGCCTACACGTTCAACCACATGTCCCGAGAGCTCGAGAGCTACGATCGCGAGAACCGGCAGCTCATCGCCGCCCTCGAGGCAGGCTATCTCGCCACCATCCGCAGCCTCACTTCGGCCATCGACGCGAAGGACCCTTCGACGCGCGGCCACAGCCAGCGAGTCTCGGAGTTGGCCGTCGCCATCGGACAGGAGCTCGGCGTCAAGGACGGCGACCTCAAGGCACTCGCCTACGGGGGTCTCCTCCACGACGTGGGGAAGATCGGGATCCCGGAGGCTATCCTCCACAAGTCGGCCGCGCTCGCCAGGGACGAGATGGAGCTGATGAAAGCGCACCCCGCCATCGGCGCCGAGATCCTGCGTGGCGTCGATTTCCTCCGTTCCGCCCTCCCCGCCGTCCGAAACCATCACGAGCGCTGGGACGGCACGGGGTACCCCGACCGCCAGGCCGGCGAGGACATCCCCTTTATTGCACGAATAGTGAATGCGGCGGACACCCTCGACGCGTGCACCTCGGTCCGCTCGTACCAGCCCGTGATGGCGGTGGAGGAGGCGATCTCGGTGCTCCTCCGGCTTCGCGGCAGCCAGATCGATCCGACCGTCTGCGACGCTCTGGTGCGGGTGGCGCGACGCCGTGCCGCGGCGCCCCACCCCCCCCACCTGGAAAAGGGCGAAACACGAGTCTGACGCTAAGGTGCCTCCTCTCATGCGATCGGTCTCCTTGCTCGCAGTTGCTGCGCTCGCGGCGCCGTGGCTGGCCCTCTCCGACGACCCAGCTCGACGCGACTTCGACGCGGACCCTTCGCGCCCGTCCGCGCTCGCGAACGGCGCCTTCGCCGTCGAGACGGCGGCGCCCGCGGAGCGCGGCGCCGCACACGCCGAGTTGCTCCTCGACTACACGCACGGGCTCCTCTCGCTGAAGTCCGGCGACAGGCGTCTGGGCTACCTGCTCAGCGACCGCCTCGCGCTGCACGCCCTGGGCAGCTTCTCCCTCGGACCGGTCGAGCTCGGCACCGATGTCCCTTTCGCCCTGGTCCAGTGGTCGAACCTCTCGCTGCTCACGTCCGGCGGGGCCGGCGGCGACCTCGCGGCGCCCATCGCCTCGACCGCGCTCGGCGACATCCGCCTCGTCGGGAAGTCCCCGCTCCTGCGCGGCACCCCGCTCGACGTGGCGGCAGCGCTCGAACTGCGGCTCCCCACCGGCGACGGCCAGGCCTTCTTCTCGGACGGGCTCGCGGTGCAGCCGCAACTCCTCGTCGGGCGCACCGTGGGTCCGGTCCGCTTGGACGCGTCGCTCGGGTACCTGTTTCGCAAGAGCGGGCAGTTCCTCCAGCTGGTGGCACAGGATGGCTTCACCTACGGCCTGGCCGCGTCGATACCCCTGCCGAAGCTCGGCCGGATTGCCTCCTGGCGCGCCATCGCGGACCTGGCGGGCCAGCTGCCGCGCGGGCTCGACCTCGGCAGCGCGCGCCACCGAGCCCCACTGTCGGTGCGCGCCGGCGTGCGCGCGCGCGTCTGGCGCAGCCTGGCGGTGGACTTCGGCGCCGGCACGGGCCTGGCCTGGTTCGGCGATGCCGGATACGGCCGCGAGTCGTTCCGCCTCTTCGCCGGCCTGCGCTGGGAGCGCGTCGTCCCCGCCGCCGCGCACGGCCACGAGGTCACGCCGGTCCCCGAGGCCGACCGCGACCGAGACGGAGTGCCCGACGGGCAGGATCGCTGCCCCGACCAGCCCGGCCCCGCCGAGCTCGAGGGTTGCCCGGACCGCGACGGCGACGAGGTGCCGGACATCGACGACAAGTGCCCCGACCAGCCCGGCCCGGCCAAGAGGGACGGCTGTCCGCCCTCGCCGGAGGAGCCGGTGGTCGAGATCGAGACGAGCCGCCTTTCGCTCAAGGACGCCATCACCTTCGACACCGGCCGGGATACCATCAGGCCCGAGTCGTCACACATCATCGGCGAGATCGCACAGGTGCTGAACGCCCACCCGGAGTTGAAGCGGATCCGCGTCGAGGGGCACACCGACAACGTGGGCAGCCGTGCCTACAATCGGGACCTCTCGCAGCGACGCGCCCGCGCCGTGGTTCGAGCGCTGGAGCAGCGTGGGGTCGCAGCCGGGCGGCTCGAGGCGAAGGGCTACGGGTTCGAGCGGCCAGTGGCGCCCAACGCGACCGCGCTCGGCCGGGCCAAGAACCGCCGTGTCGAGTTCACCATCCTCGACCAGAACGACGCACCGCCGAACGGGAAGGCGTCCCAGAAATGATCCGCCTCGCCATCTTCGACCTCGACGGTACGCTCATCGACTCCCAGCTCGATCTCTGCCTCGCCGTGAACCATGCGCTGCGTACGGTGGGGTTGCCCGAGCGGACGCTCGCGGAGGTGTCGAGCTTCATCGGGGAGGGCGCCGCGAGGCTCATCGAGCGTGCCGTGGCGCCCCGCCTCGATCTGCGCGACCGCGCCCTGGCGGCCTGGTGGGAACACTACGAGGAGCACCTCCTCGACCACACGGTCCTCTTCCCGGGGCTCGCCAAGCTCCTGGAGGTGGCGCCCTTTCCGCTCGCCGTGCACACGAACAAGCCAGGGAGGCTAGCGCGAAAGATCCTGACCGGCCTGG
>MEMX01000095.1:60444-62004 GCA_001768075.1 Anaeromyxobacter sp. RBG_16_69_14 | reverse complement strand
GGAGGTGGTCGGCGGCGACGAGGCACGCCGCAAGCCGGATCCCGAGGGGGCACGCGCTATCCTCGAACGCCGGGGCGTGCTGCCCCCCCAGGCGGTGCTGGTCGGCGACAGCTTGATCGACCTCCAGATGGCACGAGCGGCGCCGCTTCGCTTCGTCGCCGTGGGCTGGGGCCTGGTCGCACCCGAGCGGCTCGCCGGCGCGGGAGCCGCCGCGATCGTCCGCACCGCCTCGGAGCTGGCGGCGGCGCTGGGGATGTGAATGAGTGCCATTCTCGTGGGGGGCGCGTTGAACGGGTGCGCCACACCCCTGAGCTGGTGGGCCACGACGGCGCATGGTGCGGCGCCAGGGCAGCTTTCTGCGGTCCGCTGCGGCCATGCTAGATCACGAGCATGTCGCTCGAGACGCGGGTGCAGGCGCTGCTCGCGGAAGGCCGGGTCCGCGAGGCCGCGAGCACGGCCATCAGGCAGCTCGGTCCACAGGTGCTGAGCTACCTCTCTGCGCTCCTGCGCAGCGAGCCTGACGCCCACGAGGTCTTCTCGCAGTTTGCCGAGGACCTCTGGAAAGGCCTGCCCGGCTACCGGGGCGAATCGTCATTGCGCGGTTGGGCGTACCGTATCGCCTGGAACGCCAGCGCTCGCTTCGCGCGCGATCCCTACCGGCAGCGCGGCCGCAGACTGGAGACGAGCGAAGCCTCTCGCATCGCGGAGGAGGTCCGCTCCGCATTGACGCCCGAGCGCGCCTGGCGCAGGGAGAGAGTGGCGCAGCTGCGCGAGGCGCTCGAGCCCGAGGAGAAGACCCTCCTCATCCTCCGCGTCGACCGCGGCCTGTCCTGGCGGGAGGTGGCGGTGGTCCTGACCGAGGAAGGTTCGGCACCGCCCAGCGAGGCGGCGCTGCGGAAGCGCTTCGAGCGGCTCAAGGAGAAGCTCGGCAGGGCAGCCAGGGACAAGGGGCTGATCGACTGACCTCCCGCCGAGCAAAGCTCGTCGGAGCCATCCATGGTTCGATATCGGCACAGGCAGGGAACTGGCGCCCGGCCGGTCGGCGTGTTAGGCGGGAATCCATGTTGAGGTTTCTCTTCGGGCTCGCCCTCCTCCTCGCGCTGGCCGCCGCGATCGTGCTCGTTCCGATGCGCGGCCGCACGGTCCTGGAGCGCTGGAATGCGTCCCACGACACCCGGGACTTCCTCGAGCGCGGCTACCGCGAGGCCAAGGTTGCGATGGGGATCGGAGTGGAGAGGCCACATCCGGGGCACCCCCACTCGCCTCGACCGGCGAAACCGCAGGCGCGCCCAGCGCGCCCGGCCACGCCGACCGAGCAGCACTCGGACGAGGACCGCGCAACGCTCGACCGCATCGTCACCGAGCAAGCGAAGCACTGATCCCCACAGACGGGAATCGCCGAGCCGCGCGACGATTTTCGTCTGGGACGCCACCCAGGATGGCCATCCGCCCGCTGGTTGCGGCATCGCCGCGAGACTTCATCTGGGGGGTGTGGGGGGAGCCGGCGCTCCCCCCACCTGAGGACCGGAGGTCCGGACATCCCTCAGCGCGGCGGAAAAG
>MEMX01000095.1:59969-60196 GCA_001768075.1 Anaeromyxobacter sp. RBG_16_69_14 | reverse complement strand
CCCCACCTGAGGACCGGAGGTCCGGACATCCCTCAGCGCGGCGGAAAAGGCGTGCTTCGTGCGGGTCCGGCCGCCAGAGGATGGCCATCCGCGCGCTGGTTGCGGCATCGCCGCGAGACTTCATCTGGGGGGTGTGGGGGGGAGCCGGCGCTCCCCCCACCTGAGGACCGGAGGTCCGGACATCCCTCAGCGCGGCGGAAAAGGCGTGCTTCGTGCGGGTCCGGCCG
>MEMX01000095.1:48767-59882 GCA_001768075.1 Anaeromyxobacter sp. RBG_16_69_14 | reverse complement strand
CCGGACATCCCTCAGCGCGGCGGAAAAGGCGTGCTTCGTGCGGGTCCGGCCGCCAGAGGATGGCCATCCGCGCGTTGGTTGCGGCACCGCCGCGCTGAGAGCACCGCCGCGCTTGTTCCCACCCGCGCCTAACCACACCTTGATGCAGGGAGGTGGGGGATGGGGCGAGCATGGCTGGCGCTGGTCACGGTGAGCATCATCGCCCTCCCGGACGTCTCGAGGGCGGGCACGCCCCTCTGCAGCGAGGCAAACGGGCGCCACCCGAGCGGCAGGGACCGGCTGCCGGAGCTGTCGAAGCTCGCCGACTCCACGCTCCCTGCCGTGGTGGGCGTCCTCACCACGCAGGACGAACGCGCATCGCCACCCGGCGATTCGTTCAAGGGCCTGCTGGAGCGCTTCAGGGGCGACGGGCAGCGCAAGGGCCTTGCCAGTGGCTTCGTCATCCACCCCGATGGCTTCATCATCACCAACGCGCACGTGATCGAGGGCGCCTCGCGCGTTCAGATCGAGGTAGGCGACGACCAGGAGCGCCTGCCTGCCCGCGTGGTCGGCACCGACGGACCGAGCGACATCGCGCTCCTTAAGGTGAGCGCCGGCCGACCGCTCGACGCCCTGCCGCTGGGCGACTCGGAAAGGCTCCGGACCGCCGAGTGGGTGCTGGTGGTAGGCAACCCCTTCGGCCTTTCGCAGAGCGTCACGCTCGGTATCGTGAGCCACACCGGGCGGGCAGACATCGCGCCGATGGGTCACGACGGCTACTACGACTTCATCCAGACCGACGCCCCGATCAACCCCGGTAGCTCGGGGGGCCCGCTCGTCAACCTGCTCGGCGAGGTCGTCGGCATCGCGACCGCGATCAACGCAACCGGCCAGGGCATCGGCTTCGCGGTACCGATCAACATGGCCAAGGAGATCCTCCAGCAGCTGCGCGAGCACGGACGCGTGGTGCGGAGCTGGATGGGCCTCTCCGTACGCGAGATCAGGGGTCGAGCGCAGGCCGGGAAGGGACGGGAGCTGGTGGTGACCGGGGTGGTGAACGGCGGCCCGGCGGCAGCCGGCGGACTCAAGGTCGGCGACGTCATCACGGGGTTCGACGCACATCGCATCCCGAGCGCTGCGCGCCTGCGCTGGTACGTCGCCACTGCCGGCGTGGGCAGGAGCGTGTCGCTGACGGTGCGCCGCGGCGCCGCCGAGCACTCGGTGCGCGTGGAGCTGGGCGAGCTGCCAGCCGCCGACGAGGCGGACGAGACGGCCACCGTCGGGACACTCCCCCACCCCTGAAGACCAGGGGTCTGGACATCCCTTGCGATCCGCCTCGGCATGGGGTTATCTAGGCGCCCCCCGCGCCCGTCCGGGTGCGAAAGCCTTTTTCTTTTTTCGAGAGATGAGACCCATGGCCGAGACCGAGACTTCCAACACCGAGGCTCCCCAGGCTTCGAAGGCCAAGAAGAAGCCCCCGGCGCCCAAGGGCGACGGGAAGAAGGCCTGCACCGCTGTCCTCGAAGGTGAGCGGGGGGGTTGCAAGCGCGCCTACCGCGCCAAGGGGCTCTGCTTCTTCCACTACAAGAAGTGGCGCCGCGGGGAGCTCGAGAAGAAGCCACCGCGCTTCGACACCTGTGGCAAGGAGGGCTGCAAGAAGAAGATCGTGGCGCACGGGCTCTGCCAGGTGCACTTCGACGCCTGGAAGGCGAGCCGGCAGAGCGCGAAGCTCGCGGCCGCACCGGCGACGCCCGCGGCGAGCTGACGAGCAGGGCCGCCGGCGGATGGGCAAGCGCCCACCCTACGGGAGCCGCAGCTTCCGCTCGACCGCCTTGACCGCTGCCACGAGCAACTCCACCTCGCGCTGCGTCGGCTAGGCGCGTGCCAGGAGCCGGCGCCAGTCCGCGAGGATGTGCTCGGGATTCTGCGGGTTGAGGTAGCCTACCGCCGCGCAGAGCGCCGACAGGCGACGCCAGAGCACCTCGACCGTGGCGTGGCGCGCCGGCTCGACGGGGTCGAGGTCGGGGGCTCGTCGCCTGCCAGGTTGCTCCTGCGCCCGCTGCGCGGACGTGATCTCGTAGGCGAGCACGGCCACCGCCTGTGCCAGGTTCATCGAGTCGTAGGCGACGGTGGTCGGGATGGTGCACACCGCCTGGCACAGCTCGAGCTCTCTGTCCGAGAGTCCGCGCCGCTCTTCCCCGAACACGACCGCGACCGAGCCCTTCGGGCTCCGGACCGCGATCTCCCTCGCCAGCTCGCCCGGCGAAAGCCGCGGCCGCCCCTCGAGGACGCGGGAGGTCGTGCCGCACGCCCAGGTCGCAGAGGCCAGGATCGTCCGAGCATCCGGGTGGACGGCCGCCGCCTCCAGGATGTCGCAAGCGCGCCGAGCCATCTTGCGCGCGCGCGCGAGCACCTCCTCGCGCGCACTGCCCGGTCCTCCCCCGCGCGGTGGCCCCGTCCACGAGGGCGGTGCCACGATGGCCAGGCGCGACAGCCCGAAGTTCTTCATCGCCCGCGCCGCAGCTCCGATGTTCTCGGCCGACGATGGCCGATGCAGCACGAAGGTCACGTTCTCGAGATCCACCCATCCTCCGCTCGCCCGGGGCATGGTATTGGCGCGGACCCGCAAGCGGATCGGCGCGGCCGCCACGGCGCCCCGATCTTGCGCGCCCCCACCCGCTCGAGGGATGCTAACATTCAAACAGCCATGATCACCGAGTCCTCCGTTCGCGCCCAGCTCCCGTACACGCTTCGCCAGGTCGATCTACCCGCGCTCGGCCAGCTCTACCGAGGCAAGGTGCGCGACAACTACAGCCACGGCGATCGCATCGTGATGATCACGACCGATCGCGTATCCGCCTTCGACCACGTGCTCGGCACCATCCCGTTCAAGGGCGAGCTGCTCTCGCGGCTCACGCTCTTCTGGTTCGACAAGGTGAAGGACATCGCGCCGACGCACCTGCTCAGCTCTCCCGATCCGAGCGTGATGGTGGTGAAGCGCGCCCAGGCGCTGCCGGTCGAGATCGTCATCCGCGGCTACATCACCGGGTCCCTCTGGCGCGACTACCAGGCGGGCACGGCAGGCGCCTACGGCATCGACTGGCCAGCCGGGCTCAAGAAGGACCAGCGCTTCGAGCAGCCCATCATCACCCCGTCCACGAAGGCACAGTACGGCAAGCACGACGTGCCCATCAGCGAGGCCGAGATCCTGTGCCAGGGCCTCGTCGAGAGCGGCGTCTGGAGAGAAGCGACGAACGTTGCCCACCGGCTATTCCAGCGAGGCCAGGAATGGGCCGCGAGCCAGGGACTCATCCTGGTCGACACCAAGTACGAGATGGGAATCGCCGACGGTAAGCTCGTGGTGATCGACGAGATTCACACTCCGGACAGCTCCCGCTACTGGGTAGCCGACAGCTACCAGGAGCGCTTCGCGGGCGGACTCGAGCAGGAGATGCTCGACAAGGAGAACATCCGGCAGTGGCTGATCCGTGAGCACGGCTTCTCCGGTCAGGGCCAACCGCCTCCGCTCTCGGATGACGTGCGCGTGATGCTCGCCACGAAGTACATGGAGGTCTTCGAGCGCCTCACGGGGCAAGCGTTCGAGTCCGAGGTGGGGAGCGTCGAGGCCCGCATCCGGAAGAACCTGGCCGCGGCGAAGTACCTCTAGCCAGCAGTCTCGCCCTCGCGGCGCCACCCCTTGCCCGCACGTGCCCTGGCGCACCCTTGCCGGGGCGTGCTAGCCGTGTAACCATCGCCTCCGTAGGACAGGCGCCGCACACCCTCCATCGAGGAGGCCGAGCCCAACCCCATGTCGGGGCCCGCTCATCCCACGTGGGGAGCCAACTGGCGTGAGCGCGTCCGCATGAGCACCTCCTCGTGCGCGGTCCAGGGATTCGAGTGCTCGAAGCCCACCCCCTGGCGGTGCACGCAGGTTGGGAGAGCCGATGCCGGGCGGGTTCGAGGCGCGCATGCACGAGGACCCATCGCGGCTCGCGGTGGAGGCGCTCCGCCGCGAGACCGAGCGGCTTGGCGTGCTCGCCTCGAGCGACCGGGGGCTTCTCGACGCCATCCTCAATCACATCCCGTCCGGCGTCATCGCCTGCGACCTGGACGGCCGGATAACCCTCCTGAACCGCGCCGCCGAGCGCATCTGGGCGGGAAGCGCCACGGCCGAGAGCAAGGCCGAATGGTCACGCTATCGCGCTTTTCACCCCGATGGGCGTCCCTTTGCACCCGACGACTGGTCCATGGCCCGCGTCCTCCGCGCGGGAAGGCCGGTGGAGCCCGAGGAGGTCGAGATCGAGCGCTTCGACGGGGCGCGCGCCGTCATCCTGACGGGTGCGGCTCCCATCCTGGCTGCCACCGGCCAGCTGGTCGGCGCCCTCGGCATCTTCGCCGACATCACGAGGTTCAAGGAACGCGAATGGGAGCTGCTCGATCGCGAGCGCCGAGCAGCCCTTCGCCTGGCCCGCCTTCAGGCGCTCACGGCCGCCCTCTCGGAGGCTGTGACTCCGGCTGATGTCGCCCGCGCGACGCTCGAGCACGTCAGTGGCGCGCTCGGGGCCAGGAACGGCGTGCTCTGGGTGACAGGCGACGATGGCGCGGCGAACCCCGTGCGCGACGTGGGACACGAACCCGAGCAGGCCATTCCCCCGGGCGCCCATCACCCGATCCCGGAGGCGCTCCGGACTGCGGAGCCAGTGTGGATCGAGTCGCGTGGCGAGCTCGTGGCTCGCTATCCCGACCTCGGAGCTCCGGCGACCGGTGACGAGATCTCGGTGGCGTGCCTCCCCATGAAGGTGAAGGGACAGGTCATCGGCGCCATGTCGTTCACCCTGTCCGGCGAGCGCGCCTTCACACCCGACGAGCGCTCGTTCCTCCTCGTCGCAGTGCGCCACACGGCGCAGGCCCTCGAGCGCGCTCGCCTGTACGAGGCGGAGCGGCACGCCAAGGCGGAGGCGGTGGCCGCCGGCGAGCGCGCCGCATTCCTCAACGAGGCGAGTGCGCTCCTCACCTCGTCGCTCGAGCACGAGGCGACCCTCACCGGCCTGGCGCGCCTCGCCGTCCCGCGCTTCGCTGACTGGTGCTCGATCGAGCTCGCGGAGGACGCGGTCAACGACAAGGACCCAGTGGTCGCAACGCACGGGACCGGGCCCAACATGGATCTCGCGCGCGACCTCTGGCGCCGCCAGCCGGCCGACCGGAACGACCCGGACGGCTCGGCGGGAGCAGTGCGGAGCGCTCGCCCCGAGCTGCACGAGGACATCCCTGACTCGCTACTCTCGGCGAGCGCCCGCGACGAGGAGCACCTGCGCAGCTTGCGCGAGCTGGGGTTGTGCTCCGCGATGGTGGTCCCCGTGGTCGCGCGCGGGAAGGCACTGGGCACGATCACCCTCGTCTCGGCGGAGTCGGGGCGGCACTACGGGGCGGCCGATCTGGCGATGGCCGAGCACCTGGCCCGACGGACCGGCCTCGCCATCGACAACGCGCGCCTCTACGAGCAGGCACAGGAGGCGGTGCGCGCGCGCGAGGAGGTCGTCGCGATCGTCTCGCACGATCTCAAGAACCCGCTCAACGCCATCCTGATGAGCGCGGGGCTCCTGCGCCGCTCCTCCGGCGATGTCGTCCGCGTCCACCAGCAGGCGGATGCCATCGAGCGTTCGGTACACCGGATGCGGAGCCTGGTGCGCGATCTCCTCGACCTGGCGCGCCTCGAAGCTGGCCGGTTCGCGCTCGACCGGCAGTCGCACGCGGTGGGGCCGCTCGCGACGGAGGCGCTCGCCCTGCTGCAGCCGCTGGCACAGCAGAAGGGCCTCCACCTCGAGGCCGACACGGTGCCGGCGGGCACGGCGCGCGCGCTGTGCGACAGGGAGCGCGTGTTACAGGTCTTCTCGAACCTGGTCGGAAACGCCATCGCCTTCACGCCGCAGGGCGGCAGGGTCACGGTGCGGGCGCGCGCCAACGATTCCGAGATCGCCTTCTCGGTCGCGGACACCGGCCCCGGCATTCCGCCCGACGAGCAGCGGCTCGTCTTCGAGCGCTTCTGGAAGTCGCGCGCCTCCCGGCAGGGCACCGGGCTCGGCCTCTCCATCGCCAAGGGCGTCGTCGAGGCGCACGGCGGGCGAATCTGGGTAGAGAGCAGGCAGGGCGAGGGAGCGGTGTTCCTGTTCACGCTCCCCGCGGCAGGCTAGAGCTTCTACTCTGCACCGTCGCGATGCTCGTTCAAATGGTGCGGCGCACTGCCGGCATGGGCTCGGGCTCGACCAGGAATGGATCGGCCCGCCCTACGGACCGAATACCCGCTGGAAGATCGTGTCCACGCGCTTCAGGTGGTACTCGAGCGCGAAGCACTCGTCCACCTCCGCGTCCGACAGCATGCGCTTCACGTCGGGATCGCGCTTGAGCGCGGCACGGAAGTCCACCTTCTCTTCCCAAACCCTCATCGCGTTGCGCTGAACGTGGACGTAGGCTTCCTGGCGGGCGACGCCCTTGCCCACCAGCGCGAGCAGCACACGCCCCGCCTCGTGCAGTCCACCGGTGAGCTCCAGGTTCTCGCGCATGCGCTCCGGGTAGACGCGCAGGCCGTCGATCATGTTCGCGAAGCGGTGCAGGGCGAAATCGAGCGCGAGGGTGGCGTCGGGGCCGATGACGCGCTCGACCGACGAGTGGCTGATGTCGCGCTCGTGCCAGAGCGCCACGTCCTCCAGCGCCGGCGCCACGCAGGAGCGGACCAGGCGCGCCAGGCCGGTCAGGTTCTCGGAGAGAATGGGGTTGCGCTTGTGAGGCATGGCCGACGAGCCCTTCTGGCCCGTGGTGAAGGGTTCCTCGGCCTCGCGCACCTCCGTGCGCTGCAGGTGGCGGATCTCGGTGGCCTGCTGTTCGAGCGTACCCGCCGCCACGGCCAAGGCACAGAAGAGCTCGGCGTGGCGATCGCGGTTCACGACCTGCGTCGCCGCCGCCTCCCCGCCCTGGAGGCCCAGCTTGCCCATCACGAAGGCCTCGACCCGCGGGTCGACGTCGGCGAACGTGCCCACCGCGCCGGAGATCTTGCCCACGGCCGCGGTGCAGCCCGCACGGGCGATCGCGTCGCGGCGTCGCCCCCATGCGTCGTACCAGCCGGCGAGCTTGAGGCCGAAGGTGATGGGCTGGGCGTGGATGCCGTGGCTGCGGCCCATCATGGGCGTCGTCTTGTGCTCGAACGCGCGTCTCCTCACCGCCGCTCGCACGCGGTCGATCCCGCCCAGCACGAGCTCAGTCGCTTCCATGAGCTGCACGGCGAGCGTCGTGTCGAGGACGTCCGACGAGGTCATGCCCTTGTGCAGATGGCGGGCGACGATCCCGCCCCTCTCCTCGAGGAAGGTGAGGAACGCGATCACGTCGTGCTTGGTTGTGCGCTCGATCTCCTCGATGCGAGCGACGTCGGCCGGCGTGAACTCGAAGCCACCAAACGTCTTCTCGAGCTGCGCGTGGTCCTCGGGTGGCACCTCGCCCAGCCGCACCATCGCCTCGCAGGCGGCGAGCTCGACGTCGAGCCAGATGCGGAGGCGCCGTTCGGGGGACCAGATGCGGGACATCTCGGGACGGGTATAGCGGGGGATCATGGCGTGCCTCCAATCGGACCTGGACCTGGACTTCGACCTGGACCCCTCATCGTCCCGTCGACCCGAACCCGCCGTGACCCCGGCCGGTCGGTGCCAGCTCGTCCACGAGCTCCACCTCGACCCTCGTCACGGGTGCCACAACGAGCTGCGCGATGCGATCGCCGCGCTTCACCTCGAACGGCTGCTGCCCGAGATTCACCAGCGTGACGCTCACCTCGCCGCGGTAGTCCTGGTCGATGGTGCCGGGCGCGTTCACCATGCCGATGCCGTACCGCACGGCGAGCCCTGAGCGCGGCCGCACCTGCCCTTCGTGCCCGGGCGGCAGCTCCAGCGCGAGCCCGGTGGGCACCAACCTGCGTTCGCCGGGAGCGAGAGTGCATGCCTCGTCGGCGCGCAGATCGAGGCCCACCGCGCCGTCGGTCTGGTAGCTGGGGAGCTCCAGCGGTGGGCCGCGCTGCCCCATGCGCTGGAGCTTCAGGAGGGGCGTCACGCTACGCCTGCGGGGCGCCCTCGCCACCGGCCTTCTTGGCGGCTTCGGCGAGCGCCTCCTTGCGGCTGAGGCGGATCTTGCCCGTGCGGTCGACGGAGACGACCTTTACCAGCACCTCCTCGCCCTCGGAGAGGACATCGCTCACGTTCTTCACGCGCTTGTCGGAGAGCTCGGAGATGTGGATGAGGCCGTCCGTGCCCGGGAAGATCTCCACGAACGCACCGAACTCCGCGATCTTGCGGACGGTGCCCAGGTAGGTCTTCCCCACCTCCGCCTCCTGCGTGAGGTCCTTGATGCGCTTGATGGCGGACGCCACTCTCTCCTGGTCGGAGCTCGCGATGGAGACCGATCCGTCGTCCTCGACGTTGATGGCGCAGCCGGTCTGCGCGGTGATCTCCTTGATCACCTTGCCTCCCGGGCCGATGACGTCCTTGATGCGTTCCGGTCGGATCTTGATGGTGGTGATCCGCGGCGCGTAGGCGCTGATCTCGGTGCGGGGCGTCGCCAGCGACTTCACCATCTCGGAGAGGATGTGCTTGCGGCCCTCGGCCGCCTGAGCGAGCGCGCGCTCCAGGATCTCTCGCGTCACGCCGCCGATCTTGATGTCCATCTGGATCGAGGTGATGCCGGTCGAGGTCCCGCAGACCTTGAAATCCATGTCGCCGAGGTGATCCTCATCGCCGAGGATGTCGGACAGGATCGCGATCTTGTCGCCTTCCTTGATGAGACCCATGGCGATCCCGGCCACCGGCGCCTTGATGGGCACCCCGGCGTCCATGAGCGACAGGCAGCCTCCGCACACCGACGCCATCGACGACGAGCCGTTCGACTCCGTGATGTCGGAGACGATGCGGACCGTGTAGGGGAACTTGTCGTCCGGCGGCATCACGTAGCGGAGCGCGCGCTCGGCGAGCGCGCCGTGGCCGATCTCGCGCCGGCCCGGGCCGCGCAAGAACTTCACCTCGCCGACGGAGAAGGGCGGGAAGTTGTAGTGGAGCATGAACTTCTTGAAGGTCATGCCGATGAGCTGCTCGACGCGCTGCTCGTCCTCGCGAGTGCCGAGGGTGGTCGCGACCAGCGCCTGCGTCTCGCCCCGCGTGAAGAGCGCCGAGCCGTGAACGCGCGGGAGGATGCCCACCTCGCAGGTGATCTTGCGGATCTCCCGCTCGCCGCGTCCGCCGATGCGGCGCTTCTCGTCGGTGATCATGCCGCGCATGTACTCGTACTTGACGTCCTCGTAGTACCCCTTGATCTCCTTCTCTCGCAGCGAGATCGAGGCGAGCCTGGCGGGGTCACCGCCGGCCTCGGCCCTGAGTGCCTCCAGGAGCCCCTTCTTGACCTGGGAGAGGCGGGCGTAGCGATCGAGCTTCTCGCTGACCTGATAGGCCTCGCGCACGTTCTCCCAGCAGAGCTGCTTCACCTTGGCGCGCAGCTCCGGGTCGTTCTTCGGCCCCTCGAAGGAGCGCTTCGCCTTGACACCCTTCTCCTCGGCGAGCCGCTTCTGAGCTGCGAGGAGATCCTTCACGGCCGCGTGTCCGAAGAGGAGCGCGTCGACCATGACGGCCTCCGACACCTCGCGGGCGCCACCCTCGACCATCACGATCGCGTCCTCGGAGGCGGCCATCACGACGTCGAGCTCGGCCTCGGCGCGCTGCGACAGGGTCGGGTTCGCGACGAACTGTCCAGCGATGCGCCCCACGCGCACGCCGGCGATGGGGCCGTTGAAGGGCACGTCGGAGACCTGGAGCGCCACCGAAGCGCCGGTCAGGGCGAGGACGTCGGGGTCGTTCTCCTGATCGAAGGAGATGACGCTCGCGATGATCTGCGTCTCGTTGCCGTAGCCCTCGGGGAACAGCGGCCGGCAGGAGCGATCGATGATCCGGGAGACGAGCGTCTCCTTCTCGGTGGCCCGACCCTCGCGGCGGAAGTAGCTGCCCGGCACCCGGCCCGCGGCGAAGAGCTTCTCCTGGTAGTCCACGGTGAGGGGGAAGAAGTCGATGCCTTCCCTCTTGTCCTGGGTGGACACCACGGTCACGAGGACGATCGAGTCGCCCATGCGGACCCACGCCGAGCCGTCCGCCTGCTTCGCGATCTTGCCCGTCTCGAGCAGGATCTCCTTGTCGCCACACTTGACGCGCTGCTGAATGGGATTCATGCTTTTTCTTCCTCTTGCTCTTGCGAAAATGGGATGACCCTACCGCCACCGCGCGTCACGGCGCGCGCTGGTGGAGAGCCGGGCCGCGTCCGGATGATGCTCACGGGGGCCGGTGAGGAGCTTCGGTTCCTGAATTCGCGGCCCCTCCAGGAGGAGGGGCGGCCGAGTCGGAAATCGAAGCTCCCGTGCGGATCCCGCCGTCGCGGGTGCTGCATGTCATTACGCGGGGGACGAGCCCCCCGCCCCTGCTTCGGAAACGCTGACGCCTCGGCCGAACAGCCGGGGCGCCACGTCGCTCTTGGCTACTTGCGGATGCCGAGCTGCTCGATCAAGGTCTTGTACCGGCCGACGTCGACCGTCTTCAGATAGTCGAGCAGGCGACGCCGCTGTCCGACGAGCTTCAAGAGCCCGCGTCGGCTGTGGTGGTCCTTCTTGTGCGTCTTGAAGTGCTCCGTGAGATACGAGATGCGCTCGCTGAGGAGCGCCACCTGGACCTCGGGCGAACCCGTGTCCTTCTCGTGCCGCCGGTACTTCGAAACGAGCTCGCTCTTCTTCTCCTGAACCATCGCCATAGCTGCTTCCTCTGCCGGGGTATCCGTCACCGTCGCGGGGGCGAAGGCGTGCGCCGCGAGCGACCGTAGACGGCTGGAAGGTCTGTTGATAGAGGATTCCTTGCGGTGAGTCAATGGATCGCGCGCAGGACGCGCACCGGACGGAGCACGCCTGCCCGCCCCTCGCAGACCGCGAGGAGTCGCCCCTCGGAGTCGAGCGCCCGGCACATGCCGGTCGGCGCGGCGCCCAGGGAGAGCGCCTTGCCGTGGCCAAGATCCCGCGCCTCGCCGGTGGAGAGGCGGACAGCGGGCCATGCGCGGAGCGCCTCCTCGAGCGGC
>MEMX01000095.1:40901-48736 GCA_001768075.1 Anaeromyxobacter sp. RBG_16_69_14 | reverse complement strand
CGGTCGGCGAACGCGAGCCGTTCGGCCTCGTCCAGCGGGACGGACTCGGCGATCGTGAACGGTCCAGCCATCGTGCGCCGCAACCCCGCCAGGTGGGCCGGCACCCCCAGCGCAGCACCCAGGTCGGCGGCCAGCGTGCGGACGTAGGTTCCCTTGCCGCACTGCACTGCGAGGCGCGCGCGGACGAAGCCGCCTTCCATCGGCGCCAGCTCGAGCAACTCGAGCACGTCAACCCGAACCTTCCTCGCCGGGCGCGGGAGCTCCTCGCCCGCGCGGGCCGCCTCATGCAACCTGCGGCCGCCGATGCGCACGGCCGAGAACATCGGCGGCACCTGCTCGAGCTCGCCAAGGAATCGGGGCAGCGCTGCCCGGATGGCGTTGGCATCCAGCAGGGAAGGGTCGCTCCGCGCGGTGACCTCGCCCTCGGCGTCCTGGGTGGTCGTCGCGGCGCCGAACGCCACCAGCGCGTGGTAGCTCTTGTCACCGTCGGTGAGGAACTGCTGCAGCTTCACCGCCTCGCCCAGGCAGACCGCGAGGACGCCGGTGGCGAGCGGATCGAGCGTTCCGGTGTGGCCCGCCTTGTCGGCGCGCAGGAGCCGCTTCACCCGCGCGACGACGTCGAACGAGGTGGGGCCAGCCGGCTTGTCGACGACGAGGACTCCGGAGGGTGGCTTCGAGATCGGGGACAGGGCTGCTACCACCCCTCCTTCTTCTTCACTTCCTTGAGCAGCCGCTCGATCTTGTCGCCCTCGGCCACGCTCGCGTCGTACGCGAAGCGCAGATGCGGCGTGTAGCGCAGCTGGATACCGCGGGCGACCTCGCGCTGAAGATAGCCCGCGGCGGCGCGCAGCCCATCCAGCGTCTGCTCGCGCGTGGCCTCGTCTCCGTGGATGGAGACGTAGACCGTCACGTCCTTGAGGTCGGGCCCCATCTTCGCGCCGGTGACAGTGATGAAACCGGTGATGCGCGGGTCCTTGAGTCCTCGCGCGAGCACCTCGCCCAACTCACGCTGGAACTCGTGCCCCACGCGCGTCGCCCGGTCATGCGTCCCCATCTTCTTCGTCCCTCCGGAGAGTGGGGTCTTCGCCCCGCCAGCCTTCGCCCCGCTCCTGCCCTCTCGTCCCGGGTGCGCTCCCCTGCGCTCGCCGCTCGTCCTCCTCCGCGTCCGCCAAGGTGCGGCCTCCGTCGCCCAGCTCGTCACCGTAGCTCTCGATCGACATGCTGCGATCGGTCACCTGGATCTGCCCTCCGTGCATGGATGCGACGAAGTCGGCCACCTTGTCGAGGGCCTCGTTGACGAAAGCGTGGTCGTTGCCGACCGACGCCACACCGACCACGCTCCGCTGCCAGAGGTCGTTGTCGGCCACCTCGGCGATGGAGACGTTGAACCTCGCCTTCACCCGGTCGATGGCCGACCGGAGCAGGTGGCGCTTCGACTTGAGCGAGCCCGGATCGGGCAAGTACAGCGTCAACCGGAGGATGCCTACGAACATTCGATATGGGGGGACTTCGGCTCCTCCCACTCCTTTCGGAGGGGGGAGTCTCAGCCCCCCCATGCCCCCCGCTCGCTTCGGGGCAGCCTCATCCGGCTGCCCCTACGCTCGCACGTGGCCGCGGTCCACCTATTCGAGGGATTGCCGGATCTCCTCAAGCTCGTGGGCGTCGATGATGTCGCCCACCTTCACGTCCCCGAAGTCGAGACCGATGCCGCACTCGAGGCCAGCGGCGACTTCCTTCACGTCGTCCTTGACGCGCCGCAGCGACGCGATCTTTCCACTGTAGACGACCTTGCGCTCGCGGAACACCCGCACGTACGCGCCCCGCTTGACCATGCCCTCGGTGACGGCGGAGCCGGCGATGACGCCCGACTTCTTGGGAATGGTGAAGAGCTGGCGAACCTCGGCCTTCCCGAGCGGCTTCTCCTTGATGATGGGCTCGAGGAGGTTCTCCATCTCCTTGCGAACCTCGTCGACCGCCTCGTAGATGATGGAGAAGAGGCGGATGGTGACGCCCTGCTGGCTCGCGATCTGCTCGACCTTCGTCTCCGGCTTGGTGTTGAAACCGACGATGATGGCCTTGCCCGCCGCCGCCGTGAGCACGTCCGACTCGGTGATGGCGCCGACTGCCGAAGCCAGCACCTTCACGCCGACCTTCCGCCCGGCGAGCTTCCGCAGTGCCGTCGACACTGCCTCGGCGGAGCCCTGCACGTCCGCCTTGATGACGATGTTGAGCTCCTTCTGGCCGCCGGTCTTCGCCTTGGCGAAGAGATCCTCGAGGGTAGCCTTCTTGACCGACCCGAGCTCCTTCGCGCGCGTCTTCTCGGCTCGGTGCTCGGCGACCTCCTTGGCCGCCTTCTCGTCCTCGACGACGTTGAACTCGTCGCCCGCGGTCGGCACGCCCGAGAGCCCGAGGACCTCGACCGGGAATCCGGGGAGGACCTCCTTCACCTGCTCTCCGCGTTCGTTCATCATGGCGCGAACGCGGCCGTACTCGGAGCCGGTGACCAGGGCGTCGCCCACCCTCAGCGTCCCCTCCTGCACCAGCACCGTGGCGACTGGGCCGCGGCCCTTCTCCAGCTTCGCCTCGACGACGACGCCCATCGCGAGCTTGTCCGGGTTGGCCCGGAGGTCGAGCACCTCGGCCTGCAGCGCGATGTACTCGAGCAACTCCGGCAGACCCTGCTTCGTTCGCGCGGAGACGGGCACCATGATGGTCGTGCCGCCCCACTGCTCGGGGACGAGCTGGTACTCGTTGAGCTGCTGCATCACGCGCTCGGGCGTGGCGCCGGGCTTGTCGATCTTGTTGATGGCGACGAGCACGGTGACCTCCGCCTCCTTCGCCTGCTTGATCGACTCGACGGTCTGCGGCATGACGCCGTCGTCCGCCGCGACCACCAGTACGACCAAGTCGGTCACCTGCGCGCCGCGCTGGCGCATCGCGGTGAAAGCCTCGTGACCAGGGGTGTCGAGGAAGGTGACCGGTCCCTTCGCCGTCTGCACCGAATAGGCACCGATGTGCTGGGTGATGCCGCCCGCCTCGCCGCTGGCAACGTCGGCCTGGCGGATGGCGTCGAGGAGCGAAGTCTTGCCGTGGTCGACGTGGCCCATGACCGTGACGACGGGCGGGCGCGGCTGGAGCTTCGACGCGTCCTCCTCGACCTCGGGGATGTACTCCTCGACCTCGAAGCCCTTCTTCTCGACCGTGTACCCGAACTCATTCGCGAGGAAAGCGGCCGTGTCGGCGTCGATGAGCTGGTTGATGGTCGCCATCTTGCCGCCCTGCATCAGCTTCCTGATGAGGTCGGACGCCTTCACGCCCATGAGCTGCGACAGCTCGGAGACCGAGATCGCCTCCTCGATACGGATGACCTTCTTGTGTTCGGCCTTTTCGGTGATCTGCGTCTTGGCCCCCTTCTTGGTGGCACGCTTCTTCTTGCCACGAATCGGGATATAGGCGCGGTCGTTGATGGCGGCAGCGAGCAGTTCCTTGCCGGTGAGCGACTTGACGGCCTCGTCGGCAGGGCGCCCCGTACCGCGCCCCCGCTTCTTGTCCTTCGAGACGTCGATGAACTCGCGCTCGCGCCCGAGCATGCCCGGCACGACCTTGAGCTCGCGGACCTCACCCAGCGCGCGCGGACCCGGCGCCGCCGGGAAGTGGCGGCCGCTCGAGGGTGGCGTCACGCGCCGGACCGGGCTGGTCGGCCGCGAGATGACGACGGCCTGGGTGGATGTCGGGCGCAGGGTCCGTGGGTCGACCGGTGGGGGAACCGGGTGCGATGGGGCCGCCGCCATGGGCACGGGCGCAGGAGGCGCGGGGGAACGGGAGGGCGCTACCGGTGGAGTGGCCGTCGCCGGCACCTTGATGGAAGTTGGCAATTTTTGAGGAGTGGGCTGCTGCGGTTGCGGTTGAGCCTGCGCCTGCGCGGATATCTGAGGTTGAGCGGGGGGTTGCGATTGCGTGGGGACCTGCGCCTGCGTGGGGGCTTGCGCTGAGACCTGCGCCTCGACAGAGGCAGCGGCGTGCACCTCGGCGGTCGTATCGGCGGCTACCGACGCTGTAACAGGTTCGCGGACAGGCTGCTCGGCTTCGGGCCCCTGCTCGAACCCCGACTCCGGCGCGCCGTTCGACGCCTGAGGGGCGTGCACCATCGGGGGGCTCACCGGGGCTTGTGGGGCGGCCACCGGAGGCGGCTCCACGTGCGCCCTCTTGCGCACGACGAAGCCGGGCCCGGTCGCCTTGACCGGCGCAGGCTTCGGCTTCTTCTCGCCGATGATCTTTTCGAAGGCCGTGGCGGCCTGATCGTCCTCGAGCGAGGAACTGTGGCTCTTCACGTCGGTATAGCCAAGGGCATGGAGCTTATCGACGAGCTCGTTGTTCGAGAGCTCGATTCCATGCTCCTTCAGCTGCTTGCCGAGCTCGTGGACCCGCTTCTTCGACATTGCCGACACTCCTAATCCTTACGGGCACTTCCCGTCAACAAATCCCGGAGGCCCCGGGCGTCCGCCTGCACGCCGGAGGAGCGGAAGGCCCGCCCGAACGCCCTTCGCTTCGCGGCTCGCTCGAGGCACCTTTCAGCGGCATGCAACCAGGCGCCCCGGCCGCCTGACCTCTCGCGGTCCACCACCACCTGCCCTTCCACGACGCGGAGCCTGACGAGCTCGCCCTGAGCAGCCTTCCCGCCGCAACCGATGCACGTGCGAAGCGGAACCTTCTGCACGTGCGAAGCGGGACCCCCGCACGACGCGCCGCCTCCGGCTACCCTGTCAGCCGAGAGCTCCACTAGATCGGGCTCCCTCCGCCGGCCTCGGCGCGCTCCGCGTTGAGCTCCGTCCGCAGCTTCGCCTCCTCCTCGAGATAGACGCCGACCGCGTGCTTGATCTGCCGGGCCTTCTTGATACCGAGGTCCGTATGCTCGGCGAGCTTCATCACGTCGGCCTCGTTGTGGATCGCCTCGACCGTGGAGTACCCGGCGCGCTTCAGCTGCTCGATCGTCTTCTCGCCGACGCCGCGCACGCGAGCGAGCCGCTCGTCCTGCGTCAGCCCGTCGGGGTGGCGGCGCGCCTCGGCCAGGCGGGAGGCCTCGCGCTCTTGCTCGAGCCGGATCTCCTCCTCGGTGTCCACCACCGCCTGCTCGCGGGCACTCTTCTGGAGCTCGGGGATCATGTCCATCGTGAAGCCCGGAAACTGGGTCAACATCTCGGGCGCCGCGTTGGCGATGTCCTGCGCCTTCCGGAAGCCGTGCGAATAGAGCGTCTCCTGCGTCGCCTCGGGAATGCCGATGGCGGAGAAGCTGATGGTCGCGAACTCCCGCATCTCCTTCACCCGCGACTCGGAGTTGATATCGAGCTTCCAGCCGGTGAGCTGGGAGGCGAGGCGCACGTTCTGACCGCGGCGGCCGATGGCGAGCGAGAGCTGATCATCGGGGACGATGATCTCCATGGCGTTGTTCTGCTCGTCGAGGAGCACGCGCGAGACCTCGGCCGGCGACAGCGCGTTGCAGACGAAGCGCGCCTGGTCGTCGTTCCAGGGGACGATGTCGATCTTCTCGCCGCGCAGCTCCTGTACGACGGCCTGGACTCGGCTTCCTTTCATGCCCACGCAGGCTCCGACCGGATCGACGTCGGAGTCGCGCGAGCTGACCGCGATCTTGGCGCGGCCGCCCGGCTCGCGGGCTGCCGCCTCGATGACGACGACGCCCTCCGCGATCTCCGGCACCTCCATCTCGAAGAGCCTGCGGAGCAGCTCGACCGAGGCGCGGGAGAGGATGATCTGCGGTCCCTTCGACTCGCGAAGCACGTCCAGCACGTAAGCCTGGATGCGGTCGCCGGCGCGATAGCTCTCGCGCGGCACCTGCTCGCGGACAGGGAGCACCGCCTCTGCCCGGCCCATGTCCACGATGACGTTGCCGCGTTCGAAGCGCCGCACGATGCCGGTGATGACTTCGCCCTTGCGGTCCTTGTACTCGTTGAAGACGTTCTCGCGCTCGGCGTTGCGCGTGCCCTGGATCATCACCTGCTTCGCCGTCTGCGCAGCGATGCGGCCGAAGGAGCGGCGGAAGGTCTTCAGCTTGAGCAGGTCGCCCCACTGCTCGTCCTGTGCCTTCGCCTCGTTTTCGTCCTCCGGACGGTAATAGATGGGGAAGTCGAGCTCGTCACCGACGTCCACCTCGATGCCCTTCTCGCCAGCGGTCGAGATCGGGATCATGTTGATGGGGTCCGGCAGCGGGTTCTCCGGGGTCGGATCGTCGATGATGGTGAGTACCTGGAAGAGATCGATCTGGCCCTTGTCGTCGTCGTAGTGGGCCTTGAGGTTGCGCTCGATCCCGAAGTGCTTCTTGGCGGCCATCGAGATCGCTTCTTCGAGGATGGACACGAGCGTCGTGCGCTCGATCCCTTTGTCTTTGGCCACCTGGTCGAGGATGAGGTTGAGGTTCACGTTTTGCTGCATGGTTACTCCTTACCTCTTCGGCCTTGCCTCGAAATCGTACTCGAGGTGCGCCTTCGCGATCTTGTCGTGCGGGATCCGGTGCAACGTCCCGTCGACCTCGATCTCGACCGAGCCGTCCTTGAAGCCTTTCAGCGTCCCGGTCCAGTTCTTCCGCAGCCCAGTCGGAGTCTCGATGGGCCCGAACGTCTTCACGTGCGCCCGCTGCCCCGTGAAACGCTCGAAGTCGGCCGCCTTGCGCAGCGGTCGGTCGAGTCCTGGCGAGCTGACTTCCAGGTTATAGGCAGGCTCGATGAAATCCTCGACGTCGAGGACCGGCTCGATCGTGCGCGACAGCTCCTGGCAGTGATCGATGGTGACGCCTCCCGGGCGGTCCACGAAGATCCGCAGCACCCAGGCCGCCCCTTCCCGGACCCATTCCACATCGACGAGCTCGAACCCCTCCCTGGCGATGATGGGCTCGAGCAAGCGGCAGGCTGTCTCTCTGACGGGCTCTGTCCCAATGGCGCTCATCGCTTCGAGAAAAAGGAAAAAGTGGGCGCAACCGCTGCCCACTTTCGTGACCCGGCGCGGCCGGGCAGTTCGAAAATGTCGAGTGTAGGTAACAGAACGGCCCCGGACGGTCAAGGACAGCGGGGGGGCCTACGCCACCGCGGGGGCCGGACCGGATACCCGACAGGGGTCGTATCCGGGCATCCGATCGATGCGGTCGTGCCGGCCGGCAGCCGGACGCTTGGAGTGGAGGCTTCCAGATCGGGCGCCGCGGACCCAGGCCGGGGCGACGGGGCGTCTAACAACGCCGGACTACTTCACCACCTTCCCAGGACCCTTCCCGGTGCGATCGGCGCCAGACCCGGGTTACCAGGCGGCAGGTGCTCCTCCGCGGGTGCCGGAGGCAGGACCACGCGGAAAAGGCTACCGTGCCCCGGCTCGCTCTCGACCTCGAGCAGTCCCCCGGCGCCGAGCACGATCGCGTGGCACACGGAGAGCCCGAGGCTGGATCCAGATCCAGTGCTGGCCGGCCTGGTCCTCAAGAAGGGCTCGAAGATGCGCTCGCGGGTCGCTGGATCGATGCCAGGCCCGTCGTCGCGCACCTCCACCACGGCCCCCCCGCGCTCGTTGGCGCGCGTCGTGATGCGGATCTCGCCCTCGCCGGACGGCTTGGCGGCAACGGCCTGTGCCGCATTGACGACGAGGTTCAGAAAGACCTGAGCCAGCTGCGCCGGGTTGGCTAGCACCGGTGGAACCGGGCCGAAGTCGCGGACGACGTGGACCCGGCTCTCGAGCTCGCCAGACGCCAGCGCCAGAGACCTCTCGAGCAACTCCGGGATCGAAACGGGGGCGGCGGACGTCGGGGCGGGGCGGGCCACGTCCGCCAGGTCACGCACGGT
>MEMX01000095.1:40110-40875 GCA_001768075.1 Anaeromyxobacter sp. RBG_16_69_14 | reverse complement strand
GTGGCGAGCCTCCGCGAACACCTCCCCGATCTCGGCGGCTCTTTGCTGGAGGCCGGCGTCTCCGGGATCTCGCCGCGCCTCCTCGAGGAGGGCCGGCACCTCGTCGGCCAGGTAGCCGAGATCCGCCACCACCGCGGCGAGTGGGTTGTTCACCTCGTGCGCAACCCCGCCGGCAATGGCCCCGATGGTCGAGAACCGGTCGGCCAGGAGAAGCTGCTTCTGAGCCTCGGCGAGGCTCTTCCGGTTGCTCTTCAGATCCGCGACGCACTGGTTGAGGTTGTTCCTCAGGACCTCGAACTCGCCATGGCACACGCCGGACGCGCTCTCCGGGATCTCACCTCGGGCCATCCGGGCGATGTGCCGCGCCGTCAAGCGCAGGGGCGAGACGAACGCGTCGAGCGTCTTGTTCATGCCTTCGACGATGGGTTGGAACTCGGCGCTCACCCCGGCCGGATCGCCGCGCACGTCGAGCTGCCCGTTCTCCACCGCCAGCTCCAGCCTCCCGGCCTCCGCCACCAGCGTGGTCAGCGTCCTGACGACGCTTCGCCGGAGCAGGCGCCCACCGACCACGTGGCCGACCGCGCCAGCGAGCACGGCGAGACCGATGAACCAGAGGGCGATGCGGGTGGAGGACGTGCTCTCCTGCCTGACTTGCTGCACCTCGCCAGCTACCTTGGTGAGGTACGAGAGCAAGGCCGTCTCCGCGTCCTGGCTCGCGGTCCGCGTTGCCTGCCATGCGGCGAGCGCGTCGTCATCCGCCAGGTC
>MEMX01000095.1:15958-40097 GCA_001768075.1 Anaeromyxobacter sp. RBG_16_69_14 | reverse complement strand
CGGCTCGAGCCGGCTCGGCGGGAGACGTCCCACAGGTGCTCCACCGCCTCCCGCCAGTGGTCGATGGCCTGCGCTACCCTGTTCCACTCTACCCGGGTCTCGGCCTGCCGCGGCCGGGACGCGTAGCTCGTCATCCCCTCGTCCACCGCCGCGAGGGCGATCTCGATGTCCCCGTCGAGCTCGTCGCGCAGCGCGGGGGACCGTCCCCCCAGCGCGAAAGCTGCGTTGGCCGCCCGGTCGACCTCCAGTCGCCCCTGGGCGATCTGCGCGAGCAGCAGCGTGTCCGGAAACTGCTCGCCCGCGAAACGCTCGACGCGACGGGCCACGACGAGCGTGCGCACGAACGCCGTCGCACCCACCGCCAGGATGATGAGGAGCGCGAGGATCTCCGCGATCCTGATCCTGGCTGAGATGGTGAGCCTGCCGCGCATGCGACCTCGGCGCCTGTGGTCCGGGGGCCCACCCCGGACTCACCGTGCACGCCCAGGGATCGGAGCAGCACGCCTCGTGCCAGCGCCATGCGCAGTTCCTTCTGCGACCCGCTCCACGTGATCGACGGGTGGCTGCCGCACCCCCCGGTGCCGCCCAACCCACGCCGCGACTGCAGGAGACGCGTCGAATCCGTGGGCCAGGCAGGCCGTAGCCACCCAGGGCGGGTGCGGCACACGGGCTGCACGAGACCCACCCGATCGCTGAGGCGGATGCGCTCCCGTGAGCGGGCGTCGCACAACGCGGAGGAGCCACATGTCGAGGCAGCTGGTCGCAGCGCTCTTGCTCACGGTAGCGGGCTCGGTCCCCCTGCCAGCGCTCGGAGAGGCTGCGCCGGAGGGCTCGCACTCCGCTCCTCACACCCCGGAGCCCCTGGACGCGGCTGCTTCCGAGGTGGACCTCGACGACATCGTCGCGCCCAGGGTGTCGTCCGAGACGGGGCTGCGCCTCTATGGCTTCACCGACATGAGCTACAGCAAGGTGCTGGGGGGCGGTATCAGCCCTGCCGGCTACGAGGTCTCGTCGACCATCAACGGCGCTCCCCAGCACTGGTCTTTTGGAATCGGCAACCTGAACCTCTACCTCGACGGCCAGCTCGGGGCGCGCGCCAGGAGCCTCGCCGAGGTCCGGTTCACCTACCTTCCCAGCGGAACCCAGGACACGACGGTCCCCGACTACGCCCAGCAGCTGGCCACCACGAGCTGGGGTGGCATCGTCATCGAGCGCGCCTGGGTCGAGTATGCCTTCTCCGATCTGGTCACCGTGCGCGCCGGGCAGTTCCTCACTCCTTACGGCATCTGGAACGTCGACCATGGCTCTCCGACCACGATCGCCGTCCAGAAGCCCGAGATCACGAGCGCGCAGCTCTTCCCCGAGCGGCAGGTGGGAGTCGAGGCGTACGGGAGCCGGTACCTCGGCGGCGCGCGACTCGGTTACCACCTCACGCTGTCCAATGGGCGCATCGGGGACAACCCCCCGTTCGCGAACTACAGCGGCAGGCCCGGCCTTGGTGGGCGGCTCTTCGTGGAGGGCACCTGGCTCGGCGAGCTCGAGTTCGGACTGAGTGGCTACACGGGCCGTTACACCGAGCTTCAAGCCGCGAGTCCGGTGGCCTTTCCGATCCCCCCCGACACGATCGCCACCGAGTACGACGAGCACGACACCGCGGCCGACGTCCGGTGGGAGTGGAAGAAGGTCCTGTTCATCTCCGAGGCGGTCTACCAGCGCGTCAGGTACAGCGACCGTGGCCGGCCGGCGAACGTCGTCATCGGGCCGGCAGGGCCGATCGTTGCCCCGGCCGCCGACTTCTGGCGCGCGGGCAACTACGCGCTGGCCGGCTACCGGCTTCCCTTCGACGTCATGCCCTACGTGATGTGGGAGCTCATCTACCAGAGCACGGGCTTCAACGCCGGAGGAATGGTCTTCCCCTCCGGCTTCCGCGCGATCGTCGCCGGGGTGAATTACCGCCCCCTCCCGAGCCTCGTCCTGAAGGTCCAGTACGACCTCGCCTGGGCTCCGGGCGCTCCGGCATCCGCGAACTCGCTGGATTTCGTCCGTGGCCAGGTGGCCTGGGCATTTTAACGGGGACGCCATGGGACGCGATACCGAGAAGCTGCTCGCAACCTGGTTCCTGTCGCTCGCCATCGTGGGCGCGCTCTGCGCCCCGGTGGCCGCCCTGGCGGAGCCGCAGGCGATAGCCATCGTGGTCGACCGGGACAACCCGATGAGCAACATCGGGGTAGAGGCGCTGCGGAGCCTCTTCCTCGGGAAACGCCGCGAGTGGCCGGACGGCACCCGCGCCGTGCCCGTGAACCTGGAAGCGGGGCCGCCCCACCACGCCTTCTGCTCGACGGTCTTGCGCATGAGCGAGGCTGATTACGAACGATACTGGATCGACGAGAAGGTCCGCGGCGCGGGCACCGGTCCCAGGCCCCTCTCCTCCTCGAGCCTCGTGATACGGCTGGTGGCGAGGGTGCGTGGCGCGGTGGGCTATGTCCCCCTGGGCCGGATCGACGGCTCGGTGAAGGTCCTCTCGGTCGCCGGCATCAGCCCCGGACAGCCGGGTTATCCGCTGGTCGGCAACCTGGGCTGGTCCTGGCCCGAGCTCGGTGAGCTCGTCGCGTCGTACGACGCGGGGGTTACGCGGCCAGCGGCCATCCCTGGCCTGCGCGCGGGCCGGCGTTGACCTCACCGTGATCTCACAGCGGCGACCGGTTGATGTGATCCTCCAGCGTCACCGCCGCCGCTGTGAGCTGATGTCCGGCGCCTTGCGGCGCCTCAAGCGGAGGGGAGAACTCTCCCCCCGCGCCCCCCATCTCGAGCGTCAGTTCATATGGCATGCGCTATCACCCGGCCACGCGCCGGCTTGAATGCGCCGAGTGCGACGGCCTTGGCGCCGCCGTGGAGGTTCCAGGCATCGGTCATGGCGCTCCCGGACCAGGTCGCCGAGGCGGACGAAATCGCTATCCCGGACCTCGAAGAGCGGTAGGATGAGACACATTCCGATCCGTGGGAAAGTCTTGTTGGCTCCGCGACGCTGGCGACGCGGTCACCGCCTCGACCGGTTTCACTCATGACCTCCCCCAACCTGGGTGCCGCTTCGATGCCCTCTAGACATTTCTGCCTGACCGCGATCGCTGCGCTGCTGGCCAGCGCTTGCCCGGGGTCGAAGCACAACAGCGACAATTTTCCCCGCGACCTCGTTATCGACCCCATCGCCGGTTACTCGAGCGTCTCAGTCCCGGTAACCATCACGGGGGCCGGGTTCCTCGTCAGGTCGACGGAGCCGCAAGGTGGAGGCCCGTCGATCGTCGATACGAGCCACCGCGCCTGGCTCGAGACGAAGGGTAGCAAGAGGGAGCTCAACGACGTCACCTTGTCGCTCGACAGGAGGACGCTCAGCGCCACTGTGCCCCCCGGCCTCGAGGCTGGCACCTACGACCTGACCGTGGAGAATGCGCTCGGGAACCGGGGCACGCGCGAGGGCGCCTACACCGCGATCGACACCCCGCCGTTCTCCGTCACGGCAAGCGTCGATCATCCCAGCGTGAACGTCGGGCAGGCCCTCACGCTGACGGTCACGGTCACGAACAGTGGCAGCGGCGAAATCGCCGACTTCACGCTCGGAACCCCGGTCCTCGGATCGAGCGACGGAGGCGCCGCCAGTCTCGTCGCGGCTCCCGACGTTCCGTCGAGGCTCGGGGCAGGCGAGCAGCTGACGCGCGACTGGAGTTACACGGCTAGTCAAGCCGGGCACATCTCGATCACGGTGTTGGCGAATGGCGTGGACCCCGTCACCGGGGACGCGGTGGTCTCCGCGCTCGCGGCGCCCGTCGAGGTCGTCGTTCATCAGCCGCCGGCGGCGCTGACGAGCGAGCTGAGCGCGAGCACGACGACGCCGAACGTCGGCGAAGGCGTCACGATGACGCTGCATCTCGCCAATGCCGCCAACGCGGCGGCGGCCGACGTGACGGCAGTCACCCCGGTCTCGAGCGCAAGCATGGTTTGCCCGGCGGCGGCACTCGCGAGCAGCCCGGTCAGGATCGCGGGTGGTGCGACAGAGACGTTCACCTGGACATGCACCGCGACCGCCCAATGCAACTACACCCTGAGTGCCGAAGTGTCCGCCACGGACGTGACCGCCGGCACCAGCGTGACCACGAGCGTCACGGGTGTCAGCGGCATGGTCATGAGGATCGTGTACCGGTGGTGGAACTCCACGGGCGGCGATCACTTCTACACCCTGGACGCCGACAGCGGGCCGGCAGCCTCCGGCTACGTGGGAGAGGGGCCAGTGTTCCGGATGTATCCTGCCGGCACGCCGGGGACGACCCCGTTTCTTCGCTACTGGAGTGGTACGGCATCCGACCACTTCTACACCGCGTCGGCCGACGAGGGCGCGGGGGCAGTGGGGCTCGGGTACACAAGCGAGGGCGACATCGGCAACATCGGCACGTCGCCCCTGCCGGGCTCGATCGCCCTACAGCGCTACTGGAACGCCGCGATCAGCGACCACTTCTACACGACCGATTCGGCGGCGCCCGACCCCGCCTACCAACCGGAAGGAATCGCGGGGTACGTGCTCCCGTACCCCTGACCGGGATGCGCGACAAGCCCCGCCGTTCAGGGTGTCACAGCGGCGACCAGTTGATGTGATTCTCCAGCGTCACCGCCGCCGCTGTGAGCTGATGTCCGGCGCCTTGCGGCGCCTCAAGCGGAGGGGATAACTCTCCCCCCGCGCCCCCCATCTCGAGCGTCAGTTCATGTGGCATGCGCTATCACTTCCCACCGCGGACCGATTCGGCCGACGGGCCGTACGCGTCACGCCCGAGCCGGCCCGGCGCTGGCGCCCGGCGAAGGGTGGGCGCGGCTCGAGCGGAAGAAGCTGACGCGATCGAGGACCTTCTCCTGGAAGTCCTCGAGGTACAGGTAGATGACTGGCGTGACGTAGAGCGTGATGAACTGGGAGACCACCAGGCCCCCCACCACCACCAGGCCGAGTGGTCGCCGCGAGGCGCCGTCAGCCCCGAAGCCGAGCGCGATGGGCAGCGCCCCGAACACCGCTGCCAGCGTCGTCATCATGATGGGTCGGAAGCGATCGAGGCTGGCGTCGTGGATGGCTCGCGCGGCCCGCTCGCCGCCGGCGATGCGCTGGAGAGCGAAGTCCACGATCATGATGCCGTTCTTCTTCACGATCCCCATGAGCATGAACAGGCCGACGTACGCGTAGAGCGAGGCCTGCTCACCGAACAGGAAGAGCGTGGCCAGCCCGCCGACCAGGGCCACCGGCAGGCTCGACAGGACGGTGAGCGGGTGCAGGTAGCTCTCGTAGAGGACCGCCAGGATCACGTACATCACGAACGCGGCCAGCACCATGAGTATGGTGAGGCTCCTCGCGGTGTCGCGGAAGGTGAGTGCCTCGCCCTGGAGGCTCGCGCGCAGCGTCGGGGGCACCACCTGCTGGGCAGCCTGCTCGACGAAGGCGGTGGCGTCTCCGACCGCCACGCCAGGCTTGAGGTTGAAGAAGAGAGTGACGCTCGTGAACTGGTTCAGGTGGTTCACCGCCTGCGGCCCGACCGACGTTCGCCACTTCACCATCGACTTCAGCGGCACGAGGTTCCGGCCATCGTCGGACTTGATGTACAGGAGCGACAGATCCTCCGCCCTGGAGCGCTCGCTGTCCTTCACCTCCAGGATGACCCGATACTGATCGTCGGGCTTCTTGATGAGGTAGAGGAAGTTCTGCGAGTAGGCGTTCCGCAGGAGCCCCAGGATCCGCGCCTCCGACACGCCGTGTGTCTTGGCCTGCTCGCGTTCGATGTCGATGTCGAGGTTCGGCGTGTTGTGGAAGTAGTCCGAGGAGACGGTCGCGAAGCCCGGGTACTGGTGGAGTTTCTCGCCGAGCTTGGTGGCGGCGCCGTACACCTCGTCGGGGTTCACGCCCGAGATGGAGAAGGCGTACTGGCCCTGGGTCTGGCTGGTGGCGCCGGTGCTGATCTCGAGCACCGGGTAAGGCCGCAGGAGCGGGAAGACGCCGGGGGTGGAGGCGATGCCTCCCATGAGCTGGCCGGCCACCGCGGGGATGGGAGGCCGCTCGTCCGCAGGCTTCAAGAAGATGAACAGGAGACCCTGGTTGGAGGCGAGGAACTGACTGTTGCCGGTCATCGAGAAGTTCATGACCACGTTCGGATCGTCGTGTAGCGCCTGGTCGGCCCGGTCCTGGAGGGCGCGCATCTGCTGCGGGGAGGAGCCTTCCCCTCCGATCATGACGCCGAACACGACGCCGCTGTCGCCCACGGGCAGGAACGTCTTGGGAATGGCTCGGAAGAGCCAGATGGTACCGCCGAGGCAGACCACCCAGACGAGCGCCGAGATCCAGCGCCGGCGCAGGAACCAGGAGAGCGAGCGGCCGTAGACCCCCAGCACGCGCTTCTCCACGCCGCCGATGACGCGCTCCACCCACGTCTTCTTCGCTCCCTCGCCGCGTTCCTTGAGGAGCCGGGCGCACATGAGCGGAGTGAGCGTCAAGGACACCAATCCCGAAGCGAAGATGGCGACCACGATGGTGACCGCGAACTCGCGGAAGATCCTGCCCACCAGGCCCGACATGAACACGAGCGGGATGAAGACCGCCGCCAGGGAGATCGTCATCGACAGGATGGTGAAGCTGATCTCCCTGGCGCTGGCGAGGCTCGCCGCGAGCGCTCCTTCTCCCTTCTCCATGCGCCGCACGGTGTTCTCGAGGAACACGATGGCGTCGTCCACGAGGAAGCCGATGGCGAGCGTCAGCGCCATGAGCGAGAGGTTGTCCAGGCTGTAGCCCAAAAGCCGCATCGCGATGAACGTGAGGAGCAACGAGAGCGGGAGCGCCACCGCCGGGATGAGCGTGTCCCTGGCCCGTCCCAGGAAGAGGAAGATGACGAGGATCACCAGCGCGAAGGCGATGGCGAGCGTCTCGCTCACGTCCTTCACGCTGTTCACGATGGTCTGCGAGCGGTCGTAGATGGGGATCACCCGGATCGAACCGGGGAGCCCGGCGCCGACCACCGGCAAGAGGTCGCGCACGCTCTTCGCCACCTGCACGGCGTTGGCCCCGGCCTGGCGGTTCACGGCCACGACCACGGTCGCCGCCGGCACGTCGTACCCTCGGACCCAGAAGCGCATGTTGACGCGCTCGTCCTGGACCGAGTCGATGGCGCTGGCCACGTCTCGCAGGTACACCGGCGCCCCGTTCTCGGTCCCGACGATGAGCGCGTTGTAGCTCGCCGCGTCCTCCAGCTGGCCGCGCGGGGAGAGGAGGGCCGTCCCGGCCGGCCCGTCGAACTGGCCAGCAGGCGTGTAGCTGGTACCGTTCCGGATGGCGCTCGCCAGGTCGTCCATGGTGATCCCGCGAGCGGCCATGGCGGAAGGGTCGGCCTTGATCCGTACGGCTGACTTCGTGCCGAACACGTTCACGCGGCTGACGCCCGGGAGGATGCTGATCCGCTGCGCGACCTGGGTGCTGGCGTAGTCGTACACCTGCCCCTGCGTGAGCGAGTCGGTGGTGAGGGCGATGTACATGATGGGCTGATCGTTGGGGTTGGTCTTGGAGAAGGTCGGCGGTGAGGGCAGGTCGGCCGGGAGGTTGCCGGACGCCTGGGTGATCGCCGTCTGCACGTCGGTGGCCGCGGCGTCGACGCTCTTGCCCAGGTCAAACTGGAGCGTGAGGTCCGTGTGACCCTGGCTGCTCTTGCTCGTCACGAGCTCGAGCCCGCTTATCTGCATGAACTGCCGCTCGAGCGGCGTGGCCACGTTGTTCGCCATCGTGTCCGGGCTGGCGCCCGGGTAGTCGACCTGGACCTGGATGACCGGGTAGTCCACGGCCGGCAGGTCGTTGACCGGCAGCTGCCTGTACGCCAGGGCGCCGAACAGGACCGCCGAGACCGTGAGCACCGCCGTCATGACGGGGCGGCGGATGAAGGGCTCGGAGAGGTTCATGGCACGCTCCCCAGCTTGCTCCCCTGGTGGTCACCTCCCGTTGCGGCCGAGTTCTTCTCGCCCGCGGCGCCCTCGGTGACGCGGACCTTCCCGCCGGGCGTGACCGCGAGCTGACCGGCGGTGACCACCTGTTCGCCGGGCTTCAGCCCTTGTGAGATGGCCACCAGGTTCTCCTGACGCAGCCCGAGGCTCACCGGCCGGAGCTCCGCCGTCGAGTCCTTCTTCACCACGTAGACGAACGGCCCCTTGGCGGAGACCTGGGGGGCGTTGGCGGAAACGAGCACCGCGTTCCTCTGCGTACCCAGGATGAGGCGCACCTTGACGAACCGGCCCGGCCAGAAGCGGCGGTCGCCGTTGGAGAGCGTGGCCCGGAGTCGCACCGTGCCCGTCCCGCCCTGCACCGCGTTGTCGAGGAACGTGAGCTCGCCTTCGCGTGCGCGCTCGTCCTGCTCGTCGGGCATCCGCACGCGGACCTTGAGGGCCGACTCAGCCATGGCCCGCTGCACGGCCGTGAGGTCTTTCTCGGGGACGGTGAAGTCCGCGTAGATCGGATCCAGGCGCTGGATCACGAGCAGCGGCGTGCCAGCGCCAGCGCTGCCAGGGGCCACCACGTTTCCCAGGTCCACCTGCCGCTGGCCGGCCCTTCCGTCGATGGGCGATCGGATGCTGCAGTGCTCGACGTTCAACCTCGCGGTTTCGACCGCCGCCTGGCCTGACTTGACCTGGGCCTCCGCCACGGCGACCGCGTTCCGCCTGGAAGCGTGGTCCTGCCTGGAGATGGCCTCGCTCTCGACGAGCTTCTCGGCCCTGGCGAACTCGATCCTGGCCAGGCCGAGCACCGCCCGGGACTGGGCCAGAGTCGCCTCGGCCGAGTGAAGCTGCGCCTGGTACGGGCGAGGGTCGATGGTGAAGAGCAGGTCGCTCCGTTTCACGTCGGCGCCGTCCGCGAAGTGGATCCTCGTGATGGGGCCGGACACCTGCGGCTGGACTGTGACGACCTCCCGTGCCGTGGCCCTGCCGATGTCTTCGAGATAGACGGGCGCGTCGCGCTCGAGCGCGGTCGCCACCGCCACCGGCGCCGGAGGGCGCTCCGGCGCAGCGGCTCCCTCGGCCTTGTCACACGCGGACGAGAGCGCGAGAAGGCCGAGCAGGAGGGGAGCGGCTCGCCAGCGCAAGCCGCGGAGGCGCGGCGGCGATTGACCTGTAGTGTAGTGCTTGGGCTGCTCGATCATGGCCATGGCGCTGCCTTTCTGCCACAGGCAATCTTCGTCGCCTTGCAGGCAGTGAGCCATGCCGCGGCCGCCCCGGGACGTGGTCGACCCGGGTGACGCGGCGATCGCTGCGCCGGTCGTGAGCCAACTCCTGCGCGGATCGCTCAGGGCCTGAGCAGCGCCGACCCTGGCGGGGAGGTGGAGGAATACCGCGGACAGCGGGCGGGCCCTCGCGCACCTCGCGAGGGACGCTGTGGTGTAGAAGTCCTGTGGGCCACGCGTACGGCGGCGCCGGGCTCACGTCGGTCGTGTTGCTCGCAGCCGCCGTGCTCGATTCCACGAAGCCGTAGTACGTGCCGCTCGACTTGTTCAGCCCCTGCCCTCGGTACTCGACATCCGATCACCTGGGATCACCTGGGCCGTTCCCGACGCCGGGCTGCCAACCAAGGAATGCCCTTCCCGCGTGAGGGTGGGATCTCGGCGCAACCCGCACCGGGATGGGCTCCTACGCGTCGGGCACGTTGCCATCCTGTCTCGGGACGTGCATCCGTTGGCAGGCTGTGGCGACACGCGCATGGTCGCGGGCCTCGCAACCGTACGGAAAAGGAGGACGGGCATCTCTCATGAGTGATCTCTTCTTTAGGATCGCGTATCGATGCGCCTACCGTGTGATGCGCGCCTACTGGCGGCTCATGCACCCGCAGACCCATGGTGCGCTGGTGGCGATCTGGCACGAGGGGAAAGTGCTCCTCGTCCGGAACAGCTACGTACAATATTACTCCCTTCCCGGCGGCTACGTTCGACGGCACGAGAGCGGCCGCGACGCTGCCCGGCGCGAACTCCTCGAGGAGACGGGCATCCGCGCGAATGCCTCCGCGCTCGAGCTGGCGCTCGCCGAGCGGCACGAATGGGAAGGCAAGCGCGAGCACGTCGAGATCTTCGAGATCGACGTGGCCGAACAGCCCACGGTGAAGGCCGACAACAGGGAGGTCGTGCAGGCAGCGTTCTTCGAGATCGAGGAGGCGCTCGCGCTCGACCTCTTTCCGCCCATCCGGCAGGTCATTCTGAGGCGGCTCGTCCCCGGCGACTCGGGAAGACCGGCGTGAGGTGCTGCCGCCCTGGCGATGCGCCGCCGGTGGTCGCGCAGAGGTGGCTCGGGGGCCTGCCACAACCCGGGCCGCTTCACTTGGCGCGCGGGAGGGCCAGGAACTCGACGGTGACTCTTATCTCGCTCTTCTGGCAGCGCTGTAGCTACTTTCCGCGGAAAGTAGGCGCAAGGGCACGGTCGGGCGAGGCGCGACCACGATGTCAGCGCACGATGCGGACGATCCGATCCTTCTCCGGGGGACAGCTGCCGCGGCCGTCGCAGTTGCTGGTCGTGAGCCAGAGCGCGCCGTCCGGGCCCATCACCACCTCCCGGAGCCGCCCCAGCCCCTGGGGCGGCTCACCCCGGAGGACCACCTAGTGCCGCTCGACGCGCTCTGCGCGGAAGGCGACGCGGTGGAGGTGCCGCGAGCCGAGCGTGCCCACGAGGAGGCTGCCCCGCCACGCCGGGATGGCGTCACCCGTGTAGAAAGACGCGCCCCCCGGAGGGACCGCATCGACCCAGGAGAGGGCGGGAGGCGGCATGCCGGGGAGCGCCTCGCACCCGTAGGCGTCGGGCCAGCCCAGGTCGGCGCCGGCGGCGCGCGGCACCACCAGCACGCGATCGTGGCCCCGACGCCCCAGCTCGCCCGACGGACCGTGGTCGGCCACCACCAGCGCGCCGTCGGACCGCCAGTCGAACGCCTGGACATTGCGCAGGCCCATCACGAACACGGGGGACCCCGGGAAGGGATTGGTCGGGGGGATGGCGCCGTCCGGCGCGAGCCGCAGGATCTTGCCGGCCAGACTGTCGCGGCGCCGCGCGAGCGGCGGAGCGCCGGCGTCGCCGGTACCCAGATAGAGCAAGCGGTCGGATCCGAAACGCAATCGTCCGCCGTCGTGGTACCTCTCGGCCGGGATGTCGTCGAGGAGGACCTTCTCCACCCGGGCGGTTGCGGAGTCGGGCGCGAGGACGTAGCTCTCGAGCCGGTTCACCTGGCGGCCCGACTTCTCCAGCGTCCGGTAGAGGAAGAAGCGGCGATTGCGGACGAACTCGGGATCGAGGGCGAGCCCGAGGAGCCCACCCTCCGACCTGCCGGCCACCGGTACGGTGAGGACCGGTCTCTCCACCAGCTTCCCCGCGCGCACGAGCCGGACCCGGCCGGGACGTTCGGTGACGAGCAGGTCGCGACTCCCGGGGAGGAAAGCGATCGCCCAGGGGACCTCGAGGCCGGAGACCACCGTCTCGGCGCGCACCTCCTCCTGGCTGACCGGTCCAAACTGCCCTGCTGGCACGAGTTCGCACCCGGACGCGGGCAAAGCGGCGAAGGCGCGAGAGGAAAGGGCTCCGATGGAGCCCACGAGGAGAACCGACGCGAGGGCATGCGCCATCACACGTAGCGCTCCTGTCCGAGGGATGCACGGGCACAGTCTGCGGCGCAACGCACGCTAAGGCTCCAGCCAGCGTCGTCGCAGGAAGTAGACCACCGCCGCCAGGCTGAGGCTCACGGAGACGCCGATGACGACCAGGAACGCATGGGGGTGATCCTGCAGGGGCAGCTTCACGTTCATCCCGAAGAAGCTGGCCACGAGCACCGGGATGGTGATGATGATCGTCATGGAGGTGAGCAGCTTCATGACGATGTTGAGGTTGTTCGAGATGACCGAGGCAAACGCATCCATCATGCTGCTCAAGATATCGCTGTAGATGTTGGCCATTTCGATGGCCTGTTTGCATTCGGTGAAGATGTCCTCGAGCAGGCTCTCGTTGGTGTCGTCCATGTTCAGCGCCCGCACGCGCTTCAGCCGCTCGAGCATGAACATGTTGCTCTTGAGCGAGGTCGTGAAGTAGACGAGGCTCTTCTCGATGTGAAACAGCTTGATGAGCTGCTTGTTGCGCGACTCCTGCTCGAGCTTCTTCTGAATGATGCTCGCGGCGTTGTTGAGCTGCTTGAGGTGCTGGAGGTAGAGCAGCGTCGCCCGCATGATGATCTGCAGGATGAAGTGGTGCCCGCGCCCGACGTTGCGGGCCTTGTTCTCAGCGAAATCCCGCAGGACGCTGCCTGGCTTCGGGCAGACGGTCAGGATGACATTGCCGACCAGGATGATGCCGATCGGGATGGTGACGTAGAGCACGTCGATGTTCTTCTCGTCAAAATACGGCACCTTGACGATGAAGAGCGTGGCGTTGTCTTCGACCTCGATGCGGGCCGTCTCGTCGAGGTCGAGCGAGGCGGTCAGGAAGTCGGCGGGGATCTTGAAGTGCTGCGCGATGAGCGGGAGGTTCTCGCGCGTCGGGTTGACGATGTTCACCCAGCACCCCTTCTCGAGGCGCTCCGATCGCTCTACCCTTCCCTCCACGAATCGGCAGATCTCGAGGTGCTCGCTGATCTCGCTGACGATCTCCTCGGGGGTGAGCTCGCTCGGGGGCGGCGGCAACTTGGGCTCCAGCGCGGTCTCGAGGGCCTCCAGGATCGGCCGCGCCTCGGCAGGCTTCACGTCGGAGAGCGCTTCGCGCAGCCGCGCCTGCTGCTCATCGGAGAGTCGCTCCAGGAGCTTCACCCGGTCGTCCTCGTCCAGGCGTCCGAGCAGATCGACCGCCTGGTCGGTCCTCACGATGGGCAGGAGCGCAAGCTTCACCTCCTCGTCGAAGTATGTGAATACCTGCCAGCGCATCTCCGGCTCGAGGACGTCGAGGATCTCGCGCTGCTCCTCTGGCGAGAGCGCCCCCAGGAACTCGGCCGCCATCTCGGGAGGGGTGACCTCGCAGAAGTCGCGTAGTTCGTCGGTGCGGTTGGCGGACAGCATCTCGCGGAGCTCCGGCACGAGCAGCGGGTTCCTCATGACTGACTCCTTCAACCAGATCGGTCGTAGGGCTACCACGGCGGCCAGGTCGAGCGGGAGATGGTTCGCTGCCACCACCAGCGGCGCCCTCGCGACACGCTCCGGGGGGAGCGAAAGGACACTCCCCTGGCGGGCTTCGCATGAGCAGTTTCTGCGTTCGCTTCGATGACGCTCACTTCGATAGAGTGAAGGCGCCTCACCCAGTTCCAACGGAACCCTAGGAGCACACCGTGCCGATCCAGACCCTCGCCTTCCCCGCGGTGACCCGCTCGTGACCACTCTCGGCGGTCGGGTCCTGCTCCTCGCGCTGCTGGTCCTCCCGCGTGCTGCGAGCAGCGACGACATCGCGGGCGCGCCCGTGCCGGCCCTGGCGCCACCCTCGCAACCGGCGGCCGCCAGCGCCCCGTCAAGCACGAGTGAGGGCTCTCGCTGGCACGCCACCCTGGGCGCGGGAACCGACTTCCCCATCGCCGCGGGTGGGCGTTTCGTGCTCGAGACGCCGTTCCGCGCGCGGCTCTCGACGTCGCTGGGCTTCATGCCCGGCCCGTACGTGGACGCGATCAACGCGACCGTCGTCGGGGTGGGAGGCTACGACGAACAGACCGCCGACCTCGTGAAGACAGTGCTCCAGAGCTCGCTCGTCTGGCGCACGCACGTGGGTATTCGCGCATGGCGCGGGCTGTACGTGGAGGCGGGCTACGGCCTCGTCACGCTCGGGGGCGCGGCGGCCGGCAGCGAGCTGATCGCGGCAGTCACCGGCCGGCCTTTCCCGACATCCGTGGCAGGAACACTCCCGTTCCGGATCGACGCCACGTTGCACATGGCCGACGTGGAGGTCGGCTACGATTTCCACCTCTCGCCGCGCTGGCAGATCCGCACCGCGGTCGGCGGAGCCTTCACCCTCGCAGCCTCCACCCGCATCGAGCCCGAATTCCAGCTGGCGCCCGCCCAGGCCCAGGTGAACCAGTTCGCGCGCGAGGCGGAGGCGTACCTCGACGACGTCTTCACCTCGTATGCGTTCACGCCGGTCGTGAGCGTGAGCGTGGCTTACGCGCTCTTCTGATAGCGCATGCCACGTGAACTGACGCTCGAGATGGGGGGCGCGGGGGGAGAGTTCTCCCCTCCGCTTGAGGCGCCGCAAGGCGCCGGACATCAGCTCACAGCGGCGACGGTGACGCTGGAGAATCACATCAACTGGTCGCCGCTGTGACTCGCCTTCGAACTGAGCGCGGTCACGAGCTCGTCGCGGCCAGGACCTCTCCGACCTCGACGCACTCCTCGGGGAATCGCCGTGCCAGCCGCGCCTTGCGCAGGTTGGAGGCGAGGATCTTCTTGACGTCGAGATCGTCGCTCGCGGCCCAGCGGCGCAGGTGAGCGAATCCCTCGCCCGGAAGCGCAGCCACAAACACCGAGAGCGCGTATTCGAGCCCCTTCTTGAGCACGCGGCCTTCCTCGCTCCTGCGCGTGGCCCGATCGAGCGCAGCGAATGCGGCGAGGGCGCGACCACCGACCTCGAGTGCGTAGCGAGCAACCTCCGCGTCACCGAGAATCGGCGGGTGAGCCAGCGCGGCGATGACGGCCCTCTGCTCCATCGTCGTCGGGTCATCTTCCAGCCATGTCTCGCATGTCGCGCGTAGCGCAGCGAAGCTGTGCTCGCCCAGCACCTGCAAGGCCATGGCGGCTGCCTCACGCGTGCGCCAGCGGGCATGGCTGGCTGCAGCGCGGATGATCGCCGTGATCCGGCTCCGTGGAGCAGCGGGAACCCGGGCGAGCACGGCCCCGAGCGCCTGCACTGCCACGACTGGCAGGAACTCACGATTGGTGTTCGTGGGAGCCTCGTCCGTGGACAGCTGCGCCCAGGCGCACAGCACGGAAAACGTGGCCTCGTCAGGCTTGTTGCCTAGCACCCGGGCGGCTTGGGCCGCGAGCTCGAGATTCGAGCGTGGGCCGGGTAGCCTCGAGTTTCTGGTGAGGTAGTCTGCCAGCTCCTCGGGGTCGCGGGCCAACTCCAGGAGCTCCTGGTCATCGAGGCGGTCACGCATGAGGCATCTTGCGGCGGGAGCGCGCTGATGGCGAGGGGAGACCCGGGGGAGAGGGGCAACCGGACGGCCGCGTCCTGTGGGGTCCCTGGAGAATCACATCAACTGGTCGCCGCTGTGAGCCCGAGGAGCCACTCCCTGTTCCCCGCCGGTCCTGCGATGGGCGACTCCGCCTCGCCGAGCACCTCGAACCCGAGAGAGCGAGCGGCCTCCTTCACCGCCTCCAGCGCGGCGCGGCGCTTGGCATCCTCGCGGACGACCCCTCCCTTGCCCACCTCGCCTTTGCCCACCTCGAACTGGGGCTTCACGAGCAGCAGGGCGGCGCCGCCGGGGCGCAGGATAGACTTCACGGCAGGGAGAACCAGCCGGAGCGAGATGAAGGAGAGGTCGCAGGTGACGAGATCCACCTGCTCGCCCAGGTCCCGGGACGTGAGGAAGCGCGCGTTCTCGCGCTCCCGCACCACGACGCGCGGGTCACCGCGCAGCTTGGGGTGCAGCTGGCCGTAGCCGACATCCACCGCGTACACCTTGGCGGCGCCGCGCTGGAGGAGCAGGTCGCTGAATCCACCCGTGGAGGCCCCGAGATCGGCGCACGTCTTGCCGGCCGGATCGACCGGGAACACCTCGAGCGCCTTCTCCAGCTTGAGGGCGCCGCGCGACGCGTACTTCTGCGGAGCCGCGTCTTGCTTCACCCTTAGCGAACCTTCCGAATCCACGAGCTGCCCTGGCTTGTCTACCCGCGCCTCGCCAGCGACGACCGCCCCCGCCATGACCAGCGCTTGCGCCTGGGTGCGCGACGTGGCGAGGCCCTTCTCGACGAGGAGGAGGTCGATGCGTCGTTTCCTTCCGGCCATTCCGTGGCGCTCCCCGATAGCACGGCTGCCGTACTCCGCATGGCGACGCACCGCGCCAACATCCCGGAGGCCTCGGCGGAAGCTTCGGCGAGCTACGCTGGCGCGGTCAGGTTGACCGGGGCCCCGCGCTGCTGGAGGATCTCCCGGATACGCGCGATGAGCCGATCCATGTCGAGCGGCTTCGGGAAGTAGTCGACCGCCCCGGCCCCGATGCCCGCCCGCTCGTCCTCCACGCTCTTGCGAGCGGAGATGAAGATGACCGGGATGTCGTGGAAGGTTGCGTTCTTCTTGATCGCTCGGCACAGCTCGAACCCGTCGATCCAGCTCATCATCACGTCGAGCAGGATGACGTCGGGCCTGTCCACGTGCATCGCGGAGATGAGTCGCAGCCCGTTCGCCGCCTGACCAACGTCGAACCCCTCGAGCTCCAGCGCGAGGGTCAGCATCTCGCGCGTGTCTCGGTCATCGTCAACGATGATCACCTTCGGCTTGCGCGGGATCTCTTGCTTCATTCAAGGACTCTTGCAGGGGCTCTTGCCGCCTTCGGGGTCGAACGGAACCTCTTCCTCCGCGCCGTCCGCGTTCCGGACCAGCATCTCGATGCGCCTCTCCGCCTCATCGAGCTTTCGGGTCGCCTCGCGCGCCAGCTTCACGCCCTCGGCAAACGTCTCGATCGACTTCTCCAGGCTCAGCTGGCCCGACTCGAGCTCTCCCACGACGCGCTCCAGGCGCGCCACGACAGCGTCATAGGGCTCCGTCGCTTCCCCCTGGGCGCCGGCCGGGCGCTCGATCGCTTGGTTCACGCTGTCTCCCTCGCGCTCTTCCGCTCGTCCCTCTTCGACTCTTCCCACATCCAGGTTACCTAACAACGTCCAAAAGGACGATCAACCGCCGTCGGTGCGCGAGAGCGCGTTTGCACCTCACCCGGGTTCACCGTTGCGCCCCGGCAACGGATCCTGACCCTCGTCGCACGCCGTCACCCGCACGTCGAGCCACCCTCTTGCCAGCGCAACGCGCAACGGGCTGCCCGATTCCACGGCGACGCTGCGCGTCACGAGCCGCTGGCCGTCGAGCACGAGGGCGAAGCCGCGCTCGAGGAGCTTTGCCACGTTGGCAGGCTCGATCCGCGCTCGGAGACGCTCCAGGCGCAGCCGTTCTCGCGGAAACATGACCGTCTGCCATCGGCCAAGGCGGCGCACGGCGTCCTCGGCGCGCCTGAGCAGCGCCCGCAACCGCGCCCGGGGCTCGACGCGCCCGAGGCGCCCGCGATCGTCCGCGAGGCGCGCCCGTCCGCCGCGCACCCGCGCGCGCACCGCACCCTCGGCGCGGTGCACGAGGTCGTCGACGCGATGGCGTTGTTGCGAAAGGAGGTGCGCGGGATCGGCCAGCTCGGCGCGCAACGCCCGCACATCTCGGCGCCGCGCGCCGATCGCCTCGGTGGCGCCGCGCCGGAGCCGCGCGCGCAACGCGGCCAGCCGCGCCTCGAGCTCCTCCTTCACCGGCGCGACCAGCTGCGCCGCGTGGGTGGGAGTCGCCGCCCGCACGTCCGCGACCAGGTCCGCCACCGTGAAGTCCACCTCGTGACCCACGGCGCTCACGACCGGTACGGGGCAGGTCGCGATGACCCGGGCCAGCCGCTCGTCGTTGAAGGCCGCCAGGTCGTCCTGCGAACCGCCGCCGCGCGCGACCACGATGACGTCGCACCCGGCGCGACACAGCGCGCGCACCGCCGACGCGACCAGGGCCGGCGCGGTCTCGCCCTGGACGCGGCAAGGAGCGACGAGCACCGGCATGCTCGGGTAGCGTCCGTGCAGCACGCGCAGGAAATCGCGCAGCGCGGCACCGGTCGGGCTCGTCGCGACGCCCACGCGCCGTGGGATGAAGGGCAGCCTGCGCTTGCGCGCCGGGTCGAGGAGGCCGTCCCGCTGCAACCGCTCCTTGAGCTGTTTCAGCAGGAGCGCCTGCGCGCCGGCGCCACGCGGTTCGAGCTCCTGCACCACGAGCTGATACTTGCCGTGGGGAGGATAGATCTCGACGAAGCCGCGAACGACCACCTCGAGCCCTTCCTCGAGCGCGAACGGGATGCGGCGCGCCTGCGAGGACCAGATCACGGCCGAGATGGCAGCCTGATCGTCCTTGAGCGCGAAGTAGAGGTGCCCGCTACCCTGGCGGCGGAAGCTCGTCACCTCGCCCGCGACCCAGACATCCTTGAAGCGGGGCTCGATCTGCAGGCGCAGGAGCCGCGTCAGCTCGCCCACACCGAGCGCGCGGGGGCGCGCCTGGGAAAAGAGATCGCCGGTCTCGCCGGACTTGGAGGCGGCCATCCCCTCTCTTCTACCGCGTTTCGGCGAGCGTGCGAACAAGTCCGCGGACTTCACTTCGCTTCACTGCGCCCGGAGCCGCAGCCGCAACAGGATCTCGAGGAGCTCCTCGATGCGGTCCTGGCTCGCCAGGCGGTAAGGCGCACGCGAGGGGCCTGGCCCAACCCGCACGCCCAGCACAAGCGGGGGGCCGAGGGCGAAGGCGTCCTCGTCGGTCACGTCGTCACCGGCATACAGGGCCGTCTCGAGGTGCAGGCGCCGAAGGAGCTCGCGCAGGGCGTCGCCCTTGTGCGGGAACCCAGCGGGGATGATGTTCAGAACTTTCTTGCCCTGGACGAGGCGAGCGCCGTCGAGCAGCCGTACCGCGCGTTGCACCGCCGTCTCCGCCACGTGCCATCCCCGCTGCAGACCATAGTGGATGGAGAGCGTGGAGCGCTTGTCCTCGAAGAAGATCCCGGGCATCCCGGCGAGCTCGCGCTCCAGCGCGCGCCGCCACCCCCGCACGAGCGTCAGTACCGACCGCGGGACGGGCCGCGCGTGTCCGATCTCGTAGCCGTGGTTCCCGACCACCAGCGGAACGAGTCCCTGGGTGAGGCGGAGCGTGTGCGCGAAGGCGCGTCCCGACACCACGGCGCAGGGCCAGCGCGAGGCGAGGCGGGCCAGCAACTGCCGCGTGGTGCGGCGCATGGGCGCGCCCTCGGGGTCGGAGACGAGTGGCGCCAACACGCCGTCGTAGTCGAACGCGAGCAGCGCGTGGGCGCGCGCCAGGCGCTGGAGATCGGGCCGGTGTCGTTCCAGGAGGACGTTCTTCACGTCGCTCGAAAGTACAGTGGCCGCTCCTCCGGCGCATCCTTTCTGGCTCAACTACTACCAGCGAGAATCGTCGAGCCGCGCCGATCCTCCTCGCCCGGCGGTGGGAGAGCGGAGGCGCCGCTGCCACCTTTGCTCCCCTTCCCTCACGTCGGATGGGCACCCGCGGTATCGATTGACTCCTCGATTGTCTGGTGGTGCGCACCATGAGCGTGCGACACGGCCAGTGCGAAGCGCTGTGCCCGCTCGAACTTGCCCGGCAGTTCTTGGCGGCGGGATTTGACTCCCTCACAGGATCACGTTTAGTGTGATCAGGAAGCATTCATCTGGTCACGTGCCGCACATGCGCTCGACCTCCAACAGCACACAGGCCCCGCTCGAGAGCATCGCCGCCGGCGACCGTGTCTTTGCGTCGGCACGCGAGCTGGTCGCCGTCGAGGATCTTCGCTTTCCACTGCTGGTCAATTCGCCGACATGGGAGCGGGTCGTCGCCTGCGCGGAGGCGTTGCGGGCCGCGCCACACCTCGCACGCCTGCCGATGTTTCTGCTGACCCGTCCGGAAGGGGACGAACCCGGCGCAGTTGCCGCGCTCTTCGACGGGGTGGCGCTCGCCGAAGCCGATCGCAACGCAAGGTCGGATCAGATCCTCGCGGAGGCGGGTCGCTTCGCGCAGCGCGCGACCGCTCCCGGCGAGGCGCTCGCGCAGTACCTGGCCTGCCGGCCTCAGGCCCGGTTGCGCCCGATTCGCGACTGGCGCGCGCCGGGCTACTATCGATATCCGGTGGTCGAGGCGCTCCTCGGCACGCTCGAGGACCCCTTCGTCTGGCTCGGGCGCTGGGCCCAGAGACACGTGCTCGACGTGGACGTGGTGGTCGATCGGCTGCGCCTGTGCGAGACCTGTAGCAGCGCGCACCTGAGCTATGTCGACGTCTGCCCGACCTGCGAGAACCTCGACATCGTCAACGTGCGGCTGCTCCACTGCTTCACCTGTGGTCATGTCGGTCCCTATGACACCTTCCAGAGTCAGCAGCGCCTGCGCTGTCCGAAGTGCGAAACCGTGCTGCGGCACATCGGCGTCGACTACGACCGACCCATCGAGCAGCAGCAATGCCGGCACTGCAAGCACCTGTTCGTGGATGCCAGCACGAGGAGCACGTGCATGGCCTGCGAAGCGAGCAACAGCCCGGAGCGCCTCCCGGTCCGCGCCGTCGCCGTCTATCGCCTCGGCGGGGCCGGCTTGCTGCTTGCGCGTCAGGGCAACCTGTCCCCGGTCCTCTCGGGCCTTGACACGGTCAACTACATCGCGCCGGCGCTCTTCGAACGGCTGCTCGACTGGCAGTTTGCGCTCGCGCGTCGCTACCCGGAAAGTCACTTCTTCAGCCTGGTCGGCCTGCGCGTCTCCAATCTCGCCGAGTTGGTGGAATCGCTGGGCCGCTCCGCGACGGGGGCGCTGGTCGACGCCTTTGCCGAACGACTGCGCGCGACGCTGCGCACCTGCGACCTGACGAGCCGCGGGGATGAGCACATCTGGGTGCTTGCCCCGCACACCAACGCACAGTCAGCGACCCTGCTCATCCGGCGCATCACGGCCTTGTCCGAGGCGACGCGGCAGAGCAATCAGTCGCTGCTGAAGCTCGCGAGCACGACCGCGAGCATTCCCGACGAGATCGAACTGCCGACCGAGGGCAACCAGCTGATGGGACTCCTGGCAGCGCGGCTCGGACACGATGAGCCAGGTCACCACCGATCGTGAGCCCGGTGACGGCAATCGACGCCTCGGCGTTGCTCAGGTTCCTCTGGCTGGCGCTGGTGCTGGAGCTGCCGGTCTACGCGATCTGCTTCGTGGGCGTGCTCTTCCATGGGTTCAAGGAGCGGTTCAAGGAGGCTCTCGAGAAACGCCGCATGGACGACGCCGGCTTCCTGCCCTGCGTGAGCTGCATCGTGACCTGCTACTCGGAGGGCCGCGATGTCGGAACCACGATCCACACCCTGCTCGAGCAGATCTACCCGGGCGTGATCGAGATCCTGGTCGTCGTGGACGGCGCCGTCCAGAACCGGGAGACCTATCGCGCGGCCCGGGAGTGGCAGGCGAGCGCACGCGCCTACCCGAGGCGGCGACTCGAGATCCTGCCGAAGCGCACGCGCGGCGGACGCGTGTCGAGCCTCAACACCGGGCGCCAGTTCGCGCGTGGGGAGATCGTCCTCGCGCTCGACGGCGACACGTCCTTCGACAACGACATGGTGTGGCAGATCACGCGCCCATTTGCCGATCCCGGTGTGGCAGCCGTCTCGGGCGCGCTACGGGTGCGCAACGCCGCGGCGAGCCTGGTCGCCCGCCTGCAATCGCTCGAGTACATGTTGACGATCCAGTTCGCCCGCACGGGGCTGACCACGCTCAACACCGTGAACAACGTGTCGGGTGCCTTCGGCGCATTCCGGCGAGATCTGCTCGAGCGGCTCAGCGGCTGGGACGCCGGGACGGCGGAGGACCTCGACCTCACCCTGCGCATCAAGAAGCGCTTCGGGGCCAACGCGCGCTTCCGCATCGCGCATCAACCGCGAGCCATCGGCCACACCGACGTCCCGACGAGCTGGCGGGCCTTCTTCCGCCAGCGCCTGCGCTGGGACGGCGACCTCTACTACCTCTACGTCCGCAAGCACTGGCGCAGCCTCAAGCCAAGCCTCCTCGGCTGGCCGAACTTCCTGATGCTGATGTGGACCGGTCTATACTTTCAGTTACTGCTACCCTTCGTCGTGGTGGCAGCGACCGTCTGGCTCCTCGTGACGTTGCCGTTCCCGGCGCTGCTCTTCGTCGGCGCGGTGACCTATTCGTTCTACCTCCTGCTCACCCTGGTGCTCTTCGTCACCTACGCCCTCGTGCTGTCCGAGCGGCAACGGGACGACTGGCCCTATCTCAAATTCGTCCCGCTGTTCCCCTTCTACGCCTTCGCGACCCGCGTCTGGAACGCGTTCTCCACCCTCGCCGAAGCACTTGCCCAGCAGCACCTCGACTCGTCGATGGCGCCGTGGTGGGTGCTCAAGAAGACGCGGTTCTGATTCATGGTCCGCTCTTCTGATAGCGCATGCCACATGAACTTACGCTCGAGATGGGGGGCGCGGGGGGAGAGTTCTCCCCTCCGCTTGAGGCGCCGCAAGGCGCCGGACATCAGCTCACAGCGGCGGCGGTGCCGCTGGAGAATCACATCAACTGGTCGCCGCTGTGACAGCGCTTTCGGTGGGGGAGGCCTGCTGGCCCGCTGCGCCCTGGCTCTCGGCACCGCGGCGCCTTGCGCCGCCCTCGCCGCTGCGCTGTCCCTCGCGGACTTCGAGGCCGGGCTCGCGTCGCGCAACGGCTGGCGCATCGCGGAGACCGAGCTCGTGCTCGCCGACGCGCTCGTCCGCCGTGAGGCGGGGAACGCCGGCCTCCGCGCAACCGGGGCGTTCGCCGGGGGCGCCCTTCACGAGCCGCAGTTGGGCGGCACGCGCGAGTACGGGTCGATCTCGGCCAGCGCCGGACTGCGCTACCCGATCCTCGGCAGCGCCTCCGAGGAGCGACTCGAGGTCGGCGCCGCGCGCCTCGATCTGCTCATGGCGGAGGTGCGCCGCGACAACGAGCGGAGGGCGCAGCTGCGCCAGTTGCGCGAGAGCTTCTTCGGCCATGCCCACGCGCGCGCGCTGGAGGGGCTCTCGCAAGCCTTCCTCGCCGACGCCGAGCGCATCCGGGAGGTACTCCGACAGCGTCAGGGTGCGGGACTGATCCTGGAGGGGGATCGTCGGCAGCTGGAGAGCGCCTTCGCGTTCGCGGAGCGCCATCAGCGGGCCGCACTGGAAGAGCTGCGCGCACGGGGCGACGAGCTCAGGTCGTGGCGTCGCGACTTCAGCGGTGAGGTCCTGGCGGTGTCGCCTGCCCAGGTTCGCCTGGCCGGAGGCGAGGATCTGGGCGAGGCCATCGCACGGCGCGCGGCGGCTGGTCCCGCGGGGCGGCTCGGCGCGCTCCAGTCGTCCCTGCCGCAGCCTCTGACCAGCGCCCGGGGCAGCCTGTTCGTGATCGGAACCGTGCGGCGCGACACCGACCTGGGAAACGCCGGCGCTCTGGTTGCCGGTGTCTCGCTCGACCTCCCGCTCAGCACCCGCGTGCTCGGGGCCATGACGGCCGAGCAAGAGGCCCGCCTCGAACGAGCACGCCTCGCCTTCCAGCGCGCGGAGGAGGACGAGCGCGTGGCCTTGCTGTCCGCGCTCGCGAACGCGGACCGGAGCATGGCCGACCTGAAGCTCGCGCGCGTCCGCGTGGCGGCGAGCGGAACCGCGCTGGTCGAGTCAGCGCGCCGCGCACGCATCCGTGCGGGCACGGACGACGCGCCAATCGAACGCTGGTTGCGCGCACGCTCCGAGCACTACCAAGCCCTGGTCGCCCTGCTGGAGGCCGAGCACCAGCAAGCCCTCTCGAGAGCGATGCTGGAACTCGCCGTGGGCGATCTAGGCGGGATCGCCGTGCAGCGGGTGGCCCTGCCGGAATGCCGCGAGGCCGCCGAGTCGCTGCTCGCCTGGCGTACCCTGGAAGCGGGCGCCCCCGCGGGCGGGCCGCTGACGCCCTGCGCGGAAGGAGCTTCTCTCCGGGCGCCCCGCGCCTTCTACGCCTGGCGCGGGACGCGTGCGCTCGAGCGCGGCGCGGACGAGGCCTTCTGGCGCACCACCGGCGCCTCCGAGTTGTGGCTGTCCTTCAGCAGCGAGGAGATCGAGCGGCTTCGCCAGCCGGCGCCACGAGCGGCCCTTCGCGAGGCGCTGGTCGACCTGCAACAGCGCGGGCATCGGTTGGCCCTGCTCCTCGGAGAGCCCACCTGGCTGCGCGCAGGGCAGGACGAGAGGCTCTTCGCGCTCTTGCGTGAGTTCTCCGACTTGCCTTTCGGCGCGATCCACCTCGACGTGGAACCCGACCAGCTCGATCCGCCGCTACCGCCCCAGCAGGCCTGGCTGGCGCTCGAGCGGATCGTCCAGCGGGCGCGCGAGGTCGC
>MEMX01000095.1:12063-15920 GCA_001768075.1 Anaeromyxobacter sp. RBG_16_69_14 | reverse complement strand
CGAGAGTGGCGGACCATGCCGGGGCTGTTCCACCGCGCGCGCCGCCGACGAGATCGCCGTGATGCTCTACACGACCTCCCCCGGGCTCGCAGCCCAGCGGATGCAGGCGATCCTCGCCAGCTTGCCCGCGGCCGGCCAGCCCGCGCCGCGCGTGTGGCTCGCGCACAGCATCGAACCTGCGCTCGGCCGCGACGAGAGCTTCGCGACCGGTGGGCGCGCGGCGCTCGACGAGCAGTTCGGGCGACTGTCGGACCTGACGTCCACGCCTACCTTCGCTGGTTTCGCCATCCAGAGCCTGGAGGACTTCCTCGAGGCCCCGCCGTGAAGATCCGCTTTCGCGTGCCGGAGGCCACCGATCCCCAGCGCGATGGTGGCATGCGGCTTCCACCGCAGCAGTCGAAGCGCGTTCCTCCGCGCTGGCGCTGGCTCCTCGTCACCCTGCTGGCACTGAGCCCAGCCCTGGCGATTGGCGGGGTCCTCTTGCGCGGGTGGTTGTGGATCGACGTGAGCGGGTTCGTCGTCCTGGAGGAGATCCGTATCACGGCGCCGTATGCCGGCACCGTGCGGACGATCCACGCAGAGAACGGGCAGGGCGTGGCCGCCGGGGCGCCGCTGATGGAGCTCGACAACCGGGAGTTGCGGGCGGAGCTCGAGGCGTTGAATGCATCGGGCCGGCCCGGCGGGCCCGACCTCGGCCGGAGCGCACTCCTCCGGCAGATCGGCGCGGTACGGGCGCGCCTGCAAGCACGGCAGCGCCAGGCCGCCACGCTCGAGACCTTGCACGCGAACGGCGCGGCCACACAGGGCGAGGTCCTGGCCGCGGTCGCTCGGGCCAGCGACGCCGAGGGCGAGCTCGCCGCCCTGGAACGCGAACGGGCGCGCCAGCGCGACGGGGCCGGCGTGAGCGCGGAGTCGCTCATCCGGATGACCGTACTGGCGGACCGCCTTCGCGAACTTGGCATCCATGCCCCGGTCGGTGGGACGGTCGACGACCTGGGGGTGTCGCAGGGACAGAATGTCGAAAGAGGCGAGAGCTTGCTCGTGATCCGGCGCGGTGAACCCAAGGTGATTGGGTTCATGCAGGGCCGGGAAACTCTGAGCCCGGGCGCGGCAGTGCGCATCGTGCTCCCCGACGGAAGGACGGTCTCTGGCCACGTGGTCGCACAGGCCCCGTCGACGCGCATCCTCCCGGAGGAGCTCTCAGGTTCGTTCGACCAGCGCAACCCGCGGCGGCGGGTCATCATCGCGCCCGAGACCCTGCCACCCGAGGCGCGCGTACATCGGCTCCCGGTGACGGTCCGCGCGTTCCGCTTCCGCGGCGCCCACCAGCAGGACATCGCTAGGCGGCCCTCGGCTGCGCGGTGATGGCCGCGCGCACGATGTTGGCCAGCGCCGCGATGAAGTCGGGTCGGGTGCCGACCGCTCGCGCGCGCCCGTAGTAGGCGGCGCCGCCCTTCTCGGCCGCTTCCTTGGCCAGGATATCGAGATCGTAGAGGGTCTCGAGGTGTTCCGACACGAAGGCGATGGGCACGGTGACGACCGCCCTGCCCTCGGCGTTCGATTCCAGGTACTGGACGGTGTCGGGACCGAGCCACTTCATCGGGCCGACGCGGCTCTGGAAGGTGACCAGCCACTGCGACGTCGAGAGTCCGCAGCGCTGCGCGGTGCCACGGGCGGAGATCTCGACGTAGGTCGGGTAGGGATCCCCCTTCCTCACCTCGCTCACGGGCAGCCCGTGCGCGCTGAAGACGACGAGGAGCCGCTCGCGCAGCGCAGCGGGGACCTGGGCGATGGCCTCGCGCACGGTGGCCGCCATGGCGTCCAGCCAGCCCTGGTGGTCGTGCCACGTGCACACCTCGACAAGCGGCTTCTCCTTCGGCCAGACGCGGCGCAGCTCCTGGAGCGAGCTCCTGGTGGTGGCGTTCGCCCACTGTGGGTAGAGCGGCAGCGCCACCGCCCGCTCGGCACCCGCGGCGAGCGCCTCGCGCACGCCCTCCGAGCTGTCGGGGTGGCCGCAGCGCATGGCGAGGTGAGCGCTGAACCCCGCGCCCAGCGCCGTGGCGAGCGCCCGCGCCTGTTCCTCGGTCCGCTCGACCAGCGGCGAGCGGCCGCCGATGAGCTGGTACTTCTCGGACGAGGACGGCGCGCGCCGCCGGGCGATGATCCGGGCGAGCGGCCCGCGCAGAGGGCCGAGCCCCGCCGGGAGCACGTCGCTGAACAGGTCGAACAGGTAGGCCTCGACCTCGTCGAGGCTGCGAGGCCCGCCCAGGTTCATGAGGAAGACAGCCGTCTGCATGCAGCACCCCCTGGTGATCGAGCAGACCCAGCAGCTACACCGTGCGCGAGAACTGCTTCTTTCCACCTTCCCTGTCGAGATAGGCGTCGAACAGCATCGCCACGTTGCGGACGAGGAGCTGGCCGAGCGGGAGGACGCACAGGACATCGCCGTCGAAGGTGACGAGGCCGTCCTCGACGAGTTCCTTCGCGCCGCGCCGGAGCGACCCCTCGATGTCCTGGCGCGGCTTCGGCCCGAACATCGCGGCCACCTCGCGCAGGTCGAGGCGGAGCAGGCACATGATCCGGTTGATGACGAACCGGCGCAGCACGTCGTCGTCGGTCACGCTCACGCCGCGCTCCACCGGGAGGATCCCCGCCTCCACCAGCTCACCCCAGTCCTTGAGCTTGTGCGAGTTCTGGGCGTAGGCGCCGCCGATGTCCGAGATGGAGCTCATGCCGAAGGCGACCGTGTCCGTAGCCGGCCGCACCGTGTAGCCCTGGAAGTTGCGCGTCAGGTAGCCCTCGCGCTGGGCGCGCGCGAGCTCGTCCGACTCGAGCGCGAAGTGATCGAGGCCGATGAGTCTGTAACCGGCCCCCGTGAACGCGGCGACGGCACCCAGGAAGAGCTCCACCCTCTGCTCCGTCCTGGGGAGCGCCTCCTGCGGCAAGAGCCGCTGGTGCGGCTTCGCCCAGGGCACGTAGGCGAAGCCGAACACCGCCATCCGGTCCGGGTGGATGGCGAGGATGCGCTCCAGCGTGCGCTGCCACGTCTCGGGCGTCTGGTACGGCAGGCCGTAGATGAGGTCGAGGTTCACGCCCCGAAAGCCGTTCCTGCGCGCGGCCTCGACCAGCTCGACCGTCTCCTTCTCTCCCTGGATGCGGCCCACCACCTCCTGCACCTTGCCGTCGAAGTCCTGTACGCCCATCGAGATGCGGTTGAAGCCGAGCTTCGCCAGGGTGTCGATCTGCTCCTTCCTGGTGATGGCGGGGTCGATCTCGACCGCCTTCTCGGCGTCGGCCGTGAAATGGAAGTGTCGGGCCAGGATCTCGTGGCAGCGGACGAGCTGCTTCGAGTCGAGGAAGGTGGGCGTGCCGCCGCCCCAGTGCAGTTGAGAGACGTCGCGGCGTCTCGGGAGCCTAGCGGCGACGAGCGCCACCTCTTTCTCGAGCAGGCTCAGGTAGGCGTCGGCGCGGCTGCGGTCGTGCGTCGCCACCACGTTGCACCCGCAGAAGCGGCACATCTCGCGGCAGAACGGCAGGTGCAGGTAGACCGAGAGCGGCCCCTGTTCGCCGTCGGCGCGCGCGAGGTGCTCGAGGTAGCGCTCGGCCCTGAAAGCGTCCGACCACTCGGGCGCCGTGGGGTAGCTCGTGTAGCGGGGCCCCGGCCGGTCGTACTTCTGGATGAGCTTCGGGGATGGGATCTGGATCACACCGACGCTCCTGCGCCACGTCTGCTCGCGTCACCACGAATCAGGGCCGGAAGGCGTGCACCTCGTCCACGAGCGCCTTCACGTTCTCCGGCGACGTCGGCGGCTGGATACCGTGGCCGAGGTTGAAAATGTAACCAGGCTCGTGGCCGA
>MEMX01000095.1:0-12056 GCA_001768075.1 Anaeromyxobacter sp. RBG_16_69_14 | reverse complement strand
GGAGCAGGCGGGCGCGCGCGAGCAGCTTCTCCTTGGGCCCCAGGAGCAGGGTCGAGTCCAGGTTGCCTTGCAGCGCGACGCGCGGCAGCTGTCGGCGCGCTTCCGGGAGCGGGATGCGCCAGTCGAGCGAGACGACGTCGTAGCCGAGCTTGGCGATGGGGTCGAGGTGCGTGCTCATGCCGGTCGCGAAGAAGATGGTCGGCACGCCGGTCTTGCGAAGCGCCTCGGCGATGCGCGCGAGGTAGGGAAAGCTGAACTCCTCCAGATCCTCGCGGCCCAGCTCGCCCAGCCAGCTCTCGAAGATCTGCACCGCCTGCGCTCCCGCCGCGACCTGCGCCTCGAGCTGGACGATGGCAGCTCGGGTGAGCTTCTCGAACAGTGCGTGCGCCGCCTGCGGATCGGCGTAGAGCATGGTTTTGAGCCGGGTGAAACCTTGCCCACCCGCACCGACCGCGTAGCTCGCCACCGTGAACGGGCCTCCCACGAAGCCGATGAGCGGCACGCGGTCGTCGAGGATCCGGCGGACGGCGCGCACGCCGTCGAGGACGTATCTCAGATCCCTCTCGGGGTCGGGCACCCGCAGAGCTTCGACGTCGGAGCGCGTCCGCACCGGATTGCCGATCTGCGGGCCACCGTCGCCCTTGCCCTTCTCGCCTTTCTCGAAGGACAGGTCGAGGCCCATCGGCGGAAGTGCGATGAGGATGTCCGAAAAGAGGATGGCAGCGTCGAAGTCGAACTCGTCGATGGGCGACGCGGTGACCTGTGCGATGAGCTCGGGCGAGCGACAGAGCTCGAGGAAGCTCACCCTGGCTCGGACGGCGCGGTAGCTCGCCTGGTAGCGGCCGGCCTGCCGCATGAGCCAGACGGGGACGCGATCTACCGGCTCGCATCGGCAAGCCTTCAAGAAGCGGTGGGTCTTGGCCATGAGTACGGGAATCTTATCCGACAGCGCGAGGGCGCACACCGCCGCGCCGCGAAGAACGCCGCTGTCGGGTCACGCGCACGCGCCAGCACTCCTACATTGGCCCCTTGAAAACGCTGCGCCCCTTGAAGAAAAATGACCCCATCGCGGTCACTCGCTACCCATGCAACCCAGCGGGTGTGCTAGGCTCCCGTTCCTCCACCCTGGAGGGGTAAAGGCCCCGGAAGGGCAAAAGACCATGGCGTTTCGTCCAACCGTATTTTCGCTCGTCGCCTCGCTCGCCACTTCCGGCGCCGTGGCGGGTACCATGTCCGCAGCGTACAACGCGATTTCGCCTGCGCCTCCCGGGCCAAGAGGCGAGCAAGGAGAACACGGGCTACAGGGTGACGACGGCGCCATCGGCCCCCAGGGACCGGCGGGGCCGGCGGGACCGGAGGGACCCCAGGGGGTCCAGGGGCCAAAGGGCCCGGCCGGGGCTGCTGCCACGTTCGCGGATGCGGCTACCGACGGCGTCTTGCCGATCACGCGCGTGCTGACGAACGTCCTCTCCTTGAAGTTCAACGCCCCGACGGATGGCAAGGTGTATGTCTCGGGCAGCGGTTTCTGCAACGTCCCGCCGACGTCCGGCGCAGGCTCCGCCGCGAACTACGCGGTCTACGTGGCCGACAAAGCGGACGCCCAGCACACTCAGGATCCCCTCGCCGAACTACCACAACCAGTGTCGGGCACTGCCCTCGTCCGGTTGTCGAAGGAGGCGGTGGGCAGTCAAGCGCAGGTCCCGTTCTCGGTGACGCGGGTGTTGCACGTGACGGGAGGTGCGAAGGAAGTGTTCCTGAATTTCCAGAAATTCAGCAGCGCTCCCTCCGTCGACCCTGCTAGCGACCTCGCAGGGTACAGCTGCCAGGGGAATCTGGTGGCGTTCTTCACGGCGAAGTAGTCAAGCTGGCGATCGCAGCCGCGGTGAAGGACCGCGCAGCGCTCCGATGATGGTGCTCTGCGCGACGGTGGGTGTTTGTACTCCTTCACCGCCCCGGCGCGAACGCGTCGATCACCTGTTGTGCGCTCACCCCCGTCACCCGCACCATTTTCCTCCGCCCGGTCTCGCCCCGTACGATTGTGACTTCCGCCTTGCGCACGCGGAGCGCGGCGGCGAGGAACTCGATGAGCGCCACGTTCGCCTCGCCGTCCACGGGCGGCGCGGCGAGCTGGATCTTGAGCCGCCCATCGTGCTCACCGACGCTGCGCGTACGCGATGCCCGCGGCTGGATCAGGAGATCGAGCACGACGGCGCCGGGCTCCTCGCGCACCCACGCCAGGTCACGCCGGGGCGTGCCGCCGCGGCTCTCTCCCCGGCTCTCTCTGATGAGCGACGAGCTTGCCCCCGGAGCGCAGCTCCTGTTCGCGCGCCCTGACCGCGTTGACCCCATTCTTAGCGTATCCCGACCAGCGCGATCTTCGCGTCGTCGGCGCGCCCGACCATGTCGTCCCGGTCCATGATCAGCGTCGCTCCTGCCTCGACGGCGAGCACGCGCGCCTTGGCTTCGCGCATGACCTCCACGGTGTCCGGGCCGACGGCGGGCAAGTCGAAACGCCGGTCCTGATGAGGCTTGACCGCTTTCACCACGACCGCTCCTTGCTTCGCAAGGTCACCACCCCGACGGATGCAGGCGTCGGTGCCTTCGAGCGCTTCGACGGCGACCCCGACGCGATCCTTCACCACCACGGTCTGACCCAGGTCGAGCCGGCCGATGCCGCGGGCCAGCTCGAGGCCGTATCTCGCGTCAGCCCACTCGTCACCGCTAGGCGCGTGCTTGCCCAGGACACCCTCCGGCGCGAGCCGATCTCGCAGAAACGGCGTCGGGTCCACGACCGGGAGGCCCTGCTCTTCGAGCCAGCGCGCGACCGCGCGCAGGAGGTTGTCATCGCTGCGGACGGCTACCTGCGCCAGGAGCTTCAACCCTGCCACGTCGACCCATGCGTCCCGGAAGAAGCGCGCCTTGGTCACGCCCCCGAGCATGACCACGCCGCTCACGCCACCGTGCTTCAGGGCCGCCGCCACCTTTCCGAACTCGCCCAGCTTCACCCAGGTGATCGCCTGCACCTGGCGCTCCAGCTCGGGGAGGGTCTGGTTCACGAACGCGGCGACCACTACCTCGTGGCCAGCGCGCCGCGCGCTCTCCGCGAAGAGCAGGGGAAAGCGGCCGCTGCCGGCGATGAGTCCGATCGTCGACATTAGCCCGGCAGTGCCTCAACCAACGCGGATGGCCATCCTCAGCGACCCTACATGCACGAACCACGCCCTTCCCGCCGCGCCCCCCATCTCGAGCGTCAGTTCATGTGGCATGCGCTATCAGACGGGGGAAAGCGCCGGCTCCCCCCTCACCCCCCAGACGAAGACTCGCGCCGCTCGATGATTCTCGCACGCAGTAGATCGGCGCACGACGCTCCTAGCGCACGAGGCCCCGATCGCCGACGCCCTCCAGGAAGGTCACCAGCGCGTCGATCTCGCTCTGCCCGCAGTACTGCGCGCGAAGCTGCTCGCAGGCCTCCTTGAGGCTCAGCTTCTGACGGAAGACGATCTTGTGGGCCTCCTTCACCCGGGCGACCTGATCTTCGCTGAAGCCATTGCGCACCAGACCGGTCGTGTTGACCCCGATCACCTGCGCCCGGTCTCCCTGGACCATGCAGCAAGGCGCCACGTCCTGCACGATCTTCGAGCCGGCAGCGGCGAAGACGAAGCGGCCGATACGCGTGAACTGGTGCACCCCCGAGAGACCACCCAGGATGACGTGATCCTCGAGCGTCACGTGACCACCGAGGGGGACGGAGTTGGCCAGGATGCAAGCGTCACCGACGTCGCAGTCGTGCGCGACGTGGCTGTTGGCCATGAAGAGGCAATCGTTCCGGATGCGGGTGACGCCTCCACCGCCTGCGGTGCCGATGTGGACCGTGACGAACTCGCGGAACTGGTTGCGGCTGCCGATGACGAGCCTCGTCTTCTCGCCATCGTACTTGAGGTCCTGCGGAATCTGGCCAAGGCAGGCGTGGGGGAAGATCCGGTTCCCCTCGCCGAGGGTGGTGTCGCCGTCGAGGACGGCGTGGGCACCGACCGAGCTTCCCTTGCCCAGCTTCACTTGAGGGCCGATGACCGCGAAGGGCCCGATCTCGCAGCTCGGGTCGATCTGCGCGCCCGGCGCGATGCAGGCCGTCGGATGGATCGCCATTCGTCGAACCTCGGACCTGAAGGGTTTACACCGCCGATTCGGCCAGCATGGCCATGAACTCGCCTTCGGCGACGACTTGGCCGTCCACCTTCGCCTCGCCCCTCGTCTTGATGAGCTTTCCCTTGAAGCGCAGCATCTGGCAGTGCAGCTCCAGCCGATCGCCGGGCACCACCGGCTTGCGGAACTTCGCGCCGTCGATGGACATGAAGTAGATGACCTTCCCGGCGCGCTTCTCGGCGGAAAGGCCCCCGAGCACCATCAGCGCCGAGCACTGCGCCAGGGCCTCGATGATGAGCACGCCTGGCATGACCGGATGGCCGGGGTAGTGGCCGGTGAAGAACTGCTCGTTGGCCGTCACGCACTTCACCCCGACCACGCGCTTGTCGGGCTCGAGCTCGACGACCCGATCGACGAGGAGGAACGGGTAGCGATGCGGGAGGAGTTCCTCGATCTCTTGCACGGTCAGGACCGGTTTCCGGGTCTCGCCCTTCCCCGTCTCGCTCTCCACGGATTCGCTCATGATCTCCCCTCCAGCCCCTCGAGTTTCTTCTCCAGCTCGCGCACCCTCTTCATGAGCTCCGGCAGCCGTCTCATCGCCACCTCGACGCGCAGGTACTCGCGCAGCTGCATGGCCGGGCTGCCCATCAGCGTCACGCCCGTCTCGACGTCACTCATGATGCCGCACTGCGCGGCGAGCCTGGCGCCGTCCTCGACGGTGAGGTGCCCCGCGATCCCCGCCTGGCCGCCGGCGACGACTCCCGTGCCCAGCTTGGTGGACCCCGCGATTCCAACCTGTCCGCACAGGATACAGAGTGGCCCGACCTCCACGTTATGGCCGACCTGGACGAGATTGTCGATCTTGGTCCCTCGCCCGATCCGGGTTGCGCCGAGGGTCGCGCGGTCGGCGCATGCGTTCGCCCCGAACTCGACGTCGTCCTCCACCACGACGGTACCGACCTGTGGGATCTTGTAGTGACGCGGGCCGGAGCCTCCCTCACCTTCCATGTCCAACGTGAAGCCGAACCCATCCGAACCCACCACGCTGCCGGGCGCGAGCACGACGCGGCTCCCGAGCGTGCAGCGTTCCCGGACCACGGCGTTCGGCCAGAGCACGCAGTCCTCACCGAGCCGCGCGCCTGCCCCCACGTACGCTCCCGGGTGGAGAATGCAGCGCGCGCCGACCACGGCCTCGGGACCGACGAAGGCGAACGGCAAGAGCTCCGCGCTGGGATCGACGTTGGCGGAGGGGTGCACGAAGGCCTGCTCGGCGACGCCGGGCATCGCCAGGGCCGGCGGGTGGAACAGGGTCGAGATCTTGGCGAAGGCCAGGGAGGCGTTCCTCGCGCGCAGCACGGTGCGGCCGGGCGGGACGTCCTCGTCTTGCCCCACCACCACCGCGCTCGCCTGCGAGGCCGCGAAGGCCAGTCGGTACTTCTTGCTCGAGCAGAAGGAGATGTCGCCCGGCCCGCCCGACTCGAGCGGCGCCACTCGCTCGATCTCGAGCGCGCCATCGCCGACGACCTCGCCGCCGACGCGGGCGGCGAGCTCCGCCAGGGAGAAGGTCACTTCCCCTCCTTCTTCGGGGAGGGCTTCTTCTCGGCGGCGCCGGCATCGGTCTGCTTGTCGGTCTTCTTGGCCGTGGCGGTGGCTCCAGCCTTGTGCCGGGCGTTGTACTTGCGGACGAGCTCGTTGGTGATGTCGAGAGAGGGCGTCGCGTAGACGAGCGCCTCCGCCTGGACCACCAGCGACACTCCCTCGGCGTCGGCGATCTCGCGGACGAGGACGTGCATCCTGTCGAAGATGCCGCGCGTCGCCTCGCGCTCCCGCTCGGAGAGATCCTTCTGCAGCTGCACGAAGAAGCCCTGCAGCTCGCCGCCCTTGCGCTCGAGCTCGGTCTGCTTCTCCTTGCGGGCCTCCTCGCTCATGACCACCGCCTGCTTCTCGAACGCGCCGCGCAGCTTCTCGAACTCGCCCTTCTTGTCGTCGAGCATCTTCTGCTTCTGGTCGAACTCGCGCTTGAGGGCGGCCTTGGCGCCCTTGCCCTCGTCGATCTCGTTGAGCGCCCGCTGCAGGTCGACGTAGGCGATCTTCTGTTCCGCCCGCGCAGGGGCGGGGTAGAGCCCGGCTGCCCCGACTGCCCCGGCTGCCCCGGCTGCGAGGAGGAGCGCGGCGAGTTTCTTGAGGAGAGTGTAGGTGCGCATGGCGTTGTCCTCTGCTGCGTTGAAGCGCAGGGCGGAGATCCGTCTTCCGCCGTGCACGGGGCGGGGGCTCGTCCCCCGCCGGTTTCGTAGGGCGGGGGCTCGTCCCCGCACGCGCCTAGAAGAAGCTCCCTATGGTGAACTGGAAGTCGACGGACTGATCGAGGTAGGCGCCCGAGAGGCGATCGCGGCGGCGGTTGAGGGGGATGCCCCACTCGAAGCGGAGCGGGCCGATGGGGCTGAACCAGCGGAAGCCCGCTCCGGCCGACTTGTAGAGCGAGAGGGAAACGGCGGGGTCGCTGTACTTGCCGGGCGCGAAGGTGTTGCCCATGTCGAAGAAGACGACGCCTCGGATGCCCACCTTCTCGAAGATGGGGAACTCGAGCTCGAGGTTCAGGGTCACCTGCTTGTCGCCACCAGTGGTGAACTCGAAGAGCTCGCTGTCCGGGCGCACCGCCGCGCCGGCGGGTATCGTCGGAGCGAGGGAGAGCAGGCGATAGCCGCGCACCGAGTTGATGCCACCGAGGTAGTAGAGCTCGGAGACGGGGACCGGGTGCTGGTCGTCCCAGCCCTTGATGAAGCCTGCGGTGAGCTTGGCGCGCGCCACGATCCCCCAGAACAGGGGATGGTAGTAGCGCGCGTCGAGCGCATAGCGGGTGAACAGGTTCACGTTCGACCCGAACAGGGGACCCGGCGCCAGCAAGGGCGGCGCCACCTCGGCCGAGATGGAGTTGTAGAAGCCGCTCGTCGGGAAGAGGCGGTTGTCGCGCTTGTCCCATTGCAGCGAGAAGCGGAGCGAGCTGGTGGTGCCGGACCTGAACCGGTTGAAGAGCACGATGTCGGTGATCCCGTTGGGCGACACCGTCACGAACTCGTTCGTGTAGGTGGCAAAGAGGCGCAGGTCCTCGAGGCGGCTGGCCCAGGGGAACCATTGCGCCAGTCCGTTCAGCTCGTAGCCCCACGTCACGGAGCCGCCGATGGCCTTGCGCGTGAACGTCGAAAAAAAACCCTCCTGCGCGTAGAGGTCGAAGGCGAAGGTCCACTTCGTATCGAGGAAATAGGGCTCGACGAACTGGATCTGCCCGAGCTGGCGGATGGAGGAGTACTGGATCTGAAGGGAGAGGGTCTGCCCCCAGCCGAAGAAGTTGTTCTGCGAGATCTGGCCAGTCAGGATGAAGTTCTCGTAGGACGAGAAGCCCGCGCCGATCTGGAAGGTGCCCGTGGAGCGCTCCTTCACCGCCACGCGGGCCACCAGCTTGTCCTCGGCGCTGCCCTTCTCGGTGGTGATGTTCACCGACTCGAAGTAGCCGAGCGCGTTGACGCGCGTCTTCGACTGGTTGACGGCGGCGGCGCTGAAGAGCTCCCCCTCGTAGATGCGCAGCTCGCGCCGGACGACCTTGTCGCGCGTCTTCGCGTTGCCCGAGATCTCGATGCGCTCGAAGTAGGTCTTGCGGCCGGGCTGGACGTCGTAGGTGAGGTCGATGATGCGCGTCCTGGGATCGACCTTCGTATCCGGGTTCACGTTGGCATAAGCGTATCCGGCGTCGCGGTAGAGGTCGGAGATGGCGAAGAGGTCCTTCCCCACGCGAGAGCGTGCGAAGATCTCTCCGGGCTTCACCTGCACCAGCCGCTGCAGCTCGGACTTGTCGTGGAGGAGATCGCCGGAGAAGTCGATCTGGCCGACCCGATACTGCTCGCCCTCCTCGATGCGGAGGGTGATGTACAGGAAGCGCTTGTCCGGGCTCAGGGTGACCGAGGGCTTGCTCACCTTGGCGTAGATGTACCCGCGGTCGCCATAGACGAACTGTATCGCTTGCAGGTCGCGCTGGAACACCTCTTCGCGGTAGGTTCCGGCGCTGGTGAGGAAGGAGAGGTAACCGCCCTCCTGCGTCTGCATCACACCGGTGAGGTCCTCGCGCGAGACGTGCTGGTTGCCGAGGATCTGGATCTCCTTCACCTGCACCTTGGCGTGCTCGTTCACCTCGAAGACGACCGTGACCTGGTTGTCCGGCTGATCCTGGAGCTTGTAGACGACCTCGGCGAGGTAGTAGCCCTTCTCGACGTACTTGTCCTGGATCTTCCGGACGCTCTTCTTCACCTGGTTCAGGTCGAGGATGGCGTACTGCTTCACGTCGACGGTGTCCTTGAGGTCGTCGGCGGACAGCTCCTCGTTCCCGACGATCTTCGTCTCCCTGACGGCGGGCCTCTCGGTGACGCGGAAGGCGAGCGAGAGATCCGCGGCCTCGCCCCGCTCCTCCACCACGACGTCCGAGAAAAAGCCGAGCTTCATCACGGCCTTGATGTCGTCGTCGACCTTGCGCAGGTCGAGCGGCTGGCCGGGCTTGGTCGAGATCGCCGCCTTGACCGCGTCGGTCTCGACGCGCCGGTTGCCCTCGACGAGGATGTGGTGGACGACCGGAGCATCGGCCGCCCGAGCCGGTACGCCGAGCACGAGGGCGAGCGCCAGGGCCGCTGGCGCTAGGAAGGGAAGCCGCGTCACGAGGGGGCGCAATGTATTGCAGAGGGGCGACATGCTTCAAGGAGATCCGGGCACCTACACGCGCCCCCGCGTCAGACGAGGGGTCCGGAGGGCCTCGACCAGGCGCCGGCTGAACATCACTCGCCCCGGAGCCCCTCCACGGGCTCGAGCCGCGAGGCCTTGCTGGCCGGATAGATGGTGGCGAGGTAGCTGAGCACGAGCGCGAGCAGCGCGACCAGCGCGAACTCGGTCGGGTTCATCCGGACCGGCACGTTGGAGATGTAGTAGACCTCAGGATCGAGCGGGATGCCCACCTTGTCGACGAGGACGCATGTCCCGAAGCCGAGGATGAGGCCGAAGGCGGTGCCGACGGCACCGATGATGACGCCCTCGGCCACGAAGACCTTCATCACGCTCGGTTGCCCGGCGCCCATCGACCTCAGCACCGCGATCTCGCGGCGCTTGTCGAGCACCTGCATGACGAGCGTGGCGACGATGATGAAGCTCGCCACGAGCACGATGAACCCCAGGATGACCGCCATCACCACCTTCTGCAACATGAGGGCAGAGAAGAGGGGGCGGTTGAGCTCGCCCCAGTCGCGGACGCGATAGGGATACCCCTCGAGCGCGGCGAGCACACGGCGCAGGATGGGCCGAGCCTCGTCGACGTTCCGGACCTTGATCTCGAGCCCGGTGACCGACTGGCCGGCGCCAAAGAGGCGCTGCGCCTCGGAGAGCTCGATGTACGCCAACCTGGAGTCGTACTCGTACATCCCCGAGTAGAAGACCGCCGCCACCCGGAGCGGCTGGCTCCGCGCCCGCGGGCCGCTCGGCCCCGGCCCCCCCAGCGGCGAGGTGACGTTGACGGTGTCTCCCACCGACACGCGCAGCGCGTGCGCCATCTCTTTCCCGATGATGACGCCGGGCAGGACCGTGGAGGGGGCATGGAAAGGTCCGGCGGCTGGCGCGGGGCCGTCCGGGACAGACGGGGCCTTCTTCTTCGAGGGTGGCTCATCGGAGAACCCGTCGCCGCGCTGGCCGAGCGGGGGCGGGATGCGCTCAGGGTGCTCGAGGTACTCGAGCTTCCCCTCCTGGATCGTCCGTGGCAGGTCGATGACCGTGCCCACCGTACCAGGATCGACGGCCTCAAGCAGGGTGCCGGTCAGGTTCTGCTCCGCCGACAGCATCACCTCGTTGTAGAGGAAGGGCGTGGCGCCGACGACGCCCGGCACGGCCAGGACCTCCTGACGGACCTGCCGCCACTCCGCGAAATTGTTCTGGCCGTGCTTCATGACCATCCCGTGGGAACGGGTGCCCATGATCTTGGCCTTGAGTTCGCCCTGGAAGCCGCTCATCACGGAGAGCACCACCGTGAGCGCCCACACGCCGATGGCGACCCCGCCGATCGAGATGAGCGTCATGAGCAGCGTCGCCGGCATACGCGACCGCAGCGCAAGCTCACCCTGCCGCGCCGCCCGCGCCTCCTTGCGATCCCGTCGGAACGACCACGCCATCGCCACCAGGAGCCCAGGGACGATGCCGGTCACGACCAGCAGGAACAAGCCGAGCAGGGTTCTCGGCGCGAGGCGCAGGTGGCTCCTGGCGACGAAGACCTCGTAGGAGAGCGACGGGTCGAAGCGCCCCGAGCCAAAGAGGAGGTACCCCATCGACGCGCCGGCGAGAGAGGATGTCCCCGCAAGGAGCGCCGTGAAGACGAGGCCCAGCATGACGACGACCGTGCCCTGTGCCTCCCAGCTCGAGGGAGCGGGCCCGGTCGAGCCCAGCTTCGGAAGCGCGAAGAGGAGCGCCAGGAGGATGAGCGTGGCGCAGACATTCTCGTGGAAGCCGACCCGGCGACCGGCGGCGGCGCCGAGAAAGCCCCCGGCGACGGCCACCGCGACCCCCGCCAGGACCGCCAGGCCCGGGGCGAGCCCGAGGCGATCGGCGAGGACCACGCCGCCGCCCGCCACGAGCGGCGCGGCCACGATCCCCGCCGCGGAGAAGGCGAAGGTGCCAGCCGAGAAAAGCCTGGAAACGTGGAAGGCGCGGCGCGGGGGCAATCCGGTGGTGACGGGCTCGCCCGGCGGGACCGGCGCGAGGTCCGGGGATGCAGTCACGTTGGGTTCGACCGAGCCTCTCGTCACACGAGACGCCCCGCGCTGAGCCGGAGCCGGCGCGGGAGAGTCTCGGCCAACCCCTCGTTGTGCGTGACGATGACCATCGTGATGCCCAGGGCAGCGTTGAGGTCGCGCAGCAGGCGGTGGATGCCCTCGGCGGTGGCGGGGTCGAGGTTGCCCGTCGGCTCGTCGGCGAGGAGCAGGCGGGGCTTGAGGCAGAGCGCCCGCGCCAGGGCCACCCGCTGCTGCTCGCCTCCGGAGAGCTCCCCGGGCTTGTGCTCGATGCGATCGGCAAGGCCGACGAGCGAGAGCATCTCCTGGGCCGCCCGCCGTGCCTCGTTCCGCGCGGCCCGCCGGATGAGTCCCGGCATCATCGCGTTCTCGACGGCCGTGAACTCGGGCAGGAGGTGGTGGCTCTGGAAGATGAACCCCACCATCTTGTTGCGGAAGGTGGCCAGCCCGGCCTCGTCTAGGGCGAAGACGTCCTCGCCGTCGAAGAGCACCCCGCCCGCGGTGGGGTGATCCAGGGCGCCGATGACGTTGAGAAAAGTGCTCTTGCCCGAACCGGAAGGACCTGTGAGAGCCACCATCTCGCCCGGCGCGATGTCGATGTCCACGCCTCGAAGCACCTCCACGCGCCGCGGTGGAGCCCCCGGCTTCACGGGAGGCATGAGGTATGTCTTCACGAGGCCTCGGATGGCGAGCAGGGATCTCGCAACCTGGGCCGAGGGAACCGGGAGAGAGCCGTTGGCCATCACTCGCTCCGGAGCCCTTCAACGGGCTCGAGCCGCGACGCTTTGCTGGCGGGATAGATGGTGGCCAGGTAGCTGAGCACGAGCGCGAGCAGCGCGACCAGCGCGAACTCGGTCGGATTCACCCGGACCGGCAGGTTGGAGATGTAGTAGACCTCCGGATCGAGCGGGATGCCCACCTTGTCGACGAGGACGCATGTCCCGAAGCCCAGGATGAGGCCAAACGCGGTGCCAACGGCACCGATGATGATGCCCTCGGCCACGAAGACCTTCATCACGCTCGGTTGCCCGGCGCCCATCGACTTCAGCACCGCGATCTCGCGGCGCTTGTCGAGCACCTGCATGATGAGCGTGGCGACGATGA
>MEMX01000094.1:21426-37226 GCA_001768075.1 Anaeromyxobacter sp. RBG_16_69_14 | reverse complement strand
GGCCCGGCTCCGACGCGAGGTGAAAGGCGGCGTTTGTCAGCGAGGCGGCCACCCGCTGCGGCGCCTCGGCGAGCGGCCGCGCCAGGCGGGGGAGGAGGGTTCGCCAGGCCGCGTCGACGGCCGGGAGCCGGCAGCCAGGTCCCACCCACTCGCGGGCGACGAGGTCCAGGGACAGCGCGAAGAGCGCCTCGGTGACCGCGTCGACGCGGTCGGGCGCGGCGGCGGCCACCGCCTCGACCGCCGGCGCCACACCGTCCGCCAGGTGCCGGGCCAGGGCGGACGGGTCGAAGGCGAGCCCGGTGCGGCGGGCCAGAGCGGCGCGCGCGTTGAGTCGGTCTCGGGCGCGCGCCAGGGCGTGTGCCAGGGCCGAGTCCGGATCGAGGAGCGCCATGGGCAACATTCCGACAGGTCCGAAAGGCCCTTCAGCAGATCACGCCTTCCACTTGAGCCACCTGAGGTAGTTGGCGTACCGCTGGTGAAGGTATTTCAAGTTCAGGACGTCGTCGAAGAGGTGGCCGTAGAGCTTGCGCCCTCCGCTCCACTCCTTCAAGGTCCGCTCGATGGCCACCAGCCGCTGGCGCACCGTCTTCTCGTCGAGCCCGTCCAGCCCGCGCTCGAACTCGGCCGTCATCCGGGCCACCGGGTCGTCGCGGTCGAGGTTCAGCCGATCGTACTCCTTGCATGAGAGGTCGAAGAGGGCGCGGATCCAGCTCACGCGATCGACGCGGTAGGCCGCCCGCCCCTGCCCCTCGAACCACGGGGCGTCCGGGTTCTGCGCCAGCTTGTCGTGCAGGACGAAGGGGAGCATCTGGCGCACGTCCTCGAAGCCGACCTCCGCGGCGCCGCGGAAGTAGGCCATGGCCTTGCAGAACACGAGGCTCGTGGTGAGCGCGCGCACGGAGAGGCCGTTTCGCGTCTGGGCGCCCAGATCGGCCAGCCGGTCCTTGCCCCCGTCCCCGCGCGCCTGCGCCGCAGGGTCGAGGCCGGAGAGTTTGAACGTGTCCTTGGTCTGGTACTCGACCTGCCGAGCGGCGGGCTCGAGGAACTCGAAGTGACTGGCGAAGAACTCGAACCGCCGGCGGAGCGGCGCGGGGACCTCGACCGCCAGGATCTCCTGGTGCACGCGATCCAGCTCCTCCGGCGTGAAGACGATCTGCGGCGGCACCACCTCCTCCGGGCGGACGTCCTCCTCGACGCGGGTCAGGAGATCGCCCAGGAAGCGCGTGTTGAAGTGGAGCGCCTTCACCACGACGTCGATCCGGTCGCGGAGCGCCTCGATCACCTGGTACGTGCCGCCGCCCGCGTCGTCGTTGGCGGTGAGGTACCAGGCCGCCCTGGGGCACTCGTAGACCTGGTCGAACACCTCGGCGTAGTCGTCCGCCATCACCGTGAGCAGCGCCGACTGGGTGCGGGTGGGGATCCGGTTGTACTCGTCGACGATCTTGACGCGCATGCCCAGCCAGCGGCGCCAGGCCACCTTCACCTCCTCCATCTCCTTGGCCGCGAGCAGGCTGGAGGGAAGGGGATTCCCGAGCAGGTCGGAGATGGTCATCTGCGGCTGCCCGTGCTGGATCCCGCGCTTCAGCTCCTGCAGGGAGTAGCCGGAGAGGACGCCCATCAGCACGGCGATGGTGGTCTTGCCGCGGCCCGGCCCGCCGACGAGCAGGCAGCGCCGCCGCACGGCCAGGTTCAGGAGCGGCAGGAGGACGTAGCTGGAGTAGCTCTGGTCGGACGGGAGAGTGACCTCCACGCCCTGATCGCCGAAGGTGAACCGCTGGGGTGGGCCCTCGTTGTACTCGACGTCGTAGAAGGGGCTGATGATGGCGTGGTTGGTGATCCAGAAGTAGGCCTGCCGCAGTTTCTCGTCGAGCTGCAGGCCGGCAGCCCCTGCCGCGGGTTCCGCCGCGGCGGGGCCGCGGTAGAGGTCGGCGACGTCGAAGCGCGGCTCGGCGGACCGGGGCGCGGGCCGCGTGGGCGCCTGGGACACCTGCTGGAACCGGTCGCGGGGCATGGCGGAGGGAGCTTCCCCCCACTGGGTCGCGAGCGTCAACCAGGGCCGCGGCATCTCTCCTCCACGCACCGTCCCTGAAGGACACGAAGCGCGGCCGAAGGCGCATCCTGGTCAGGTGACCTGGTCGTAGCGCGCCATACGGAACGTCTCCGCGCGCGCCCCAACACCCCACTTCTGCATGGCCGGCAACGCCCACATCATGTCAGCCCAGGCGCCGGCCACGCCGGCCGGCTTCACGCCGTAGGTGTGGAAGCGGCTCACCACCGGAGCGAACATCGCGTCGGCGATCGAGAACGCTCCGAACAGGAACGGCCCCTCCTTTTCGGATCGGCGGCGGCACTCGTCCCAGATGGCGACGATGCGGGCGACGTCGGCCTGCACCTCCCTCGAGAGCGGCTGCGGCGCGAAGGTCTCCTTGAACTTCATCGGGCAGTGAGTGCGGAGGGCCGTGAAGCCCGCGTGCATCTCCGCGCTGACCGAGCGTGCCATGGCGCGCGCGGCGCGATCGCGGGGCCAGAGCTGCTTCTCGGGGTACTTGTCGGCCAGGTACTCGCAGATCGAGAGCGACTCCCAGACGGTGAGATCGCCGTCGGTGAGCGCGGGCACACGTCCCGAGGGGGACGAGCGCGCGATCTCGGCGGCGGTGGTGGGCAGATCGAGGGGGATCACCTGCTCCTCGCACGGAATGCCGGCGTGCTCGAGGACGAGCCATGGTCGCAGCGACCAGGACGAGTAGCTCTTGTTGCCGAGGATGATCTTCATGGTGGACCTCCTTGGACGGCGTTCAGTCCGGAGCACTGAATCAGCTGGAAATGCCTGAACTATCAAGCGCTTTTATCTGTAAGGCGGGGTCTTGCGCCCCGCCGCAGTGCGCACCAAGCGGCGGGGGACGAGCCCCCCTACGGGACAAATGAGCGTGGAAGCGGACCGTTCAAAGCGGCACGCCCTCCTTCTCGTGCCCGAGCGCCTTGCGGAGCGCGTCGCGCGCCTCCTCGGCGCTCCTCACGGCGCCCGAGCGGATGCGCTGGGCGACATCCTTGGTGGCCTCCTCCGTCTTCTGCAGCGCTCGCTCCAGCGCCTTGCGCTCCGGACCGGTGAGCCGGTCGGCGGGAGACCCGACCTTCCACGCCCCGCCCACCCGGCGCAACTGCACGGGCCGCTCGCCTTCGGGATGCGCCACAGCGCGATCGCCGTTGACCTCGACCGGGGCGCGGCCGATCGCGCCGAGCATGCGGCGCTGGCGGGCGGTGATCCCGAGATCGCCCCGCTCGCCGAAACGCGACGTCGCGAGGTCCTCCACGCGCCGGAGCCCCTCCTGGCTGGCGGCGCTGGCGCGCACCGCCAGCCTGTCCGCGTCGGTGGGGTTGGCCACGAGCGCCAGGGCAGCGTCGGCGTCGCCTCGCGTGATCGCCTCGAAATACGCGCGCGCGGCGGCGCGGGGCCCCTCCGAGACGTTGCGCGGGGTCGACGTCGAAGAGGCGACGAGAGCGGCGAGGGCCAGCGAGATCGTACACATGTCCTGCTCCTCTACCACCGCCGAGGCACCCTGGCGACGGGATACACAGGCCAGCGGCGCTCGCCGTCCGCCAGGACAGCTCACGCCGTGAGCAATCTGCGCGAAGTCAGGACAGCCCGGATCGAGCGCCGCGAGCCTGATACCGCGAGTGGCGGGCCCGCGCGTGATTGGCGCAGAGGCTGCAAGCCATTAAGACAGCGAGAGGAGAACATGAAAATGGGAAACAGGAACAGGGCCAACGTCGCGCGTGTGCTGAGCGAGATGTATCGAAGCAAGGACGGCAGCGGAGAGTCGAAGCAGCAGGCACCCTCGACGTTGCCACCGCCCAAGAGCGTCCGGGAAGACCACGAGCACCCGGATGAGCAGTCTCAACCGCCGATCAGGGAGTGACCCCAAGGCGTACCATCGCGTCTTGCTGTCCCGTTCGTGCGGGCGGCGGCGCCCCAACCGGGAGTGCGCGGGCCCGTCGCGGCTCGGCCGCTTGACTTTCAGGCGCGCGGAATATCCCGCCGCCCGGAGTTCCGTAGGGTGCGAGTATGACCGTCTCGGTCGTCCAGACCGCCCAGCCCGCGCTCCGTACCGAGCTCCCCCGTATTGCCCAGCGCTGGCCGCGGCCGAGCGATCTCGTCCCGCTCCTCTACTACGCCGTGGTAGCCGCGGTTCTGGTGTTCGCGGCCTACCCGGCGTGGCGCGTCGCGCTCCTGGCGCTCCCCGCCGCGGCACAGCAGCTCGAGACGTGGATCCTGGCGAGGCACGACCCCGAGGCCTGCGTGAAGGCCTGCGTGAATGCCGACCCGGCCCGATGGGCGCGGCGCGCCGTCCGGCACCAGCTCGGCTTCTTCGTCGCTACAGGCGTGGCGGTGGCAGCGACGGGCGCGATCGCGAGCCCGCTCCTCGTCACCGTGATCACCTCGTACCTGGCAGCCCTCATCATGGCCGGAGACCGTCGCGAGACGCGCATGCTGCTCGGCGCAACGGGGCTGGGCGTGTGCGTGCTGGCCGTGCTGCCGCGCGCCTTCACCGGCCCCGAGCTGTCGCGGCCTCTCCACGCCACCCTGGTGGTGTTGAGCGTCCTCGGGGTGGGAGCGCTGCTCGCCCCGCTCCACTCGGCGACACGCCGGATGCGCGAGGATCTCGCCCGGGCGCGAGAGGAGATGGCCTCGGAGGCGCTCGCCCGCGCGCGCTGCCTGGAGCAGATCGGCACCAAGGTGGCCCACGAGCTCAAGAACCCGCTCACGGCGGTGAAGGCGCTGGTGCAGCTCGGCGTGCGCAACCCCTCCGAGGCCCCCTCCCATGAGCGCTTGCAGGTGGTCGAGAAGGAGGTCGCGCGGATACAGGAGATCCTCGCCGGTTACCTCTCCTTCACTCGCCCGCTGCAGGAGGTGAGGCCCGAGCGCACCGAACTCCGGCCGCTCGTCGCCGACGCGCTCCTCGCGCTCTCGGCGCGCGCCGACCAAGCATCCGTGCAGCTGTCATCGCAGGGAGATGCGACAGTCGAGGCCGATCCGCGCCGCATCAAGGAGGCGATCCTCAATCTCGTCGCGAACGCCATCGAGGCCACCCCTCCCGGTGGAGAGGTGGTGGTCGAGGTGCGGTCCTTGGGCGATCATGCCGAGATCGCGGTCCGCGACAAGGGTCGTGGCATGCCGGCCGAGACCGTGAAGCGCCTGGGCACGCCGTTCTTCTCGACCCGCGAGGAAGGCACCGGCCTCGGGGTGGTGCTGGCGCGCTCGGTCGTCGCGCAGCACGGCGGATCGCTGCGCTACGACAGCGAGCCAGGCAGGGGGACGACGGCCACGGTCACTCTTCCCGCTCGCCCGCCCTCGAGGTGCCGCGATGCAGCGCGTGCTGCTCGTTGACGACGAGCCCTCGGTCCTCTTCGCCCTGAAGGAACTCGTTCTGGGCCGCGGCTGGGATCCGCTCCTCGCACGCTCCGGCGCCGAGGCGCTCGGGCTGGTCGATCGCGCCGACGCGGTGGTGACCGACTTCGCCATGCCGGAGATGGACGGGATGGAGCTCCTGCGCGCGGTCCACGAGCGCGACGACAGCCTCCCGGTCATCCTGCTCACCGCGCACGGATCGGAGCGCCTGGCAGTCCGCGCCATCAAGGCGGGGGCCTACGAGTACGTCACGAAGCCCTTCGACGTGGACGAGATGACGATGGCGCTCGAGCGGGCGCTCGAGGCGCGTGCCCTGCGGCTGCGGAACCGCCAGCTCACGGCCGAGCAGGCGATTGGCCGGCGCATCGTGGGTGACTCCCCGGCGATACGCCATCTCCTCGACGCAACGGCGCGCGTCGCTCCCAGGGACATCACCGTGCTCGTGAGCGGAGAGACCGGGACAGGGAAGGAGCTCATCGGGTCGCTCATCCACGCGCAGAGTCGCCGGGCCGCGGGCCCCCTGGTCCGCTTCAACTGCAGCGCCCTCCCGGCGGAGCTGGCGGAGGCGGAGCTCTTCGGGCACACCCGCGGGGCGTTCACCGGCGCCACCCAGGCGCGGGCTGGCTACTTCGCCGAGGCCAGCAGGGGCACGCTCGTGCTCGACGAGGTGGCTGAGCTGCCGCTCGGGGTCCAGGCGAAGCTCTTGCGCGCCTTGCAGGAGGGCGAGATCCAGCCGGTGGGCTCCGGCCACACCGAGAAAGTGGACGTGCGCATCGTCGCCTGCACGAACCGCGATCTCGCCACCGAGATGCGCGCGGGCCGCTTCCGCGAGGATCTCTACTACCGCCTGGCCGTCGTGGAGCTCCTGGTCCCGCCGCTGCGGGATCGGCGCGAGGACATCCCAGCGCTCGCCCAGGAGTTCGCTCGCCGCTACGCGGAGCGCTTCGACATCGAGCACGTCTACCTCTCCCCTGCCCTCGTCGCGCGGCTGCAGGCCGGCGACTGGCCAGGCAACGTGCGGCAGCTCGAGAACGCGGTGGCGCGCGCGGTCGCCATGAGCGGCGGGGGCGAGCTCGGACCGGACGCGCTCCCGGCAGCCGTGCCCGGCGCACCCGCACCGCCGGCCCCCGACCACGCCGCGGAGCCCGCGTCGCCCGTCGACGACGCGCTGACCCTGCGCGAGCAGATCGACGCGCTCGAGCGGAGCGTCATCGCCCGGACGATGACCGCCGTCCACGGCAACCAATCGGAGGCGGCCCGCCGGCTCGGCATCAGCCGGAACACGCTCACCGATCGACTGCGCCGCTATGGGATCGCCGCCGACTTCGGCGCGGCGAGCTGATCGCGATGGCCGTGCGCGATTGCCGCCATCATGCCCGACCGCGGCGGGGACGAGTCCCTGCCCCACGGAAACTTCCCCTCACCTGGACGAACAGAACTCAAGGTCCCGCGTCGGCGCCCGCGTCCCACGCCGCCCGGAGCGGTTCCGACACCTGGGCGTCGACCGTGCGCGGCAGCCGCACCTCGAAGGTCGTCCCCTGCTCGCGCGTCGATTGCACGGAGATCGCGCCGCCATGGGCGTTCACGATCAGCCTCGCGATGTAGAGCCCGAGGCCGAGCCCCCGGGTGTGGGACGCGTCGCGGGAAGCGGATCCGCGGCGGAAGGGTTCGAAGAGCACCCGCATCAGGTCCGGCGAGATCACCGGTCCCTCGTTGTTCACCTCCAGCACCACGTCCTCGTCGTTGCCGGAGACCGAGACGCTCACGGGTCCGTGCCTCGCGCCGTGCTTCATCGCGTTCCCGATGAGGTTGGAGACGACCTGCGCCAGCCGCGCCGGGTCCCACCTGCCTCGTCCATCCCCCTCCACCGCCAGCCCGATGCTCCGCCCCGGGTTGGCGGCGAGCAGCTCCTCGACCACGCTTCGACACAGCTCGTGCATGTCCATCGGCACGGGCGCCACGGGCAGGGTCTCCTTGACGCGGCTCTCGGTGAAGTCGAGGAGCGTCCCGATCATCTCGAGCATGCGCTCCCCCGAGCGGTCGATCTCCCCGAGGCTGACGCGCACCGCCTCGGGCAGGTCCTCTCGCCGCAGGAGGAGCGTGGCCAGCACGCGAACGGCACCGAGGGGATTCCGCAGGTCGTGGCCGAGGATGCCCAGCACCTGCTCGCGAAACGCGAGCGCCTGCGCCAGGTCCTCCTGCGCTCGCTTCTGCTCGGTGATGTTCTCCCTGAGCTGCTGTTGCACCCGCGCGTTCTCGACGATCTGATCCCGGAGCTGCTCGGCGTGCCCCGTTGCCGCCGCCGAGGCCCGGGCGCTGAGCCATCCCGAGAGAATGCGCATCTCGCGGGGCGAGACGTCGAGCCCGTCCTGCTCGATGAGGTCGAAGATGGACTCACCCAGAAGCCCGTAGTCGCCAGCCACCACACCGATGTCCGGGCGTTGTCCGGAGCCCAGCCTGCACCGCTGCGGTTCGACCGCCCACCCGCACGGGGGGTGCTCAGGCTCGACGCGCCCTCGCCGCAGGGACGCGGTCAGATCGTCGAGCGCTCCAGGAAGCCAGCCCCCCGGCTCGTGCGCGGAGCCGCCAGGGGAGCCCGGAGCCGCGGCGATCCGCGCCTCGAACCCGCGCATGACTCGCTGTCTCAGCTCCTCCAGGGACTCGGCGAGCATGCCTCGAACCTTCCAGGGTCGCGCGCAGGCCTCAGCGGAGCCTGCGGCCGCTGGTGACATAGCGACCCCACTTCTCCGCCACCACTCCCATGGCCTCCGGCACCGAACTGGAGAACGAGAACGGCATCAAGCCGTGGCAGTCCGGTCACGGGCGCGGCAGACCGCAGAGGAGGAGCGCTACCCCTGTTGGGCAATGCCAGACCGGCCACGTGCGTCCGATCGAGCTCGGAGGCATCTTTGGTCAAGATTCGGCCACGACACCCTCACCCGTGGTCGCCCTATGGATGGACAGAGCTTCGACCTCCTCGTGATCGGCAGCGGCCCTGCGGGCCAGAAGGGGGCGATCGCCGCGGCGAAGCTCGGGAAGCGCGTCGCCATCATCGAGCGACGCGGGGTCGTCGGCGGCGTGTGCGTGAACACGGGTACGATCCCGAGCAGACGCTCCACTGCATCGGGGAGCGCGCCGCGGAGATCATCCACATCGGGCAGGCCGTGCTCGGCCTGGGGGGCACCATCGAGTACTTCCGCGACACGGTCTTCAACTACCCCACGCTGGCCGAGGCCTACAAGGTCGCCGCGCTCGCGGGCTTGAACCGCCTTTGACGTTTGCTGTTGTCTCCTGGCCTCGGGCATGTCATCCGATAGGGCGCTTGTCGCTCGGCGAGCCAGTCAAGATCTATCCCTCGATGACACCCATGCGGCACGGTGCCGATCTATTCCTCGCATCGCTCCTGCTCCTCGCGCCGTGCGGCGCGCGTCCAGGGGATCGCAGTGTCGTCCCCGGCCTGATGGGATACAACGCCCTCCCGAGCTTGCCCAACGCCGATCCCAAGGTCGAGGATCACTTCCGCTTCGAGCTCGCGATGGCCGCCCAGCTGTCCGATCTCTCCCGCGCCCGCGACGCTTCGGTGACGCCGTATCTCGGCCTGATGGCGCCCTTCTTCGGCTTCGCCGCGCTGGAGCTGGACGCGATCCCGGTCGAGTTCTGGCGGGTGAGCCCAGAAACCCAGCGACGCCTGGGTGCGACCCGGGGCCGCGGCACCGCCCCCGGGGATCTGCGCTTCGGGGCCCGCTTCACCCTGCTCGACGAGCGCGAGCTGCTTCCGGCCATGGGGATCCGCTTCGTCACCAAGACCACCACGGGCAAGTCCTTCGAGGACAAGCGCTTCACCGACGCCCCCGCCTACGTGTTAGATGCCCTGTTCGGCAAGACCCTCCCCGTCAACCTGGGGCCGTTCCAGCATGTCCGGGTGCTCGCGAAGGTCGGGTTCACCGCCTGGCAGCAAGGCAGCAACTGGCAAGACGACGCGGTTGACCTGGGCGCCACCCTGCGGCTCCGCTCGGCCCGGGGCACGCTCTTCGATCTGGAGTGGCGTGGCTACTGGGGCTACGAGCGGTTCGATCGGCCCTCGCTGGTGGGGGTGACCCTGGGGCACCCCGTGGCCAGGGCGCTGGATCTCGTCGGGACGATCAATCGGGGAGTCACCAGTGACGCCCCTCCCTGGGAGCTCCGTCTCGGGATGATCGTGCACTTCGACATCGGGACAGCGGCGCGATCCCGGTCGCCGCGCGACTTCCCCGGCAAGGACGGGACCGCCGCCGATACAGGCGAAAAGGGTGGCGAGAAGTCGACCGACACGAAGGGGTGACTGCGGAGAGCAGTTGGCCTCACCCTGTCAGCGGGTACCGCGAGCGAGCAAGCCCCTGCCCCCCTGGACCGCAGTGGCGCGCCGGGGGCCTCCGCTTGACGGCGGCCAGCAACAACGGCTAACACTGGCCGCCTTTCTGGTCCCGCCCTCGAGTCGCCCCCACCAGGTCCCTCCATGAGCTCACAGCACGAGGTCGGCCGGCGACGGACGTTCGCGATCATCTCGCACCCCGACGCAGGCAAGACCACCCTGACGGAGAAGCTCCTGCTCTACGGCGGCGTCATCCAGCTCGCCGGTGCCGTGAAGGCGAAACGCGGCCGTTCCAGCGCGGTGAGCGACTGGATGGAGATGGAGCGCGAGCGCGGCATCTCCATCACCACGAGCGTGCTGCAATTTCCATACCGCGGGTTGCAGATGAACCTGCTCGACACCCCCGGCCACGCCGACTTCAGCGAGGACACCTACCGGACGCTGCACGCGGTGGACGGCGCCATCATGCTCCTCGACTGCGCGAAAGGCGTCGAGTCGCAGACCCGCAAGCTGTTCCGGGTCTGCCGCCAGAGGTCCATCCCCATCTTCACCTTCGTGAACAAGATGGACCGGCCCGGCCGCGATCCCTTCGCGCTCATCGGGGAGGTCGAGAGCGTCCTCGGGATCGGCGTCTTCCCCATCACCTGGCCCATCTTCCGCGGGCGCGTGTTCCGCGGCGTCTACCACCGGCTCGCCCGCCGCGCCTACCTCTTCGACGCGCGGGACGCAGGTTCGAGCGCCGCGGCAGGCGCAGAGCGGCCGCCCGTCGACGTGACCGGGATCGAGGATCCGGCGCTGCGCGAGGAGCTCGACGTCGAGGGCTACGCGCAGCTCCGCCACGATGCCGAGCTGCTCGACGCGGCTGGTGACGGTTTCGACCGCGACCGCTTCGAGGCCGGAGACCTCTCGCCCATGTTCTTCGGCAGCGCCACGAACAACTTCGGGCTCGAACCGTTCCTGGAGACCTTCTGCGAGCTCATGCCGCCACCGGGCGCGCGCGCCTCGGATCAGGGCCTCATCGCGCCTACCCAGGAGGAGTTCAGCGGGTTCGTCTTCAAGATCCAGGCGAACATGGATCGGGCACACCGCGACCGGATCGCGTTCGTCCGCATCTGCTCGGGCCGGATGAACCGAGGCATGAAGGTCCACCACGTCCGTACCGGCCGCGACCTTCGACTCGCGAACCCCACCCAGTTCCTCGCGCGTGAGCGCAGCCTCGTGGAGGAGGGATTCGCCGGCGACGTCGTCGGCGTTCACGATCCGGGGACGTTCGAGATCGGCGACACGCTCACCGGCGGCTCCCGCTTCGCCTTCGAGGGCATCCCGAGCTTCGCGCCCGAGCACTTCACGCGCCTCGTGATGAACGACCCGCTCCGGCGCAAGCAGTTCGCGCGTGGGCTGGAGCAGCTCGCCCAGGAGGGGACCGTACAGCTGTATCGGCCCCCCGACGGCCGCACGGGTGACCTGATCCTCGGCGCACTGGGTCAACTCCAGTTCGAGGTGGTGAGATACCGCCTCGAGGCCGAGTACGGCGTGGGCGTCCGGCTCGAGCCCGTCGCCTACCAGCTCGCGCGCTGGGTCTCGCGCGTCGACGGGCAGGCGCTCGACCTCGATGACCTCCACGGATCGGTCGAGGGCATGGTCGTGCTCGATCTGCGGGATCGCCCGGTCGTGCTCTTCGACCGCGACTGGGCGCTGCGCACGGCCGAGCGTCTTCACCCGGAGCTACTCTTCGCCGAGACGGCGACAGGCGTCGTCGTCCGCGCCGCCTGACCGGAATGCGCGACAAGCCCCGCCGTTCAGGGCGGGGAAGGATAGCGTCCGGCTCGCGGAGCGAGCCGTGTCAGACGATGCTGCTACAAGAAACTCGTCGCGAACGCGACCTACCCCCGGGCAGGGGGACGCCGGGAAGGAAGGACGGGGCCTCCTCCGCTCCGCGCCAGGCCTTGACGCTGCAGGAGCGCTCGCTTAGTGCTGGACACTGCGGTTCTCCCCTCGAGGCATCGTCACGCTCACTCCCCTGGTAGCCGATGGCATCGTCGAAGCGGTCCTCCGTCGGCTGAAGAGCGGCAAGGAGGCGGATATCTACCTCGTGCGCCACGCGGGTGAGGTCGTCGTCGCCAAGGTGTACAAGGAGCGCCACGCGCGGGATTTCCGTAACAATGTCGCCTACAGGGAGGGTCGTCAGGTCCGCGACACCCGCACGCAGCGGGCGATGACCAGGGGTAGCCGCTTCGGCCAGGCGGCGGCCGAGGAACAGTGGAAGACGAGGGAGTCCGAGGCACTGCACACGCTCCACGCCGCCGGGGTGCGGGTACCCCTGCCGGTGATGTTCTACGAGGGCGTCCTCCTCATGGAGGCGGTTGTCGATGCGGAGGGCCATCCGGCACAGCGGCTCATCGACGCCGCCGTCCCCCGCGAGCGTGGCGCCGAGCTCTACGCGGACCTCTGTCAGCAGATGGTGAAGATGCTGACCTGCGACCTCATCCACGGGGACCTCTCGCCCTACAACGTCCTGCTCGCCTGGAACGGGCCCACCGTCATCGATTTTCCACAGGTCGTGGGCGCGGCCCACAACAGCAGGGCCGAGTTCTTCTTCCAGCGGGATTACCAGACCATCCGCCGCTTCTTCGCAGCGCTCGACCCGACCTTGCACGCGCGCGGCGACGATGGACGTGAGATCTGGCGCGCGTACGAGCGCCGCGAGCTCACGAGCGACTTCGTCCCCACCGGCCGGCTCCAGGAGACCAACCGCTCACGCGAGTCGCACGCAGGGCGCGGTCCGCGCAGCGGCCACGCCGCGCACCGAACACCTCCACATGATCCCATGTCGCCACACGGGCATCATGGACAGGCGTCGAGGCAGTCGTCCAGGCAGGCGCCGAGGCAAGCGTCCAGGCAGGCAGGGCTAGCCGCGGTGAACGCGGCTCCGCACCGCGGGGGTGCAGCGCCTTCGAGTACCGACCCCCGCCCGAGCCCCCCCCGGAGCGGTCCGGCGCAGCCATCGAGCGCGGGCTCACCGGGCCCGCATGGAGGATCCCGGCGTAGCAGGCGTCGGCGTCGGCGGTCGCACTGAAGGGGGTCACAGCGGCGACCAGTTGATGTGATTCTCCAGCGGCACCGCCGCCGCTGTGAGCTGATGTCCGGCGCCTTGCGGCGCCTCAAGCGGAGGGGAGAACTCTCCCCCCGCGCCCCCCATCTCGAGCGTCAGTTCATGTGGCATGCGCTATCAGACTCGTGTTTCGCTCTTTTTCGCCCGGCTTCTAGACTCCGCGCCGCAGTGCCCCGGTCGCGATCAGCGCGGCCTGGCTGTCCAGCGGCGCTTCGCCCTTGCGCGGGGCCAGCCGCTCGAAGCTGCCGTCGGCGCGCATCCGGCGCGCGCGGACGTTATCGCGAAGGTAGGTCTCGAGGACCTCGTCGCGCAGGTGGCGGACGAGCGTGGGGTCGCGGATAGGAAACAGCACCTCGACGCGCCTGTCGAGGTTGCGCGGCATCAGGTCGGCGCTCCCGAGGTAGACCTCCTCGGCGCCGCCGTTCTTGAACCAGAAGATCCGGCTGTGCTCGAGGAAACGCCCGACGATGCTCGTGACGCTGATCCTGTCGCTCACGTCCGGAATGCCAGGTCGCAAGCAGCAGATCCCGCGCACGAGGAGGTCAACTCGGACACCGGCTTGCGCAGCGCGAATCAACGCCTGGATCATGGCTCGGTCCACCAGCGCGTTGATCTTGAAGACGATATGCCCGCCCCTGCCCGCCTCGTGGTTGGCGACCTCGCGCTCGACGAGCTCGAGGAGCCGCTCGCGCATGTTGATGGGCGCCACGAGCAGCTTGCGGTAGTCCCGCCTGCGGGAGTAGCCGGTCAAGTGGTTGAACAGGTGGGTCGTGTCCTCGCCGATGTCCGGATCGCAGGTGAGCAAGCCCAGGTCCGTATAGAGGCTCGCGGTGACCGGGTTGTAGTTCCCCGTCGCCAGGTGCACGTAGCGCGACAGGCGCTCTCCCTCGCGCCGGACGACGAGCGCGATCTTCGAATGCGTTTTGTAGCCTAGGAGTCCGTAGATGACGTGGACGCCCTGCGCTTCCAGCGCGCGCGCCCATCCGATGTTGCTCTCCTCGTCGAAGCGCGCCTTGAGCTCGACGAGCACGGCGACCTGCTTGCCGTTCTCGCTCGCTTCCAGCAACGCCTCCACCACCGGCGAATTGCTACCGACGCGGTACAGCGTCTGCTTGATCGCGAGGACGTCCGGGTCGCGAGCGGCCGCCCGCAGGAACTCCACCACCGACGAGAACGCGTCGAACGGATGGTGAAGCAGGATGTCGTTCCGGCGGATGGCGGCGAAGATGTTGCCGCCGGCGTCCTTGCGGGACAGGCGCGCCGGGGTGGTCGGCAGGAACGCCGGGAATCTCAGATCATGACGCTCGATCGACGTGAGGCTCGCCACGCTCGAGAGCCCGAGCGGTTGCTCCAGCTCGAGGACGTCGAGCGGATGGACCTCGAGGTTCTCGAGCAGGACGTCGCGCAGTGCTCCCGATATCCCTGGCGTCACGATTAGCCGGACGACGGACCCGAAGCGCCGTTGCCTGACTCCCTTCTCGATGGACTCGAGCAGGTCGGCGGCCTCCATCTCCTGCAGGAGCATCTCCGCGTCGCGGGTCACGTGGAACGGCTCGACCTCGAGGACCTTCATCCCGGGGAACAGCCGATCGACGCTCGCCTTGATCAACTGCTCGAGCCAGACGAAGGAGTGCTGGTAGGGGACGGTCCCGTCCTTCTTCAAGCCGCCCGAGGAGCGGCCCAGCGGCACCAGGCGGGGCAGCGTGTCGGGCACCTTGATCCTCGCGAAGCGCTGGGCGCCTTCGCTGCCCTCGATCAGCACCCCCAGATTCAGGCTCAGGTTCGAGATGTGCGGAAAGGGCCGGCCCGGGTCGAACGCGAGCGGCGTCAGCACGGGGAAGACCATCTCGTCGAAGTACTTCCGCGCCGCGGCCAGCTGCCTCTCGTTGAGCTGCGGGTAGTCGAGGACGTGGATGCCCGCCATCCGGAGCTGGGGAAGGATCTCGCTGTGCAGGCAGTCGGTCATCGCGCGGCTCAGGGTGAGCGTCTCCCTGTGAATCGCCGCGAGCTGCTCGGTCGGGGTGAGTCCGTCGGCCGAGGATTCCGTCACGCCGGCGGCGATCTGCTGCTTCAGCCCGGCGACGCGGATCATGAAGAACTCGTCGAGGTTCGACGCGACGATGGAGAGGAACCTGACTCGCTCCAGCAGCGGGTTCGCCGGATCCCGGCACTCATCGAACACGCGCCGCTGGAACTCGAGCAGGCTGAGCTCCCGGTTGACGAAGAGCCGCGGATTGGCCAGCGCAGCGTCACCCCCGGCGCCCGGCTGCGCGAGCGCCGCTGCCGCAGCATCGCCTGCGGCCTCGAGAGCGAGGGCCGACTCCGGCCTCGCGCCCTGCCCGTGGACGAGCTCGAGGTGATCGGGCGGCACGTGCGTCACTCTTCTCCCCCGTGCATGCGATACCCTTCGCCCGGCCGATCCGCACGTCATTCGACGGGGACGGACGCGCTACACGCTCTTCAGCGCGTGTTCGGCCCCGCCCCGTTGCGCAGCAGGTTGCCGCGCCCGGTCGGCCACGGCATGCAGTTGTCGCCCGATCCCGGGACGGTGAACACGTCGAGGCCGTGGTCGAACGTCATGAGCGCGATCTCGAGCTTGCCGTCGCCGTCGAGGTCGCCGACCGCAGGCGCCGCCGGGACGCCGATGCCGTTGCCATCCTGCCCTTGGCCGGGAAGGACGACGTCGTGCAAGAGCTCGCCGGTATTGGCGAGGACGACGAGGTGGCCGGCGCCCTCCTCGAGCCCGTAGGTGCCGAAGGCGATCTCGGGCCGGCCGTCGCGGTTGAGATCGACGGCCACCGGCTCCGAGGCGAACCTCCTCCCGGCACCGCGCGCGTAGTCGAAGCGCCACAGGAGCTGCGCGTCGGGCCCGTAGGCGTACACGAACCCGTCGTTGACGGCGGCCACGATCTCGGGGCGGCTGTCGCCGA
>MEMX01000094.1:9921-21397 GCA_001768075.1 Anaeromyxobacter sp. RBG_16_69_14 | reverse complement strand
GCCGCTCGGAGGATACCAGTCGCCGTCGCCGCGCGGATCCGGCTTGAACGACAGCGGCAACTTCTCCCAGCCGGCGAGCCGCCGGGCGGAGCGCGAGCCGTCGCCGTGGGCGCCCTCGAGCACCATGAAGGCGTACCCCTGCGTCTCGTAGGGCTCGTGCTGCTCAGCGTTGGGGATGCCCACCACCTCGTTCTTGCCGTCGCCGTTCACGTCGACGACGTTCGGCGGCGACGCGGTCCACTGGAGCCACATGGTCGAGTTCACGTCGGGCCAGTCGCCGGTGTGGAGGTGGTAGTGGTCGTCCTCGACGGCAGGGTCGTACCAGCGGATGAACTGTCCCCAGGCGAGCCGCTGCCCCCGGTGCTCGCTCGCGCGGTTCGTGTACCAGCCGGAGGCGAGGACGGACGTCCCGTCCTTCTTGAAGACGTTGATCTGGTGGTTGTCGTAGGTGGCGACGATCTCGAGGTCGGGGTCGTCATCGATGTTGCCGATGCCGACGTTGAGCCCGTAGCAGCCGTAGCCTCGATTGCCTTGCCCGTTGAAATCGGCGTCGCCGCCCGGGCCGCCGGCGGTGTTGTAGCGCGGCCAGGCTGCCCAGGGGGTAGCGTCGGGCTGGTACACCTTGCCGTCGGGTGAGAAGACGAAGACCTGGGCGTGGCCGTTCCGCGTCTCGGTGTTGGTGACGACGACCTCGATCTTGCCGTCGCCGTCGAGATCCGCGGCGGCCATCCCGCGCACCTCCACGTCGTCGCACGTGTCCGCGCTGCAGGCCTTTGCAGGCCAGCCCTTCTTCAGGCGCAACCCGCCGCTCGCGTACTCGTAGGCGGCGACCGTGCCTCCTCCGCCACCCACCACGATCTCGACGACGCCGTCGCCGTCCAGGTCGGCGACGACGGACGGCGCGTAGACGCGGCCCCTGGTGTCGGTGCGCCTGGCGAGCTGCTTGCCGTCGGCGGCGAACACGAACGTGCTGTAGAAGGGCGCCACCAGCACCTTCTTGCCGTCGCGGGCGAGGTCCACGATGGCGGGCGCGCTGAACCAGCCGGTCTCGCCGACCGCGATGTTGCGAACGAAGACGGGCGCCGCGACCGGAGCGGTGCCGCCCGCCGGCTGGCAGGTGGCCGTCGAGTCGATCTGGCCACTGGCGGACACCACTCCTGCGGGCCGCTGGCGATCGCTGCAACCCGCGGTCGTGCCGCCTGCCAGCGCCAGGACAGCCAACGCGCTGACCGGCCAGCGCGGGCGCGAGGTGCGAGCTGGGAGGATCTTCGAGCCCTTCAGCCCCTCGCGGTCGTGCTCCAAGTGCCGCCTCCCTTGCCCGAGATGACCGGCATTGTTTCACCGCGAGATGTGGGCCAGCAACGATCGTGAGGCGAGCGTGGGGCGCACATTGTAGGCGTCGTCCCACCCACCAGTCGACGGCCTGGCGGCACCGCGCCCCTTGCACGCCCCGCACTTGCCTGCGTCAACGCGCTGACGGGTGTCAGGTGAGCGACGCCGAGCCCGAGATTCGCCTGGCCGCGGCGTCGCGCAGCTCCGGACGCGCGGGCGCGTCTCCCCGCGTACACCCGAAGGCTCACCGCGCTCTCGCAGGCCCCCGCCGTTCCGCACGATCTCGCGACGCTGACCGCTCGCACGCTGCCGGCGGCGGGGGCAACGCCCGCGCCGTGTGCCTGGCGGGGCGCCGCTCTTGCACTCATCGCCGGGCGTGAGCGAACGGGTGCTGATCGTCCAGGACTCTCTTGCCGAGGCGGCAGCCCTCGCCGACGTCCTGTCGGGCCGAGGATACGTCACGGATTGTGTTCCACGCGGAGCAGACGCGATTCGCGAAGCATGCGGGAGCGCGCCGCCGGACATCGCCGTGATGGACGCGGTGCTGCCCGACATGGACGGGGTCCAGGCCCTCCGCGCGATGAAGGAGCAGCTTCACCCCGGGTTCTTTCCGGTCATCCTGTTGTCCGGCAGGGCGGATGCCGACTCGCGGGTGAGCGGGCTGCTCGGCGGCGCGGATGACGTCCTCTCGAAGCCCTGCCAGGGCGCGGAGATCTCGGCGCGCGTCACGGCCATGCTCCGGATCAAGGCGGCTCAGGACGCGCTCCGGGTCGCCAAGCTCGAGCTCGAGCGCCTGTCGATCACCGACGCGCTCACGGGGCTGTTCAACCGTCGCTACTTCCAGTACCGCCTCGACCAGGAGGTCGAGCGCTCGAAGCGACACGGGGACCCCGTCTCGCTCCTGCTCCTCGATCTCGACCACTTCAAGAAGGTGAACGACCGCCACGGACATGCCGTCGGCGATAGCGTGCTGTGCAGGACGGCGGAGCTCCTGAGCAGCGAGCTGCGTCGCCTCGACGTGTGCACGCGATGGGGTGGCGAGGAGTTCGCGGTCATCATGCCCAACACCGACGGCCCCGGGGCTGCCACCGTCGCCGAGCGGGTCTTGCGGACCATGCGCGCCAAGGCCTGCTTCTCCGCGCCGCCCATCCGCGGGTCGAAGGGTCGCCCCGAGACCTTCAAGGTCACCGCCTCTCTCGGACTGTCCGTCTACCCGTCGATCGGGGTGGAGGGCGCCGAACAGCTCATCCGGGCCGCGGATGCCGCCCTGTACAGGGCCAAGGACCAGGGCCGAAACCGCATCTGCTTCGCGCCGGAGCCGGACCGCGCTCGAGACTCACCGCCCGATCTCCTGGCGCGGGCTGCCTGCGCTTGACGGTGATAGCGCCCGCTTCGTCGCGAACTGGGAATTGTCGATTGCTCGACAGTGCTTGACCCGTCTTCGGTCGACGTCGGTCGACGACGTGCATGCGCCGGACGGCCACACGCCACCACACATACCGACGAATCCACCGTTGCAGCCCGCGACGCGCCGGCGCAATAGTGCGCAATCGGCGAACCGCTTGCCTGGTGGAGCGCTTCGCCGCATCTCTCTAAAGAAGGAGGCCTCGATGACGAAGCGTATGGCGATCCCAGCAATCCTCTGCCTCGCGGCTGCGGGCTGCGGCGGAAACAGCGACGGTGGCAACGCCGCTGCTTCAAAGAGCTTCGATTACGGCCCGGCGCAGGCGACCGAAGCGCCCGAGGGCGCGGCGGACGCGGTCTCGAGCGCGCTCACCTTCAAGAGCGGCGTGAGCTCGGACACGGCCGTGTCGGCCCAGTCTTCGCTCTACTCCGCGGCGGCCGAGGCGCTGGGAGGAGACTCCATTCCCACCGCAGCGATGCCCCCCCAGCTCTCCCCCCTCGTCCGCTCTGCCCGGTCGCGGGCGCTCGCGACCGCGGCGGGGAGCTCCACGCTCCCCTCCGATTGCTACACGGCGACCACCTCCAGCGTGACCTTCTCGGGCTGCAAGTTCACGGACACATCCGACGGAAGCACGGTCTCCGTCACCCTCGACGGCTCCGTCTCGATGTCGTCGGACACGCTCACCTGGAGCTACACCATGACCATGGATTTCTCTGACGCCTCGAATTCCGTCGCGGCCACGTACAAGGACTCCGGCAACTTCACGGTCACGGCCACGACGGCCAAGGCCCACGACGAAGCGGAGTTCACGGCGAAGGTGACGACTGGCGGCAAGACCTCGACGTTCGGCATAGCCCAGGCGGCGGATCTGGACGTGACCCACGGCACCGACTGCGCCAGCACGATCACCGGCGGCTCGTTCGAGGCGAAGCGCGTCTGGACGCAGAAGCCGTCGAACGTCAGCGACGACCTCGTCAAGGACAAGGCCGTGAAGATCAACTGGACTGGCTGCGGCAGCGCCACCATGCAACTCTCCGTATCGTAGACTTGGCCCGCCGGGCGGGACGAGCCCCCTGCCGTTCGGGATCTTGCCCTCGCGGCGGGGGACAAGCCCCCGCCCTACGGTTCGCTGGCGTGACCTCGCGGGGGCTTCGCCCTGCCGTTCGGGGTCGCGCTCTCGGAGCGGGGGCACAAGCCCCCGCCCTGCGTCCGCTGGCGTGACCTCGCGCGGGGGCCACGCCCCTCCCTACCCTTCTCGGGCATCGCCTCGCGCGTGCTCGGCTTCCCGTCTGGGGTTATGTCTCAAGGCACGGGGGGGTAAGCGTCTGCCCTGCCGGTCGCTGGCGCAACGCCGCGGGGCCGCGACGCTGCCGGCGTCACAAGAGCGTGTATCGTCTGTCACTCTCTTGATCGCTCAGGGCCGTGCGTTACTCCATCAGTCCATGAAGGAAGCGAGCGGCACCTGAGCCTGGGGCGCCGACGGAATTGCTGTGTCCACCGCGCCGTTCAGTCCTGGATCGCGGCTCGGTCGCGTTCCTGGTCCGAGGTCTCGAGATGAGGAAGAGTTGATGCGTTGCTTGCCATGGAAGCTCTCGGCATGTCTCGCGGCAGCGGCGCTCTCGGCGTTGCCCGGCTGCCGCCGCGACGAGATCACGCACGTCAAGGTGCCCAAGGAAGCATCCGCCCCGTCGCTCGCCCGCCCGGCCAACATGGCGACGCCTCCTGGCGCCGCGGGGGACGGCGAGGTGCCGCCGCCGCCCGTACCCACTGGGGCGAGCGCCCTCAAGTGGACGCTGCCCAGAGGATGGACGGAGACCATGGCCGGCGGCATGCGCTACGCGACCCTGAAGGCGCCCGTCACGGGGCGCATCGAGGCGTCGGTCGTCGTCCTGCCCGGGCCCGCCGGCGGCGAGCTCGCGAACGTCAACCGGTGGCGAGGGCAGATAGGCCTCCCCCCCATCGACGAAGCCGCCCTCGCGTCGGCGCGCAAGATCGTCAAGAGCAAGGCCGGGTCCGTGTCCGTCTACGACTTCTCGAGCGGGGGCCAGAAGGAGAGCCGCGTGATCGCCGGCATGGTGGTCGCGAGCGGCAACAGCTGGTTCGTCAAGATGACCGGCGACGCCGATCCCGTGGCCGCCGCCAGGGCCGACTTCATCCACCTCCTGGAGACCCTGCGCTTTGAAGACGCGAATTAGCTCCTTGCTCTGGGACGCGCTCACGTCCCTCAAGCTCAGCATCGTCTGCCTCGCGATGCTCATGGTGCTGGTGGTGGCCTGCACGCTGGCGCAGGTCAGCCTCGGCACGCTCGCTGCGGTCAACCTCTTCATCCGCAGCTTCTTCATCTGGTGGGCGGTTCCCGGGACCGGCTGGTCGATCGCGGTGTTCCCTGGCGGCGCAATGGTGGGCCTGGTGCTCGCCCTGAACCTCGTGGCCGCCCAGGCGAAACGCCTCGAGCTCTCCTGGAAGAAGGCCGGCCTGTGGATCATCCACGCCGGGCTCATCCTCCTCTTCGCCGGAGAGTTCGTGACGAGCGCGTTCCAGGTCGAGACGCGGCTGGCCATCGAGGAGGGCCAGACCCTGGACTACGTCGAGAGCCCGCGCGACCTGGAGCTCGCGGTCGTCGACACGACCGATCCGCACCAGGACGACGTCCACGCGATCCCGGAGTCGCTGCTCGTCCGCGGCGGATCGTTCGACGTCCCGGGCACCCCGCTCTCGTTCACGGTGAAGCGCTTCTTCCGGAACGCCGACTTCTCCACGCGCGGGCCGACGGATCCCCCCTCGCCGGCGACGACGGGCGTCGGGCCGGGTGTCACCGTGAGGGAGCTCCCGCCGGTGACGTCCGACGAGGAGATCAACCGCTCGGGCGCCTACGTGGAGCCGGTCGCGGGCGGGCGCAGCTACGGCACCTGGCTCGTCTCGAACGCGCTCGGGGCGCCGCAAGCCTTCGTGCACGAGGGCCGAAAGTACGTCCTCGCCATGAGGCCGCGCCGCTATTACCTGCCGTACTCCCTGACGCTCAAGGAGTTCAGGCACGACGTCTACCCGGGGACCGACATCCCCAAGAACTTCTCCAGCCTCGTCCGCCTCACGAACCCCGAGCAGCGCGAGGAGCGTGACGTCCTCATCTACATGAACCAGCCCCTGCGCTACGACGGCAAGGCCTTCTACCAGGCGAGCTTCGGCAAGGGCGACACCCTCTCGGTGCTCCAGGTCGTCGAGAACCCCGGCTGGCTCCTCCCCTACATCTCGTGCGTGCTCGTCACGTCCGGGCTCCTGGTGCACTTCGCCTTCTCCCTGGGCAGGTCCCTCAAGCGGCGGCACGCCGCGCTGGAGGCGTGAATGAAGGCCGCAAAGCTCGCCAAGGTCGCTCCCTTCCTCGCCGGTGGACTCGCGCTCGCCGGCGCCCTCGCCTGCCTCTTGCCACCCGGGATGGTGCGCGGCTTCGATCTGGACGGCTTCGCGCGCCTGCCCGTGCTCGAGGGAGGGCGGCTGAAGCCGATCGACTCCGTGGCCCGCAACGCGCTCCTCCTGATCCGGAGCCAGCAGAGCTTCCGGCACGGCGAGCGCACCGTCGGCGCCGACGAGTGGCTCCTCGACGTCATGTTCCGACCACAGGTGGCCGACGCACAACCCGTCTTCGTCATCAACGACCCCGACGTGCTGGGCCTCATCGGGCTGCGTCAAACCTCCGATCGCTACTTCCCGTTCATGGCCCTCGCGCCTTACCTCGACGAGATCCAGCGGCAGGCGCAGGCCGCCCACCCCGTCGACTCCAGACAGCGGACCCGCTTCCAGGCGGCGATCGTGAACCTCTTCGATCGCATCTACCTCTACTACCGCCTCAGGAACACGGTGCAGCTCGCGGGGACCCCGGGCCTCGCGGCCGAGATCGCGGCCCGCTCCGATCCGGATGCGACCGAGCGTCACCAGGCACTCGTCCAGCTGGCCTACTTCAGGCCCCTGCTCCCGGCCTCGGGGCAGAGCCCGGACGCCTGGAGGAGCGTCGGCGAGGCGCTCCGGGGGGCCGGCGCCGGGCCGCTCGACCCCGGCCTCGGGCCATGGGCCCGCCTCGCGGCAGCTTACGCGGCGCAGGACTCCGAAAGCTTCAACCGCGCCGCGGAGGACGTCAGGGGGACGATCACATCCGCTCGGCCGGGAGCCCAGCGTCACGCCGATCACGAGATCGCATTCAACCGGGCAGAACCCTTCTACGCGGGCATGGTGATCTACATCCTCGCGCTCCTCGCGCTCTTCGCCTCCTGGCTCTCCATGCCAGCCGTCCTCCAGCCCGTGTCCTTCGCGCTCCTCTCGTCGGGGGCGATCGTCCACACCACGGGCCTCATCTCACGGATCCTGCTGCAGGGCCGTCCTCCGGTGACGAACCTCTACTCCTCGGCCGTCTTCGTCGGCTGGGTCGCGGTGATCCTCGGCGTCGTGCTCGAGCGCATGTATCGGCGCGGCTTCGGGACCGCCGTGGCCGCGGCCTCCGGCTTCGCCTCCCTCCTCGTCGCCCACCACCTGGCTGGCGAGGGAGACACGATGGAGATGATGCGGGCGGTCCTGGACTCGAACTTCTGGCTCGCCACCCACGTCGTCACTATCACCATAGGTTATAGCGGAACGTTCCTCGCGGGGGCGCTCGCGATCGGCTACGTGCTGCGGCGCCACATCGCGACCAGGCACGATCCCTCCACCACCAAGGCCCTCGTCTCGATGACGTACGGGGTCATCTGCTTCGCCCTGTTCTTCAGCTTCGTCGGGACGGTCCTGGGAGGCATCTGGGCAGACCAGTCGTGGGGGCGGTTCTGGGGCTGGGACCCGAAGGAGAACGGCGCCCTCCTCATCGTCCTCTGGAATGCGATCATCCTCCACGCGAGGTGGGGTGGCTACGTCCAGGAGAAGGGGATCATGGCGATGGCGATCTTCGGAAACGTCATCACCAGCCTCTCCTGGTTCGGCGTGAACATGCTCGGCGTGGGTCTCCACTCGTACGGCTTCATGGACAAGGCGTTCTGGGCCCTCTCCGCGTTCATCGCCTCCCAGCTCGCGATCATCGGCTTCTGCCTCTTGCCGCGGCAGTTCTGGAAGCCCCGTGCCGTTGCTGCTCGCGAGAGGGCGCCCGAGCCGGCGCCGAAGACGGCCTGATCGTGATCAGGTCATCCGGTCCGCGTGGGTCACCTTGACCCACTGGTTCATCGAGACCCCGACGCCGGGTCGCGACAGTCCTGGCAGAGGCATGGCACGAGGCGTGCTGATGCGTGGTGGCGGGGAGACCCATGCCACCACTCGAGCAGCATTTCGTGGATCTCGCCGACCGGCACCGCCGGCCGCGCGTGCTCTGTGTCGACGATTCGGCTGCGACGCGGGAACAGGTGAAGGAACTCCTCCAGGGCGACTACGATGTGGCCCTTGCCAGCGACGGCATCGAGGGGCTGAAGGCCGCCAAGGCCAGCCCTCCCGACGTGGTCCTCTGCGACTACGACATGCCCGGGCTCAACGGCCTGCAGCTGCTCGCGGCCATGAAGAGCGACCCGGCCTTGAGGGCGATCCCGTTCATCATCGAGACCGCCAACATGCGCGAGAGGACCTCGGCCAGGATCCTCGACGCGGGCGCGCACGATTTCCTCTTGAAGTCCTTCGGCCCGGAGGAGCTCAGGGCGAGGGTGGGCGCGGCGGTCCGCTCGCACCGCATTCACCAGGATTGCCAGGAGGAACGCCAGGACCTGGCTGAGACGGTCGCGCTCCTCGCGCGGAGCGAGGCCCGGACGCGCGCGGTCATCGAGAGCGCCCTCGACGCGATCATCCTGATGGGCGGCGATGGCAAGATCGCGAGCGTGAACGGCGCGGCGGAGCAGATGTTCGGCTGGAGCCAGGGCGAGCTCGCCGGGCGGGGTTTTCTGGAGACGCTCGTCGCTCCTGGATCTCGAAACGAGCTCGCCGACCGACTGCCCCGGGGCACGGCCCAGGTCGCACCCGGGACGCCCGGCGCCGTCCCACGGAGGCCATCGGACCTGAAGGGGCTACGCAGGAGCGGGGAGGAGTTCCCCGTCGAATGCAACTTCAGGGCGCTCGGGACCGGCTCGAACGCCGGGTCCTGCGCATTCGTCCGGGACCTCACCGAGGCCCGGCGGCTGGAGATGGATCTCCAGCAGTCGCAGAAGCTGGAGGCGGTCGGGAGGCTGGCCGCCGGGATCGCCCACGAGCTCAACACGCCCATCCAGTTCATCGGCGACAACACCCGGTTCATGCAAGAGGCCTTCGCCTCGTTCTCGGCGCTCCTGGAAAAGTACGCGGAGGCAGCGAGGCCCGAGGCGCGCGACGCCCTGCGGGCGACCGAGCAGGAGATCGACCTCGACTACCTGCGGGACCAGGTGCCCGGCACGATCGTCAGGACGCTGGAGGGAGTGAAGCGCGTCGCCACCATCGTGCGCGCCATGAAGGAGTTCGCCCACCCGGACCAGCGGCAGATGGTGGCGGCGGATCTCAACCGCTCGATCCAGGCCACGCTCGACGTCGCGCGCAACGAGTACAAGTACGTCGCCGACGTCGAGACCGACTTCGGCGAGCTTCCGCTCGTCACGTGCTTCGCCGGTGACCTGAACCAGGTCGTCCTCAACATCATCGTCAACGCCGCGCACGCCGTCGCCGACGTGGTCAAGGGGACGCCCAACAAGGGCAAGATCCGCGTCGCCACGCGCCGCGACGGCGGCGAGGTCGTCGTCACCATCTCGGACACCGGGACCGGCATCCCGGAGCCGATCCGCAAGAAGGTCTTCGATCCCTTCTTCACGACGAAGGAGGTCGGGCGCGGCACGGGCCAGGGGCTCGCCATTGCGCGCAACATCATGGAGAAGCACCACGGCTCGATCGCCTTCGAGACGGAACCGGGAAAAGGGACGACCTTCGTCCTTCGCGTCCCCGTCGAGGTCGCGTCTCCTGCCCCGGCGACAGCGGTGGTCTGATCACTGGGCCCCACCCTACGAAAACGGGGCTCTCCGCCCACGTCACATCTGGAGCGACTTCACCTCGAGGAACTCGTCAAGCCCGTACCTGCCGAGCTCTCGCCCGTGCCCGGACTGCTTGTACCCGCCGAACGGCGCGAGCAGGTTGAACCTGCCGCCGTTGATGTCCACCTGGCCAGCGCGGAGACGCCTCGCGATGCGCTGGGCGCGGTCCGGGTCCGCGGACCACACCGCGCCGGCGAGCCCGTAGACGGTGCCGTTCGCGATCCGGACCGCGTCGTCCTCCGTGTCGTACGGCAGGATGCACAGGACCGGGCCGAAGATCTCCTCCTGTGCGATCGTCATCTCCGGCTTGACGTCCGCGAACACGGTGGGCATCACGTAGTACCCTCGCGGCAGGTGCTCGGGCGCCTCGGGCCCGCCGGTCACGAGGCGAGCCCCTTCCGCCATTCCCGCCCGGATGCAACCGCGCACGCGGTCCCGCTGCCGCGCCGACACCAGCGGCCCGAGCTTCGCTTTCCCGTCGTCGCCCATGATGAATGACGCCGCCGCCTCGGCCGCGAGGCCGGCAGCCTCGTCGTGCTGCCGCCGCGTGACGAGGAGCCGGGTCAAAGCGTTGCACGTCTGCCCGTTGTTGAGGAAGCAGTTACCGACAGTGCGTGACACCGCCTTTCGCAGATCGGCGTCGTCGAGCACGATGCTCGCGGACTTTCCGCCCAGCTCGAGCGAGACGCGCTTGACCCCCGCTGCGGCCAGCTCCGAGACGCGGCGTCCGGCGGCGGTGGATCCGGTGAACGACACCATGTCCACCAGGGGGTGGCGCGCGATCGCCTCCCCCACCACCTCACCCGTCCCGCACACGAGGTTGAAGACACCGCGCGGCAGCCCGATCGCGTCCACGACCTCCGCCAGGATGAACGCGCTCGACGGCGCGATCTCGCTCGGCTTCAGCACCACGCTGCACCCGGCCGCGAGCGCTGGCACGACCTTGGCGATCGCCTGGTGAAGCGGGTAGTTCCACGGCGTGACGGCTCCGACGACGCCGACCGGCTCCTTCACGACGAGCGAGTTGCCGATCCGCTCCTCGAACCGGAACTCGCGCAGCAGCGCCGGGTAGCTCGAGGCGACGGCGATGGGGAGCCCTGCCTGGACCGCCTTGGCGATGTTCGCAGGCGAGCCCACCTCGCGCCCGATGACGGCGGCGATCTCCTCCGCGCGCGGGGCGAGCCCCTCCGCCAACCTCGCCAGGCACCGCGCACGCTCATCGACCGGCGTCGCGGCCCACCCTTCGAGGGCGCGCGCAGCCGCGGTCACGGCGCGATCGGCGTCTCGCGCATCGCCCAAGGCGACGCGCGCCATGACCTCCTCGGTCGCCGCGTCAATGACGTCGACGCTGCCGCCGCCGACTGGCTCGACCCAGCTGCCGTCGATGTACTGCTTGTCGTGAATACGCACGTGATGCCTCCCGGAGGCGCCCGCTCCTCGCCGGCGCGCTGTCCACGATAGCGCAACGTCGAGCGCCTGTGTGCGGAGATGGGGGAGAGTTCTTCCCTCCGCTTGAGGCGCCGCAAGGCGCCGGACAGCAGCTCACAGCGGCGGCGGTGCCGCTGGAGAATCACAGCAACTGGTCGCCGCCCGTCTGATAGCGCATGCCACATGAACTGACGCTCGAGATGGGGGGCGCGGGGGGAGAGTTTCTTCCCTCCGCTTGAGGCGCCGCAAGGCGCCGGACAGCAGCTCACAGCGGCGGCGGTGCCGCTGGAGAATCACAGCA
>MEMX01000094.1:6898-9845 GCA_001768075.1 Anaeromyxobacter sp. RBG_16_69_14 | reverse complement strand
CCTCCGCTTGAGGCGCCGCAAGGCGCCGGACAGCAGCTCACAGCGGCGGCGGTGCCGCTGGAGAATCACAGCAACTGGTCGCCGCTGTGAGACACAGAGCGCATCCTCTGGGATCCGGCGGCCAAGAAGTTCGAGCGGTGGCGGCTCGGGGATGTGGCAACCAGGGAAGGAAGATGGCGGGTTCCTGAGCGACGTGGTCGAGCGGCTTCCGGAGCACGTTGTCGGTGATGGTCCATGCGAGGGGCCAGATAGATGACTAGTAGATGAAAGATGAATCGAATAGTCTTCGTTTCGGCCAGCGTATTCTGCCTATTGAACCTGGTAGCTTGGCCTGTCAACAAGTACGAGTGGATGCTGCAGGATGACCCGAAGATGATTTTACCAATATACGGCAATAGCGTATTCTATTCGGTATTGGCTATTGTACCGGACCGAATCCGAATCGAATCCGAAGCGCAGGGCCTGCTGGACTCCCGTAGGGAGGGCTGCCAAGCTGGAGGCATGCGGGTCTTCAGCGTGTGCCTCGTGACGACGCTGGCTGGCTGTGGAGCCGGCTTGAACGACAACGGCGGGTCGGGGGCGACCGGCGAGGAGGATCCCGGTGTGGCCGGCATCGTGGCCGCGCACAACGCGGCGCGCGCGGCTGTACAGCCGACGCCCGCAGCCCCGCTCGCGCCGCTGACCTGGTCGGCCGCCGCGTTCGAGCAGGCGCGCGCGTGGGCCGCGAGGTGCCAGTGGGGCCACAACCCGACCCGGGGCAGCTTCGGGGAGAACCTCTTCGCGACTTCCGGCGACACGACCAGCCAGGCCGTGGTCGACACCTGGGTCAGCGAGAAGAGCGACTACGACTACGCGGCCAACTCGTGCAGCGGGACATGCGGCCACTACACCCAGGTGGTGTGGAGCGCCACGACCGGCGTGGGCTGCGCGGCGCAGACCTGCACGAGCGGCTCCCCGTTCGGCGGCGGGAGCTGGCAGTTCTGGGTATGCGACTACACGCCGCCCGGGAACTCCGGCGGGCGACCCTACTGACGCCGGGAGCCGCACCTACGACGCGCAGGTGCTCGCTGCGGCCATCAAGAATCAAGAGCGGGGCAAGCATCCTGCTCACGCTCAACGTCGAGGACTTCGCCGCGCTCGCTCGCGACGGGATCGAGATCCGCAGCCCGCTCGCAGGGCGCCAGAGTTCACAGGCGCTGACGGTTCCTCGTTCCCGGCTCGGCGCCTGGAGCGCCCTCATGACGCTTCCCTAGCCTCCCGCAGCTCCGGGGTCACCGGGACGGGCTCGGGGCGCGGCGCGTGCACGACCTCCCCACCCGCGATGCGCTCCGCGTAAATCGCGAGGTGGGCCAGCACCGCCTCCTCGATCCACGCGAAGGCGTGCTCCTGCACCGGCTCGATACCTGCCTCGCGGAGCCGCTCCTGCGGACAGCGACCGATGCGCGACGCCAGCACCGCCACGCAGTCGGAGAGGGCCCGCACGACGCTCTCCAGTGCGTCCTCCTCGCCCTCGCCGCCGACACAGTACTGCGCCACCCGGCGCACGCCGACGAGGCGGGCCCCTTCGGCGCTCGCTTCGTACACCTGGAACTCGCGGGCGTGGCCGAAGTGCTCGTTCACTTGCCCCTCGCCCTTCGTCGCCACCGCCACCCGGATGCGCAGCGCGCCCACGCCTGCGACTCCCCGCAGCGCCCGAGCGCGCGCCTCGGCGAGCTGCTCGCGCCGGCGGTCCACGACGGTGCGATGGGCCGCCCGTCCCTGCGCCGCGTCGGCCGCGGGCCGTACGGACAGCCGCGCCAGCGCGAACTCCGGACCGCGATCCTCGCCCAGGAGACCCACCGCGTCGGCGCGACACTGGCGGCAGTGCCGCATGATGCGCGCACCGCCGCAGGCCTCCTGCACGGCTTCCAGCTCGGCGGCCGTCGGGCCCCGCTGCCCGCAGAGGCCGTAGTGCGTACCGTACTCGGGTGCCGACAGCAGCGGCATCACGTTGTGCAGGAATGCGCCGAGCGCGCGCACGGTGCGGTTCACCTCCGGGAGGTGCCCGTCGTTCACACCCGGGATGAGGACCGAGTTCACCTTGCAGAGGACCCCCTTCTCGGCGAGCCGGGCGATCCCCTCGAGCTGGCGCTCGGAGAGGATGCGCGAGGCCTCACGGCCGCGGTAGCGCTTTCCGCGCAGGGAGATCCAGGGGTAGATGCGCTCGCCCACCTCCGGGTCGATCATGTTGACGGTCACGGTGACGTGCTGCACGCCCGCCGCGACGATGGCGTCGACATGCTCCGGCAGCGCGAGCCCGTTCGTCGAGAGACACAGCTTCACGTCGGGCAGCGCCTGCGCCACGAGCGCGCAGGTGCGGAAGGTCGCCTCGGCGCTGGCGAGCGCGTCGCCCGGTCCGGCGATACCCACCACGGACAGCTCCGGAACCGCCTGCGCCACCGCCATCACCTTGCGGAGCGCCTGCTCGGGCGTGAGCCGCTCGCTCACCACGCCCGGGCGGCTCTCGGCTGCGCAGTCGAACTTGCGGTTGCAGTAGTGGCACTGGATGTTGCACGCCGGCGCCACGGCCACGTGCATGCGCGCGAAGTGGTGGTGCGCCTGCTCGCTGTAGCAGGGGTGGTCCTGGACCTTGGCCGCGATCTCGGGAGAGAGCGGGCGCTCGGTCTCGTGAGGCTGGATACCATCACCGTCCGCGCAACCGGCACCGAAGCGGCAGTTCGCAGCGGGTGGAAGCTCCGCGGCGAGGGGGAGCCGGTCCTTCGTCATGCGACCTCCGATCCGAGGTCGAGCTTGCGCTCGTGCCGCTTCGTCAAGGCTCGGCGGAGCCATGGCGGCGGCGGCCCGGCGAGTGCCCCGCGAAGCCTGTCCAGAACCGCCGTGATGGGCTCCGGCCCGTTCGACTTCAAGGGGTACACGCCACGCGCGAGAGCGCGCGCCGCGGCCGAGC
>MEMX01000094.1:0-6880 GCA_001768075.1 Anaeromyxobacter sp. RBG_16_69_14 | reverse complement strand
GGCGACGACCAGGATCGCGCAATCGCCGATGGCGGCGAGCCGCGGCTCCAGCTTGTCCTCGTCGCCGTCCTGCTCCGCCGCCTCGAAGAGGTGCGTGCGCTCGAGGCGGTGACCCTCGGCCTCCACCTCGTACACGGCGAGCGATGGCGCGCAGCCGAAGTGGGCGTCGACGTGAGCGAGGTCCTGCGTGGCGAAGGCGACCTTCATCCGGAGATCTCCGCTGCACGCGCCGTTCCACCTTGAGAGCGGCAGTGCTCGCCGGGCGCATGCGCCTCGCCGGCGGCGAGGAATGCGTTCGCAACCTCGAAGAGCAGCGTCGCCGTGCCCGCATAGCCCACCCACACCGCCTGGGGTGAGCCGAGCCGGTCGAACGACGGGATGCCGGCGCGGAGCAGCGGGACGCCGAGCCGCTCGGAAGCCGCTCGGCCGTGTGAGTGCGTGACGAGCAGATCGCAGCCCCGGGCGCGCTCCTCGAGATCCTCGAGGTCGCCCACCACGACCTCGTCGGCCGGCACCCGCTCCAGCACCGGCGAGGAGGTCGTGGTGACGGCGGCGGCGATCTCGCACCCCACATCCGAGAGCGTCGAGGCGAGCGCGAACAGGAGGTCCGGATCCGCACCGATCGCCACACGTCGGCCGCCCGTGAAGAAGTGGGCGTCCAGCATGGCGTCCTGGAGCCGAGCGCGCTCGCGCCGCAGCCGGGAGGGCACCGGGTTTCCCGAGATGCGGGAGAGGAGCCCCACCAGCCGATCGGTGGCCGCGAGACCTGTGGCGCTCTCGAGCACCTCGAACGGCACGCCCGAGCGGGTGGCCAGCGCCTGGGCCGGACCGCGCATGTGCTCGCCCACGGCGATGGTCAGGACCGAGCTGGCCATGTCGCGAATGGCGGCGGTCGGCGTTCCGCCGAGCGTGTGTGGGAGGAACGCCTCGGGCACGTGGCCGTCGAGCGAGCCGGAGAGATCCGGGAGCACGATCGGCTCGAGGCCGAACGCACGGGCGAGATCGGCGAGTGCCTCCACCTCGGCGGGCGTGAGGTGCGAGCCCGGGAGCAGGTTTATCCAACGCGCGCGAGGCTCCGCCGGGCAACCGAGCTCCCGACCGGCGCCGCCTTGCTCGGCGGGGGCTACCAGATCCTCGATCATGCGGGTGACCGCGGTCGCCCAGCCATCGGGCAGGGCGCCGGCGAAGTCCGGCACCACGACCGGCACCACGGCGGCCGGAAAATCCGGGTGCGCCTGGAGGAAGTCGCGCACGATCTTGCCGAGGTCCGCGCCGCTCGTCTCGGTGAGCGCCGTCGAGCAGAGGCCGATGACGTCCGGGTTGGCCTTCTCCATCAGGGTGAGCAGCCCCTTCTCGACGTTCTCCTCGCCCCCGAGGATGGCGTTCACCTCGGACATCGCCGTCGTCTGCATGGGGATCGTCTCGCGGAAGTGCCGGACGAACAGCACGAGCCCGAAGGACGTGCAGCCCTGCGACCCGTGGAGCATCGGCAGGCAGCGGTCGATGCCCAGGAAGGCCAGCGCCGCGCCGATGGTCTGGCTCGTCTTGAGCGGGTCCACGGCGCAGGACTTCTTCGAGCGGACGACGCTGGCCATGGTCAGGGCCCCTTTGACGACGACGGCGACGGCGAGGGCGCCCTCTCCCCGCCGGGCGGAGAGAGGGCCTCGGCGAGGTACGACTCTTCCCAGGGTGCCGGGCGGCGCACCTCGCGGAACACCGGGCTCGAGATGGCCCTGTCGATCTCGCGGACCAGCGCGACCATCCCCTCGTAGCCGGCGTAACCGTGGTGGCGCTCCTGGTTCACGTCGAGGAACGGGACCTTGGCCTTGAGCGCGACGAACTGCGAGCGTCCCCCGGCGAGGAGGATGTCGGCCTTGGCCTCCTTGAGCAGCGCGTACATCTTCATTCCCGGGAGGCTGTCGAAGGTATGCGCGTCCTCGCCCATGAGCGCGTGGATCCGCGCGAGGTCTCCCTCGGTGCTCTTGCGCACGGAGGTGCCGACGACCTCCATCCCCATCTCCTGCAGCGCCGAGACGACCGACCAGCTCTTCACGCCGCCGGTGTAGAGGAGCACCTTCTTCCCGGCGAGCCGCTCGCGGAACGGGGTGAGCCGAGACCAGGCGCGCGCCTCCTCCTCGGCGACCACGGCCTCGGTGCGAATGAGGAGCTCGGGTGGCGCGCCGCGCTCCACGAGCAACCGGGCCAGCCCCCGCAGGGCGTCGCTCGTGTCCGAGATACCGTAGAAGGAGCCCTCGAGGAAGGGGATTCCCCAGCGCTCCTCCATGCGCCGCGCGAGGTTCAGCATCGCCCGGCTGCAGACGAGCAGCGCCGCGCGAGCGCGGTGCGAGGCAGCGACGTCCCTGTACCGGCCGTCGCCCGAGATGCTGGCGAGGACGCGCATGCCGAGCCGCTCCAGGAGCGGCTTCACCTGCCACAGCTCCCCCGCCACGTTGTATTCGCCGATGATGTTGACGTCGTACGGCGTGGTGCGCTCGGGCTCGACCGTGCCGATGACGTGGTCGAGGAGCGCCTGGCCCGCGAGCTTGTTACCGAGGTTCTTCGAGCCCGCGAAGCCAGGCGCCTCGACGGGGATGACTGGCAACCCGTAGCGCGCGCACGCTGCCTTGCAGATCGCCGCCAGGTCCTCCCCGATCAGTGATGTCACACAGGTTGCGTATACGAAGACGGCGGGTGGCCGGTGCTTCGCGACGATCTCCCCGACGGCCGCGAGGAGTTTCCGCTCGGCGCCCATCACGACATCCGTCTCGTCGAGGTCGGTGGTGAAGCCTCGCCGGTAGAGCGTGGGGCCCGAGGAGCCGGTGTTGCGGCTCCCCCACGAGTTCCCCTCGCAGGCGATGGGGCCGTGGACGAGGTGGGCCGCGTCGGCGATGGGCTGGAGCGCGATCTTCGCCCCGTCGAACGCGCAGCCTCCGGCGGCGGCTCCGGGCTGCAGCTGCTTCGTGCAGCCCTTCTTGCGATCCTTCGCCGACTTCGCCCGATTGGTCGCGCACCCGGGCTCGTTCAGCACCTCTGCGATCTTGGCTGCCAGCATCGTCGCTCCCAGGGACCGGGTCTCCTCCCGGTGGCACCGCCTGCGGCGCATTCGCTCGCTGGCGCGAGAAACCGTATTGATTGCTTAGCTTTCGACACCCATTTGTCATGACCGTAGGGCGAGGGCTCGTCCCCCGCCGCGAGCGCGTACTGCGGCGGCAGAAGGCCCCGCCCTACAGATCAGATCGCCTGACAATTGGGGCGTTCCCAACCGGATCGGTGCTCTAGGCCATCAGCGGTTCGAAGGCGAACGCCTTCTTCTTGCAGGTCCTGCCACACGCCTCGCAGCCGATGCAGTTCTCCGCATTGGAGACGCTGGCGAACATCTTGGCCGAATCCTCCTCGTCCACCTCCTTGGGAGCCAAGACGCCGTGGGCGCAGATCTTCATGCAGCGCCCGCAACCGATGCACTTCTCGGAGTCGATTGACTTCACGAACTTCGGGGTCCACTCGCTTCGGTCTCGCCTCAATCCCGTGATGTACGCCACTGTTCACTCCTCCTGCTCGTTGACCTGTGCTGCTCCATCTGGCGAAACCAGACGGAGGCTCACTCCGTCTCTGGCGACGCCGGAGCGCCGCCCTTCGCCATCGCCTTCCTGAGCCAGGGCGGCGGCTTTCCACTCAGCACCGCCTCGAGCTTGGCGACGAGCTCGGCGATGGGCACATGGGCCTGGCCGCCGGTCTTCATGGGTTGGATGCGCCGCGAGACGAGCTTCGCCGCCGCCGGCCCGCCGATCTCCTGGGTGTAGACGATGGTGCAATCGGCGATGGCGCTGGCCCGCGCGGTGATACGGTCCTCCTCGTCCGCCGCGCTGGCGATTGCGCTCACCTTTCCCGCGAACTCGCTACGGCCCGGGCTCACCTCCCAGACGTAGAACTGTTCCGTCATGCCGAAGTGCTGGTCTACTGTTTGACCATCCGTGCTCGTGAACGCGACTCTCATGGCTCCCTCGGCTGTGCGCGCTATCGTCCCGGCGGCATGGCGAATGGCCTGCTTGTGCCTACCGCATCATCTCGAAGTTGCGGTCGTCGCAGGTGTCGTCCGTGATGTCGATGAACTTGTTGCAGATCTCGGTAACCATGTTGATGACGCCCTGGTAGCCGATGAGGGGCGACCGGTGCTTGTTCACGCGGTCGAAGATGGGGAAACCGAAGCGGAAGAGCGGGATCCCGGCGTCGCGGGCAGCGAACTTCCCGTGGGTGTCGCCGATCAGGGCGTCCACCCGCTCCGTCACGAGCAGGCTGCGCAGGTGCCACAGGTCCTTGTTCATGTAGATCTTCCCCTCCTTGCCGTAGGGAGAGGCGTCGAGGATGGCGCGGAGCTCCTTCTCCAGCTTCTTCGACCCCTTGCTGCACAGGACGTGGATCGGCTTCGCGCCCATCTCGAGCAGGAAGGAGACGTAGCCGACGAGGTAGTCGGGGTCGCCGTAGACCGCGAACCTCTTCCCGTGCATGTACTGGTGCGAGTCGGTCATCGCGTCCACCGCCCGGCCGCGCTCTGCCTTCAGGGATTCGGGGACGGGCTTCTCGAACATCTCGGACAGCTTCATCAGGAATGCGTCGGTCCTGGCGATCCCCATCGGGAGGGACATCGAGGCGTGTGCCCCGGCGTAGTTGTCCTTCACCCAGGTGTAGGTCTTGGGCGTCGTGTAGGGCGCGACGGTGAGCGTCGCCTTCCCGTTGATCGAGTCGGCTGCGTCCTCGAGCTTGGTGCCGCCGGGGTAGATCCGGTAGGTGCCGTCGAGCGGCGAGTCCAAGGTCTCGGAGATGTCGGCGAGGAAGGTGTACGGGATCCCGAAGGCCTCGAAGATCCGCTTGTACTCACGGTAATTGCCGGTGTTGGCGTCGAAGCCGGCGATGAAGTTGAGCTTGCCCGTGCAGCGGCCCTCCACCGCCTTACCCTCGGTGAGCGTCTCGAGGATGGCCTGGAGCATGGCGTCGTAGCCGTGGATGTACGAGCCGTTGAAGCTCGGCGTGTTGGCGTAGGGGGCCAGCATGCCCTTTGGCAGGTGCCCCTTCTGCCGCGCGTTCTTGATGAACGCGGTCAGGTCGTCGCCGATGATCTCCGGCATGCAGGAAGTGAAGATGGCCACCATCTTCGGCTTGTAGAGGGCGCACGCGTTCTCCAGCCCCTCGTGCAGGTTGTTCTGGCCGCCGAACACCGCGCCGTCCTCGGTCATGGCGCTGCAGACGGCCGGCGCCGGCTCGCGGAAGTGCCGGTTGAACGTGGAGCGGAAGTAGGACGCGCACCCCTGCGACCCGTGCACGAACGGGAGCGTCTGCTCGAAGCCGTGCGCCACCAGCTCCGCCCCGAGCGGCTGGCAGGCGTGGGCCGGGTTTATCACCAGCGCCTGGCGCGCAAAGTTCTTCTCCCGGTACTCCGCCGTGTTGATCCAGGCCGCCACCCGCGCCTCCTCCTCGGGGGTGATGTCTTTCACGGGTTTGACGGGAAGCTCGAAATCGTTGGCCATGCGGTTCTCCTGGCCCTGGCGGATCCGCCCGGGGTGGGAGGCGGGGGAAAGGCCCCCACCCTACAGTTCGGTTGTTGTCAACGAGGCGGTCCCATGTTCGCCCGCACCCGAGCCGGCATCAGAACGGGGACTTCACGAGCCCCCACGTCGGGCTGTTCACGGCCATGTCGATGTCCCGGGCGAAGACGGGGAAGCCCAGGTACCCGTGGTACGGGCCGGAGTAGTCCCAGCTGTGCATCTGCCGGAAGGGGACCCCCATCTTCTGGAACAGGTACTTCTCCTTGATGCCGCTCCCCACCAGGTCCGGCTTGAGGTCGTGGACGAACTTCTCGAACTCGTACTCGGAGATGTCGTCGTAGATGACGGTGGCGTCCGGCATCTCTGGCCCGGTCCGCTCGTAGTCGTCACCGTGGGCGAACTCGTAGCCCGAGCCGACCACCACCATCCCCAGGTCCTCGTAGGCGCTGACGGTGTGTCGGGGGCGGAGGCCACCGACGTAGAGCATCACCTTCTTGCCCTCGAGGCGGGGCCGGTACTCGTCGATCACAGCCCTCGCCATCGGGTCGTACTTGGCGATGACCTTCTCCACCTTCTCCTTGATGCTGTCGTCGAACCGCTCGGCCAGCATGCGCAGGCTCTGCGCGATCTTGCTCGGTCCGAAGAAGTTCAGCTCGATCCACGGGATCCCGTGCTTCTCCTCCATCACCCGGGCCATGTAGTTCATGGAGCGGTAGCAGTGGATGACGTTCAGCTTCACCTGATGCGTGGCGGCGATGTGCTCCACCTGGCCGTCGCCGGTCCAGATGGCTTTGACATTGAGGCCGCACTCCTCGAGGAGCGGCTTCGTGGACCAGGCGTCGCCGCCGATGTTGTACTCGCCGATGAGCGCGATGTCGTAGGGCGTCGCCGGCTCGGGGAACTCGCGCGTCTCGATGATGTAGTCGCGGATGGTGTCGTTGGAGATGTGGTGGCCGAGCGACTGCGAAACGCCCCGGAACCCCTCGCAGTTGCACGGGATGATCGGGAGGTCCAGCTCCTTCGAGCTCTGCTTGGCGACCGAGTTGATGTCGTCGCCGATGAGCCCCACCGGGCACTCGGAGAGGACCGAGATGCCCTTCGCCAGCGGGAAGAGCTCCTTCGCCTCCTTGAGCAGCGTGGCCAGCTTCTTGTCGCCGCCGTAGACGATGTCCTTCTCCTGGAAGTCGGAGGTGAACTGCATCGCGAAGTTCGAGACGCCGTTTATCCCCGACATGAGGTTGCGCCGGGTGCCCCACGAGTACCAGCCGCAGCCCACCGGGCCGTGCGAGACGTGCACCATGTCGCGGATGGGCCCCCACACCACGCCCTTGGCGCCGGCG
>MEMX01000093.1:250-15147 GCA_001768075.1 Anaeromyxobacter sp. RBG_16_69_14 | reverse complement strand
TCTCCTGGCCCGGCCTGGTGCTCGCAATCGCCCTCGGTCTGGCCTGGCGCGGCTCGGGCGGGAGCCTGGGAGCCCTTCTCTCCGCTGACGCGCGCGCCGCTGCGGTCGAGTTCGCGGGCGGCTTCTGGCCGCCGGCCCACGATCGCGCGCTGCTCCTGGGCCTCTTCCGCCCGCTCGCCGAGACCGCCTCCATCGCGGCACTCGGCATGGGGCTGGCCCTCTCCCTCGGCGCGCCGCTCGCGCTGCTCGCCACCTCGCCCGAGGTGCTCGGTGCCTGCGGAGCCCGCCCGCACGCCGGGCGTCGCGCCCTGCACGCGGCGGCGCGCGGAACGCTGGCGGTCATGCGCTCCATCCCCGAGATCGTGTGGGCGCTCCTCTTCGTGCGCGCGGTCGGCCTCGGCCCGGTCGCCGGCGTGCTCGCCATCGGCATCGCTTACGGCGGCGTGGTGGGGAAGGTCTTCGCCGATCTGCTCGAAGGCGTTCCTCGCCGCGCGGCCGAGGCGCTGGGCGCCTCTGGTGCACGTCCATGGGCGGCCTTCTCGCTCGCCATCCTGCCCCCGGCGCGTCCGCTCCTCGTCTCGTACGCGCTCTACCGGCTCGACTGCGCGCTGCGCGCTTCGGCCATCCTGGGCCTGGTGGGCGCGGGAGGCGTCGGACAGCAAGTGGAGCTGTCGCTCAAGATGCTGCGCTACGACGAGGTGGCGACCTACGTGATCGCGCTCTTCCTCCTGGTGGGTGCGGTGGACCTCGCCTCGCAGCTCTTGCGCCGCCGCGTCGGCGCGCGCTCGTCCCTCTTCCCCGGGTCACGGCGAGCGCTCTCTCTCGCGCTCGCGGGTGGCGCAGCGCTCCTTGCGGTGGCGCTCGCCGCTGCGCGCTTCCTCGACCTCGCACCCTGGACGCTGCTCTCGCGGCGGTCGATCGCCGGCATGGCCTCCTTCGCGAGCGCCCTCTGGCCCCCCGACCTCGGCGAGCGCCTGCTGCGCCACGTCATGACCGGCGCCGCGGAGACCCTCGCCATCTCGGTGCTCGGGACGGCCATCGCGGCCGTCCTCGGGATCGCCCTCGCCTATCTCGCGGCGCGCCCGCTGCACCGGATCGCGGGAGAGGCCGACCCGGCCTGGCAGCGCGTCGCCAGCGCCGCGCTGGCCGTCCTCGCGCGCTCGATCATGAACCTTGGCAGGACGCTGCCCGAGCTGCTCTGGGCGCTCGCCTTCGTGCTGGTGGTGGGGCTCGGGCCCTTCGCCGGCGCGCTCGCGCTCGGCGTGCACACGGCGGGCGTGTTGGGGCGGCTCTACTTCGAGGCGCTCGAGGAGGTGCCGGCGGAGCCGCTCGCGGCACTCCGGGCGGCCGGCGCCTCGCGTCTCGGGACCGCCCTCCACGCGGTCTTGCCCCAGGTGTTCCCCCAGCTCGTCGCCTACACGCTCTACCGCTGGGAGGTGAACATCCGTGCCTCGGCGGTCCTTGGCGTGGTTGGCGCGGGCGGGCTCGGCCGCGACCTGAAGCTCTCTCTGTCCTGGTTCGACTACCCCAGGGCGGCGACGCTCGTGCTCGCCATCCTCGCTCTCGTCGTCGGCGTGGACGTCGCGAGCGGCTGGATCCGCAGGCGCGTGATGGCAGGTCCCGAGGGCATCGCGGTGCGCGCGCGCCCCGAGGACGAACGGGCGCTCGCGGTGTGACGGGGCGAGGGCACGCAGCGGCCCTTTTCACGACGAGTTACAGGCGTCACGCCCTCGCCCTGCCGCGGCAGATGATCGCACCGCGCTGGTTCGAGGCTGCGACAGAAGTGACCGATTTGGCCGGTCGGGCGCAAGACCTGTGGGGATCGCGCTCTGGTCCGGCCACCGTCGCCGTTTCGTGACATGTCACATTGAAGCCGCGGGCGTGTGACGCTGTGGGCGGACCTGGACTTTGCGCCCCGCAATGGCCCGGGCAATGGAGTGGTTCCTTCAGCCGAGGCCGGGAGTGGCTCGCTCGCTGCAAGGGCGCTGCAGCCATCCATAGCTAAGAGGGGGGCGACGATGGGGGAACCCAGGGTCACGGTCCTGGCTCGATTCAAGGCCAAGGAGGGGTTGGAGGGTGAGGCGGAGCAGGCGATCGCCGCCTGCTTTTCGCCGACCCCATCGACATCGCCCTGTGGGAACGAATTGACTGACGCGATCTATCGGACCTGCTCCGGGTTCTCTCCGACGCGCCCAGCCGCCCGAGTTGCGGAGATGGTGTTCTTTGCACCTACCGCAAGGTCTGCGGTGCGCTTCGGGCGTTCTGCAAAGTCTGCGGTCGGGTGCGGATCACCTGGCGAATCACCCAGGAATTACCGGGCCGATCGGCTCGGACGCCCTCTTGCATATCTCCTTGGCGCCGAGGCGGAGGAGGATCTCTTGCGGACCACCGCGGGGCCCTCGATGAGCCGCGGGCCTTGCCACCCTTGCGGAGGTGCCCATGCTTGATCACCTACCGATGACGCGGTCCCCCGGGTCGCACCGAGACCGGGAAGACCAGGTCACGACCGTCTGCCAGGAATGCTCCGTCGGCTGCGGTCTACTGGCCTCCGTCAGAGGCGGTCGCATCGTTGACATCCAGGGGGACGAGCAGCACCCCATCAGCCGTGGAAGGCTCTGTGCTCGGGGGACGGCTTTTGTCCAGGGGCTGACTCTCCCCGAGCGCCTCGTCCGTCCCGCTGTCCGCAAGAAGCGCGGGGGAGACTTCCAGCCCCTTGATGACTGGAAGAGCGGTATGGACCTCCTGGCCGAGCGGCTCCGCCAGGCCAGGGAGAAGCACGGGCCCGACTCGCTCCTCATCGGCTGCGATCTCGAGGGCGGTCTGGACTTTCACCTGGGGGCGATGCGGTTCGCCCACCTCTGGGGAACGTCTCAGGTCTTTGGCTCGCTGGGGCAACCGCTGGATTCATGGGCCAGCGGCCTCGATGGCCCGGCGGCGCCCTGCTCCGACTGGGTTCACAGCCGCTGCCTGCTCCTGGTGGAGACGGACCTGGCTGCCACGCATCCGGTGGCCTTCGCCTGGGTCCAGGAAGCTCAGCGCAGGGGCGCCCAGGTCGTGGCGGCGGACGCCCTCTTCACTGCCACCCTGGCCAAGGCCGACCAGACCGTGAGGATCAAGCCCGGCCAGGGAAACCTGCTCGGCCTGGCTCTCACGAAGATCATCCTGGCAGAGGGCGGCCAGTCTGCTCAGGCGGTGGAGGCCGGCTTCAAGGACGCCGCGGGCTGGGCAGCTTCCTTCGAGCAGATGTCCCTGGAAGGCGTGGAGGTCGCGCTGGGGATCTCCCTCGAGGAGCTCCAGCACCTGGCCCGGCTCCTCGCGAGGAGCGGTCCGGTCACCGTGATCACGGGCCGAAGCCTGGCCAATCTCCAGCACCACCGCATCTGGCGCACCCTGGCCACGGCCATGGGCTGGACCGGGCAGAGGGGCGGCGGCTGGTATCCGGTCGAGGCTGGCACCCCGCCGTTCGCGGTGCGAGCCGACGCCGGCGGGGAGAAGTCCAAGGCGAAGTCCGAAGCCTCGCCGACGCTTGCAGAGGTGAGAGCGCGGGGTAACCTCCAGGCCGTCATCTGCTCCGGCAACAGTCTGTCCGAATACTTGGCGCCCTTCGGCTTGGCGGAAGACATTGGCGTCGTCGCCCACTTCGGCTCCTTTCCCAACGCCACCTGGGAGCGAGCCTCCATGACCTTTCCCGCCGCCCTCTGGGCCGAGCGGGATGGCCTCGCCTTCAGCAACGACGGAGCAGTCCAGTGGGGCGCCAAGATCGTGGAGCCGCCGGCCGAGTGCCGCTCGGGCCTCGATTTCTGGATGGAGCTGGCCCGACGCTTCGGCTGGGAAGCTCACTTCCCGTGGGCCACCGAAGACGGCCGGGGCGATCGAGCTGCTTTCTACGGCTGGCTCATGGCGCAGAGCTCCTGCACCGCAGGGCTCCAGCTGAACCAGTTACAGAGCGTGCAACCAGGCTCGCAGATATTCTGGCCCGCGATTGAGGGCGCATTGCCCGGCGCCGGCAAGTTCGCACCTCACGCGGCTCCGGTCGCGCTCGCGTCCGGTTCGCAGGCCGCCGTGACGGCGGACTATCCCCTCGCCCTCCAGATGGCCCGGAGCAGCTGCCGGTCCGGAGACGCTAGCCGATTCTGGCCCTGGACCGAGAGCCTGGCCCGGGAGGATGCGGTCCAGATCAATCCGGAGACGGCTCTCCTCCTTGGTATCGAGAACGGCGACGAAGTGGTGATTGACACACCCCAGGGCGCGTTGCCAGCCCGGGCCAATCTCAGCCGCGTGGTGCCCCGATGGCTGGTCGCCTCTTACAAGGGGATGAACGGCGACGGGGTGAACGGAGTCCCGGCCTTGGTGCACAAGATAGATCAACTCCCGGATGAAGCTCGAACCCTGCTGAAGAACCTGACCCCATGACAACTCACGCCAAGAGACACATATGGCTGGTGGAGGCCTCCCGTTGCATGGGCTGCTTCGGGTGCGAAGCCGCCTGCAAGATGGAGCACGGCCTCCCTGGGGAGCCTCGGCCCGTTCGAGTGATCCAGGCGGGCCCCGTGGGCAAGGGCGATGACCTGGTCATGTCCTTCCAGCCCACGAGCTGCTGCCATTGCGACCGGCCGGCCTGCGTCCTGGCCTGCCCCGCCGGAGCCATGCAGAAGCGGGAGGACGGTATCGTCTTCTCCGATCTCGAGCTCTGCATCGGCTGCCAGACGTGCGCCGTGGCCTGTCCCTTCGGCGTCCCGCAGCTCAACCCCGCCAGCGGCAAGATCGCCAAGTGCGACGGTTGCCGGACGCGGATCGACAAGGGAATGTCGCCCGCCTGCGTGGTCAAGTGCCCCAGCGGCGCCCTGTTCTTCGGGAGCCCGGCCCGGGTGGTGCATGAGATCAGGATCCAGGAAGCCCTGAAGGTGGCGAAGGCCTTCGCTCGGGAAGAAGGCGAGCCCGTATGAACAGACTGACCGGAGCGGCAGTGGAGAAGGACTTTCTCTCTCGCGTCATCGAGGAGAGCGGACAAAACTTGCTGGCCTGCCTGCAGTGCGGCAAGTGCAGCGGGGGCTGCCCCATCTCCTCCGACGAGGTGGCCGGCCCCCGGCGCCTCATCGCCGAGATCCTCTACGGTAACAAGCGGCAGGCGCTGGAGGATCCCACCTGGTGGTACTGCGTGGCCTGCGGCACATGCATGACTCGCTGCCCGGTGGAGATCAACATGTACCGGGTGGCCACGGCGCTCGCCGAGATGGCCGAGGAGGAGAAGGTCCCGCCTTCCGAGCCGGACATCCACCTGTTCGAGGAGCTGTTCCTGAAGTCCGTGGAGAAGTACGGCCGGGCCAACGAGCTGAAGGTCGTCATGAACTTCAATCTCCGTACCCACCATCCGTTCAAGGACATGGGCGTCGGGATGACCTTGATGCGCAAGGGCGCGATAAACCCCGGCGAGTTCCTCAAAGGAGGCCGGGCGGGCGAGCGGGTCGCGCGCATCTTCTCCCGTATCTCGTCAAAGGCACAACGGAAAGGAACGGGAGAATAGTCCATGAAGGTCAGCTACTATCCCGGCTGTTCCCTGGAATCCACCGGCAAGAGCTATGACCACTCCACCCGGGAGGTCTGTGGCGCGCTCGGCGTGGAGCTGCAGGAGGTCACGGATTGGGTTTGCTGCGGCTCGTCGGCGGGCCTCAAGATGAATCGGTTTGTCTCCACGGCCCTCTCCGGCGTCAATCTGGCGCTGCTGGAGAAGGAGGAGCCGGGCGAGGTCGTGGCGCCGTGTCCCTTCTGCTACCGCCGCCTGGCGAGCGCCCAGGAGGAGATGCGGCAGGACCCGAAGTTGAAGGGCGAGGTGGAAGAGGTCATCGACGCGGAGCTGGTGGGTAGCCTGAAGATCCACAACCTGGTGACTTTTCTCAGGGAGAAGGTGGGCCTGGAGGCCATCGGCGCGAAGCTCAAGAAGCCCCTCGCCGGGCTGAAGGTCGTCCCATACTACGGCTGCTTCATGGTGAAGCCCCAGCAGGTGACCGGCTGCGGCGACACGGAGAACCCCACCTCCATGGACGAGATCCTGGCGGCGCTGGGGGCCGAGGTCCTGGACTGGGATTTCAAGACGGAATGCTGCGGGGCCGGGCTCTCCTTGAGCAAGACGGACAAGGCGGTCGAGCTCTCCGGCCGCCTGATCCGGGAGGCGGCCTTCCGCGGCGCCGACGCCATCGTGGTGGCCTGCCAGCTCTGCCAGGCCAACCTGGACGTGCGCCAGGGGCAGGTGGGCAAGGAGGACAACAAGCAATATGACCTCCCCGTCATCTACTTCACCCAGCTCATGGGATTGGCCTTCGGACTGGCCCCCGCGGCGCTGGGCCTGAACCACCACCTCGTCGATCCAGTTGCCCTGCTGCAGAAGAAGGGGTTGATCGGATGAGCAAGCGAGTCGGCGTCTACATTTGTCACTGTGGCACGAACATCGACGGCATGGTGGACGTCGAGAAGATCTCCGACGAGATCGGTGCGCAGGGCAATGACGTGGTGGTGTGCCGCCACTACAAGTACATGTGCTCGGAGCCCGGCCAGAAGCTGATCCGGGACGACATCGTGGAATTGAAGCTGGACCACGTGGTCGAGGCCTCCTGCTCTCCCAAGATGCACGAGCCGACCTTCCGCACCTGCGTGTCCCAGGCAGGGATGAACCAGTACATGTTCGAGATGGTCAACATCCGCGAACATTGCTCCTGGGTCACCGACAACCGCGACCTGGCCACCATCAAGGCCAAGGCGCTCGTCGAGGGCGGCATCGCCCGGGTGAAGTATCACAAGCCCCTGGTCGGTTCCAAGAAGCCGGTCACGCCCGCGGCGCTGGTGGTGGGCGGCGGCATCGCCGGCCTCACGACGGCCCTCAAGATCGCGAGGTCCGGCTACAAGGTCACCATCGTGGAGAAGGAGGAGATCATCGGCGGCCGCATGGCCCAGTTCGACAAGACCTTCCCCACCCTGGACTGCGCCGGCTGCACCCTGACCCCCAAGACCAGCGAGGTGGGGCGGCACCCCAACATCGAGATCATCACCAAGGCGGAGATCGTCTCGGTCGGCGGCTTCGTGGGCAACTTCAAGGTCAAGGTCCGCCAGCAACCCCGCTACGTGAAGCTGGACAAGTGCACGGGTTGCGGCGATTGCCAGAAGGTCTGCCCCATCAACGTCAGCAGCCAATTCGAGCTGGGGATGGCCACCCGCCACCCCATCAGCCGTCCCTTTCCCCAGGCCATCCCCAACAAGTACTCCATCATCCGCGACGGCGCGGCTCCCTGTCAGTCGGCTTGCCCGGCCGGCGTCAACGTGGTGGGCTACATGAACCTGGCCGGCCTCGGGAAGTTCGACGAGGCGCTGGCCCTGGTGCGCGAGCGCATGCCGTTCGCCGCCTCCTGCGGCCGCATCTGCTTCCATCCCTGCGAGAGCGCCTGCAAGCGGGGGCAGATGGACAAGCCGCTGGCCGTCTGCCAGACGAAGCGTTTCCTCGGTGACCGCGAGCTCTCGAAGGGCGTCTTCGTCCACCCGAAGAAGCAGGACGAGCGCCCGGAGCGGATCGCCCTCGTGGGCGCCGGTCCCGCCAGCATGTCCGCCGCGTACTTCCTCGCGCTCATGGGCTTCAAGCCGGTGATCTTCGAGGCCGCGCCGGCGGCGGGTGGCTGGCTTCGCTACGGCATCCCCGAGTACCGCTTGCCCAAGGACGTCCTCCTGCAGGAAGTGGAAAATCTGGCCTCCATGGGCGTGGAGATCCACTACAACACGCCCATCGGGCCAGGCCGCAGCATCGACGACCTGATGAAGAAGGAGGGTTTCAGCGCCGTCTTCATCGGTGTCGGAGCGCAGGACGCCATGCGCATCCCGGTGCCCGGCGCCGACGCGGCAGGTGTGCACTGGGGCGTCGAGTACCTGCGGGACTCGGCCATGGGCAAGGTGCCGCCGCTGGCCGGCAAGAGGGTGCTCGTCATCGGTGGCGGCAACGTGGCCGTGGACGCGGCCCGCACCGCCATCCGGCAGGGCCCCGCCTCGGTGATGACGATCTCCCTGGAGAGCAGGCAAGAGATGCCCGCCTCGGCATGGGAGGTGGAGGACGCCGAGCACGAAGGGGTCAGTTTCGAGCACCGCTGGGGCGTCAAGCAGATCCTCTCGCAGGGCGGCAAGGTCACCGGCATCGAGCTGCGGGCGGTGGCGCGGGTCTTCGACGAGCAGGGCCGGTTCGCTCCCACCTATCACGACGATCAGCTCACCACCCGGGAAGCGGACGTGCTGATCCTGGCCATCGGCCAGAAGACCAACATGAAGTTCCTCGCCCCCGAGGACGGCATCGCCCTGACGCCGCGGGGTCTCATCCAGGTGGACGCGGACACCCTGTCCACCAGCCGGCCCGGCGTCTTCGCCGGCGGCGACTGCACCCTGGGGCCGGCCTCCTTCGTCCAGGCGGTGGGCAAGGGCAGGGAGGCCGCCGAGTCGATCTACGCTCACCTCGTGCACGGCGGCCTGCGCGAGGTCACCCCCAAGGAAAGGGAGGTGCCGAAGGAGATCACCCCCGAGGAGCGCAAGCGGGCCCAGCCGATTCCCCGCCAGGAGATGCCCGTCCTCGCGGCGCAGGAGCGCCGGGGCGCCTTCGCCGAGGTGGAGCTGGGCTTCACCGAGGAGATGGCCAAGGCCGAGGGCCAGCGCTGCATGAGCTGCTCGCTCTGCTGCCAGTGCGGCGAATGCGTGCGGGCTTGCGGGCCGGTCGCCATCGACCTCACCCAGCGCGAAAGCATCCGCGAGCTCGACGTGGGCGCCATCGTGGTGGCCACCGGCATCGACATCTTCGACGCCAAGAAGTACCCGGAGTATGGACACGGCAAGTACCCGGACGTCCTGACCAATCTGGAGTTCGAGCGCCTGTGCAATGCCGCCGGCCCCACCGGAGGCAAGGTGGTGCGGCCCAGCGACGGCAAGGTGCCCCAGAGCATCGTCTTCATCCAGTGCGTGGGCTCCCGGGACAAGGCCCGGGGCGGGGAGTATTGCTCGAAGGTCTGCTGCATGGTCTCCGCGAAGCAGCTCAGCATCTTCAAGCACCACAGCCACGATGGTAAGGCCTACGTCTTCTATATCGACAACCGCACTGGCGGTAAAGGCTACGAGGAGTTCCTGCGGCGGGCGATCGAGGAGGAAGGGGCCACGTACATCCGCGGCCGGGCCGCCAAGGTCTTCGAGCAAGGTGGCAAGCTCGTGGTGCGGGGTGAGAACACGCTCGTGGGCGGTCCGGTCGAGGTGGAAGCGGACATGGTGGTCCTCGCCACCGGGCTGACGGCGCAGAAGGACTACCTCAACGTGGCCCGAGCCCTGAACCTGGCTACCGACAAGAACGGGTTCTTCCTCGAGCTCCACCCCAAGCTGGGGCCGGTGGAGACCTCCCTCGCCGGCATCTTCCTGGCCGGCGGCTGCCAGGGCCCCAAGGACATCCCCGAGTCGGTGGCCCAGGGCGGCGCGGCGGCCGCCGAGGCCCTCACCCTGTTCAGCATGGGTGAGGTGGAGGTGGAACCCACCGTGGCCAGCGCAGACCGCAGCCTTTGCACCGGCTGCAAGACCTGCGTCAGCATGTGCGCCTACAACGCCCTCAGCTTCAGCGAGGAAGGGAAGGTGGCGGTGGTCAACGAAGCCCTTTGCCAGGGCTGCGGCACCTGTGCCGCGGCCTGCCCGGTGGCGGCCCTGCGGGTTCAGCACTTCCTGCCGGACCAGATATTTGCCCAGATCGAAGGAATGCTGGCATGAGCGAGTTCGAGCCCAAGATCATCGCCTTTCTCTGCAACTGGTGCACGTACGTGGCGGCGGACGCCGCGGGCGTTTCCCGGTTCGTCCAGAAGCCCAATGTCCGGGCGATACGCGTGAACTGCTCGGGCATGGTGGACCCGAGCTACATCGTCAAGGCCTTCGCGAGCGGCGCGGACGGCGTCCTGGTTGGCGGCTGCTGGCCGGGAGATTGTCACTACATCTCCGGCAACATCAAGGCGATGCGGCGGGCCCCGCTCCTCAAGAAGTTGCTCGGCGAGATGGGCGTGGAAGACCTGCGCTTCCGCCTGAAGTGGATCGCCGCCTCCGAACCTAGCCAGTATGCCAAGACCATCAACGAGATGACCGAAGAGATCCGCAAGCTGGGTCCGTTCAGCCGCAAGAAGAAGAGCGCCACGAGGAGCGTCGCGTGAGCCGGCCAGAGCAAAAGAAGAAGCTAGCCATATACACTGCAACGGGCTGCCGCGCCTGTGAGCAGGGCATCTTGGACCTCAACTACGAGGTCAACGAGCTCGGCCGCTTCGCCGATCCCGTCTTCTGGCCCTATGTCCTGGGAACGCCATGGGAGGCTCTGAGCGAAGGCAAGGTGGACGTCGCGCTCTTCGCTGGCACCATCCGCACGGAGGCGGATCGTCAGGCGGCCCTGAAACTCAGGGAGAGCTCCGAGCTCCTGGTGGCCGTCGGGGCGTGCGCCGCGTTCGGAGGGTTGCCTGGACTGGCCAATCTGGCTGACGCCACGGAGGCGAAGGCCGGGGAAACAACGGGCTCAAGCAGCGCGGATGGCGAAGGGAAACCGACCCTGCCCCGGGCCGAGCCGCAGGGCCTGTGCCTGTCGCAGGTCGTGGCGGTCGACTACGTCGTCCCTGGCTGTCCCCCCACCCAGAACCTCCTCTGGGCCGCGGTATTGGCCCTGGTCTGCCGGGGAGAATCGCCGGCGCGGCTCTCATACGCCGCTGGCAGGTTGCCGGAGGCTGTGGCCGAGGCCATCGCCGCGGGCGTGCTGCCTCGCCGGGGAACCACCTTCGCCGGCGAGAAGGCGGTCTGCGGCAGCTGCTCCCGCATCAAGGAGGAGAAGAAGTTCGGGATCTGCAAGCGCCCTTATCAGGAATACCAGGAGACCGGGCGGTGCCTGCTGGAGCAGGGCCTGATCTGCCAGGGGGTGGCCACGCAGGAGGGCTGTGGCGGCATCTGCACCGGGGTGGGGGTGCCCTGCCGCGGCTGCTTTGGCAAGGCCCCTGCGATTTTCGATCCCGGTGCCAAGATGGTGGGGGCCATCAGCTCCACCTTCGACTCCAAGGATGCCAAGGAGATCGCCGCCCTGGTCGAGAACTTCGTGGACCTGGCCGGCACCTTCTACCGCTACTCACTGCCGAGCCAATGTTCGCTCTTGGCAACGCCAGACAAGGGGTGAGGAAGATGTCGAAGGTAACGCTCGATGCGCTGAGGTGGCAGGACCAGCCGGCCCAGGCCACGATCACGGTCAACGGCGGGCCGCCTCAGGTCTACTTTCAGATAACTGCTCCCCGCGAGGTGGCGGCCATGTGTCAGGGCCGGCCGGTCGAGGAGCTGCCTCGGATCCTGTCGATCCTGTCCCCGGCCCATCATCTGTGTGCGGCCCAGGCACTGGACCGGCTCTTCGGGGTGGAGCCTCCGCCCGTCGCACAGAACATGCGGGAGGCCCTGCGGCTTGCCCTCTTCTTTCGCGATCACCTGAGGAAGTTCTATTTCCTGGTCACGTCCCTGGAGAATCCCTTCGCGGATTTCTGGTCCCAGGACGCCCAGCGAGGGCCGCACGGTCTGCGCTCCCTCCTGGATGATCTCATGCGTCACGTGTCGCTGGCCCAGGAAGCGGCCATCATCTTGGGAGGACGGGCGGACCACCCCGTCACAGCGGTAGCAGGCGGCGTCAGCCGGTCGCTGAAAGAGGAGCACCATGCCCGGCTGGCCGAGATCGCGGCGGCCTGCCGAAGCTGCGCCGAACGCCTGGGCGGGTTCCTCCGGGAGCAGGTCTTCCCGCAGGGCAAGATCCTGGGAGAGATCCGAGGGCTGGAAGCCGGGCCCTTGACCTCCCTGACCCTGGCGCCCGAGCCCGACGGACTGGTGCTGAGAGGTGCCGGCGGAGGCGAGGCGGAGCGCTTCGGCGCCGCCACCCTCTTCGACAAGGTCGGCCTGCACCAGGAGACCTGGTCCTACGAACCCTTCGCCTTCCTCAAGGCCAAGGGCTGGCAGGATCTGGGAAAGGTGCCGGCAGACAGCCTCTTCTTCGTCGGTCCCCTGGCACGCCTGAACAATGGACAGCCGCTGGCCACACCGCTGGCCGAGGACGAGCGCCAGCGCCTCGTCGAGGCCCTCGGACCTTTCCCTCGCTTCGAGGTGGTGGCGGCCTACTGGGCCCTCCTGGTGGAGCTCCTCGGGTCGGCGGAGGGCCTGGTCGCCCTGTGCGAGGTGGAGAAGCTCTCCGGGCCGGTCCTGCGGACCATTCCGAAGGCCGTGGGCAAGGAGGGCCATGCCGCCCTGGAGTCGCCCCGGGGACTCATCTACCACCATTTCCGCACCGACGAACGGGGCCTGGTCGTGGAAGCTCAGGTCCTGGACACGGCCACGGCCAACAATGGGCTCTTCGGAATCCTGGCCCAGAGAGCGGTGGAGGCATCCCTGGCTCGGAAAGAGCCCTGGGAAGAGACGAAGAAGAGGATCGAGCTGAGCCTGCTGGCTTATTGAACTGGATTGCACCGCCCTACGGGCCACAAGAGGAATACCGGGCATGCTGAAGACCTTGATCGTGGACGCCCAGAAATGTTCCGGGTGCCGCTCCTGCGAGAGCTACTGTGCCCTCAAGCACGTGGGCATCTGCAATCCCGCCAGAGGCAGGATTCACGTGGTCAAATGGGAGCAGGAGGGGATCTTCGTTCCCGTCAACTGCCGGCGCTGCGAGAAGCCGGCCTGCGAGATGGTCTGTCCCAAGCACGCCACGCATCGCAACTTCGCCACCGGGGCCATGGAAGTTGACGCGGCGCGCTGCGTCGGCTGCCTGAGCTGCGTCTTCGCATGTCCGTTCGGGGCCACTTTCTCGGACCCGAGCACCGGCGAGGTCTTGAAGTGCGACCTGTGCGACGGCGACCCCACCTGCGTCAAGGTCTGCCCCACCGGAGCCCTGACGTTCGAGGAAGTCTCCAAGGAGGCCTATCTCAAGTTGCTGGACTGTGCGGACAGGATCCCCGCCCTGGTCCGTGAAGCGGCTGGGAAGCAAGGATGAGCTATGGCTGGGTTGGAAAGATCCTGAAGGTCGATCTCACCGACGGTAAAGTCACCACCGAGCCCACCGGGGCCTACGCGGACGATTACGTGGGCGGCAGGCTGGCGATCCGCTCCATCCACCACGCCACGAGCGCGCCCGCTTCGATGGCGTCGACGCCGAGCTCCTCCACCAGCGCGTAGACGCGCTCGGCGGCGCGCTGGTCAAAGACGCCTATGGACGGGCCCAGCGCCGCGAACGGCTGAAAGTCCTTCTTCAGCCCGTTGGTGACGCGTCGGCCCCGCGCCGGGCAGATCTCGCCTCACAGCGGCGACCAGTTGATGTGATTCTCCAGCGTCACCGCCGCCGCTGTGAGCTGATGTCCGGCACCTTGCGGCGCCTCAGGCGGAGGGGAGAACTCTCCCCCCGCGCCCCCCATCTCGAGCGTCAGTTCATGTGGCATGCGCTATCAGTCCTTCCCCTTGCGCCCGCCGTCGGTGTCGCGCCTGTGCTGCGCGAGATAGTGGCCCTCCACCACTCGTGTCTTCATCCAGGTAGGCTAATCCAGGACGCAGGCGAGCGCACCGCGCTCCGGCAGCCGGAGGTGCGTGGAACAGCGATGGCGGCACGCCCCCTCGAATGCCTGGACTGAAGTTCCGACTTCAGCCTAGACATCGAGCGGGAGCCAAGAACCCGGCGATGGGCCAGTCCAAGAGCGCGTCCCACAACCGCAGCGGACTCGGGACGCGGACAGCGCCCGCCCTGCTGGTGAACGTCATCAGGCCGGTTCTCGTCGCGGCCGCTTGCCTCGCGCAGGCGGGCGCGTTCGACGCTGCTGGCTCCGACTGCGATTGCGCGACCCAGGCCACGTCCGGGGGTTCCGGACCGACTGACATCGCCCTCGAGCGCTGGGGCGCCTTCCTCCTGGGTCAGCCCTTCGACGGTGTCCACGAGGCGGGGCCCGTCGGTGCCGTCGCCTCTCGAGGGACGCGGCTCGACCTGCCGTTTCCCTGTGCGTCCGGAGGGGCCGCTCACCCGGCCCCTCCGCACTCCCGCGATTCCGCCGAGCGGGTGTCGGAGCCGGCCAGGGACCCCGGCGCGGCGCTCGCCGAAGCGACGCTTCGGCCCGTCTCGACCGACGGCGTCCGCGGCCGCCTCGCCCCTGCCGAGGCGGTGCACCCGCCTTCCCCGTCGCGGCCGACCGCTCCCATGCAGCGGCCGTGGGGCGCCATCTCGGAATTGCGCGGCGGCGTGCTCAACCACGACGTGATCTTTCCCAACCGCGGCAGTTTGCGGATGCCCAATCCCTTCAGACAGCGTGCAGAGGGCGGCGTCAACCTCAACGGCGAGCTCATCTTCGTGGCCCCTGGGTTCCTCCGATACCTCGGTTCACCGCGCCCGCGCCTGGGCGGCTCGATCAACGCCCGGGATTACACCGACAACGCCTATTTCGATCTCGACTGGGATCACCAGTTCACGGCCGGTCCGTTCGTCGAGGGGTACCTCGGCCTGGCCTGGCACGATGGCAAGCTCAGGTCGGGCAATCCGGAGCGGCTCCAACTGGGCCTGCGCGTCCTCTTCCACCTCGGCCTCGAGGCCGGATGGCGCTTCTACCGGCATCACGGCCTCTCGCTCATGTGGGAACACATGTCCAACGGCACCCTGGCCAGGAGAAACAACCAGGGCGTGGACAGCATCGGCGTGCGCTACAGCTATCGCTTCGACGTCCAATAGCGCCAATATGAGTGTGCGCACGAGGCGGTCGGCTCGCGGCCCGGCGTCGAACGGCGGCGCGGGCGGCAGGGCGACTCTGCCACCGTGATTCGCTGCCCGTCCTACCAGGGGTACGATAGGGACGCCAACGAGGCGCCCGAGGGCA
>MEMX01000093.1:0-233 GCA_001768075.1 Anaeromyxobacter sp. RBG_16_69_14 | reverse complement strand
CCGGCCTGCGCTACCCGGCAGCGCTCGACCAGGCCGGAGAGCCCCTTCAGAGCACGTCACAGCACCGCGCGTCCGGCGCCCTCTATACTGATAGCGCATGCCACATGAACTGACGCTCGAGATGGGGGGGCGCTGGGGGAGAGTTCTCCCCTCCGCTTGAGGCGCCGCAAGGCGCCGGACATCAGCTCACAGCGGCGGCGGTGACGCTGGAGAATCACATCAACTGGTCGCCG
>MEMX01000092.1:16069-17057 GCA_001768075.1 Anaeromyxobacter sp. RBG_16_69_14 | reverse complement strand
CGGCCGCGAGAGCCCACCTGCTCAGCTCGACTGCTCGCTCGGGCGTGTCGGCCTCGGCGTAGCAGCGGAGTTCCGGAGCATTCCCGGATGGGCGAAGGTGGACGATCTCCCCGCTCCCAAGCGTCACGCGCAGTCCATCCACCTGGTTCACGTCCTCCACCGCTCCAAGCTCGGCGAAGAAGGCGGCGAGCGCGCCAGGCGCCGAGGCGAGGTGCGTCAGCAGGCGACGGCTCGCGCCGCCGTCGAAGTCCTGTAGCCGATCGCTCGCCGTGTGGCGCGACGGCAGGCCCGCCGTGAGCTGCGAGACACCGCAAGATCGCTCCGCCGCCATGGCGAGCAGCGAGAAGATCGGAAGGAAGGCATCGCGCGTCGGCAAGGCCGCCAGCACCGCGCGGGCGTCGCCTCGCGGCCGCTCGATCGCGTTCCCCAGCAGGAATCCGCCGTTGGCCTCGTAGCCCACGACGGGGCCGTCGCCCTGGCGTGCCGCTTCGGCCATCGCCTCGATGACGAACGGAGAACCGATGCGCGTGCGGATCACCCGGGCGAACGCACCGCACCGCTCGACGCTGGTGTTGCTGCTCACGGGGGTGACGACGGTCCGCGCCCCCAGGAAGCGCGCGCACAGCATGCCGACCAGGTCCCCGCGGAACCAGGTGCCGGTCTCGTCGGCTACGAGCGGCCGATCGGCGTCGCCGTCCGTCGAGACGATGGCGTCGAGCCGATGTGCCGAGGCCCAGGCCCGGGCCTGGCGCTGGTCCGCCTCTCCGACCGCCTCGGTGTCCACCGGGACGAAGGTGTCGGTCCGCCCCAGTGGCACCACCTCGGCGCCGAGCTCGCGGAGCAGCTCCGAGCAGAGATCGCGTGCGACGCTCGAGTGCTGGTACACGCCGAGGCGCCTGCCCCGCAGCATCCCGTCCGGGAAGAAGCTCAGGTACCTGCGCCGGTACAGCTCTCGAGCGGCGGGATCGACGGGTGGCAGACGCGGCGG
>MEMX01000092.1:15395-16049 GCA_001768075.1 Anaeromyxobacter sp. RBG_16_69_14 | reverse complement strand
GCCGGCGTCGAAGGCGCCGCCGTCCAGCTCGACGACGGCCCCCGCGATCGCCGCCTCGTCTGACTTCAGGATCTCGCCCGAACTCGTGTAGAACTTGATGCCATTCCGGTCGAAGGGAATGTGACTTCCGGTGATCATCACCGCCGGGACACCGCTCTGGATGGCGTAGTGCGCCAGCGCCGGCGTCGGGACGGCGCCGCAGAGGACGGCGCGCCACCCGGCCGCCGCACACGCCGCCGCGCACGCAGCGGCCATGCGAGGGCTGCTGGGTCGGAGGTCGTGCGCGAGCGCGACGATGCGATCGCCGTGCTCGTTCTTCCGGGGGTCGGCGAGCAGCTTCAGAAAAGCCGAGGTGTAAGTGAAGCAGACCTCGTCGGTCAGGGCATCGACCTTGCCGCGGACGCCGCTCGTCCCGAACCCGACCCCCTCACCCGAAAAGCGGCTCACCGGTACCTGCATCGCGGATCGACTCCTGAGCTCGTGGACGGCAAGGGCATACCGAGAGGCGCGAGCCCACGCAAATGGTCTGCTCGCGGCAGCGCCGGCCACCCGGTGCTACAACCCCATCCGTGATCCCGATCCCCGCTCGCGGCCCCCGCGGCACGACGCTCCGCCGCATCTTGGCCCTCGCCCGCCCCGAGTGGCGGCTCCTCC
>MEMX01000092.1:14780-15380 GCA_001768075.1 Anaeromyxobacter sp. RBG_16_69_14 | reverse complement strand
CGCGGTCACCGTCGGCAGCGCCGCATCGCTCCTCTACCCGCAGGCCATCCGCGTCATCATCGACGGCGCGCTCGGCGCCGGCACGCCGACCGTCTTCGGCCCGGCCGGGCCCGCCTCGGTGGATCACGCGGCTCTCGCCATGGCCGCGCTGGCGCTCGCGCAGGGGCTCGCCATCGTGCTGCGCGCGCGCTCCTTCGGCGTGGCCGGTGAGCGGGTGGTGACCCGGCTCCGGAGAGACCTCTACCGTTCCATCCTCGAGCAGGAGGTCGCGTTCTTCGACGAGCGCCGGACCGGCGAGCTCACGAGCCGGCTCGCCTCGGACTCCTCGGTGCTCCAGAGCGCGGTCTCGGCCAACGTGTCGATGGGGTTGCGCCACCTCGCGACCGTGCTCGGGGCGGTGGTCTTCCTCTTCTTGACCTCGCCGCGGCTGGCGCTGGTGATGGTGGCGATCGTGCCCGCCGTCGCGGTGGGCGCGGTGATCTACGGCCGCCGCGTGCGCCGGCTCGCCAAGGAGGTGCAAGACGCCCTCGCCGCGGCCGGCGAGGTGGCGGAGGAGACCATCTCCGGCCTGCGGACCGTCCGCTCCTTCGACGCCGAGGC
>MEMX01000092.1:13620-14499 GCA_001768075.1 Anaeromyxobacter sp. RBG_16_69_14 | reverse complement strand
GAGCGGATCTTCGAGATCCAGGACCGCCCGCCGCGCATCCCGGTGCGCGATGGTGAGCGGCCGGCACGCGTGGAGGGGCGGCTCGCCTGGGAGGGAGTCCGGTTCGCCTACCCGATGCGCCGCGACGTTCCGGTGCTACAGGGGATCGACCTCGCCGTGGACGCGGGCGAGGTGGTGGCCGTGGTGGGCCCGTCCGGCGCCGGCAAGTCCACGCTCGTGCAGCTCGTCTCGCGGTTCTACGATCCGGACGCCGGCCGGATCCGGCTCGACGGCCGGGACCTGCGCCAGCTCGATCCGGGCTGGCTGCGCCGCCAGGTCGGCGTCGTCTCCCAGGAGCCGATCCTCTTCTCCGGCACCATCTCCGAGAACGTCCGCTACGGCCGGCCCGACGCGTCCGAGTCCGAGGTGATCGCCGCCGCGCGCGCTGCCAACGCCCATGACTTCGTGGCGCGATTCCCGGACGGCTACGCAACGCGCGTCGGCGAGCGCGGCGTGCAGCTCTCCGGCGGCCAGAAACAGCGGGTCGCCATCGCGCGCGCCGTGCTGAAGGATCCACGCGTCCTCGTCCTCGACGAGGCCACGAGCGCGCTCGACGCCGAGAGCGAGCACCTCGTGCAGGAGGCGCTCGAGCGGCTCATGCGCGGGCGGACGACGCTCATCATCGCCCACCGGCTCTCGACGGTGGTCGGTGCCGACCGCGCGGTGGTGCTGGAGGGCGGCCGGATCGTCCAGGACGGCAGCCACGCCGCCCTCATGTCTCAGGACGGCCCATACCGGCGGCTGGTCGAGCGGCAGTTCGTGGCCGCCTGAGGCTGCCTGTTTCGCCGGCCTGCCTCCTGCCCGCTCATCAGAGCAACCCGCGACTCCCGAGGAAGCAGC
>MEMX01000092.1:11259-13581 GCA_001768075.1 Anaeromyxobacter sp. RBG_16_69_14 | reverse complement strand
GCGGCGCCCCGGGCCGCGAGGAGCGCACGGGGCCCCTCGCCCAGCTGGCGGGGCTCCCGCGTGCGTTCTGGATGGTGAACGCGATGGAGATGTTCGAGCGCCTCGCCTACTACGGCGTGCGCGTGGTCATCCCCATCTACATCGCTCAGGCGGACGAGCTCCACGGACTGCACTTCACCCAGCTCCAGAAGGGCACGATCTTCATGCTCTGGGCGCTCGTCCAGAGCGGCGTCCCCATCTTCTCGGGAGGGTTCGCCGACCGGTACGGGTACAAGCGCACCATCGCGGCGGCCGTCGTCATCAAGACGGCCGGGTATCTGATCATGGCGACCCAGCGCGCGTTCTGGCCCTTCACGGCGGGCTGCCTCACGCTGGCTCTCGGGACGGCCATCTTCAAGCCGGGGGTGCAGGGGACGCTCGTGCGCACGCTCACGGGCGAGACTTCCTCCGTCGGCTGGGGCACCTTCTACATGCTGGTGAACGTCGGCGGGTTCCTCGGTCCGCCGCTGGCCCATTTTCTCTACGGCTTCTCCTGGCCCGCCGTGTTCTTCGGTTGCGCGGTGATCGCCTCGCTGAACCTCCTCCTCCTGCTCACGTACGAGGAGGTCCCGTCTGGTGGCGACCAGCGCGGCGGCCCGCTGCGCATCGCGGCCCTCACCTTCCGCAACCTGGTGAAGCCCAGACTCCTCGTCTTCATCCTGGTGATGTCGGGCTTCTGGCTCATGTTCATGCAGCTGTTCGACACGTTGCCGAACTTCATCGTGGACTGGGTCGACTCGACGCGCATCGTGCGGACCCTGCACCTCCCGGCCCTGTTCACCACCCAGACGCCGCGAGGGACGATGGTCGCCCAGGAGTGGATGATCAACGCCAACGCGGGCCTCATCGTCCTCTGCGTCGTGTGGGTGTCGTGGCTGGTGGCGCGCATGCACCGGGTCCAGTCGATCCTCCTCGGCATCGCGATCTCCTCCGCTGGGCTGATAGCGGCCGGGTTCACCAGATCGGGGTGGCTCTGCATCGGCGGCATCCTCCTCTTCTCCGTGGGTGAGATGCTGGCCTCTCCCAAGATGAACGAGTATCTCGGCGTCATCGCGCCGGAGGGTGAGAAGGCGCTGTACATGGGATACGCCAACATGCCGCAGGCGATCGGATGGGCCTACGGGTCGATCATGGGCGGCCGCGTCTACGACGAGATGGGCGACAAGGCGAACCTGGCCTTGCGCTACCTGGCCGACCGTCACGGGATCACAGGGGTCGAGCGTTCGGCCGCCGTGGAGACCCTCCAGACGGTGCTGGGCGTCGACGCAGCGGAGGTGACGGCGGTGCTCTGGAACGCCTACCAGCCGTTCCGGCTCTGGTATCCCTTCGCCGCCATCGGCCTCGCCTCGGCGGTGGGCGTCTTCTTCTACGCCCGCTGGGTCCGGGCTCGGCAGGTTTCAGGCACGCCGCCTGCCTCTGGTGAGGACAAATAGTCTATACCGAGGCCTGCGCCACACCGCCCGAGTGCGAACGGAAGCGCGGCAGACAGGCGGAACAGGCGATCCGGCCCTCTGACCGCGGCGCGCAGGCCTCGCAGAGCAGGTGGACCGCATCGTCACAGGCCGCAGGGCGCAGCGCCGGCGAGCCGCAAGCATCGCAGGCCGGGGCGACCAGGCGGCGCGTGGCGCAATCGTATTCCACCTCGATCGTCCGTCGCGCCTTTCTCCGGCGCAGCTCCAGCTCCGTCCGGAACACGGGCACCTCCACGAGCAAGAGCGCGACGGGCTTCACCTCCAGTCTCAGGATATACCGCGCCGAGAGAGCTTCGAGCTTGGCAGCCCGTTCCAGCTCCAGGACCCGCCGCTTGTCCAGGGCTGCGGCCGGGTTGGCGCGACCCCGGGAGGAGCGGCGATGAAGCTCCGAGAGCAGCTCGGCGAAGTACTCCTCCAGCCGCTCGCGGTCCCGCGCGCAACGGCGCTGCATGCCCTCTCGGAAGCCGGCAGCGGCTTGCGCGGCGCGAGCGGCGCATGCCAGGAGCGCGGCGCGCGCGCAGGCGCTCACCCTCTCCGGCTCGAGCTGCTGCACCTTCGGGTCGCCACCTGCCTCCTCGAGCGATCCCGCGATGGCCTCTTCGAAGCCGTCCACCACGCCGTCGGTCTGCAACGACACCGCAGCGGCGCACACCCCCTCCCTCCGCTCGTCACCGTGCAGGGCGAACGCAGCGTGCGCGACCAGCCGATGGCCGACCGCCGCCGCCGTTTCACCCACCGAGAAGACGCCATTGCGGAAGACCAGCGACTCGGCCGCGGCCCGCGCCTGGCCTGGTCTGGGGAACGCGAGGTC
>MEMX01000092.1:8770-11236 GCA_001768075.1 Anaeromyxobacter sp. RBG_16_69_14 | reverse complement strand
CCCGGGCCGCGGCGAACGGGATCGCGCCAGTGGCAGACGACACCATTCGCTCCAGGAGCGCGCTACCGTAGCCCGCGTGGTGCGCTGCCGCGCCGGGCGCTTCCGCCAGCACCACGTGCTCCCCGAGCCCGAGCTCGCTGGCCAGCTCGCGCGAGAGCAACGCCTCGACCCCACCGGGGATGGCCTCCACGAGCGCCCCGCGCCGGGCGAGGAGGCGCGCCGCGAATCCGAGCGGTCCGCTCATGCCTCGAAGTCCCTCCGGAAGAGGGCCTCGTCGAAGGACTTCACCTTCTCGTAGTGGCCGCGAGCCGTCGAGAGCTCGTCCGCGAGCCCGTCGAAGTGCGCCGCGATCTCCGCCTCGGTCCGGGCGCGCTCGTAGATCTCGAAGACGCGCGCGTCGAACTCCTTCTCCTCGAGTGCGCGCCCGAGGATGAGGTCCACCTCCCCGATCACCAGCTCGAACAGGTGGATGCGCCGGTCGAGGACGTCGAGGATCCGCTCTTCGGCGCTGCCGCGCGCACAGAGACTGAAGACCTGGACCTCCCGCGTCTGGCCGATGCGATGCAGCCGGCCGATGCGCTGCTCGATCTTCATCGGGTTCCAGGGCAGGTCGTAGTTGACGAGGACGTTGGCGAACTGGAGGTTGCGCCCCTCTCCGCCGACGTCCGTCGCCAGCATGACAGGGACGTCCGTGCGCAGCCGTTCCACTTCCTCGTCCTTCTCCGGACCGCTCATCCCACCGTGGAAGCTCGCATGCGGGATGCCCTCCGCGTCGAGCGCGGTGGAGAGCGCCTGGAGCGTGGCGCGAAATCTCGTGAAGACCACCGCCTTGCTCCCCGGGGAGAACGAGTCCAGGGCCTTGACCAGCTCGAGGAGCTTGCCGAGCTTGCGCGCCCGCACCTGCGTCGCCGCGCGCGCGGCCTCGAGCACCGGCGCGATCGCGGTAGGGGCGAGCCTCTTCTCCCGACCGAGGACTCGCGCGGTGTCGAGCACGGCCTCGGCGCTCGAGCCCGCCTCCTCGAGCAGGGTGCGCAGCGAGAGACGGGGCGTTCCACCGGAATCGCCGGCCGAGCGCACCAGGCCGAGCACGGCCTCGTAGAGCGCGGTTTCCTCGGGTGACGGCTCGACGACGACGGTCTGGGCAAATCGCGGCGGCAGCTCGATGCCGCGGCCAGCGAGGGCGCGAGTGTTGCGCACCATCACCTCGCCGAGCAGCTCCCTGAGCCGCTCGCGGTTGCGGGGCGAGAACGGGTTGCCCTTCTCAACGAAGCGCGACTTGAAAGCCGCCGGCGTGGCGAGCTGGCCCGGCTTGAGGAGCGTGACGAGGTTGTAGAGCTCCTCGAGGTCGTTCTCGACCGGCGTGGCGGTGAGCAAGAGGAGGAACCGGCTCCTCAGGGAATCGAGGAGCTTGTACCCGACGGTCGAGCGGTTTTTGAGGTGGTGCGCCTCGTCCACCACCACCAGGTCCCAGCGACGAGCCCGCACCAGCTCGGCGTGCCGTGAGGAGCGCGCCATCTGCAGCGAGGCGACGAGCACCCTCGGCTCGCGACCGCTCGCCCAGGCGGCCTCCGGGTTCGAGCGGAAACGGGGCTCGTCCGTGCTCTCCGCCTCGATGGCAAACTTGCTCGCCAGCTCCGCCCGCCACTGCCCGACGAGCGCTGCCGGGCAGATGACGAGGACGCTCCGCGCCATCCCGCGCAGCAGGTACTCCGAGATGAGCATGCCCCCTTCGACCGTCTTGCCCAGCCCCACCTCGTCGGCGAGGAGCGCTCTACCGCAGAAGGTGCGGAGAACGCGCTGCACCGTCTCGACCTGGTAATCGAGACGCTTCACGTCCTTCAACCGCGCCAGGCAGAGGAGCTCATCGAACTGGTCGGCGAGCTTGAGACGCCAGGCCTCGAGCGCCAGGACGACGTCCTCGAGAGTGGAGCGAGCGCCGGCCAGAGCCGTGCGCTCGAGGTCTTCTATCGGCGGACCCGCCAGGGTGAGTGGGATCGCAGCTTCCAATGCCATCGTCTCGTCTGGGTGACCTGAGACCAGAGCACGCGAGTCTGACACGCTCCCCGCCAGCCAAGAAGACGAGCGCACGTGTTCGTCTTTTTGATGCGGCCGCTCGGGTTGCCCCGCTTGTCGGAGGCGCTCGCATGCTCGAGCCTGCGCCCGGCAGGATTCAGCTCCTGACCGGTACCTGACTCGCCCGACGCCGAGCGGGTAGTGCTCCTCACCTCCGGTGCCCCCCGCTTCACAACCCGCGCCTCACCTTCGCCCAGTCCATCGCAAGCGGCGTGCTCTCGACCTTCGCCGCCGCCACCTCGCGGCGCAGGGTCTCCAGGCGCTCGCCGGTGACGGGATGCGTGGACAGGAGCGCCGGCACGGCCGCCTTGCCTTCCTCGTCGAGACGCTCGAAGAAGCGGACCATGCCCTGCGGATCGATCCTCGCCGCGAGCATGCGCTTCAGCCCGTCGG
>MEMX01000092.1:7872-8751 GCA_001768075.1 Anaeromyxobacter sp. RBG_16_69_14 | reverse complement strand
CGCGCGAGAACCGGAGCTCGGTGAGGTTGGCGACCGCCTCCTCGAGGCCGCCGCCGGAGAGATCCCCGAGGGCGACCGAGAGCAAGGCGCGAAACCCCAGCGCCTTGACCATCGCACGCAGGCCGTGGCGCAGCTCGGCGTGCGCGACCTCGTGGGCGATGACACCGGCGACCTCCTCCGGGCGCTCGGCAGCGCGGATGAGACCGGAGAACACCACCACCACGCCGCCGGGAGCGGCGAAGGCGTTGATCTGGGGCGCGTCGGCGATGAACCAGCGGTAATGGAGCCGCGTTCCCGGGGTCAGGCGCTGGCCGATGAGGCGCACGGCGTCGGCCGCCGGGCCGCTGTCGACGAGCCTCACTCGCGCCCGGGTCTGAGCGAGCGCGAGATCGCCGAGCCGGGCTTCCTGCTCTGCTGGGATGCGATTCACGGCCCAGGCGGCGACCGCATCCGACCTGGCGAGGAAGATGACGACCAGGACGACCGGGAGGAGCAGGACGAGGCCGAGCGCTAACCAGCCCAGTCGGAAGCGGCGCTCGACGCGGCGCACGTCGCGCGCGACGTCGCGGAGGTGGGCGGCGATCTCCGCCGGCGCCCGGGCGGCGAAGGCGGGACACGCGCCCGGCTCGTCCACGAAGAAGGCGAAGTCCGCCTCCCCATCCTCGGCAGCGTGTCGGAACTCCACGCGCAGTCGTCCGTCGAAACCGGCGGCCACGACCCGCTCTACCCTGACCGACCAGGTACGGCCCACGGCCGCGATCTCCAGGCTGTCACCGAGCCAGCGAGCGCTCGCCTCTGCACCACCGCCGGGCAGGCCCGGCCCGAACAGCCGTCCACCGAAGGTGTTCATCGCCCCCCGACACCATTCGTGCCGAGCGC
>MEMX01000092.1:3483-7728 GCA_001768075.1 Anaeromyxobacter sp. RBG_16_69_14 | reverse complement strand
GATGCGGTTGGCGAGCCGCGAGAGGGGCAACGACTGCAGCCAGGCCTTGCCTGGCCCGGTCAGGTTGGCGAAGAACAGCCCCTCCCCGCCAAAGAGGGCCGACTTTATCTTGCCCACGTACTGGATGTCGAAGTTCACGGTCGGCTGGAGGGCGACGATGCAGCCGGTGTCGACGCGCAGCACCTCGCCCGGCCGCAGGGTCTTCTCCAGCAGCGTGCCACCGGCGTGGACGAACGCGAGGCCGTCGCCCTCCAGCTTCTGCATGATGAAGCCCTCGCCGCCGAAGAGCCCCACGCCGAGCTTCTGCTGGAAGGCGATGCCCAGCGACACGCCCTTGGCTGCGCAGAGAAACGAGTCCTTCTGGCAGATGAGCGTGCCGCCGACGTCTGGCAAGTGCACCGGGATGATCCGGCCAGGGTAGGGCGCGGCGAAGGCGACCCGCTTCTTGCCCTGGCCCTCGTTGTGGAAGACGGTCATGAACAGCGACTCGCCCGTGATCAGCCGCTTGCCAGCGCCGAGCAGCTTGCCGAAGAAGCCGCCCTGCTGCTGCGAGCCGTCGCCGAAGACGGTGTCCATCGCGATCCCGTCCTCCATGTACATCATGGCGCCCGCCTCGCCGACTGTGGCCTCGCCCGGGTCGAGCTCTATCTCCACGTACTGCATGTCGGAGCCGAATATCTCGTAGTCGACGACGTCCATCGGCATGTCGTGCTCTCCTTCGTCCAGAACGGCGAAGACCGCTGAAATGGTGGCGAGGATAGCCGATCTCCCATCGCGCGTGGGCTCGAGCCGGAAGCGGGATGCCTTCGACAGCCTCATGAACGCGCGATACACTTGACCTATGACACCAGCGAGCGAACTTCGACACGGCCGCCACTGCGTCTTCAACCTGCACGTGCACTTGGTCTTCGTGGCGAAGTACCGCCGCCACGTATTCGACGGGCCAGCCATCGAACGGCTGCGAGAGATCTTCGGCGCGGTGTGCCGCGACTTCGAGGCTCGCCTGGTGGAGATGGACGGGGAGGACGACCACGTGCGCTTGCTGGTCGAGTACCCGCCCAAGGTCTCCGTCTCAGGACTCGTGACCAGCCTCAAGGGCGTCTCCAGCCGGCTCCTGCGACGGGACCGCCGCGACCTCGCGAAGCGCTACTGGAAAGGCGTCCTGTGGAGCCCGAGCTACTTCGCCGCATCGTGCGGCGGGGCCCCGATCGCCATCGTCCGCCAGTACATCGAGCAGCAGCAGCGACCAGACTGAAGCGGGAGGGCGGGCATCGAGCCCCGCCCTCCACGGGCGCCACGCATGGGTTCGTCGGCGGCCGGGGCCAAGCTGGTGACTCCGGCGAGGTGGCACGCTGCGGCCATGAAGGGGTTCGATACGCGGCATTGGCGGTCGGCCGCCCGCGCCGCTACCATGGCGGAAGATGACCTCAGCGTCCCGAGAGCCACTCGACCTCGCAGCGGCCGCGACCGCCCGCCATCCGGCGCTGGAGCTGCTCCTCGTCTTCGGTTCCCGCGCGCGCGGCGACGCCCGCGGGACCTCGGACTGGGACTTCGGCTACCTGAGCCGCCCCAGCCTCGACGTCGAGCAGCTGCTGGCTGACCTCGTCACGGCCACGCGATCCGACCAGGTCGACCTGGTGGACCTCGATCGTGCCGGCGGACAGCTGCGAATGCGCGCCGCGCAGGACGGGCTCGTCGTCTTCGAAGGCCACCCCGGGGCGTTCGCGGCATTCGCATTCGACGCCGCCTCGTTCTGGTGCGACGCCGAGGCGGTTCTGCGACGCGCCTATGAGCAGTTGCTCGAGGAAGCCGCCCGATGACGGCGTTCGATCGGATGTTGCTTGCCGAGAAGGTCGCGGCGGTCGAGCGTCACCTGTCCCGCGTGGAATCGAGGCTGCCCGGGGAGCCTGCTCAATTCACGCCCGGGACCGACTCCTCGGACGCCGTGATCCTCCACCTCTGGCAGGCCGTCCAGATCGTCATCGACCTCGCCCTGGCCGCGTGCATTCACTTCAAACTAGGCACTCCAGCCAGCTACGCCGAAGCGTTCCGCTTGCTCGCAGACGATGGGAAGCTCGAGAAGGAGCTCGCCGAGCGGCTGGTCCTCGCCGCAGGTTTTCGCAATGCGGTTGCGCACGCCTACGAGCGGCTCGACATGGAACGCGTCTACCGGGCAGCCAGGAACGGGCCTGCCGATCTGCGAGCTTTCCTCGGCGCGCTGGCCGGAAAGGTTCGATCGTGACCCGCGTCATGTGCCCCACGATCTCGTCCCAGTGGTTGTCCACCGCCCCGAGCCGGTGATCGAAGCGCTCCCGTTCTTCCGGGGCTGGTAAACTCGGGCTAGGGCGAGCCAGGGCGGCGCTCTGTCGTGGCGCCGATCTCGCGCCCGGAGGCGGGCGCTGCTGGACGATCGCGGCCCACGGCGCGGGTCCTTCAGGTATGCATTCACTCAGATCGGGGGACTCATGAGACGGCTTGCATGGTTCACGGCCTTCGTCGCGCTCATCGCCGCTGGCTGCGGCGATCGTCCTCCCGGGTCGCCCACGATCGATCGCGGCATCGCTGGCGGCGTGAGCAACGAGTCGGGTGCCGGGCTGGCGGGCGTCGTGCTCGATCTGACCGGCGCGAGCACGGCGAGCACGACCTCGAGCTCCTCCGGCGCCTATGCGTTCGGTGGGCTCGTCGACGGGGACTACACGGTCACGCCCTCGCTCGCGGGGTATGCCTTCAGCCCCGTGCGCGTCGACTTGCGGGTGAGCGGAGGAGACGCCAGCGCCTCCACGTTCACGGGTCGTGGCGTGTGGTACGCCATCGCGAGCGGCACGACCCACGCGCTCCGGGGTGTATGGGGCAGCGGGGCGAGCGATGTCTGGGCCGTGGGAGACTCGGGGACCATCCTCCACTGGGACGGCAAGACCTGGTCGAGCGTGCCGAACCCGCTGAGCGGTACGGACCAGATATGGGACGTCTGGGGGAGCGCGGCCAGCGACGTCTGGGCGGTGAGCGCGTCCGGGGCGATCCTGCACTGGGACGGCAGCACCTGGTCGAACGTCCCGAGCGGCACGACGGAGCAGCTCCTCGCCGTGTGGGGCGAGGATGCGACGCACGTCTGGGCGGTGGGGACGTCCGGGACCATCCTGCGCTGGAATGGCAGCGCCTGGTCGAGCGTCCCGAGCGGCACGACGAGCCTCCTGTCCAGCGTGTGGGGGAGCCAGACGAGCGACGTCTGGGCGGTGGGCGCGGGCGGGATCATCCTGCGCTGGAACGGCAGCGTCTGGTCGAGCGTCCCGAGCAGCACGACGAACGCCCTCCAGAACGTGTGGGGAAGCGCCGCGAGCACCGTATGGGCCGTGGGCGATGCGGGGACGATCCTGCGCTGGAACGGCAGCGCCTGGTCGGGGGTCACGAGCGGCACACCAGAGGACCTGCGCTCGCTGTGGGGGAGCGAGGTGGGCGGCAGCGGCCTCTGGGCGGTGGGTAGAAACGGGACGATCCTGCGCTGGAGTGGCAGCGCCTGGTCGAGCGTCGCGGGCGACACGACGAACCACCTGCTCGCCGTGCGGGGAAGCCAGGCGAGCGGCGTGTGGGCGGTGGGCTACCAGGGCACCATCCTGCGACGCTCGGACGTGCCCTGATGGCGCCTGCGCCCTGTTGCCAGGGTAGCTTCCGGTCGCCACCATGCACTTCGTGCGCGTGGTGGGCGTGAAGGCCCTCAAGAACAAGCTCTCCGAGTACATCCGGCTCGCGGCTTCGGGCGAGACGGTGCTCGTGACCGACCGGGACCGGGTAGTCGCCGAGATCCGCCCGCCGGAGGCCGGCCGCGCCGAGTGGATCTCGGACGCGCAGATCGCCGAAGCTGTGCGCCGCGGCCTCGTCCAGCCCGCCCGCTCGCCGCGCGCCCCGCTCCCGGAGCGCAGGCCCGTCGCGCCCACCAGCGCCGTCCTCGAGGAGCTCGAGCGCGACCGGGACGACCGGTGACCTATCTGGACACCTCGGTCCTCCTGGCGGAGCTGCTGGGCGAGGACCGGGCCCCGCCCGCCGGCCTCTGGGACGAGCCGCTCTTCTCGAGCCGCCTCCTCGTCTACGAGACCTGGGTGCGACTCAACGCGAAGGGCCTGGCTGCGACCCACGCCGACGCCGCCGGACCGGCTCCTCTCGCGGGTGAACCTGGTGGAGCTCTCGCCGCTGGTGCTCGAGCGTGCGCTTTCCCCGTTCCCGTTCCCGATGCGGACGCTCGTCGCGCTC
>MEMX01000092.1:0-3428 GCA_001768075.1 Anaeromyxobacter sp. RBG_16_69_14 | reverse complement strand
GTGGTCGCCGCGTACGACGGACGCATCCGCGAGGCGGCCGTGGCCATGGGCTACGCGCTTCACCAGCTCGCCGGGTGAATGCCGGCCGGTACCGCAGCCTCTAAAGGCAGCCTTCGGGGCACGGTATCGCCCGGATCAGGCGTTGTTGGCCTCCTTGATGCGACCTACCGTGTCGAGCTGCGTGTCCTCTCGACCGGAAGGCTTGTCTCGAATGAAGTCACTGCGGGGTATTGCAAGGTCCCTGGTCGTCGGGGCGACTATCATGGGCGTCATGGGGTCTGGCGCGAGCAGGGCGGCGGACGCCGTGGGTCGCGGCTCTGCGGAAGAGTCCCCGACGCTCCAGCAGGCCCGACGACTCGTGGCGGAAATCCGGAACGAGATCCGGGAAGCGGAGAGCGAGATCCGCAACCACCCGTATCTGGCGGCCCTGGAGGACGGCCAGATCTCCCGCGATAACCTCAGGGCTTTCGCGGGCGAGCAGTACAACATCATCCGCAGCGATCTCCGCAGCGAGGCGCTTCTCTTGAGCCGCTTCGGAGCCAGCAGGTCGGCTCGGCCGTTCTTCGGTGACCTGCTCGCCGGCGAGACTCAGGCCCTCGATCTTCTGCTTCGCTTCGCCGCCGCTCTCGGCCTCGATGAGGAGGACCTCGCCGCCTATGAGCCTCGGCCCATGGGACAGGCCTACCCCTCCTACGTGGCCTGGCTCGCGTCCTTCGGCAACCAGGCGGACGTCGCGGCGTCCTTCCTCGTGAACTTCGCGGTCTTCGGGGAGAACACGGGGCGCATGGCAACGGCGTTGCGTGATCGGTACGGCCTCACGTCCGAACAAGTCGCCTTCTTCGAGTTCTTTGCCGCGCCCGTGCCAGGTTTCGAGGAGGCAGCCCTGGCGGTGATCGCGGAGGGCCTGGAGCAAGGAGCCGAGCCGCGTCTCGTGAAGCGCTCGGCGCGCCTTCTTCAAGCCTACGAGGGGGAGTTCTGGGATGCGGTGTCGCAGGAGCCCTGAGGCGACCCGCATGCGAGTGACTGATCTCCCGAGCACGCGACGTTCGTTGACGCCCCCCGAAGGCGCGTGCTTCCATCCCGTGCATGCTCAAGCACAACCAGTACTTCGAGGGGAAGGTCCAGAGCGTCGGGTTCGAGCGGAACAGCCGCCGGCACACCGTCGGCGTCCTCGACGTGGGAGAGTTCCACTTCGGCACCGACGCGCCCGAGCGCATGACCGTGGTCTCGGGCGAGCTCTGGGCGAAGCTCCCTGGCGAGCAGGCGTTCCGGGGATTCCCCACGGGTACGAGCTTCGAGGTGCCCGCCAAGAGCGGGTTCGACGTGAAGGCGGGCGCCCCCGCCGCCTACCTCTGCGAGTTCCTCTAAGGCCCCGTCCGGCGTTCAAGATCTTACGGTAGCCCGGCCAGGAAGCGCTCGTAGTCGAGGACCCGGACCTTGGTCTCGGGGTACGCGCGATCGAAGCGAACACCGTTGACGAGCTGAAAGCGCAGCGGCACTTCGAGTCGATCGGAGAAGTGCACCAGGTTGCCGCTCGGGACACGCTGATTGGACTTGCACTCGACGGCGAGCCAGGGCCGGTGATCGCGCAAGACCAAGAAGTCGATCTCGCGCTTCTCCTTGTCGCGCACGAAGCGCAGATCGAACTCGCCTTGGGCGGTGTCCGTCCAGTAGTGGCAGGCCTTCAGCAGATGGAGGGCGACCAGGTTCTCCTGCCGCGCCGCGGCGCTCGGGAGGGACAGCACGTCGTACAGGTACAGCTTCGGCTCTGCTCGCAAGGCGCGCGCGAGGCGCGCGGCATAGGGACGCACGAGAAAGCAGAGATAGAGCGCCTCGAAGACTCCTAACCAGGCGCGCACCGTGCCGTAGGCGACTCCCAGGTGCTCGCGCAGCGCATTCATGGAGAGCAACGAGCCCACCCGCCCGGGAAGGAGATCGGCCAGGACGCGCACGGCCTGGAGATCGGCTATCGCGCGCAGGTCGCGCAGGTCTTCCGCGATGAGCCGCTCGAGACGCAGCCGGCTCCAGCGACGTGCGCGCCGCTCGCTGCCGCCGAAGAGGGGCTCCGGGAAGCCGCCGAGCTTCAGGAGATCGGCCCATGGGTATCGAGCATCGGTGGTTGCGAGGATCTCTTCGGGTGCGGGTGGCTTCTCCGACTCGCCCACCGAGAAGGGGTGGAGACGGTAGGGGAAGTAGCGGCCCAGCAGGCTCTCCCCCCCGCGCCGGTACAGGTCGAGCCTGGCGCTTCCGGTCACGATGATGCGGAGCTCGTCGCCACGGGTGTCATACAGGCCCTTGAGGCGGCTCTTCCAGCGGCGGTCCTTGTGGATCTCGTCGAGGAGGACCGGGCCTTCACCCCGTTCCATCACGGCGCGGGTCGGTGAGGTCGCCCAGGCGCGCCGGAAGTCGGTCTCGTCCCACGAGAAGTAGTTCCGTTCTGGATCGGCCAGCAGCCTCTTTCCGAGCGTCGTCTTGCCGACCTGTCGCGGACCGCTCACAAACGCCATCTTGCCGGCTGGCAGAGCATCCTCGGCGATGGCGCGGGCCAGATACCGGGGTCGTAGCATCCCGACCATCTATCATCGGAATGATAGGTGGTCTAGACCCATTTTCATTTAGATGCTAGTTGGTCAAACAGCTCCGCGACTCGCGGTCCCTCTTCCTGGCGCGCGCGTCCCAGGTCCAGACCTTGTACGGATCGAGAAGGTTCAGCTCCCTCTGGAGTCGCCCGAGATCCCGCGCGTCGCAGACGAAGTAGCCGTCGATGTCGTTCGGGTGGTCCCTGTCCTCGCAGAACGAACCATGCAGGTGGTGGGCCGCGCACAGGCTGACCATGTTCGACTCCGCGTCAACTCCGCCTCCGACTTCGCTCACTTGCCCGGCAAGAACCGCTTTTCGCGGTGATTGATGGACACCGCTTCGCCTCCGTTGGTTCGTGGCACGCCACGCCGCCGAGCTTCGCAGGAGGCCGGTCTGGTTTCTTCTCGAGCGGCCCGCTGGACGATTCGGCGGAGCGTCAGGAGATCCCGCCGAGGGAGTCGGTCCGCAAGCTCATGGCGCGCGTCGGCGCTCGCGGCCACTGCACCTTCGGCGGACGGCTCGCTCCCGATGCACGCGGCTTTCCGGCCAGCGCCTTTTCCCAGGTCCCGACGAAGTGTTCGGCGATCCGCGCGATGCACTCTCCGGGTGAGAGCCAATAGCCCGCGGCCTCGCGCGCCGCGCGGACAGCGGCGTCGAGGAGAGCCCCGACCCCTCGCGGAACGCGCAGATCCAGCTCGCCCCGCGCACACATCTGCGCCCGCTCGCGCCCTCGAGCTCGCGCTTCAAGTTGATGCAGGTCAGTCCCTGCGCCCGCTCGATGAGGGCCTCCACCGTGGTGTCATCGGCATGGGCCGCCACCAGGCGCGCCTTCTCGTAGCCCACTCGCC
>MEMX01000091.1:26188-30565 GCA_001768075.1 Anaeromyxobacter sp. RBG_16_69_14 | reverse complement strand
GCCCGGTCGGGAGACGCAGGACCGCATCCTGGACACCGCCGAGCGGCTCTTCGCCGAGCGCGGCATCGACGGGGTGTCGGTGCGCGCGATCCTCGCTGAGGCAGGCGTGAACGCCGCGCTCGCGAACTACCACTTCGGGAGCCGCGAGGGCCTCATCGACGCGCTCCTCCGCCGGCGGCTGGCGCCGCTCAACGAGGAGCGCGCGCGCCTCCTCGACGAGGTCGAGGCGCGCGGTAAGGCGGCGTCGGTCGAGGACGTCCTGCGCGCGTTCTTCGCCCCGGCGGGCCGATGGGTCGTTGCGCGGCCGGACCTCAGGCGGCTCTTCGCGCAAATGATGTGCTCGCCGAACCCGGACATCCGCACCATGCACCGGCGCGCCTTCGGGGACGTGGTCGGGCGGTTCGCGGAGGCGCTCGCGGGGCGGCTGCCGGCGCACGTCACCCCGATGCAGCTGGTCTGCCGCTTCTTCTTCACGCTTGGCACGAGCCTCATCACCTCCGCGAACGGCGCGGAGATGGCGCAGTTCGCGCGCGAGCGGTTCGGCCCGGAGGCGGTCCCCGACGCCGACTCACTCGTCGACGAGATCGTGGCGTTCTGCGCGGCGGGGCTCGAGACCCGAGCTTCGCGCTCGCGAAGGCGGTCGCCGCGTCGTCGAGGACGCTGACGGCCGACCAGGAGGGCAACATGGTGACGCTCACGGAGATCGAAGTCGGCGCGCGGCCGTCCAAGGCCGTCTACGGTGACAGCTACTGCGGCATTTACTGCGGCGCGTGCTCGATCCTGAACCATGGCGAGACGGGTCGCGGCGACGAATTCATCGCCTGTTGCGACAGCGTCCCGGAGAAGGAGCTCGCCTGTGGCGGCTGCAAGTCCGACGCACTGTATGTAGGGTGCCGCGTCTGCAAGATCCGCGAATGCGCCGTGACGAAGGGAATCGCGCACTGCGTCGACTGCTCGGACTACCCGTGCACCATGTTCCGGATGTGGAAGGCAGGCGCGAAGCTCCTCCCGCACCTCCGCGAGACCAGCGGCAACCTCGACGCGATTCGGCATCAGGGTGCCGGCGCCTGGCTCGCGGCGCAGGAGAAGCGCTGGTCGTGCCCGACATGTGTCGCGAAGTTCTCGTGGTACTCGGTTCAGTGCACCCAGTGCGGCCGTGGGCTCGCGGCAGAGGTACACGTGCTCTCCGGGATTCGCAAGATTCTATGCAGGTGGCTTCTCCCTATGGCGTACAGAAAGGCACGAGGCACGCATCTCGTGGACTAGGTGTTGAGTCGGGAATGCCAGTCGGCCAGGGCGCGATGACTTCCCCGGTCGAACAGCTCGTTCAAACGCCCGCAGCCTGGGAAGAAGACAGCGGATCGATTTACTCGGCAAGACCACCTACGATCGAGTCCGCCTTCTTGATGGTCGCTTGGGTATGCGGACCGACATGGGTCGGCAGGTTCCGCGAGCACGGGCGGCCCCGGCCTCGATTCCGCGTGCGAGCCACTTCGCGAGCGCCGAGTCCGTTCGAAAACCCTCGGAATCGACTCGAACGAACCCGGACATCGTCTTGTCACCGATCTTCATTGGGCTGACGTGGGGGTAAGCGAGCGCGCACTGCCGTCCTTCGGCTCCGACCCGAACCAGCAACGCGTCGCGGCCGACCGAGCAACACATCGAACCATTCACGATGAACGCCAGGCCCCCCATCATCGTTCTCTCCACGACATCGCATTGCCCGGAGAGAATGCGCCGCACGCGCTCGGCCATCTTCTCGTCATGCGGCACCGCGTGTCAGCTTCCCGCTCGGCGCGCGAGCTCATCGCTTGCGGGCTTGAACGCGACTCGGTCGAAGAACAGCGTCACCGAGACGATGCGTCCACCCGCGACGCGTAGCCACTCGACGATCGGAACTGAGCCGGCTGTGGGGGTCACGAAGTCATAGATCACGCACACGTCGGCCCCATCCGTGAAGACCTTCTTCACATCGCTGCGCTCCCACACCGGGCCGAGGCGCCGGAGCACCGCCAGGTAGGGCTTGGAACCCGTCAAGGTGTTGCCGGGGCCGACGAAGCGCATGTCTTGAGCGAGCAGCGGCGCGACCGCATCGAGGTCCTTCCGCCCGCAGGCGTCGATGTAAGCAAGGGCGATGCTTTTCGGGTCGGTGGTCATGAGTGGTCTCCTTTACCGCGCAAGACAACTTGAGACTGCCGAATTCGGTCATCCCGTGAGGAGGGTGCCTCGCGTCTACCGAGGTCGATCTTCTCGGCAAGGGATCCGGGCTTTCGGACAGGTCGGTCACCCTTCCCGCCGCCGGGTATGACTACTGTGAGCGCGGCGGCAAGCCACTTCTTGTAGCGCCTGATCGGGGGGGCAGCGATTGCTACCCCTACCCGCTCTTCACGCTTCCGACAGAGCGCCGCACTCGTGAGCGCGCAGCTTCCAGGTGGGTCGCGCGAAAAACGGCAGCCTCATGCAAGACGGCCTCATGAGCGATGGCAACACTCGCCAGCTCTTCAGGGCGCGAACAGGTATGGAAACCGCTGTTCCGCAGGCTTTGGCGTTCCAGACCCGGAAGGCAACACCTCCCGAAAGTGCCCAAACTCACAGCGGCGACCAGTTGATGTGATTCTCCAGCGTCACCGCCGCCGCTGTGAGCTGATGTCCGGCGCCTGGTGTCGCGCAGGCGGATCTCCGCTTCCCCGGCCATTGCCTCAATCGAGAGCACCACCGAGTCGCCGCGGCCCGTGAACTTACTGGCGTTGTGCAGGAGGTTGCCCACGAGCTGCGTGATGCGCGTCGCGTCCGCTTGCGCCCAGAGATGCTCGTCGGGCACGACGACATCGAAGCGGACGCCCCGCGTTCCAGGTCGAGACGTGGGACCGGCCCGGACGCGAGCGACCCTACCCCCGGCAACAGAGGTCGGCGACGACCGGGGATGACCGAGAGGCAGACCCGGTCGCCGTGGTTCGGGCCGCTCCTGGCCTGGCCGGCCGTGCGCTCCGGACTTATGAATCGTCGATGCTTATGCCATCAGCGCCGGCGAGCTGGGAGACGACGGGACAAGACCTGCTGGAGACCCCTGCGCGCCGGATCCTGTCGCCGGGCCGAAACCTGTGGCGCCGGACCCCGACCGCCGCATCGGGCGTTATCGTCGATGCGGCCGACTACTACCGCGCGTTCTACGCGGCGGCCGAGCGGGCCCGCTGGTACATCCTGGTCTCGGGGTGGCAATTCGACCGCGGGGTGAAGCTTTTGCGGGGGATCGACGCGGTGGGCCTGGGCGCGCGGGTCAAGCTGGTCAAGTTCCTCGACCACCTGTGCGAGCGGACGCCGACCTTGCGGGTGTACCTGCTGGCCTGGGACTTCAGCGTGGTGTTCGCCCTCGAACGCGAGTGGATGCAGCGGCTGTGGTTTCACTACGCGACCAACCAGCGGATGGTGTTTCGGTTCGACGACGCCGACGATAACCAGGCGTGCCACCACCAGAAGTTCGCGGTCATCGACGGCGTGCAATCGTTCGTGGGCGGGATCGATCTGTGCGAGGCGCGCTGGGATGAGCGCGACCACCGCAGCGTGAACCTGCTGCGCACGAGTCGCGGCAAGCTGGTCAAGCCGTACCACGACGTGCAGGCCCACCTGACCGGCCGGCAGGCCGGCGCGGCCCTGCGCGATCTGTTCGTCGAGCGCTGGTCGCGCAGCCCGGGCCGTGATCAGATAGATCCCGCGGTGCTCCAAGACCCTGGGCCCGACGGTGCGGCGGGCGACCCCGCGGGCGTAGCCTGGCCGCCGCCGCCCGAGGTGCCGCACATAGATCTGGGACCGGTCGAGGTCGCCCTGTCCCGCACGGATCCGCGCGGCAAGCACCAGACCATTCGCGAGGTCGAACACCTGTTCGTCGACGCCATCGACGCCGCGGATCACCTGATCTACATCGAGACCCAGTACTTCAGCAGCACGCGCATGCGCAAGGCGCTGATCGAGCGCATGCGCGCGGCCGACCGACCGCGGCTGCAAATCGTTGTCGTTGTTAATGAACGCGCCGAGGCGTTCAAGGAAGAAGTCGCGGTCGGGTTGCGCCAGGCCAAGAACATCGCGCGGCTGCGCCAGGTCGCGGCTGCCACCGGGCATGCCCTGGGCGTGTACTACAGCTTGTCCGATGGGGAGGGTGAGCAACAGCAGCCGACTTACATCCATTCGAAGCTGATGTCGGTGGACGATCGGTTCCTGACCGTCGGCTCGGCGAACCTTACCAACCGCAGCATGGAGGTCGACAGCGAGCTGCACGTGGCCTGGGAGGCACCCCCGCAACAGCCGCCGACCCGGAGCATTCGCCGGCTGCGGGTCAGCTTGATGGCCGAGCACGCCGGCCTGGCGGGCGCGGCGGCCATC
>MEMX01000091.1:24218-26181 GCA_001768075.1 Anaeromyxobacter sp. RBG_16_69_14 | reverse complement strand
TGGTGGCGATCCCGGGTCGGGTGGCGCGCCTCGACCAGCTGGCGGCGCGCCCCGGGGCGCGGCTGCGGATTCATGGGCCACCCAGTCCGGGGCAGCAGACCGCGATGAATATCGTCGATCCCGAAGACTTGCCCTTCGATCCGGCGCGCGCGCAGTACGTGGATGGCGCGGCCGAGGAGGACGACGATTCCGATCGGACGTACGAAGTGATCACCGAAGAAGGGGGATGATGCGTGATGGGCGTGCCTGCCGACTCCGCATGGGGGAGAGACGCGCCGAGTGCCGACAGGAACCACAGGCCACGCGGGATCTAGCGATGGGTTCATCGATCGGACGACCTCCGGCGACTCCCACCGATCATCGCCCCGCTCCCGAAGATCGATGGAATCGACGAATCCTGGCGCGGTACTTCAAGTACTACAACTCCCTGGCCTGCGATGCCCGGGAGCCGAGTGGTCACGGCCATGAGACGCAGGTCTGCGGGGGTCTGCGTCGATCGGCGCGTTGCGCTGCGGCCCCCTTCGTGCAACGCACCACCTCTCGGAGGTCATGCACATGGCAGCGATGTTCTGGATCCAGTTCTTCCTGGTCCTCGGGGCCATCCTCATCGGCATCCGCCGGGGCGGCGTCGCCCTCGGGCTGATCGGCGGGTTTGGCGTCGCCGTGCTGGTACTCGGCTTCCGGGTGGCGCCGTCCGAGCCGCCCATCGCGGTCATGCTCATCATCCTGGCGGTGGTGACGGCGGCGGCGACGCTGCAGGTGGCCGGCGGGCTCGACTATCTGGTGCAGCTCACGGAGCGCCTGCTGCGCGCGCACCCGAAGCAAGTCACCATCTTGGCGCCGCTCAGCACGTTCTTCCTCACCGTCGCGGTGGGCACGGGGCACGCGGTCTACACGCTCCTCCCGGTCATCGCCGACGTCGCCCTGAAGACGAAGATCCGGCCCGAGCGCCCGATGGCGATCTCCAGTGTCGCCGCGCAGATGGGCATCACCGCGAGCCCCGTCGCGGCGGCGGTGACCACATTCCTGGCCTTCTCGGTGAAGATGAAGACGCCACTCACCATCTTCGACATCATCAAGATCACCCTTCCCGCCGGCATCGTCGGCGTCCTCGCGGCCGCGATGTGGAGCCTCAACCGCGGCAAGGACCTGGACAAGGATCCCGAGTACCTGAAGCGCCTCGAGGATCCCGACTTCCGGAAGCAGCTCGACGTCTCGGTCACGACGCTCGACAAGAAGCTCCCTCCCATGGCGAAGCCGTCGGTCGCCATCTTCTTCGGAGGGGTGGCGCTCATCGTCGTGTTCGCGCTCCGCGACACGCTGGTGAACGCGGGCTATCACCTGCCGCAGTTGCTCCCCAACGGCTCCGACGGCAAACAGGTGCCGATGACGACGGTGGTGCAGTTCGTCATGCTTGCCTTCGGCGCCTTCATCCTGTTCGCGGGCAACGTCAAGGCCTACGACATCTCGAAGTCCTCCGTCTTCAGCGCCGGCATGATCGCGGTGGTGTCGATCTTCGGCATCGCCTGGATGAGCGACACCTTCGTCACCTCCAACAAGACGTTCCTCATCTCCAACATCAAGACGATGGTCCAGTTCGCGCCGTGGACGTTCGCCCTCGCGATGTTCGCGGTCTCGGCTTTCGTGAAGAGCCAGGCGGCGACGCTCACGGTGATGATCCCGTTCGGCATCGCGCTCGGCCTGCCGGCGACGCTCATGCTGGGGCTCATGCCGGCGAGCTATGCCTACTTCTTCTTCGCCTTCTACCCGTCGGATCTCGCAGCCATCAACATGGACCGCACTGGGACGACGCGGATCGGGAAGTACCTCCTCAACCACTCCTTCATGGTCCCGGGGCTGATCGGAGTGTCGGTGTCGACGGCGGTCGCCTACGCGCTGTCGCGCCTCGCGTTCTGATAGCGCCGATCACTTCGCATGAACCCCGTAGCCGCAGTGCTTGAAC
>MEMX01000091.1:21849-24186 GCA_001768075.1 Anaeromyxobacter sp. RBG_16_69_14 | reverse complement strand
CTTGAACCAGGCCACAGCATCGTCAGCCCCGATGAGATCCATCGCGCGCTTGATGGCATGGTCGAGGGCCGCGCGCGTGCGCGCGCCGAAGTCCTTGAGAGCCGCCTTCAACTTGCTCCAGCAGAGCTCGATTGGGTTCAAGTCCGGGGAGTAGGGCGACAGGTAGAGCAGCGACGCCCCGCCGCCTCGACGAGCCGGTGAACGTTGTCCGTCCTGTGCGCGCCAACGTTGTCGAGCACGACGATGTCGTCCGGCCGCAGCTCTCAAGATCGCCCGCGGGACCTCACCGGCGAGACCCCCGTCGTCGGCGCCCGCCCGGCACGTGCCTGGCGCGCTTCGAGAGGACGCGCGCCGCGGTCACGAGGCCGCGCTGGCCTCGCTGCGGCGGCGCTGCCTTCCGGTGAAGCACGGGGCGAGGCTCACCGTACAGCGGTGGCAGCTCCACCTTGACGTAGTCGGGCAGATTCCGTTGCTGCGCCAGCACGGCCCAGAACGCGGCGTCCCCGGCGGCCGTCGGCGCATCGATGGCGATCGACACCGGAGGCAGTGGCTTCCCTGCCCTCTCGCGCCTCGATGGCACGGGCGTCGTGCGCCGGCCCCGGAGTGTGAGCTCCGGCCGCATCGCGACGCCGGTGGGCTCGATCTCGTCCAGCGCCAGCTGCCAGCCGGCCTGCGGCGCCGGCCGGAGAGCGAGGGCGCGGGTGAGGGGCGTGGATCTCTCCTCGGCGAGCAGGGGCAAGTCCCGGAGCGCGTCGGCCAGGATGGCGTAGGCCTCGGAGAACCGGATCGTATGCACGAGGGGGTCCGCGCTCGCGAGGTGGATGGCGCGGAGCTGCGACGCCACCCGTGCATCCTCGACCTCCTCGCCGGGCGTGACGAGCGCGCGCACCAGATCGGGGAAGCCATAGCGCGGCACCCCGCCGACGACGACGAGCCGGACCTGGGCCTCGGTCGCGCGGATGGCACCCTGATAGGGATCGGCGTCCGGCGCCGTGAGCACCGTCAGGTCGGCGAGCTTGCCCGGCGCGAGCGTGCCGAGCCGCGCGTCCCAGCGGACGACCTCGGAGGCGACGCGCGTCACCATCGCGACGACCTCCTCCGCGCCGAAGACCTTGAGCTTCTTCCCCAGGATCCAGGCGACCTTCATCTCGCCGAGGAGGTTCTTGCTGCCGCTCGGGGACCAGTCGCAGCCGAGGGCGATCCGCACCCCGGCCTTCTTGGCGGCTGCGACGTCCGCGGTCTTCCCGTAGAGGAGGAGGTTGCTCATCGGCGACCAGACCATCGAGCCCTGCTTCGCCGCGAGGGTCTCGAAGTCGCCCTTCTGGAGCGCGACGCAGTGGATGCCGTCGAGCGCGCGATCGATCGCCCAATCGTCGCCCTTCAGATGCAGCGCCAGGAAGTGCTTGCGTGCGCGCTCGTCCGTGCCCTCGGCCAGGTGGAGGAGATAGGCCGCCTTGTGCGCATCCTGCGCCTGGAGCGTCTTCCAGAAGGCGGCGAGGTCGCTCGCCGCGACGTCTGGCATGCGCGACTCCCCGCGGGCGAGCGTGGGATCGTCGGGCATCTCCACGTTCCGGACGATGCCGCGGAAGTACTTCGTGATGCCCCCGGCGTTGACGAGCCGTATGCCCTGGGTGGTGGTGACTCCACCGAAGAGCGCCTTGCACTCGACGTAGCGGCAGATGGCCGGGAGCATCTCCGAGCGCTTCCCGAGCACCGCCATCGGCTGCTTGACGAGCTGGGCGTACTGCGGGTGCTTCTTCCAGTCGTCGCGGTTCGTGTACGCCGCCGGCACGTTCCAGAGCGGCAGGACGCCGTAGGCGAGGTGGTTGTGCAGGTCGATGAACCCCGGGTAGATGGCGCCGCCCCTGTCGAGGGGCTCCACGCCGGAGAAGCCCGCGGGGCCCGCCGCGCTGGCGGGCTTCACCGCCTCGATGCCGCCGTTCGCGACCCAGACCACGCCGTCGTCGATGACCTTCCCGTCCATGGTGACGAGGCGGCCCCTGAGCGCGCACCGCCTCGTCGCGGCGCCGTTCGCCCCTGCCCTGGCCGCGATCCGCTCGGCGTCCTCCGGCTCGATCTCAGCCCCCTCCACCTCCGCCGGCTCCGCCTCCCGCGTCGCACCGGCCAGGCGAGTCGCCTCGGCTTCTCGCTGCGGGCGGACGGCCGCGCTCGGCAAAGCGCTCGCGGGGACGGTCACGGCGATCGTCGCCCGCTTCTCGGCGGAGGTGGTACCGGCGCGCCTGGCCCAGGGCTCGACGGAGCGCATCCAGCCCGGGAGGCCGGGCGGGAGGTCGTCGGGCGGGATCGGTGCCAGATCGCCGTCCTGCCACGCGGCGC
>MEMX01000091.1:13136-21789 GCA_001768075.1 Anaeromyxobacter sp. RBG_16_69_14 | reverse complement strand
CGGGGGAGAGCACGTCGAGCGCGGCGTTCCAGTCCTCGAGGAGCTCGCGCGTGGCGCGGGCGAGCTTCTCGGGGTCGGCGCCGGAGCTGGACTCGGGCCAGGTCGGGTGCCGGGCGTGCGCGTAGGCGACGCCCCCACCGCGGCCGGAGCGCTTCACGAACCCGCGCCACGCCTCGTCGGCCAGGGCGCCGAACGCGACCACCGCGTCGACGTTCGGCGTGAGGAGCGCGTCGAGCCATCGGTCGCGGTAGGCGGCGATGGCGGGGTCGGCGTGGTGGCGCTGTCCTCCCTGTTGCCCGTAGACGCTGTAGAGGAATGCGTTGACCATGGCGTAGCTGGTACGGACGCCCAGCTTCGCGAGGAGCCCCTGCACTCTCTGCCCGGCGACGCCGACGAGAATGCGGCGGACGATGGCCTCCGACGCGGCGGGATCCTGTCCGACGGCGAGGACGCGCGCGCTCCCGTCGAGGCGACCCCGGTGGAACACCGGCCCCCATTCGACGCGGAAGTCCTCCTGCGGATAGACGTCCGCGCCCGGATGGTCGCGGCAGAGGGACATGAACGGCTCGGCGCCGTAGCCAGCATCGAAACGTACGCTCATCGTGGATTCCCCGATCCATGGAGGCTAGATTCGAAGATTGCGATCGCACAGGGCGGGCGGCGCACTCTCGTGGGGCGCCACCGCATGGCAGCCGCTCCGGAAGGCCCTGGACGGCGACCTCGCCCGGGCGCCGCCCCGCCAGGCGCCTGCCGCCCGAGTCCGCGGGGCCGCGTGAGGTCGGTCTCGGCACTCTTCGAGCCCGTTCGTCGCGTCGCCTCCCCCGAGCGCGTGTGGCGCAACACCGCAGTCATCGATCCCCTTCGCGCTGTGCGTTCGTCTCTCTTTTCGCTTATGTGCGGAAATACCAGCGGCCGGCGCGCGCGGCGCGCACCGGACCGGACGCCTACCGGCCGACCTGGCGGCGATCCTGGAGGAGAGCATGCCCATCCGCGCACCATCCCGTCCCGCCGTCCTCGTCTCCGTGGCCCTCTTCGCCTTGCTCCCGGGCGCCGTCCTCACCGCCCGGCCCGCGGCCGCGCAGACCACCGTCTCCATCGCCTGCGGCTCCGTCGGCGTCGAGTTCAACCTCTGCAAGACCGGCGCGGAAGCCTGGGCGAAGAAGACGGGCAATCAGGTGCGGGTCGTCTCCACACCCAAGGAGAGCAACGAGATCCTCGCGCTCTACCAGCAGCTCCTCTCGTCGCACTCGGGAGACATCGACGTCCTGCGGATCGACATCGTCTGGCCCGGTGTGCTGGCTCAGCACCTCCTCGATCTCGGCCAGGCGGTGAACAAGAACGTGGTGTCTCAGCACTTTCCGGCCATCATCCTGGCCAACACCGTGGGCGGCCACCTGGTTGCTCTCCCGTGGTTCACCGACGCGGGGCTCCTCTACTACCGGAAGGACCTCCTCCAGAAGTACGGGCGGGCGGTACCGGCCACCTGGCAGGAGTTGACGGAGACGGCGAAGCTCATCCAGGACGGCGAGCGAAAGGCCGGCAGCGCCCGGATGTGGGGGTTCGTCTTCCAGGGGCGCGCATACGAGGGGCTCACGTGCAACGCGCTCGAGTGGGTGGACAGCTTCGGCGGCGGCACCGTCGTGGACGCGCAGGGCAAGGTCACCGTCAACAACCCGAAGGCGGCGCAGGCGTTGACGCTCGCGGCCTCGTGGATGAAGACCATCACCCCGGAGGGCGTGCTGAACTATGCCGAGGAGGAGGCGCGCGGCGCCTTCCAATCGGGCAGCGCGGTCTTCATGCGCAACTGGCCCTACGCGTGGGCGCTCTCGCAGGCAGCGGACAGCCCCATCAAGGGGAAGGTGGGCGTGGCGCCGCTCCCCAAGGGTGGGCCCGACGGAAAGCACACCGGAGCCCTCGGCGGCTGGCAACTCGCCGTGAACAAATACTCCAAGAACGGCAAGGCGGCCACCGACCTCGCCGTCTTCCTCACCAGCGCCGCCGAGCAGAAGCGCGCAGCCGTCGAGGCGAGCCTCAACCCCACCATCCCGGCGCTCTACAAGGATCCGGAGATCCTCAAGGCCAACCCGTTCTTCGGGGAGCTGCTCGAGACCTTCACCAGCGCTGTGGCGCGGCCGTCGCGCGTGACGGGCGACCGATACAACCAGGTCTCGAGCGAGTTCTGGAACGCGGTCCACGAGACCCTCTCCGGACGGAGCCCTGCGAACGCGAGCCTCGCCAAGGCGGAGCGCACGCTGAACCGGCTCTCCCGCGGCGGAAAGTGGCTGCCTTCGCCTCCCTCGGGAGACCCGGCGGCGAGTGGCACCGCCATTGACAGTAAGTAAACACAGATCGCCTGCTGAACAGCCGCCCGGCCAGTGGGCGCCGAGGACAGGACCCGGTGGGTCCCTCTCCTCGGGCGCCCTCCCCCCGGGCGTGACCTCCGTGAGTGAGAGCGCGCAGGCGCCCTCGCTCCTGACGCGCCAGCGGCGGCGCGCCGCCTACCTCTTCGTGTTGCCGATGCTGCTCGTGCTCGCAGCCGTGGCGGGCTGGCCGCTCCTGCGCACGGTCTACTTCGCGTTCACCGACGCCAGCCTCGGCGACCTCCGGAGCCACAAGCTCGTCGGGCTCGCCAACTTCGTCTCCCTCGCGGGTGACCCCGACTGGTGGCGTGCCGTCTGGAACACGGTGCGGTTCGCGGCGATCTCGGTGACGCTCGAGACGATACTCGGGCTGGTCATCGCCCTCACGCTCGATGCGCACCTGCCCGGCCGGGGGCTCCTCCGGGCGGCCGTCCTCATCCCCTGGGCCATCCCGACCGTGGTCTCCGCGCAGATGTGGAACTGGATGTTCAACGACCTCTACGGGGTCCTGAACGCGATCTTCATGAGCCTCGGGTTGATCGACGCCCCGCGGGCCTGGACCGCCGACCCGAACCTCGCGCTCGTCGCCGTGATCGCGGTCGACGTCTGGAAGACCACCCCGTTCATGGCCCTCCTCATCCTCGCGGCCCTGCAGCTCCTGCCAGGCGAGATCTACGAGGCGGCGCGGATCGACGGCATCGCACCGATCAAGGTCTTCTGGCGCGTCACGCTCCCGCTCATCCGCCCCGCGCTCATGGTGGCGGTCATCTTCCGCAGCCTCGACGCGCTGCGGATCTTCGACCTCCCGTACGTCCTCACCGGCAACAGCCGGTACACGGCGTCCATGGCGGTCTACGCCCGCCAGCAGCTGGTGGACTTCCAGGACGTGGGTTACGGCTCGGCGGCCTCGACGTTCCTCTTCCTGGTGGTGCTCGTCTTCACGGTCCTGTACATCACGGCCGGCAGGGTCCGGTTCACGGAGCGCTGATGATGCGGGCTCGCGCCACCCTCGGCCGGCTGCTCTTCTACCTGCTCGTCGCGGTGATCGTGGTCTACACGGTGTTCCCCTTCTACTGGGCGATCGTCTCTTCCCTCAAGTCCGGCAGCTCCCTCTACTCGGTCGAAGCCTTCCCGCGACACCCCGCGTGGAGCAACTACCTGGCCATCTTCCGGGAGCAGCCGTTCGGCCGTAACATCGCCAACTCCGTCTTCGTCGCCACCTCGGTGGTGGCGCTCTCGCTCCTGCTCGCCATCACAGCGAGCTACGCGCTCGGCCGGGTCCAGTTCCGGGGGCGCACGACGCTCCTGCTCGTGGTGCTCAGCGTGTCGATGTTTCCTCAAGTGGCCGTCCTGTCCGGCATGTTCGAGCTCGTCCGCGCGCTGGGGCTCTACAACAACCTCCTCAGCCTCTCGCTCTCCTACATGATCTTCACGCTGCCGTTCACCACCTGGGTCCTCACCACGTTCATGCGGGAGCTGCCGAAGGAGCTCGAGGAGGCGGCGCTGGTGGACGGCGCGCGCCCGTTCACCATCATCACGAAGGTCTTCATGCCGCTCATGTGGCCCGCGCTCGCGACCACCGGCCTCCTCGCCTTCATCGCGGCGTGGAATGAGTTCCTGTTTGCGCTCACCTTCACGCTCTCCAACGACCTGCGCACGGTGCCGGTGGCGATCGCGCTCATCAGCGGCGCTTCCCAGTTCGAGCTACCGTGGGGGCGGGTCATGGCAGCGTCGGTGATCGTCACCACCCCGCTCGTGGTGCTGGTCCTGATCTTCCAGCGGCGCATCGTCTCGGGGCTCACGGCGGGCGCGGTCAAGGGTTGACGGAAGGGAGGAGCCACGTGGCCCAGGTAGTGCTGCGGCAGGTCAGCAAGTCGTTCGGCAGCGTGGCGGTCATCCACGGGGTCGATCTCGACATCGCGCACGGAGAGTTCGTCGTCTTCGTCGGTCCGTCCGGCTGCGGAAAGTCGACCCTGCTGCGCCTCATCGCGGGTCTCGAGGACGTCACGTCGGGCGACCTCCTCATCGACGGCGTCCGTGTCAACGACGCGTTCCCCTCGAAGCGCGGGATCGCCATGGTGTTCCAGTCCTACGCGCTCTATCCGCACATGACCGTCTACGAGAACATGGCCTTCGGGCTCAAGCTCGCCCGCACGGGCAAGGCGGCCATCGACGCGCGCGTCCGCGAGGCGGCGCGCGTGCTCCAGATAGAGCACCTCCTCGACCGGAAACCCAAGGACCTCTCGGGCGGACAGCGACAGCGAGTGGCGATCGGCCGGGCCATCACCCGCGAGCCCAAGGTATTCCTCTTCGACGAACCGCTCTCGAACCTCGACGCCGCGCTGCGCGTGCAGACCCGGCTCGAGATCGCCCGCCTCAAGGACGATCTCGGCGCGACGATGATCTACGTGACGCACGACCAGGTGGAGGCCATGACGCTGGCCGACCGGATCGTCGTCCTCAACGCCGGGCGCGTCGCGCAGGTGGGCAGCCCGCTCGAGCTCTACGAGCGCCCGCGCGACCTCTTCGTCGCCGGCTTCATCGGCTCGCCCAGGATGAACCTCCTCCCGACCGTGGCGGAGTCGGCGATCCCTGGGATGGTGACGGTGCGGCTACCAGGCGGGGCGCCGCTCTCGGTCCCCGTGAAGGACGGCGCCCAGGGCGTCACCCGCGGAACCCAGGTGACCCTCGGCATCCGGCCCGAGGACGTGACTCCGCCCGACGGCAGCGACGCGACCCTCTCCGGACGCGTACTGGTCGTCGAGCGGCTCGGGTCCGAGAGCTACGTGTACGTGAAGACCGAGGGGGAGCAGACGGTGGTGGCCCGTCGGGAGCCGACCTCCGGCGCCGCGCCAGACGAGGCGATCACGGTCGGCCTGCGAGCCGGCAGGTGTCACCTCTTCGGGTCCGACGGGATCGCGCTCGACCGCCCAGGCTAGAGCCCCTGATGGGTGCTGCGTCGACGCGCGGCGCTTGTTTGCGAGAGGAATGGACGAATCCCCCCAATGCCGGGACCCTCGCCAGTCGGAGTCAATTGACGCGTGCGCGCCTATCATGATCGGGTGTACTGATACGTCCGCCCCACGGCCATCTGCCTGCTCTGCTTGGCGCGCCGGTGCGGACGCTCACTGAAGGAGCATCCATGCCTCTATCGCTGACGTCCCCCGCCTTCCGACAGGAAGGCGAGATCCCATCGGTTCACACCTGCGAAGGAAAGGACACCTCGCCGCCGCTCTCGTGGTCCGGCGTGCCCCAGGAAGCGAAGAGCCTCGCCCTGATCGTGGACGATCCGGACGCGCCCGATCCCAAGGCACCGAAGATGACGTGGGTTCACTGGGTGCTGTACGACATCCCGCCCGTCACCAGCGGCCTTGCCGCGGCGGTCGCCTCAAAGGATCTTCCTGCTGGCGCGCGGGAGGGCACGAACGACTGGAAGCGGACCGGGTACGGCGGCCCCTGTCCCCCCGTCGGGCGCCACCGCTACTTCTTCAAGCTGTACGCGCTCGACGCCGTCCTTCCCGACCTCGGCGCGCCCACCAAGGCAAAGCTGGAGGCCGCCATGGAGGGACATACGCTGGCGAAGGCCGAGCTCATGGGAACCTATCAGAAGCTCCGTTGAGGCCCAGCCGCACGAGTTACCTCCAACGAGCGTACCCTTTTGAGAGACCAGGGAAGCAGCCGGGGCACGGCATAGTAGCGCTCCCAAACTTCCTCGAGGAACTTGACAATGGTGTGGGCGCTGCTGGCTTTGGTCGTGCTGGTCTTCGCGATTCCTCGTCTCGCGCGCCGCCGACGGAGGGTCTTCGCCGTTTCCCGCCTGGATCCCATCTCCACCATGCGGGTGGAGCTGTCAAGTAGACACAGCGGGAAGAAGAAGGCCGCGCTGGACGCCGCGACCACCGTGCTGCGGTGACGCGTCAGTTGATGCCGTCGGTCCGGCCGAAGCGGAACGCGTACATAGCCAGCACCGACAGCGCCACCACGAGGTAGGCGATGCGCGCCCGGCGGCCGCGCGTCCATTCCTCCACCGTCAGAAAGAGCGGGAAGGCGATGCCAGCGAAGCGAGGGAGGCTCTTCAGCGTGCCCGTGCAGAGCGGAACCAGGATCGCCAGCGCACCGTGCACTTGCAGAAAGGCGGGCTGGCGCCGCACCGCCCAGGCCAGCGCGGCGAGCGCGCCCAGCGTGACCACGTAGTAGTCCGGGTCGAACCTGAAGGCGAGGAGCGCCTTCCAGGGCGGCGCGAGCCCGCGGCCCCATACCGCCTGGACGTGGACGAACGCGAGCGGATCGCCGTAGACCCGCCCGAGGTGCGAGGCGTGGACGAGCAGGGCGACGCCCGGGAGGACCAGCGCGAGCGCGCCCGGGAAGATCCGCTCTCGCCGCCGCAGCGCCGCGACGGCTTCCAGCGCGACCGGGATGGCGACGAGCGCGCCGTTCGGTCGCGTCAGCACCGCCAGGGCCGCCGCCAGCCCCGCGACGGAGAAGTTCCGCCGGCGTGCGGCGAGAAGCGCTGTGGCCGTGACGAGCAGGAAGAGCGACTCCGTGTAGACGGCGGACAGGAAGAGGCTGCCCGGGAAGGCGAGCAGGACCACGGTGGCGCCGGCCGCGCGCTCCGCTCCGGCGACCTCCTCCAGCAGCAGGAAGACTGCGCGGACCGCGAGCGCAAAACACACCAGCGACACGAGCGCACCGGCCGCGACCAGCGACAGCCGCGTGACCGCCGAGACGGCGCGGAGAAGAGTCGGGTAGAGCGGGAAGAAGGCGGCATCGAGCGTCGAGGGCGCCTGGTACCCCTGGGCCGCGATCCGAAGATAGAACTCCGTGTCCCAGCGCGCGAGCGCGTCGAGCAGGCGCCACGGCGAGTACATGTACGGGTGGCCGTCGGCGGCCACGCCTCGGTAAACGTGATCCGCACGGGGGAAGTAGGTGCCAGCCCACAGGGCGACCGCCACCAGGACCCGCGTTCCGACGGCGGCGACGACGACCTGCCGTATGGCTTCCCGGCGCCGGCTCCCACCGGGAGGAGGTGCCTGGCCCTCTGGATCTTCTGCCCCGCGAGGCATCCACCCTCCTGACCCCGCGACCGCGAGGACGGAGCAGGGTATCTCACCCGGTGCGCTCTGCCCAAGTTGACTTGGATGCGCGACAAGCCCCACCGTTCAGCGCGGGGAAGGATAGCGCCCGGACGCCGACGTGAACGCGGCCCAGAACATCCTCGCGGCGGGGCACGCCGTGATCGCCTGTGGAGAGACGGCGCAGTCGGGCCGCTCGATGAAGCAGGAACCCTCCGTGTCGGAGGCGGCGTGAGCCGCTTCCTGGCCGGAATCTCCGGCCTTCAGGCCGGAGAGGAGGTCAACACCGACCTCACCGCCTCGCCTCGCCGGAGCATGGGCGCGGGCCACTGCCGAGCGCCCGCCCCGATCGCGACCGTCACTTCAAGGTACGCGTCTGCCCGGAGCCGATGTTCACCCTCTCCTTGTCGAACTTGCCGGCGAGAGCGTCGCGCACCGAGCGGTCGAAGTGGATCTTGCCCGTCGCGATCTCTCGCAGCGACATCACCGACGGCTTGTTCTTCGAGTTCGGGATGAGCGGCCGGGCGCCGGCCATGAGCTGGCGCGTACGCTTGGTGGCGAGGAGGACGAGCGCGAAGCGGTTGTCCACGAGCGGGAGACAGTCTTCGACAGTGACGCGTGCCATGCGGTCTCTCTTTTTCCGCTCCCGTCCGAATGCAAGTGGCCAGATGGGGGTGACGAATTGCGTGCAAGCGACGTCCCGCGATTGTGCTAGACGAAGTGGTGGTGGACGCGATTGTGCTACAGCGAGTGGTGGTGCCCCGCCATCGTGCTAGATCCACCTCCACGATGCGGAAGGTGCTCGTCACCGGAGCGACAGGCTTCATCGGGGCCAACGTCGTCCGCCTGCTCCTGGAGCGCGGCGAGGAGGTGCGCGTGCTCGTGCGCGCCACCTCGGACCGAGGCAACGTGGCGGGCTTGCCGGTGGAAATAGCGGTCGGCGACCTGCGCGACGCCGACGCCGTCCGGCGCGCGGTCAACGGCTGCGGCCGGGTCTTCCACGTCGCCGCGGACTACCGGTTCTGGGCGCGTAACCCCCACGAGCTCTACCAGAGCAACGTCGAGGGCACGATCAACGTCATGGAAGCCTGCCTCGGCGCCGGCGTGGATCGGGTCGTCTACACCTCGACGGTGGGCACCATAGGCCTCGCCGCGAACCCCGCCCCGTGCGACGAGACCACGCCCCTCGTCGAGGGCCAGCTCACGAGCCACTACAAGCGC
>MEMX01000091.1:0-13077 GCA_001768075.1 Anaeromyxobacter sp. RBG_16_69_14 | reverse complement strand
ATCGTGGTCGTGAACCCGAGCGCTCCCATCGGACCCTGGGACCGGAAACCCACCCCGACGGGGCAGCTCATCGTCGACTTCGCGCGCGGCCAGCTCCCCGCCATCGTCGACACCGGCCTCAACATCGTCCATGTCCGCGACGTGGCCGAGGGTCACCTCCTCGCGGCCGAGCGGGGGCGCGTCGGGGAGCGGTACATCCTCGGCCACAGCAACATGACGCTCGCGCAGATCGTGGCCGAGCTCGCGGAGATCACCGGGCGTCCCGCCCCGCGCCTCAGGCTGCCCTACGCAGCAGCGTGGACCGCCGGCGCGGTGAGCACGGCGATCGCCACCTTCATCACGCGCCGGCCGCCCGCCGTCGCGCTCGAGGCCGTGCGGATGTCGCGCCGGCGCATGTTCTTCGACGCGGCCAAGGCGGTGCGCGAGCTCGGGTTGCCCCAGACTCCGGCGCGCGCTGCCTTCGAGGACGCGGTGGCCTGGTTCGAGGAGAAGGGGCTCATCCCGAAGTCGCGCAGGAGGAACGTCGCTTGGGCATCCCGCTGAAACAGGCCGTCGCCGTCGGCAAGTACATCGTCGAGCAGAAGCTCCGGCGACGGAAGCGCTATCCGCTCGTGCTCATGCTCGAGCCCCTCTTCCGCTGCAATCTGGAGTGCATGGGGTGCGGTAAGATCCAGCATCCGGAGGCCATCCTCGAGAAGCACCTCTCCCCGGAGCGGTGCTGGGCCGCCGCAGAGGAGTGCGGCGCACCGATGGTGAGCGTCGCCGGGGGCGAGCCGCTCATCCACCCGGCGATCGACCGCATCGCCGCGGGCCTGGTCGAGCGCGGCAAGTTCGTCTACCTCTGCACGAACGCGATCCTGCTGCAGCGCAAGCTCGACCTCTTCAAGCCGAGCGCGCAGCTCACGTTGAACGTGCACCTCGACGGGATCGCAGCGCGCCACGACGCGTCCGTGCAGCGCGCAGGCGTCTACCGCCTCGCGGTCGACGCCATCCGAGCGGCGAAGCGGCGCGGGTTCAGGGTCACGACCAACTCGACCATCTTCGTCGGGCACGACCCCGCCGATCTGCACCGGTTCTTCGACGACATGACGGAGATCGGCGTGGACGGCATGACGATCTCGCCGGGCTACAGCTACGAGCTCGCCCCCGTGCAGGACAAGTTCCTGCGCCGCGAACAGACACGCGAGCTCTTCCGCAAGGCGCTCGCGCCGGCCCCGAGGCGCAAGTGGAGGTTCAACCACTCGCCCATGTACCTCGACTTCCTCAAGGGCGAGCGGGAGTACCAGTGCACGCCCTGGGGCAGCCCGAACTACAGCGTCCTCGGCTGGCAGCGGCCCTGCTACCTCTTCAGCGAAGGCGGCTACGCCCGCACGTTCCGGGAGCTCATGGAGACCACGCAGTGGGATCGCTACGGGACCGGCCGGCATCCGAAGTGCGCCAACTGCATGACGCACTGCGGGTACGAGCCATCGGCCGTCGAGGACAGCATGGCCAGCCTCGGCAACGTGGTCCGATCCTTGCGATCCACGGTGGGCTGACGAGATGGGAGAGATGGATCGCAAGGACAGCCACCTCGCGCTCTGCCTCGCCGAGCCCGTCGAGATCATCTCGAGGAGAGCCAACGGCTTCGCCGACCTGCGCTTCGACCACGACGCCCTGCCCGAGATCGACAAGGCGTCCGTGAGCACGGAGGTCGACCTCCTCGGCAAGCGCCTCGCCGCGCCCATCGTGGTGGGCGCGATGACGGGAGGCACGCCGCGGACCGGCGAGCTGAACCGGCGGCTCGCGCTCGCCGCCGAGGCGTGCCGGGTGGGCCTGGCGCTCGGGTCGCAGCGCAAGATGCTCGAGGATCCCTCGACCCGGGCCACCTTCGCGGTGCGCCAGGCGGCGCCGGACCTGCCGCTCCTCTTCGGCAACCTCGGCGCGGTCCAGCTCAACTACGGCGTCGGCGCGAGAGAGATCCGCCGCCTCGTCGACGGGGTCGGGTGTGACGCCTTCCTCTTCCACCTGAACCCGCTCCAGGAGGCGATCCAGCCCGAGGGCGACACGCGCTTCTCCGACCTCGTCTCGAAGCTGCGGGCCGTGGTGGCGGAGGTAGGCGTCCCGGTCCTCCTCAAGGAGGTCGGCGCTGGCATCTCCCGCGCGACCGCCCTCAAGATCCGCGACCTTCCGGTGGCAGGCGTCGAGACCTCGGGGCTCGGCGGCACCTCGTGGTCCAAGATCGAGAGCATGCGGACGACCGACCCCGTCCAGCGCAGCACCGGCGAGCTCTTCGCGCGCTGGGGCATCCCCACCGCCGAGAGCATCTCCATCTGCCGCAGCGTCCTCCCGGATCGCGTCGTCATCGCCTCGGGCGGGATCCGCAACGGAATCGAGGCGGCCAAGGCGATCGCGCTCGGCGCGGATGCCGTGGCGCTGGCGCTGCCACTGTTGCGGGCGGCGGAGCGGTCGGTCGAGGACGCCATCCTCGCGCTCAGGCGCGTCATCGAGGAGCTGCGCACGACGATGTTCCTCACCGGCTGCCGGACGGTGTCGGAGCTCAGGCTCCGCGCGCTCGTCCGCGCCCGCGACCTGACGGCGGAGGACTGACGCCCTGTCCGCGCGCCCTGCCCTCCCCGAGTCGCGCCACGACGTGATCGTCGTCGGTGCGGGAATCGCCGGCCTCATGGCCGCGAGCGATCTACAGCAACGCGGCCATCGCGTCCTCGTGCTCGAGCACAACCACCAGGCCGGCGGCCTCCTCTCCGGCATGCGTCGCCGCGGCTTCTACTTCGACGTGGGCTGCCAGTCCTTCGAGGACATGGGGATCGTCTTTCCCCTGCTCGAAGCGTACGGGTTGTCCGACCTGGCCCGCTTCCGGCGCGCCCGGTACCGGATCGTCATGCCCGGGCTCGACGCGGTGGTGGAGTCCCTCCCGCAGATCAGGCGCGCGTTCCAGGATGCCTTCCCACAGAGCGCGGCCGGGTTCGATCGCACGTTCGCGCTGCACGAGCGGACCTCCGAGCTCATCCGGCACCTCTTCACGCCCGACCGCGTGCCCTACGTGCGCAACGAGAGCACGCTCGGGCTCCCCCGCTTCATCGCGCAGGCGCTGACTCCCGCCGGCTGGGCCTCGCCGACGCGCCTGGTGCGGCAGCTCCAGGACCTGCGCACCTGGCTCCTCACCGACTTCACGGATTGGTACGAGCGGGAGCTCCCGCCGTCGGGGGTGCGTGACCTCCTCTCGAGGTGCGGGTACACCCGCATGAACGTCTTCGTCGCCTCGGCCTTCTGGCACCTCTGGGCCCACGACTACTGGTACCCCGAGGGCGGGCTGCAGCCCTGGTTCGATCGATGGGTCGAGCGCCTGCGGGAGCGCGGAGTCCGGTTCCTGTTCAAGCGGACCGTGACCGCGACGGAGAAGCGCGGCGACCGCGTGACCGCCGTCGTCACGCGCCGAGGCGAACGCTTCGAGGCGAGCGAGGTCGTCTACTGCGGAGACTACCGCCAGGGGGTCCATCATCTCGTCGGAGCCGAGCGCTACGGCTCGCGCGAGATCGCCCGCCTCGACGCCGCGCGCCACTCGGACGCGATGGTCTCGGTCTACCTGGGGCTCGACGTCCCCGCGGAAGAGCTCCGCGACCGGCTCAAGACCTCGCACGTCTTCCTCTTCCCGACGTTCGACTGCCGGACCGCCATCGACCCGCGCGACCCCGACGCTCACTGCAAGGCCTTCCTCGAGGTCACCGCGCACGGCATCGCCGACCCCACCGGCCACCCCGCGCGCTCGGCGGTGGTCCTGCAAGCGTTCACGCGGCACGACTGGCTCGACGGCTGGGGCACCGGGCTCAGCGGCGATCCGGCCCGCGAGGGCGGCGCCACGCCGCCGCGCACCCCCGAGTACCGGCGCCACAAGCGCGCCGTGGCGGAGCAACTCCTCGCCTCGTTCGAGAAGCTCGTGCCCGGCGCCAGCCGCCGTGTCGCTTATCTGGAGGTGGGCGCGCCCCCCTCGGCCGTCCGCTTCACACGCAACGCCTTCGGCGGCACGTGCGGGTTCGAGCTCAACTGGCGGAACTTCCCCTTCGCGAACCCGCTCGCGCACGTCGCCACGCCCCTCGATAACTTCCACATGGCGGGCCACTTCACGGTATGGCCTGGCGCGGTTCCGACCGCGGCGCTGTCCGGCAAGATCGCGGCACTGCGCGCCCACGATCGCCTTCGCTCCAATGCAGGTCGCCGCCGGTCCGCCCTGGGAATGACGTGGCCCGGATCCGGGCTTGACAAGACGGCGAGGCGGGTCGGCGCGACGACCCGCGGCACGCCGTAGAGGAGGGAGTCGATGCAGATCGAACCGGGGACATCGGTGCCAGGCACCGGCCTCTCGCAGGCGGACCTGCTCCGCGGCTGGGCAGAGTGCTGGCGGATCCTGCGCGAGAACGGGAAGACCTTCCACGTCATGGCGCGGGTGCTCGGCCCGCAGCGCGGCAACGCCATCGCCGCGCTGTACGGATTCGCTCGCGTCGCGGACGACGCGGTGGACGAGCCCGCTCCGGGCGACACGCCGGAGCTCATCCGCGCGCGGCTGCGCTGGATGCTGGAGGAACTGCGCTGCGCGGCCGCAGGGGAGAGCCGCAACCCCCGCTTCGCCGTGCTCGGCGAGACCATCCGGCGCTACCGGATACCGCTCGAGCCGTTCGACGACCTGGTAGCCGGCGTCGCCATGGACATCGAGCCCAGGCGCTTCGTCACGTTCACCGACCTGGAGCTCTACTGCTATCGGGTGGCGGGCACGGTCGGCCTCATGATCACCCCGGTCGCCGGCTATCGCGCGGGAAGCCCCGCCCTGGAACACGCCAAGACACTCGGCACGGCGATGCAGCTCACGAACATCCTGCGCGACGTCGGCGAGGACCTGCGACGCGGACGCGTCTACATCCCCGAGGAGGACCAACGCCGATTCGGCGTCTCGGAGGCCGACCTCAGCGCAGGGCGCGTCGACGCGCGCTTCCGCGCCCTGATGCAGTTCGAGATCGACCGCGCGCAGCGCCTGTACGACAAGGGCATCGCCCTCATCCCGCTCCTCACGAGCGCGCGCGGGCGCGCCGCCTTCGAGTTCGCGGTCGAAGCCTACTCCGGCATCCTGGGTAAGATCCGGGCTTGCGGGTACGACGTCTTCGGGCAGCGGGCCCACCTCACGCTCGCGGAGAAGCTCGCCCTGCTCCCCTCCTCCGCGTGGCACGCCTGCACGGCCCGGGTCGTGAACGGCTACAGGAGGCGCGCATGAATGAGCAAGAGGTGGGGGACTCGCTACGCGGAAGAGGGGCGAAGCCCGTCAAGCAGGGGCGCCTTCCCCGAAACGGCGAAGGCGCTCGCGAGGGCGCACGGGACCCGGCCTCCAGCGGTGGAGGCATCGATCGGAGTGCTGGCGCAGGGGAAATCGATCGAGGTGCTGGCGCGGGCGCGCCTGCAGGGGCTCTGCGGTCGGCGCGGGGCAGCCTGCCTTCCCTGATCCGCAGGGCTCGCGCGGCAGCCTCGGCCGCAGAGGACTTTCTCTTCCGCGTTCAGCGCGGCGACCACTGGTGCGCCGAACTCGAGTCGAACACGAGCATCACCGCCGAGTACGTCTTCCTCCGCCAAGCGCTGGGCCTCGACCTCGCCGACCGGAAGGAGGCCATCGCGCGCTACCTCTTCTCGCGCCAGAAGAGCGACGGGAGCTTTGGGATCGCGCACAACCTCCCCGGCGACGTCTCGACGGCGGTCGAGACCTACCTCGCGCTGCGGCTCCTCGGCCTGCCGGTGAGCGACGACCGCATGCTCCGAGCCGAGCGGTTCATCCGCGGCGCAGGCGGAATCGCGCGCGTGCGCGTCTTCACGCGCATCAACCTCGCCCTCTTCGGCCTGTTTCCCTGGGACGCGGTGCCGTTCCTCCCGCCCGAGTTCGTCCTCCTCCCGTCGTGGAGCCCCGTCAACATCTACCGCCTCTCGAGCTGGGCGCGCAGCACGATGGTCCCGCTCTTCATCCTGTTCCATCACCGACCCAACTTCGCGCTCCCCGACGGCGACTCGGGCTGGCTCGACCACCTCTGGCTCGATCCGACCAGGAAGGGCGTGCCTTACCGCGCCTCGGTCCTCGACACGCTGCGCAGCGACGGCATCGGCTGGAAGGCCTTCTTCAACGCGGGCGACGCGCTGCTCCGGCTCTACGAGAACGCCCGGAGCATCCCTCCCATGCCCCGGCTGCGCGAGCGCGCGCTGCGCGAGTGCGAGCGCTGGGTGCTCGAGCACGAGGAGGCGAGCGGCGACTGGGCCGGGATCTTCCCGCCCATGCTGAACGGCGTGCTGGCGCTCCGCCTCGCCGGTCACGCGCTCGACTCCGACCCGGTCACCCGCGGCCTCGAAGCCATCGAGCGGTTCGGGATCCTCGACGGCGAGGGCTTCCGGATCGAGGCGTGCCAGTCGCCGGTGTGGGACTCGGCGCTGTCGCTCATCGGCCTCGCCGATTCCGGCCACGACGGGCGCGATCCGCGGCTGGTCTCGGTCCGGCGCTGGATGGCGCGCAAGCAGATCCTCGACGACCACGGCGACTGGAGGGTCTACAACCGCCGCGGAGGGCCGGGCGGCTGGTCATTCGAGCACGTCAACACATGGTACCCGGACGTGGACGACACCGCCGCCGTGTTGATCGCCCTCCTGAAAGGCGATCCCTCCTGCCGCACCGAGGGCGTGATCCAGCGCGGCGTCGCCTGGATGCTCTCCATGCAGAACCGCGACGGCGGGTGGGCCGCCTTCGACGTGGAGAACGACCGGCGCTTCCTGAACGAGATCCCCTTCTCCGACATGGACTCGCTCTGCGACCCGTCCACGCCGGACGTGACCGGGCGCGTCCTCGAGGCGCTGGGCGTGCTCGACGACCGGCGACACCGTGCCGCTTGCGGTCGCGGCATCGCCTACCTGCGTCGCTCGCAGGAGGAGGAGGGGAGCTGGTTCGGGCGGTGGGGGGTCAACTACGTGTACGGGACGTCGAACGTCCTCTGCGGCCTCGCCCGCCAGCGCGTGCCGGCGTCGGACCCGATGGTCGAGCGCGCTCTCCTCTGGCTCGAGTCGGTGCAGAACGGCGACGGGGGCTTCGGCGAGGGCCTCGAGTCGTACGCCGACCGGTCGGCGATGGGCCGCGGGCCCTCGACGGCGTCGCAGACCGCGTGGGGGGTGATGGGGCTCCTCGCCTACCGCCCGCCCACGAACGGAGCGGTCCAGCGCGGCGTCGCGTGGCTCGTGGATCGCCAGCTCGCGTCCGGCTCCGAAGTCGGGTCGTGGGCGGAGGCGGAGTTCACCGGCACCGGGTTCCCGCGCCACTTCTACCTCCGTTACCACCTCTACCGGCACGCCTTCCCGCTCATGGCCCTGGGCCGCTTCTGCGTAGCCGGCGGCCGGTAGGGAGCGGAGATGGCCGCCCCGAGCTTCCTGCCGCTGCTGTGGGGCACCGTCGTGCACCGGCCGTACGTATACGCCTTCTTCGTCTGCTTCCTCGCGTTCGCCATCTACCAGCTCGGCTGGAAGCGGACCGCCACCTTCGCGTTCGCGACGTGGCTCATCGCCTTCGGCTGCGAGTACAGCTCCACGCGGAACGGCTTTCCCTTCGGGCCGTATAGCTACTTCGACGCGACCCGCACGCGCGAGCTGTGGATCTCGAACGTGCCGTTCTGGGACTCGCTCTCGTTCGTCTTCCTGTCCTACTTCAGCTTCGCCCTGGCAGCGGCCCTCCTCTCCCCGCGCGAGGCGCTCGCCCGGGGCGACTGGCCGGGGCTCTTCCGCGGCGCGACCCCGCTCCTGGGCGGGCTCGTGATGATGCTGCTCGACGTCGTCATCGACCCGGTCGCGCTGCAGGGCGAGAAGTGGTTCCTGGGTCGGATCTACGAGTACCCGACCCGAGGGTTCTACTTCGGGGTGACCGCCGCCAACTTCGCCGGCTGGTTCTTCGTCGGCGCCGCGAGCCAGTGGGCCTTCCAGCGCCTCGTCATCGCTCTGCCGTGTTGCGCGGGCCCGTGGCGGCCTGTCCACCCGCGGTTCGTGTGGGCGGTCTACGCCGTCTACGCCGGGGTGTTCGGCTTCAACCTGGCCGTGACGCTCGTCATCGGCGATCACGCGCTCGCGATGGCCAGCGCCGCCGTCATCACCGTCACACTCTCCTCGCTCGCGTGGCGCTTCCGGGCCCGGAGGAGCCTCGCGTGATCCTGGTCTGCGCAGCGACCGGCACGGAGGCCGCCGCGTGCCGTCGCGGCATCGCGGACGCCGCCGCGCGGGGAATCGAGGTGCTCACGACGGGCGTCGGGCCCGAGCGCGCCGCCGACGCGCTGACGCGCTGGCTCGCGACCAGGGCGGGCGGCGCGACGCCCTCGCACGATCCCCGACCGGCGCTCGTGGTCTCGTCCGGCTTCGCCGGGGCGCTCTCGTCCGCGGTCGAGCCGCTGGCATGGATCACCGCGTCGAGCGTGCACCGGCTCGTCGGCGGCGGCGCTGCCCCGCGCGCTGCCCCGCGCATCATGCCGGTGGAACTGCCGCGCGGGCTACTCCGCGTCGCGGAGGGGGCCCTCGCCTGCCACGTGGTCTCCGCCGACCACGTCCTGTCGATGGGCGTGTCCGGACTTCCCGATCCGGCGGCGGCGGACATGGAGTCGGCGGCGCTCGCCGGCGTCGCGGGCGCCGCCGAGCTCCCGTTCCTCGTCCTCCGGCTCGTGACGGACACGCCCACTCGCCCGCTCGCACCCGTCGGGCACAGCCTGGCAGCCGCGCTCGGGGCCCATGGCATCGCAAGCCGCGCAGCGCACGGCGCTCGAGCGGCCCTCGACGCTGCCCGCTCTCCCCCGCGCGCACTCGCCTTCGTGCGCGAGGCCCTGGCCTGGCGCGACCAGCTCCGCGCCGGGTGGCGCGATCATGCCAGCCGGGGCGTCCCGTTGGTGTGAACCATCGTCAGGATCGCTTCTTGCGATTCTTGCGAGCCGCGAGCAGCCGGGCCGCAGCCTTCGCTGCGCCGCTCGCGTCGGCGGTGTTTCCGAACTGGGCGACGGTCAGGCGCGAGGCCTCGATCGTCGCCGCCTCCGCCGGATGCCCCTGCTCGCGAAGGGCCTCCCTGGCAGCGACGAGGAGGGCGAGGCGAAGCTCATCGGACCCCTTGGCCGTGTAGAGGCGGGCGCCCTTGAGTAGCTGGCAGACCTGCTCGTGAATGGCAAGCGTCCTGCTCAGCGTCGAGGTCACGAGCAGCGACAGCTTCAACTCATCCATGGCCGCCCCTTCTTGTGCCCCTCCATTATAGGGATGCGGGGTGGCAGACCGCCTTTCGCGTTCAGACGCGCTGGGGCTCGAGCGGCTGGTCCCCAGCGGCCGGCGCATCCGACGTCGGCTACCCGCGCGGCGTTCCGCACTCCGGGCAGAACTTGCCGTCGAACTGGGCTCCACACTTCTTGCAGATGGTCTTGCTGGTGAGGGGCTTGCCGCACTCGGGACAGAACTTCCCGCCTTCCACCCGCGCGTTACAATGTGGGCACGCGGCCAGCTGAGGGGCCTTCATGTCCACGCCCTCGACCAGGTTCGTGGCGCGCGCTTTCTCACGCACCTGCTCCGCCGCGGCCCGCGCTTGCGCGGCGGCCGCCTCCTGCTGAAGGTCGGGCGCGCAGTCCTCGCACAGCGTCCGCTTCTCGTTCCAGCAGACCTCGGGGCAGACCCAGTTTCCGCAGCGCGTGCACTGCTTGAACCTCTGCCGCCCCTCGCTGACGGCTGTGGCGAAGGCGTCGTCCCGGGCCTTTCCCCGGAGCACATCCTTCACCTGATCGCCGGCGTGCCCAGCCTGCCCCAGGACCCCGCCGAAGATTGAACCGGCCGCGCGCAGGAGGCCCGCCGCAATCCCGATCTTGCTGGGCAGGAAGCGCGACATGTAGCCGTTGCCGCACTTGTCACAGTAGAACTCGAACTGGAACCCCTGGTCGTTGGACCGGTCGGTGTAGTTCTTGGTGAACTGGATCATCGGCATGACACCCTTCCCGAGCGCTGGCAGCCCAGTCGGGGACCATAGCATCCGCTGCGCAGGAGGGGGGAGCGATCGCGTCGCTCGGGTTGGCCCGAGAGGTTCCCGAATTCTTCGGCAATCTCTTCAGCGGTGGCGCAACCCACTCCCCTGATTGATCCAGGTTACGGTCGGTCGGCCAGCAGCCTCTTCCTCGCGACCAGGCGTGGGTCACCGCTATGCGGGGAGGCCCTCGCTGTTCGACCCCATGGCTCTCCGCGTCGCCCGAGCCGGCGGACGGCGTCAGGGCTCAGCGCCTTGGCGGTCGCCCCGATCGTCCCGCGCTGCCGCAGCTCGCGTAAGACGCGCAACCGGCGGATGTCGATCGTGAAGGTGATTGTGGATGATTTCATTAATAATGTTTAACTGGACCTGCGGCCTCCTTCCAGTGAGAAATGACCGTGCGCGAAAGACCGCGCCGAGGAGGCCCCGATGGAGCAACAGAACCCGAAGGTGCTCGATGGCTCACTCACGGCGGCGATCGGGATCGTCGGCGATCGCAACCCCGAACTCCGCGTCCACCTCGCCGCGGGCCGGAGAGCTGCGCGATGACCGCGCCGACGCCCGACGGCGGGATGGTCCTGCCCAGCGGCGCCGCTGGGGTGCCGGCGCGGGGCACGCTCGCGGCGGCGCTGGGGCGCGTCCGGGGGTGGTGGGCGCGCTGCGCCCGGCCCACGCCGGCGCGCCTCTGGGAGTCCGCTGCGGACGGGACAGGTGCATTTCGGCCCGGGTCGACGGGCCTCACCCTGACATGCCGGGCTGGCACCTTCCTCGTCACGCAGGCGGGCGACCCGGTGGATCACGTGCTTGAGGCCGGCGATTCGTTCCGGACGATCTCGCGCGGCCGCGTGGCTGCGTGGGCGCTGCGCTCCGGCACTCTCGAGGTTGGGACCGCGCGGCCGAAACGTGCGAACTGGTCGAACAACCCCCGAACAACCCCCGCGCAACCCCCGCGCGGCCTCCCGCGAATGATCCCGCCGCGAAGTAGACGAGACGATGCGGGCGCGTGAGCGCGCTCCCTGCGATGCGTGGGAACTCGCATGACATCTCCTCGGGTGGGCGACCGCCTCCACCCGACAATCGCCCGAATCGATGACCATGGCGTCGGAGCGCCACCGGCTCCACACTCACGAGCCGAACAGGTGGCGAACGACCCGCTCGTCCTCGGTCGGTTCTTCGGCACCAACCCGTAACCCGGGGCTCCGGCGAAGACATGCTCTGAATCTTTCGGCGGACTCCAACTGCCCGGTGCGTCCCATTGCCGGCGTGACAACACGTCGAGCACTGAGGACCGTCCCTACACGCAGGAGGCATGCAATGGACGCGCACCCTCTTCGCACGAGCATTGGAGACCTCATCGCCGGGCTGCGGTCGATCGAGGCCGGGATCATCACCAAGGCGCGAGTACTCGAATACCTTGCAGAGATGGATCTCGGCTACGAAGCGCTCTCCCGGTACGTGTTCTGGGATGCGAGCTCTTACACCCGCAATCTGATCTTCCGCGACGAGCTCTTCGAGGTCCTGGCGCTGTGCTGGCTCCCGGGGCAGAAGACGCCGGTCCATACGCACAACGGACAGCTGGGATGGATGAAGGTCGTCCAGGGCGAAATCCTCCTTCGGGAGTACCGTCACCTGCGATGCAGCGCTCCCGAGAACCGTCACGTCGTGGGTATGGATTGCCTGGCAGGGGGACGCGGAGTGGAGCTCCAGCTCTTGAACACGGACCGCTGCGGGGCCGACGGCCGGGTGACCACGGTGGACAAGACCCAGACGATCCACCAGATCGAGAACGCCGAGACGAGCGGCGCTGGCTGTGTGAGCCTTCACATCTACTCGAAGCCGATCGATTCCTGTGTGGCATTCGATCTGGCACAGGGTTGTTGTGTGCGCCGCTCCTTGCGTAACTACAGCGCCGACGGTCGGATCCTGTCCCCCATCACGTCGGAGGTCACCTGACGCTCTTCGCACGTGATCCGGATCCTGCCGTCGAAGCCCCCTTCGCGGCGGCTGCTGCGCGCGCGCCGGGGAGGCGCGCACCGTCCCCGGCACCCCGGCCGGTCCTGGCTGACTCCGCAGCGTCGGGCGCTGGACCGCTCGCCAGGTACCGCAGCTGCAGCAGGATCTCCGCAGTACGGCGCGGCTGCTCCTGCAACGCGGAGTGGCCGCAGTCGGCGATCGGCTCGTAGCGGACGCCCTTCAACGTCTGCAGCAGCTCGATCACGAATGGATGCTCTCCGGGTTACCCCGCGTCGAACCGCCCTCGCCTCTCCCGAGCCACACGAGGGGAGCGAAGCGCTGGATGAGCTCTGCGCGGCTCGCGAGTCCGAGCTTTCGCTCCGCCGAGCGCAGGTGCCCGGAGACCGTGGAGGCGGCGAGCCCGAGCAGGTAGCCGATGTACTTGTCCTGGTGCCCCATGGCCGCGAACGCGAGCGACGCGCGCGCCTGTTCCGTGAGCGCCTTGGGATCGGTCACGCCGGGAGCGTTTCGGCGTGCGAGCACGTAGCGCTTCCCATCCGAATCGCACTGGTCGATGAGGGACCAGGTGCCGTCCACCAGCCCCTGCCAGAGCTGGAGGGCCTCGTCGGCATCGGTCCTCCGGAGAGCACCCCTCGCCCGGTCCATGCGACGGACCGCGTCGGCGAGCGACGCGCGCGCGTTCGTGCAGCGCGCGTCGCGGACCGCGTCCAGGACCCTGCCGGCCGGGTCGAGGGTCGCGTCCGGCTCCGACTTGCCCGCCGCTGCGAGCGTGCGCCGCAACCTGATGCTGGAGTTGAGATGGGCCGAGAGGCGCCCGAGCTGGTGAAGCGTGCGCGGCGGGAGGAGCGGCCGTCCCAGCCCGGCCGCGACGACGATCAGCACGGTCCTGGAGCTCGGTTCAGCGGCGCAGATGCCGAGCGCGTCCCGGACGCCCCTGCGCCGGAAGAACGAGCGGGCCGACCGGGCGAGCGCCGGCAGCGAGGCCGAGGTGCGCCGGAGCACGTACGTGGCCGGCGGGCTCGGACCGAAGAACTCGAGGATGGCGTCGGCGCTCGCGGCCGCCG
>MEMX01000090.1:18507-21465 GCA_001768075.1 Anaeromyxobacter sp. RBG_16_69_14 | reverse complement strand
CAGCACCGCGATCTCGCGGCGCTTGTCGAGCACCTGCATGATGAGCGTGGCGACGATGATGAAGCTCGCCACGAGCACGATGAACCCCAGGATCACCGCCATCACCACCTTCTCCATCATCAGGGCAGAGAAGAGGTTGCGGTTGAGCTCGCCCCAGTCGCGAACGCGGTAGGGGTAGCCCTCGAGCGCGGCGAGCACCCGCCGCAGGATGGGCCGCGCCTCGTCGACGTCCCGGACCTTGATCTCTAGCCCGGTGACTGACCGGCCGGTGCCAAAGAAGCGCTGCGCCTCGGAGAGCTCGATGTACGCGAACTTGGAGTCGTACTCGTACATCCCCGAGTAGAAGATCGCCGCCACGCGGAACGGGCGGCTCTTGGGCTGGGGGCCGGCCGGCCCAAGCTCACCGAGCGGCGAGATCACGTTGACGGTGTCGCCCACGAAGACGCGCAGGCCGTGCGCCATCTCCTTCCCGATGACGATGCCAGGCATGACCTTCGCGGACTTCGAGGCGGCCGAGCCGCCCTCCTTCGGGGCCGCCGGCGCCGCCTTGCCCCTCGCCTTGCCCTGCTTTGACGGCGGCTCGCCGAGGAGAGGGTCGAGTTCGGTGGACGGGGCGATGCCGCCGCGATCATCCGGCGGCGACGGGATGCGCTCGGGGTGCTCCAGGTACTCGAGCTTCCCTTCCTGGATGGTGCGCGGTAGGTCGATGACGGTACCGACGGTGCGCGGATCGATGGCCTCGAGGAGCGTGCCCGTCAGGTTCTGGTCCGCCGACAGCATCACCTCGTTGTAGATGAACGGCGTCGCGCCGACGACGCCGGGCACGGCCAGCACCTGCTCGCGCACCTGCCGCCACTCCGGAGAATCGTTCTGCCCGTATTTCTGCAGCATACCGTGAGAGCGCGTGCCCAGGATCTTGGCCTTGAGGTCCCCCTCGAAGCCGCTCATCACCGACAGCACCACCGTGAGCGCCCACACACCGATGGCGACCCCGCCGATCGAGATGAGCGTCATGAGCAGCGTCGCCGGCATGCGCGGCCGCAGCGCCAGCTCGCCCCGGCGCGCGGCCTCGTGCTCCTGTCGATTCCGCCAGAACGACCACGCCATGGCTGCCAGCAGGCCGGGCACGATGCCGGTCACGACGAGCAGGAAGAGCCCGAGGAGCGTGCGCGGCGCCAGGCGCAGGTGGCTCTTCGCGACGAAGAGCTCGTAGGAGAGCGAGGCATCGAAGCGCCCCGAGCCAAATAGCAGATAGCCGACGGACGCGCCGGTGAAGGCCGAAGCCCCGGCAGCGACCGCCGTGAACACGAAGCCCAGCACGACGACCAGCGTACCTTGCGCCTCCCACGCCGAGAGGGCGAGTCCGGTGGAGCGGAGCTTCGGAAGGCCGTCGAGGACGGGACCGAACAGGACCGCCACGAGCACCAACGTGGCCGCGGCGATCTCGTGGAAACCGATCCGCTGGCCCGCGGCCGCGCCGAGGAATCCCCCTGCAGCAGCTACCAGCGCACCTGCCAACACCGCCAGGCCCGTGGCGAGCCCGGTGGCGAGGCCGAGGCGGTCGCCCAGGACGACCTCGCCCAGGCCGGCCACCAGCGGCGCACCCAGCACGCCCGCCGCGGCGAAGGCGAAGGTCGCCACGGAGAAGACGGCCGGGACGCGGCGCGGCGCACACCCCGGGCCTGGCTGGCCCGGGGCGGGGGTCGGCGGGTTCGCGGGATTCGTGGAAACGGTCACGTTGGCCTTGAACAGCAAGGCGGCTGTTTCAATCCCTGCTCTTGAGGAGCGGGAAGAGGACGACGTCGCGGATGGAGGGCGAGTCCGTGAGGAGCATGGCCACGCGGTCGATACCGATCCCCTCCCCTGCCGTGGGAGGCATGCCGTACTCGAGGGCCCTCACGAAGTCCTCGTCGAAGGGCATCGCCTCCTCGTCGCCGGCCGCCTTGTTCCTCATCTGCTCCTCGAAGCGGGCTCGCTGGTCGCTGGGATCGTTGAGCTCGCTGAAGGCGTTCGCCACCTCCATCCCGGCGACGAAGAGCTCGAACCGATCGACGAGGCGCGGATCCGTGTCTCGGCGACGGGAGAGCGGGCTCGTCTCGAGGGGGAAGTCCACCACGAAGGCGGGGCGGTCCCTGGGGAGCTGGTGCTCGTAGAACACCTCGAATGCCCTGGCGATGGCCTCGCCGGGCGACCGCTGGGCGGCCTGCTCCAGCTTCCAGGCGTCTTCGGAGTCGTTCTCGCGCGCCGCCGCGCGCGACACCGCCTCGGCGAGCCCCTTCCCGGCGAGCGCGTCCTCCACCGACAGGCCGAGAGCCCGCGCGCCCATCTCCAGCATGGAGACGCGCGGATAGGGGGGGGTGAGGTCGATGCGCTGACCCTGGAACGTGATGACGGAAGAACCCGTCACCTCCACCGACAGCTCATGAAAGAGCTGCTCGGTGAGCGACATCAGATCCTCGTGCGTGGCGTACGACTGGTAGAACTCGATCGAGGTGAACTCGGGGTTATGGCGGCGGTCGATGCCCTCGTTGCGCCAGATCCGCCCGATCTCGTAGACGCGCTCCAGCCCGCCCACCACCAGCCGCTTCAGGTGCAGCTCCGTGGCGATGCGCAGCTTCAGATCCAGGTCGAGCGCGTTGTGGTGCGTCTCGAACGGGCGCGCCGCGGCACCCCCCGCTTCCTCCGGCTTGTGCAACGTCGGCGTCTCGACCTCCAGGTAGCCACGCTGGTCGAGGAAGTGGCGGATGGTCGACACGATGCGAGCGCGCCGCTGGAAGGCCTCGCGCACGCCGGGGGTGACGATGAGGTCGACGTAGCGGCGGCGGTAGCGTTCCTCCACGTCGGTGAGGCCGTGCCACTTCTCGGGCAACGGCCGGACCGATTTGGTGAGGATGGTGAACTCCGCGGCCTCGACCGTGAGCTCCCCGGTCTTGGTGCGGGTCGCGGGCCCCTCGGCGG
>MEMX01000090.1:0-18446 GCA_001768075.1 Anaeromyxobacter sp. RBG_16_69_14 | reverse complement strand
GTCCTTCTTCACCCAGACCTGGATCTCGGCGGACCTGTCGCGCACGCGCAGGAAGGCAGCCTTGCCGAAGCTGCGCACCGCGAGCACGCGGCCCGCGATGGACCAGCGGCCGGGGTCCTTGGCGATCTCGTCGGTGGGCTGGTCGCCGTAGCGATCCGAGAGATCCTTCGCGAGGTGCTTGGGCGCGTGACCGTTCCCGAACGGGTTCACCCCAAGTTTCCTGAGTTCCTCGGCCTTGCGGGTGCGCTGCGCGATGATCTCGCGCTCGGTGGAACCCAGCTCCTCGGGCATGTGCCGGCCTCGTACTCCGGTGATCCGTGAAGGGAAAACGGAAGCGGGAGGGTAATCGGCCCGAGGGAGGGGGTCAACGACGTCGTCGGCGACGTGATTCGTGAGCGAGCTCCAAGACCACACAGCCAGGAGCCGGACCGGGAGCGGGTTCGTTTCCTGTAGCCCCCGAGCCCCCCCGAGAGCTAGGCGGGCCGGTACACTCGCCAGTCGATCTCGGGGAAGAGGTTGTCCTTCCCTTCCACGTACGAGAGCCAGCTCTCGTCGATCTGGCGGGAGCGGACCTGGTCGTGCAACCGGGTGAAGCGCAACAGGTGCTCCCTGGTACGGCGGATGGCGTACTCGACCATCGTGCCGGTCTTCATGATGAACGCCCAGTCGCTCGACTGCGCCAGGAGCAGCTCGCGGGCTGCCTGGTTGAGCGCGCGGCGCTCCAGGCCGTCCGACTCGGGGAACTCGCGCGCGAGGGCGATCATCCGCTCCGCCGCCTTGTGCAGGTGGCGGTAGATCCAGTCGTTGGAGCCGTCGAGCCAGACGCCGGCGTAGCCGCCCGAGCCCCAGGAGCAGAGCGGCGGTGTCGAGACTTGCTGTTCGGGGTTGTCGCGCAGGTACTCGCCGGGCGTCGCCAGCCGGAAGACGCTCTGGTCGAAGGCGACCTTTCGGATGAGGAAGTCGATGAACATCGGCCCCTCGTGCCACCAGTGCCCGTAGAGCTCGGCGTCGTAGGGTGACGCGACGATGGGCCGCGTGCCCCCCATGCGCGCGGACAGGTGCTCGATCTGCCGCTCGCGGTTGAACATGAAATTGCCGGCGTGCGCGGCGGCCCGCTCCCGGGCACGCTCGGGGTCGTACGGCTGCTTGTGTGCCGTCTTGCCGGTGATCCGGTAGTACTTGATGCCGACGTTCTTGCGTTGCCCGGTCGGCTGGACGTACTCGCGGACGTAGTCGAGGTCGAGATCCCAGCCGACGTCCCGGTAGAACTCACGGTAGTCCGGGTCGCCCGGGTAGCCGTGCTCCGCGCTCCACACCTGCATCGACGACTCGGGATCGCGACCGAAGGCCGCCGGACCAGTGGGCGTGTAGACGGGCGCGTACACGCCGTAGCGCGGACGCGGGCTCGCGTCGGTGATGCCGTGCGTGTCTACGAAGAAGAAGCGGATGTTCTGCTCGGCAAGGAATCGATCCAGGCCCGGGAAGTAGCCGCACTCGGGGAGCCAGATGCCCGTCGGATCGCGCCCGAAGTGGCGCCGGTGGTGGGCCACCGCCACCGCGATCTGGGCTCGGACGGCCTCGGGGTACATCTGGATGAGCGGCAGGAACCCGTGCGTCGCGCCGCAGGTCAGGAGCTCCAGCCGGCCGGCGTCCTCGAGCCGCTTGAAGGCGGCCACCAGGTCGCGCCGATAACGGTCCTTGAAGAGCGACGCCAGCTCCCGGAACTCGCGCTGGTAGTGGAGCGCGAGCGGGTGAAACGTCGGGTCACCGCGGGTGCGGTGCACCTCCTTGTCGGCGAGTTCGCAGAGCTTGTCCAGCCGCCCCGCGTACCTGCTCATGAGCAGGTCGTCGCGCAGCATCGCGACCAGCGGCGGCGACATGGTGAGCGAGACGCGGAACGGGATCCCCTCGTCCGTGGCGCGGTCGAAGACGCGCAAGAGCGGCAGGTAGGTCTCGCTGATCGCCTCGTAGAGCCAGTCCTCCTCCAGGAAGTCCTCGAACTCCGGGTGGCGGACGAAGGGGAGATGTGCGTGCAAATGGAGCGACAGGTATCCGAGGACGTCCTGGGCCATCTAGCGGTCCTCCCCGTCGGACCGGCGGCCGGGTGAGGACGCAGACCAGGGTGCGGACGAAGACGTCGGGGAGGGAGACCGCCCGCCCATGCCCCCGGCGCTGCCGCCCCCCGGGCGCCCGGCGAAGCCTGACCACTCGGAGAGGCGCGCCAGCTGCGACCGCACGTCCTCCGGAAAGGGGCCGCCCGGGTACGCCTCGCGCAGCAGGCGCCGCAACGGCTCGTTCCACAGGATGCGCATGAAGCGATCGTCGATAATCGGCGATGGACCCACCGGAGGCAGCGTCATCTCGTTGGACGGCCGAGGGAGGAGCCTGTGCTGTCCGTGGAGATCCACGATATGGATCTCGGCGCGGTAAACGCGTCCAGGCTCGAGGTCGTGGACGTAGTAGCTGCGCGACTCGAGCGCGAAGTCGACGGAGCGCACGTGCGTCCAGCGGCCGTCGCGCTCGCGGGCGAACACCCACAGCTGCGCGCGGCCACCTTCGACGTCCCGCCAGGCATGCTGCAGCGTGTCCTGCGCGTGGTCCCAGTAGAGGAAGAGCGTCTTCGGATCGCGCGGCAGGGCCATCAGCATGTCATCGCCGTAGCTATACGGCAGCTCACCCAGCTGCTCGTCGTAGGCATTCGGCTCCGGCCAAGCTTCCACACCGAACTGGCGCGAGGGGGCGCGCGCGCCGTGCCCCGTCTCCATCGCGCTCTCGGTCATGGGATAAGGCGCGCCGCGGACGGCGTCCTCGCCGGCCACCCGCGCCACCATATGGCCTTCGGGATCTGGCTCGGGCTCACCGCTCACCGCCGTTCGCACCCGGCGAGCGCCCGCCTTCGCCGCGTCCACCACCTCGGGCACGGCGCTGGCCACCTGCCCGGCCCGGGTGCGCCCAGGGGTCACCCGGCGCTCCTTGCCCTTCTCCGGCTTCTCCGGCCCCCTCTCGCGAGCAGGCGCCCGAGGCTCCTCCGACGGCTTCACGGCCGCAGGGACTTCCTTGCCCTTTCCACTCTCGGCGCCGACCGCTCTTCCGGTCGCCCGCGCCGCGCGACCGGTGGACTTCATCTTGCTGGCGGCCTTCTCGGCGGCGTCGGAGACCTTGCGCTCCGCCGCCTGCAACGCTTCGATGAGCTCCTTCTTCGTCTTGAGCTTCGAATGCCCGCGGCCGATCGCCTTGCGCGCGAGATCGCGCAGAGCCTGGACCGTCATGTTCTTGAGTTCGGCCATGGCTCCCTCATGAAGCAGCCGCACCGCGGAGCGTCAAGGGTTATGGGAAGAGGAGGCGCTATGTAGCCCAGTTCACCCAAGCGGCAATAACAGGTTTTTGCGCGTTCAGTGCGCGAAGAGCCTCACCCGATCGGGGTCATCGCCGGCGAGCTCCCGCCTGGTTTCTGTTAAGCTCCAAACTCCTGGAATTCGGGGATGAGATCTGGTGGTCGCGATCCAGTCCGACGAGGGGCCGCCGTGCCCTGTCTGCCGCGGTGAGCATGCGCGGGGCGAGTGTCCCGGTGCGCGCGATCCGGCGAGCCGGCTCGGCGTTCTCGTGGGCCCGGAGGCCCCCGTCGGTCCTTGCCCTCAGGCGCCCACCGATCCGCTGGTCGGGTCCATGGTCGGCAGCTTCCGAGTGCAGAAGCTGCTCGGCCGCGGCGGCATGGGCACGGTGTACCTGGCCGAGCATCCCATCATCGGCAGCAAGGTCGCGATCAAGTTCCTGCACGAGTCGATGTGCGCGAGCCCGGAGCTCGTCGGGCGGTTCTACGACGAGGCGCGAGCGGTGAACCTGATCGGCCACGAGAACATCGTCGGCGTCTACGATCTCGCCCTGCTCCCGCCAAGCCGCTACTACATCGTCATGGAGTACCTGGACGGCACGCCGCTCTCGGCGCTCCTCCGGGAGGGCCTGGTCGCGCCGCGAACCGCGATCGAGATCCTCCTCCAGCTCGCCGACGCCCTGCGCGCAGCGCACGACCGAGGAGTGGTCCATCGCGACCTCAAGCCCGAGAACGTCTTCCTGCTGCACCGACACGGCCGCGACCGCTTCGTGAAGCTGGTGGACTTCGGGATCGCCAAGCTCGTTGACCGCCAGTCCGCCGCCCGCACCGTCGCGGGCATGATCGTCGGCACGCCCGAGTACATGGCCCCCGAGCAATGTGAAAACGGACCCGTGGACCGCCGAACCGATGTCTACGCGCTCGGGGTCATGGCGTACGAGGTCGCGACCGGGCGACTGCCCTTCACCGGCGCGGCCATCACGCAGATCCTGCTCGCGCAGCTGCGTGATGCACCCGTCCCACCGCGACAGGTGGAACGGTCCATCCCGCCGGCCCTGGAGCGCGTCATCCTGACGGCGCTGGCCAAGAAGCCGGAGGATCGCTACCAGGACATGGCTGCCTTCGCCGCCGACCTGGAGCTGGCCCGGCGAGAGATCGCTAGCGCGGCCGTGCCCGTGGAAGCCCGCGATGCCAGCGTCGATCGACACGGCGAACCCACCTCCCCTGCCCGGGGTCCCTCCAGTGAAGGGACCGAGCGACCAGGCGAAGCCACCTTCCCTGCTGGGGGCCCCGTGTCGGGCGAGCTGGAGGTGCGCTACCCGGATGGCAAGCTGCGCCGGATCCGCGCCAGCGAGGTCGCCCATGGCGGCATCTTCCTGTGCGATGAGGGCACGCTCCCCCCGCTCTTCTCCGCCATGCAGGTCATGGTGCCCGTGCAGGGAAGCCCGCCGCTCGAGGTGGCGGGCGAGGTCGTGCGACACGTCACCGCGGGCGACGCGGAGCGCTGGAAGATGGCGCGCGGCTTCGCCGTCCAGCTGCGAGGGCTCGACCCAGCCAGGCGCGCGGCCGTGGACGCCTTCGCGGTACGCCTCGCCGCGCCGGGCATCCAACCCCTGTCGCCCCCCCAGCGGGCTCCCATTCCTGCGCCGCTCGCGCTCGAAGCCCTGGAGCGACGCGCCGCGGCGGGTCCCTACGAACTGCTCGGGGCGAACGCCGACGCGGGCTTCCCCGAGATCCGCGAACGGGCGCGCGCCCTCCGCGGCGAGGTCGAATCGCTCCGTTTGCGGCTCCGCCCCGAGCACCAGGCGTCGCGCATTCCGGAGGTGCTCGCGCGGCTCGACGCGGCCGCCGCGCTGCTGGGCTCACCCGCCGAGCGCCTGATGTTCGACGCGCGCCACGGCAACTTCCGCGGCGTGGCGCACTGCATGACGGCCGGCACCACTGCCGCGGTGGTCGAGGCGCGCCGCCGTTCCTTCCTGGCCGAGCGCCCCGGGCAGGCCGAGAGGGCGCAGCGGCACCTGGCGCGGGCGCAGGTGGCGAGGAAGCTCGGTAACCCCGCCGCGGCCATGCTCGAGTACGAAGCGGCGCTGTCGGCCGACCCGCTGGATCTCGAAATCCACCGAGCCTACTGGGAGCTGAAGCGGGCGCGGGGGACACCTGGCTGAACATCGCTCGTCTCGCGCAGGCTAGAATCCACCGCGCATGCCCGCGCCAGCCCTCGCCGCCGTGGCTCTTGCTCTCCTCGCGTCCGCGCAAGGCAAAGCCGCGGCGGAGCTTCCCCCGCCGCCGGAGGAGCCCACCGCGGGCGTGACCCGTCGTTACGTCGTCGAGCGCATCCAGTTTGACGGTCTCGAGCGGACGCGCCCATCCGAGGTGCGCAGGCACCTGTCCATCGCCGAGGGCGAGGTGCTCGACGACAAGGCGGTCCTCCTCTCGCGGCTGCGCCTGTTGCAGCTGGGCTGGTTCTCGCGCGTCGAGACGCGCGTCGAGAGGGGCAAGGAGCGCGGCCTGGTCGTGCTCGTCTTCGAGTTCACCGAGCGCAACACCCTGATCGTGTCCGATCTCGTCATCGGCTCCACGGGGCCGCAGCCCATCTACGGCGGCCTCGGGCTATCGGAGGGCAACTTCCTCGGCCTCGGGCTCGGCCTCTCGGGCGCCTTCGTCTACGGCGGCGCGCCGGCCGAGCGCCCGCTCGACCCATCGCGCTTCGCGTTGCGGGGCTCCTTCTACGCGCCCGACGTCGCCTTCTCAGGACTCCCCCTCGTGTTCGGCGCCTCGGCCTTCGCCCTGCGCGGCGAGGAGCTCACCTGCCCCGATCCGGAGTGCAGCCTCCTCGGAGGCCACTACGGCAGCGCACCGCGGCTGCGCTACGAGCGCCTCGGGGGAGAGCTGACGGCGGGAATCCGCCCCGGCCCCTTCGAGCGGCTCCTCGCCGGTTACCGGCTGGAGCGCCTCAACGCGAGCGAGAGCGCGGGCTCGATCGCGAGCGGCCCCTTGCCCTCGATCCGGCTCGGCCACTCCACGCTGGCGGCGCTCACCGGCACCTACGACCGGGACACGCGCAACGACCTCTTCTTCCCCACCGATGGCACCCGCCTGGCGCTGAACATCGTGCTCGGCTCGCAGGCGCTCGGCGGCGACTACGAGTATAGCCGTTACCTCCTGCAGGTGGAGAGCGATCACGGTCTCTTTGGCGGCCACAGCCTGAAGCTGCTCGGGGCCGCCGGTGCCGTGCAGGGCGAGGCGCCCTTCTTCGAGCGCTTCTACCCGGCCGACTTCGCCTACTTCTCGGTGGGCCCCGCCCTGGGCCGAGCCCTCGAGCTCAACTTCTCCACCGACTCGCGCTACGACGCCTACCTGGCGATGCTGGGCGCCGAGTACGGCATCCCCCTCTGGTCCCAGGGCCGCTTCTTCCACCGCGGCTACCTCGCGCTGGGTGCGCGCTGGCTCTACAGCGCCGCCCGGGCCAGGGCGGGTCGGACGCGCGCCTCGAGCGTCCCGTTCTCCGGTGAGGTGGCCCTTCGACTCGACACACCGATCGGCAGCTTCAACCTCTCGATGGGCTACGCGCTCGACAACTTTTTGTGAAATCGGGCCCTACAGGCGGCGGGGGACGAGCCCCCACCCTACAGAACCCACCGGCTCGTCTCTCTCACCGCGAGAGAAGAGCCCCCGCCCTGCTCCTCGTCCTCGCGTTCTCGCTCGGCTCCCTCGCCCACGACGCGCAGGGCACGGTCCTGAGCTCGCTGGAGGGGCGGAGCGGGAGGCTCGTTGCGACCCTGGACCTCGCCCCGGCATTCCCGCAGGATCTCCAGAAGCGCCTCTCGAACGGCCTGACCAACGTCATCGACCTCCACGTCGCGCTCCTCCCCGAGCACGGTCAGGGCGCGGTGGCCCTCTACGTCCGGGAGGTGGACGTCCTGTACGACGTCTGGGAGGAGAGCTACGGCGTCACGGTGAAGGACCCGGCGAGCCCGCGCGGGCGAATGCGCGCCTTCCGCCGCTTCGACGAGCTGCGGGCCTTCCTGACGGACGCTCGCGACCTCGACCTGGGGCCGCTCACGGCGCTGGGCGGCGGCAGGTGGGTCGTCCAGACGCGCGTCGAGCTGAACCCGGTCTCCAAGGAACTGCTCGAGCGCACGCGGGAGTTCATCGCCAACCCGGCCATGGCCGGGCGCGGCGGAGCCCCGTCGCGCAGCGTCCTCGGCGCCATGGCGAGCTACCTGCTCAAGAGCGCGGACCCGGGCGCCGACGTGCACCTCTTCCGCTCGCGCCCCTTCACGGCGCAGGAGGTCGCGGCGCGATGAGGGCGGCGCAGCGCCGCGATCCGGCCCCCTGGGCGCCCGCGAAGGGCGGCAGGCCGGCGCCGCGGCGCTGGCCGACACGGCTCAAGCCATCGCTCTTCGAGCTCAAGATCGCCGGCGCACTGGTGCTGGCGGCGGTGGTACCGCTCGGGGCAGCGCTCTGGCTCGCGCGCACGCTGACCGCAGAGAACCTCGCCATGGCGCTCAACCCGCGCGTGGTGGCGCGACTCGAGGCCACGCCCGCGCTCTACCGCGACCTCTTCCAGGCGCGCAAGCAGCTCTACGCCGAGCAGGCGCTCACGATTCTGCGCCGGCTCCCATCCGACCCGGCGCGGCTCGAGGCTTTCCTGACGAGAGCGGTGGAGCGAACGCCGCGGCTGCGGCGGGTGGCGGTGCTGGACGCGAACGGCGCGGAGCTGGCCGAGGCGGAGGCCTCGGAGCCGAACCCTGACGGCGAGTGGCGCCCGGCAACGGCCGGCCCGGTTCCCATCACGAACGCGGCCCGGCGCGGCCTGCCGGAGGGCGCCACGCTCGAGTGCACCTTCGCGGTCGAGGCCCGCTTCTTCGCGGACCTCTCCGAGGCGCGCGAGCTGGCCGAGGTCTACCACAGCGCCGAGGCGCTCCGGGCCGACATCCAGCGCAGCTACGTGCGGGCCTTCGCTGCCCTCCTCGGTGGCTGGGCGCTCGCCGCCGGTCTCGTCGGCGGGCTCCTCGCCCGGCGCACCACGCGGCGCCTCTCCGAGCTGGTGGCCGCGGTGCGCCAGCTTGCCAAGGGCAACCTCTCGGTGCAGGTGGAGGCAGGGAGCGCCCGGGACGAGGTCGCGGCGCTGGCGCGCGCGTTCAACAGCATGGTGCGGGAGGTGAAGGAGAGCCGCGACCGGATCGTGTATCTGGAGAAGATCTCCGGGTGGCAGGAGGTGGCCCGCCGGCTCGCCCACGAGATCAAGAACCCGCTCACTCCCATCCAGCTCGCCTTCCAGCAGCTCGAGGCGCGCTACGCTGCGGCGCCCGAGAAGGACACCGCCTTCGCGAGGCTCCTCGCCGACGCGGGAGAGATCGTCCGCGAGGAGATCGGGACGTTGCAACGGCTGGTCGAGGACTTCTCCAGCTTCGCCAAGCTGCCCGAGGTGAAGGCGGAGCCCGCCGAGCTGGGCGACTTCGTCGAGGAGTTCGTGCGCACGAGCCCGCAGCTCGGCGAGGAGGCGGACGTGGAGGTGCGCCGGGAGGGCAACTGCCCGGTGGCGCTCGATCGCGCGCTCATGCGCCGCGTGCTCGCGAACCTCGTGCGCAACGCCATCGACGCGTCGCGACCCGCCCGCGCCCGCGTCCACCTCGCCATCGCACCCGGGGACGGCCGCGCCATGCTCACGGTCGCCGACGAGGGCACCGGCATCCCCGCCGAGCTGCGCGAGCGCGTCTTCGATCCGTACTTCACCACGCGGCACGAGGGCACCGGGCTCGGACTCGCCATCGTGAAGAAGATCGTCCTCCAGCACGGGGGTGAGATCGCAACGGGAGAACGAAAAGGCGGCGGCGCCTCGTTCTCCATCGCCCTGCCCCTCGCGGGGGCTGCCCCACTGGCCGAGTAGGGCGGAGCTTGTCCCCTGCCGCAAGTGCGCCCCGCTAGCGAGGCCGCGTTCACACCTGCTTGCCTTCGTGCCTCGTGGTAAACAGGCACGTCTTCTCGCGAGGAGGGGGACCGATGGCCGACGCCGCCAGGCAGCAAGAGGTGAGGGCCGAGCCCGCCAGGGCAGCGCCCGCGAAGGAGCGCTGGATGCAATGGGTCGCGCTGACCACGACGGTGCTGGCGGTGTGCGCCGCCATCAGCGCGCTCAGGGGCAGCGTCTATTCGACCAGGGTACAGCTCTCGACGACCCGGGAGTCGAGCCACTGGTCGCACTTCCAGGCGAAAAGCATCAAGCAACACGTGATCGAGCTCCACCGCGACCAGCTGGAGCTGCTCCGGCTCGAGGCGCACACGCCCGAGGCGCACCTGCTCGCCAACGAGCGCCTCGCCAAGGTCGGCGCGGAGCTGGCGCGCTACGACCGCGAGAAGAACGAGATCAAGGCAGAGGCGGAGCGGATCCAGCTGGACGAGGACAAGCTGAAGCGCCACGCGGGTGCCTTCGGGCTGGCGGTCATGCTCCTCCAGATCGCCATCATGCTCTCGTCGGTGGGCGCCCTCATGAAGAAACCGATCATGTGGGTGGTTGGCCTCGCCTTCGGTGCGCTCGGGCTCGCGTACATGGCAAACGGTTTCTGGTTGGTCTTCTAACAGCCGAGGTCTTGGAGGAGCCATGCCCAACCTTCTCGAGAACACCACCGCATTCGTGACCGGCGCCACCTCGGGCTTCGGCCGTGCCATCGCGGAGCGCTTCGTCCGCGAAGGCGCGCGGGTGGTCGTGACCGGCCGGCGCGCAGAGCGCCTCGCCGAGCTGGCGAGGGATCTCGGCGACCGCGCGCTGCCGGTGGTGCTCGACGTGCGCGATCGCAAGGCGATCGAGTCCGCCGTCGCAGCCCTGCCGGCCGACTTCTCCGGCGTCGACGTGCTCGTCAACAACGCCGGCCTCGCGCTCGGCCTCGAGCCCGCGCACCGGGCGTCGCTCGACGAATGGGAGACGATGATCGACACGAACTGCCGAGGGCTGGTGACGTGTACGCGGACCATCCTGCCCGGCATGGTCACGCGCGGGCGCGGACATGTGGTGAATATCGGCTCGGTGGCGGCGAGCTACCCCTACCCCGGCGGCAACGTGTACGGCGCGACCAAGGCCTTCGTGCATCAGTTCTCCCAGAACCTCAAGGCGGACCTGCTCGGGACGCCCGTGCGGGTCACCGTGATCGAGCCCGGCATGGCCGACACCGAGTTCTCGCTGGTGCGCCTCAAGGACACTGGCAAGGCGCAGGCCGTCTACAGGGGGATGCAACCGCTCACGGCCGAGGACATCGCGGACACGGTCGCCTGGTGCGTGACTCGTCCACGGCACGTCAACGTGAACGTGATCGAGCTGATGCCGACCCAGCAGGCGTTCGGACCGTTCCCGGTCCACCGCAAGGACTAGTGCTCACCAGCACACCACGCCCTGCGACTCCCGCGGCGCCCGGCGCAGTATAGTCCGGGTATGGACCCGGCCAGGCAGACCGTCCTCGTCGTCGACGACGAGAAGAACATCCGGCGCGCGCTGCGGATGGTCCTCGAGCCCGAGGGTTACACCGTCACCGAAGCGGAGAACGCCGAGGAGGCGCTGAAGCTCCTCGAGGTAGAGCCGGTCGACCTGGGCCTCTTCGACGTGCGCCTGCCCGGGATGGACGGCCTGACCCTGCTCTCCCGGGCGCGCGAGCTGTGGCGCGACCTGCCGGTCATCGTGATCTCCGGCCACGCCGAGACAACCGACGTGGTCGAGGCGATGAAGCGCGGCGCCCTGGACTTCTTCTCGAAGCCGGTCGACCGGGAGCGGGTGGTGGTGAGCGTCCGGAACGCGCTCGCCCGACGCTCGCTGGAGGAGAAGGTCAAGGACCTGTCCGCCCGCGAGCGGCGCTTCGGGGACGAGATGCTCGGTGAGAGCCCGGCGCTGCAGCGGCTGCGGGAGGAGATCGCCAAGGTGGCGCCCACCAACGGGCGCGTGCTCGTGCTCGGCGAATCGGGCACCGGCAAGGAGCTCATCGCGCACGAGATCCACCGTCAATCCAAGCGATCGGCGGGTCCCTTCGTGAAGGTGAACTGCGCCGCCATCCCCTCCGAGCTCATCGAGAGCGAGCTCTTCGGCCACGAGAAGGGGAGCTTCTCGGGCGCGGCCGCGCGCCGGCGCGGTCAGTTCGAGGTGGCGCACGGCGGCACGCTCTTTCTGGACGAGATCGGCGACATGAGCCTCTCCGCGCAGGCGAAGGTGCTGCGGGCCCTGCAGACAGGCGACGTGACTCGCGTCGGCTCGGAGCGCTCCTTCACGGTCGACGTGAGGGTCATCGCCGCCACCAACAAGGACCTCGAAGCCGAGGTTCGCGAGGCCGCCTTCCGCGAGGATCTCTTCTTCCGTCTCAACGTGGTGCCGCTGCGCGCCCCGCCCCTGCGCGAGCGGCTCGAGGACGTGCCGATCCTGGCCGAGCGCTTCTTGCAACTCGCGGTCCGCGAGAACGGCATGCGCCCGAAACCAGTCGAGCCCGAGGTCTACCAGCGCCTCGAGCAGTATCGGTGGCCAGGCAACGTGCGCGAGCTCCGCAACGTCTGCGAGCGGATGGCGATCATGAGCGGGGAGCGCATCACGGCCGAGGACGTGCCGGATCAGGTCGGCCCGCGCGTTGCCCCCGCGCCGGCCGCGGCCGGCAGCGCCAACCTGTCGCGCTACGGCGAGGTGCCGCTCAAGGAACTCCGCGAGCTGGTCGAGCGCGACTACATCCTGAAGAAGCTCGAGGAGCACGACTGGAACATCACCCAGGCCGCGCAGGCGCTCGGGGTCGAGCGCACCAACCTCCACAAGAAGATCAAGCAGCACGGGCTGTCGCGGGCCGGGCGGGGGTCTGGCGATCAGGGGGAGCAGTGAGGCGCTCCGCAAGGTTGCCGCAAGAGTCCCACCCGGTATAGCTTCCCGTCGCTCGCACGCGGAGGAATCCACGCACCTCATCCCCGGTCTCGCCCCTACCCCGTTCCGCGCTCGCGATGCTCCCGAGCGCCTGGCCAGGCTGGCGCAGCGCTTTCCCGACCGGATCGCCGAGCTCCAGGCGGCCTGCCAGCTGGCGCCCGATCCCGACCTCGCGCTCGCCGGCGCCGAGCGCTACGCCGACGCCGCCGGCGTGCTGCCGAGAGAGGCCGACCTGCTCCAGGCCCTGGCACTGCTCTGTGGCGCGTCGCGCATGATCGCAGCTCTTCTCTTCCGCGACCCACATCTGCTTCGCCGCGCGGCCCGCTCACCCTACCTGTTTCACCCGCGCGCCGAGATGGGGCTGCGACGGCTCGTCGCCCGCGCCGTGGCTCGCCTCGACCCCGACGACGCAGCCGGCTTCCATCGCCTGCTGCGCCGGCTCCGCGCCCGCGAGGTCGTGCGCATAGCGCTGCGCGACTTGCGGCGGGCGCGCATGAACGAGGTGACCGCCGAGCTGTCGGGGCTGGCCACCGCGTGCCTCGACGCCGCCATCCGCTTCCACGGCCGCCGCCTGCGCGCCCGGCACGGCGCTCCTGCCGGCCTGGAGGGGCGTGAGCCCGGCGCCGGTTTCTGCGTGCTCGCCATGGGCAAGCTCGGCGCGCGCGAGCTCAACTTCTCGTCCGACATCGACCTCATGTACGTCTACGGAACCGGCGGCACGACCGGCGCCGCCAATGGCGTGACGCACTTCGCGCACTACGCCAAGCTCGCCGAGCTCGTCACCGAGGCCATCGCCAAGCCGACCGACGACGGGTTCGTGTTCCGCGTCGATCTGAACCTCCGGCCGGACGGCCGCAACGGCCCCATCGTGAACAGCATCCGCGCCGCGGAACTGTACTATCAGTCGTTTGGCCGCTCCTGGGAGCGCAACGCGCTCCTCAAGGCGCGGCCAGCGGTCCCCGATCTCGAGATCGGGGAGGAGCTGATCAAGCTGCTCGAGCCGTTCGTCTGGCGCGGCTCGCTGGACCTCGAGGTCCTCACCGAGATCCAGGCCATGAAGGCGCGCATCGACGCGCGCGCCGGAGCCGAGGGAGAGGCCGACCTCAAGCTCGGCAAGGGCGGAATCCGGGAGATCGAGTTCTTCGTCTCGGCCCTGCAGCTCCTCCACGGCGGCAAGCAGCGCGAGCTGCGCGAGCGCGCCGTGCTCCCCTCGCTCGATCGCCTCCTCTTCGCGGGAGTGGTCCAGGCGCGGGATCGCGACGCGCTCGCCGACGCCTACCTCTTCCTGCGCCGCGCCGAGCACCGGGTGCAGATGGTAGACGGGCGACAGACGCACACGCTACCTCCGCCCGAGGAGCGCCTCTCGCTGGCGCGCGCCATGGGCCTCCCCAGCGCGGAGCGCTTCGACGAGGTGCTCGGGGCCCACAGGGAGCGGGTGGCGGCCCTCTTCCGCGACCTGCTCGGGACGGGCAGCGGCGAGGTGAAGCTCGACCCCGAGCTGTCCTTGCTCGCCGACTCCCAGGTTCACGTGGCCCGCCGCGCCGAGCTCGCGCTGAAACGCGGACTCGCCGATCCGGAACGCGCCATCGCCGCCCTCGAGGCGCTCGGCCGCCGTCGCACCCCGTTCTCGCGAAACGGCGACCCCGTCGCAGCGGTGGCGCTCCTGCAAGAGGCCCTCGCCGCGCCGGATCCCGACCAGGCGCTCGGGTTCCTGGCCGACTTCGCTGCGGCGCTGCAAACGCCCGAGCCATACTTCCGGCTGCTCTTCGAACGGCACCGGGTGGCGCGCCTCCTCCTCTCGCTCTTCGGCACCTCCGACTTCCTCTCCAAGCGCTTCCTGCGCCACCCCGAGCTGCTCGACACGCTCCTGCGCCAGGACTCGGTGGTGCTGGCGAAAGGGAAGCTCACGTTCCGGCGAGAGCTGGACGAGCGCCTGGCAGACGCGGCGGGCAGAGGGCAGGCTGGCCTCACGGATGACCGCCTAGAGGCAGAGCTGGGTGAGCTGCGCCGCTACAAGGACGAGGAGGTGCTCCGCATCGCCCTCCACGACATCGCCGGCGCGCTGCCGCTGGCGCGCGTGGCGGAGCAGCTCTCCGACCTGGCCGAGGCGTGCATCGAGCGCGGTCTCGACCTCGCCGAGGCAGAGGCCCGCAAGAAGGGGCGGCTGCCCCGCGAGCGGCTCTGCATCGTGGCCATGGGCAAGCTCGGCGGCCGCGAACTCGGCTACCACTCCGACCTCGACCTCGTCTTCCTCTATCGCGACGCACCGGCAGGGGAAAGCCACGGCGATCACGCGCGGCTCGCGCAACGGCTGATCTCCTTCCTGCAGATGCCGCTCCGTGAGGGGCTGCTCTACAAGATCGACACGCGCCTGCGCCCCTCGGGCAACCAGGGCGCTCTCGTCACCAGCGCATCCGGGTTCGCCCGCTACCACGGCGGCGGAGACAGCAGCGGCGCGCCGGTGCGCAGCCAGATCTGGGAGCGCCAGGCGCTCCTGCGAGCGCGCTTCGTCGCCGGCGACGAGCAGCTGTTCGAGGAGATCCGGCAGCAGGTGCTCATCCCCGCGGTCTGGAGCCGGCCCACCGACCCGGGCGCGCTCGCGGCCGAAATCCGCCGCATGCGCGAGCGGATCGAGACCGAGCTGGGCAAGGAGGCAACGCTCGGCCCGAACCCCAAGGAGGGCCGCGGCGGGCTCGTCGACGTGGAGTTCGCAGCGCAATACCTCCAGCTCGCGCACGGCCACGCGCACCCCAGCGTTCGCACGACCTCGACGCCGATAGCCCTGGCCAGGCTGCGCGAGGCGGGGCTCCTTTCCGAGCATCGCCACCGGGCGCTCGCCCGAGGTTACGACTTCTTGCGCCGGCTGGATCTGAGACTGCGCATCGTGCACGACTACGCGATCCACCACCTGCCCCACGGGGGCGCCGCGCTCGCGCAGCTGGCGCGCCGGCTCGCCTACTGCGGGGAGGACCCGGGCGCGCGGCTCACCGCGGACTACGCGAAGGTGACGGGTGAGGTGCGAGCGGCCTTCGAGGAGGTCGTTCGGTAGATTGTAGATTAAGGAAGGGCGAGCGCGCGAAGGCCCGCATCGGCTCGAACAGGAGGCTTCCTTGAAGCCCGTCGGCAAGCGCTCCGATCTCCCCGAACCACCCGGTCCGACACCGACACGTTTCGCGCGGTTTCGGCGGGCGCTCCTGGGGGCGCCCCGCAACATCCTGGACCCGAAGGTCTTCCAGCACATCTCGCTCATCGCGTTCCTGGCCTGGGTCGGGCTCGGTGCGGACGGCCTCTCCTCCTCCGCCTACGGCCCCGAGGAGACCTTCAGGGCGATCGGCGAGCACCACTACCTGGCGGTCGCGCTGGCGCTCGCCGTCACGATGACCGTCCTCATCATCTCGATCGCCTACTCGCAGATCATCAAGCGCTTCCCTTTTGGCGGCGGCGGCTACGTGGTCGCGACGAGGCTGCTCGGGTCGCGCTTCGGCGTCATCTCCGGCTCGGCCCTCCTCATCGACTACATCCTCACCATCTCGGTCTCGATCGCGAGCGCCGCGGACCAGGTCTTCAGCCTGATGCCACCGCACTGGGCGCAGCACAAGGTCGCCCTCGAGACCGTCGTCATCGGCGTGCTCGTCATCATGAACCTGCGCGGAGTGAAGGAGTCGGTGACGATCCTCACCCCGATCTTCCTCGTCTTCATTCTTACCCATGTCTTCCTCATCGTGGGTGGAGTCGCCACGCACGCCTTCGAGATCCCGCGCGTCGTGGGCGAGGTGAAGACCGGCTTCTCGAACGGGATGAGCACGATCGGGCTGATGGGCATGTTCGCCATCTTCCTGCGCGCCTACTCCATGGGCGCCGGTACGTACACCGGCATCGAGGCGGTCTCGAACGGCCTCCAGATCATGCGCGAGCCGAAGGTCCAGACCGCGCGCAAGACGATGATCTACATGTCCGTCTCGCTGGCGCTGACCGCTGGCGGCATCGTGCTCCTGTACATGCTTTTCCATATCGTGCCCGAGGAAGGGAAGACCATGAACGCCTCCCTCCTCGAGCGCTTCGCGCAGGACTTTCCCGGGCCGCTGCGCCACGGCTACATCTGGGTGACGCTGGCGGCCGAGTCCGCGCTCCTGTTCGTGGCCGCGCAGGCGGGCTTCATCGACGGGCCGCGCGTGATGGCCAACATGGCGACCGACTCCTGGCTGCCTCACCGACTCGCCCAGCTCTCCGACAGGCTCAGCATGCAGGACGGTGTGCTGCTCATGGGCGGCGCCGCCATCGCGACGCTCTTCTACACGCACGGCAACATCACCGCCCTCGTCACGATGTACGCCATCAACGTGTTCCTCACGTTTTCGCTCTCGCAGGCCTCGATGCTGCGTTACTGGTTCGACCGCAGGCGCGAGACCGGCTTCAAGCGCGGCTTCGCCATCCACGGCGCCGCCTTCGCGCTCTGCCTCGGCATCCTCGCCGGCAACGTCTACGAGAAGTTCAGGGAGGGCGCCTGGGTCACCATCGCCGTCACGGGCGTGGTGGTGGCGCTCTGCTTCGTCATCCGTCGCCACTATCACAGGGTGCAGTCCAATCTGAAGCGCCTCGACGAGATCATGAACGCGCTGCCAGCCCACCCGGTGGGCGAGCACGGCAAGCTCGATCCGAAGCTGCCCACCGCGGTGCTCCTCGTGGGCGCCTACTCCGGCCTCGGTATCCACCAGCTCCTCACCATCCAGCGGCTCTTCCCCGGTCACTACAAGAACTTCGTCTTCCTCTCGGTCGGGGTCATCGACTCCGCCACCATGAAGGGCGTCGAGGAGGTGGAGGCGATCCGGCAACAGACGGAGCTGAGCCTCAAGCGCTACGTCGACCTGGCCCGCCGCCTCGGGCTCGTCTGCGACTACCGCATGTCCATCGGGACCGAGGCGGTGGCCGAGGCGGAGCAACTCTGCCTGAGCGTCGGCAAGGAGTTTCCGCGGGCGCTCTTCTTCGCGGGCAAGCTCGTGTTCGAGCAGGAGCGGTGGTACCAGCGGCTCCTCCACAACGAGACGGCCTACCAGCTCCAGCGCCGGCTCCAGTTCGCGGGGCTCAACGCGATGGTGCTGCCGGTCCGGGTGCTGGAGCCGGTACGGGCGGCGTAGACCACGGGTGCCCTGTCTATTGTCACCTCCCCGGCGATGAGGCATCGTTGCGGCTGACCACATTCCCGCAGCGCAGGGCCGAGGGCGCCCACCATGAACAAGGCCGAGAAGATCTGGCTCGACGGTAAGCTCGTGAACTGGGACGACGCCAAGGTGCACGTGCTCACGCACGCGCTCCACTACGGCGTCGGCGTCTTCGAGGGGATCCGCGCCTACAAGACGGCCGACGGCCGCTCGGCCGTGTTCCGCCTGCGCGAGCACCTGGATCGCCTCTACGACTCGGCGCACATCGTCCTCATGGACATCCCGTTTCCCGTGGAGCGGCTCCACGAGGCCTGCCTCGAAACGCTCAAGGCGAACAAGCAGCCCGAGGGCTACATCCGACCTCTCGCCTTCTACGGCTACGGCAGCATGGGCGTGGGCTCGGTGAACCCGGTGCAGGTCTCGATCGCGACCTGGCCGTGGGGCGCGTACCTGTCGGAGGAGGGTCTGAAGAAGGGCATCCGCGCCAAGATCTCCTCCTTCACGCGCATGCACGTCAACGTCAGCATGGTCCGGGCGAAGATCAGCGGCCAGTACGTGAACTCGTTCCTCGCCAACCGCGAGGCGACGCTCTGTGGCTACGACGAGGCAATCTTGCTCGACACCGAGGGCTACGTCGCCGAGGGTTCAGGCGAGAACGTCTACATCGTGAAGAACGGGACGCTCTTCACGCCACCGCTTTCTTCCCCGGTCCTCGCCGGGATCACCCGCGATTCGGTGCTGAGGATCGCGAAGGACCTGGACGTCCCGATCGTGGAGCAGAAGTTCACCCGAGACACCATGTACATCGCCGACGAGCTCTTCATGACGGGCACGGCGGCCGAGGTGACCCCGGTGCGCGAGGTAGATGACCGCCGCGTCGGCGCGGGCCAGCCAGGGCCGGTCACGAAGAAGATCCAGGACACCTTCTTCAAGACGGTCCATGGCGAGGAGCCGCGCTATCGGGAATGGCTGACCTACTACTGATAGCGCATGCCACATGAACTGGCGCTCGAGATGGGGGGCGCGGGGGGAGAGTTCTCCCCTCCGCTTGAGGCGCCGCAAGGCGCCGGACATC
>MEMX01000089.1:20336-29314 GCA_001768075.1 Anaeromyxobacter sp. RBG_16_69_14 | reverse complement strand
TGCGGCATGACGGACCCCAACGTGCACCGCACCCCTGATGGTACGGGGCGAGTGCGAATGGAAGCGTGGCAGCGATAGGGATGCGGGGCTTCAACAGCAGCATCGACGAGGAGGTGTATTTCTAGGCGGGCGTAGCTGCGGGCCGCGGATGGGCTGGATGAACTGCGCGGCAGCAGTGTGGCACGAAACGTACGGGGATTTACTGCGGCGGCCCCGCGTGATCGGCTCACACCCAAAGGACGTGGTGGCGGATATATTGACAACGAGCGGCCTTCTCATGGAAGAACGAGGGCTGGGCGCGCGCCTTCTTCGACCGCTGGCAGCAGGGCCTCAAGTGGAAGCGGCTCAAGCCCCACCGGAAGTTCGCGAAGATGATCGGCCGCCACTGGGATGGCATCGCGCCCTACTGCCCGACCCGAGAACAAGGTAAGCCTCGGCCTGGTCAAAGGCATCAACAACAGGATCCGCGTCCTCCAGCGCCGCGCCCACTTCGGCGGCGGTCTGGAACAGTTCCACTTCCGGCGGTGAGCGAGATCCACTCAAGATTGCGGTGAATAGGGAGGGGGCGGAAGCGCAGCAGCCGGGCTCGTACCGACGGCTGCCCCGCAGCCGTCGTCCCTCGCGCTCACGCCCCAGAGCCGTTGACGCTGAACAAGCTCTCAGCGAATGAGAGAGAATCTTGACCTAGATCAGAAATGGTTACAGCGCTGCAACTAGTGCTCTTTCTCGACAAATGTCACCGTTCGTCAACGTAACGATAGCTGATCATCAGACCCGATTCAAGTCGATTCACGACGGAGCCTCACACGGCACGGCCACTGGCAGCGCCGCTGCTAACCTTTTGCGGCGGCCACGCTGTCCAAGTGAATCTCCAGGCCGCCGCCAAAGCGCGCCTACGGCTACCGAGACGAGGAGCACCTCAAGCTCACGATTCGTCGCCGCGCTCCTTCCGCCCTTGCCTCCGTAGCGACAATCATGACTCACAGTGCAACAACCGACCCACTTGATCCCGAGTTGAGGCGATCTTCGTGAGATCTTCTTCTCCGATGTCGGCGGTCGCTGTAGGTGGTGCGCGGTTCTTCTTGTGTCACCGAAATATGACCTCTTTGGAGATCGTCTCGCTGTTCCACGAGAACCTTCCCGTCGTTCGTGACGACATCGTCCAGGAACGCCTCGAGATCGATAGCGCGGCGGATGACGGTGGCATTGTTCAAGATACGCTACGCTGCGCAAACACTCACCCAGGAGGAATGTACATGCCACAACTCAAGCTCACCATCGCCTCGACGCCTCCAGCGCCAAGGGCGAAGATGCCAACGGTTCACCGTCCGGTCGGAGGCAGGAAGGGCTCCGAGCACGAGCTGTGGGTGGCCGCCCTCAAGGAGGGCCTCGGGCTGGACGATTCGACCGCTGCAGTGGATGCCGGGCGCAGAGGGGGCGACAGCGGGAAGAAGAGGCCCACACGCTGAGCACCGCGGCGCGTGCAGGCGCGGGCCACCGGCCGCAGTTCATCGACATGCGGGACGCGGAGCCGGGTCGAAGCCGAAACCGCACGCCAGCGAGCATCACCGACGCGGAGGCGCACCGAGACGGCACCACGGTGGGCGGGCGCCATCGCGGATAGCCGGATCCTCGGCTTGTCCCGCGGCTCTCTCTCCGGCAAGAGGCGCTCCAGGACGCACGCGGTCCCAATCCCCTCCCCCAGACATGAGAAGAGGCCCATCTCGGGGCCTCATCTCTTCGAAGCTGGAGCGCTCTTGGGCGAGCGCCGATCCGGCTCACGCCGGTGGAACCTGCGGGTATGTGGGCATCTGTGACGGTTCCGCTATCTCAGCCTCCTGCTAGTTGCTGCACCAAAAAAGCGTACGCCTTTCTCCGGATCATGCAAGAGCGTGCGCGTCGCACCCAACCGCCGCGAAACTCCCCTACCCCCTGATCTCGGGCGCCGCGAGAGGCGCGTAGTCGGGCAGCTCCTCATCAAGAAGCGGGCGGCGAGGACACCAGCGAGCTGCACCAAGGCGAGCACGACGATCGAGCCGAGGCCAGGGGCCTGGTACCGCAGCGCAGCAGCCCCCCGCGCACATGGCCGCGATCATGGTAGGTGCGGGCAGTCTTCGCCAGCTTCCGACGTCCTCATGGGAGTCCCCGTCGCCGGCGGGAGTGGATCCGCCGCCACCTGGCACCGGCCCGACTCCTCACCTTTGAGTTCGGCGCGAACACGCCGCGCAGCAGCATCAAAACGCGCCCCGCCGCGCGGGCGCTTAACCCCGATACACCAGCTGTCCTCGTATCACCTACGCAAAGCACTATCGGAAGACACATGGGACCAATTCCAGTAACTTGTCCGCACTGTGGCGTGACCGCTTACAATCTGCTTCAGTTTGTCGAAATCTTTGGCCCGGACGCTGCGCGACCCAACGATAAGTCCCGTGTTGGGTGAACTGTGTCACAGCGGTACCCGCTTGCCGTGGTCCCGGGAATCTGATCTTCTGCCCGCTGGGCGATGGCCAACGGGGGAGGCGGGATGGGGTGGGCGTACTCGGTGGATTTGCGTGAGAGGGTGATCGGGGCATGCGACCTCGGCGAGATGACCGACGAGGAGGTCGCGGAGTTGTTCCAGGTGGGGGAAGCGACCGTCCACCGTTGGAAGCGGTTGAAACGCGAGACCGGATCGCTGGTACCAGCCCCGCCACGAGGCGGGGGGATGCCTCCCCGAGTGTCACCGGAGCAGTGCGACCTGGTGCGCGCGATGGTGAAGGAGGAGCCTGACCTCACCATCTTCGAGGCTGCCGCGGAGTTCCATCGCCGCACTGGCCGGAGCGTGAGCCCGGCGGCCATGGGTCGGACGCTGCGGAAGCTCGGGCTCACGCGAAAAACAAGTCGCTGAAAGCGACCGAGCAATCGGACCAGCGCATCCAGGAGCTGCGCCAGAAGTTCCTCGAGGTCGCCAAGAGCCTTGACCCCACGCGGCTCGTCTTCATTGACGAGGCCGGCAGCCACATCGGGATGACCCGCGACTACGCGCGGGCTCCCTGCGGTGAGCGCGCTCACGGGAGCGTTCCGCGCAATCGTGGCGACGTCACCACTATGCTGGGCGCGCTCGACGCCCGTAGCGTGCGGGCGATGATGACCCTCGAAGGTGCAACCGATGCTGAGGTGTTCGAGACCTTCCTTGAGCACGTGCTCGTTCGCAAGCTGCGGCCGGACGACATCGTCGTGCTCGACAACGTCGGGGCGCACAGGACGGACAACGTTCACCGGCTCGTCGAGGCGGCCGGGGCGTCGCTGCTCTACCTGTCGCCCTACTCCCCGGACTTGAACCCAATCGAGCTCTGCTGGAGCAAGTTGAAGGCGGCTCTCAAGGACTTCGGCGCGCGCACGCGCGCGGCCCTCGACCATGCCATCAAGCGCGCGATGGATCTCATCGGGGCTGACGATGCTGTGGCCTGGTTCAAGCACTGCGGCTACGGGGCTCATGCGAAGTGATCGGCGCTATCAGATGTGCCGTGGGCGCAGTTGTCCAACCGAAGCCACACAAGACCCGCGCACCCGAGTCAGCAGCTGCACCTGTCGCCTCGCCATGCTCCAGTGGCGCGTGACGCACTTGTGTGACCGTAAGTATGATCTAGCCCAGTACGCTACACGCCTGGGTCTTTCGAGAGGAGATCGAGGACGATTAGGAAAAGCGTTACTGGGCATGCTTGGACTGAAGGAACACGACAGTAGCCCATTGCCCGATGCCGGCGATATCGAAATCAAGTGGGTTCGACTGAAGCCCGCGTGGAGACATTGGGGAGAAAAGGATGACTGCTATGTGGCGAAAGCGATCGACAAGGTATTTGTCTGCGCAGAAGGACAGGACCCCATGGTCAAGTTGAAGAAAGTACTGTGGGTGTACGGTGATGATTCGAACCGTCTGCTCGGGTCCTGGCCGTACGTGTACGATCCGGAGGATGAACTGGAGAAGAAGCTATTCCTGAACACGAAGTCAGAGGGACGGTCATGGTACCTCCGACCCAATTTCATGCTGGAAAGCCAGTGGCTTCGTAAGAGCGTATCCGCACTGATCCCTGGTGGATCCGTCTCAGCTCAGCACTGGACAATTCGCGACCACCTTGGATGGTATCCCGAGTTCTACCAGTAAGACGCCGGCGGCGAGCGCACGGCCGAACTGGCGCGCAACCGTGCCGAGGAAGATGCCGATCGCCTCGGCGTTGGCGGCTACGCGTGAGCTACCACTTGCGGTACGGTAGCGTGTTCACCACCGCGGTTGGGGGCCTCCGAACTCCCGCGGCTCCTGTTCAGGTTGCACGATGGTCTGCGTAACCTGGACAGGGGCGCCGCAGTCAACTCCAGGGCCTGGATGAGGTACGGGGCATCGGAGAGGGCGCCTCGCGAACATCCAGGCGCTCTGCACGGTTGGGGCGACAGTCTGGTCGGCCGGCGATGCGCCTCCGCATGCTGAGCCTGGGGCAGGCATAGGGGCCGCTTGCGGGGGGCCCAGCAGCTGCGTTGCGGTCCCGGCGCCACGGGCCGCGGCGGGTATCGGGGCAACCGTCAGCGACGACGACCGAGGCCGTGGTCCGGTTGGTCCGGTCCGGTCGCCGAGGCAGAGCCGGCTCCGAGGGAGGAAGCGCCACAATTACGGCAAGTTAGGATGGCCGGTCCGCTTGGTCCAGTTGACTACTCTTCTTCTTCTAGTGGACCAACTGGACCAGCAGAAGACTCCTCCTCGAACGAAAGAGCATTAAACACGCTGGGTTGCACCTTTCCGCCAGTCCACTACCCTCGCCTCCGCTGGTCCGGTTCGCCTGTCTCGTGGTCCGGTTCGGCGGGTCGCTGGTCCGGTCCGGCGCGCCGGCGACGCCGAAGTAGAGGTTCTCGGGCGGGTCCCGGTTCCGCGTCCGCCGGGGCCAAGAGCGGCCGTCGTGCTCGCACCGCCTCCGCCGAAGAGGGAGCGCTACGGGCCGCATGCACCTGCAATCTGGCCGCGGCCTCCTCGGAACCGGCAACCGCGAGCTCAGGGTGCTGGCCGGCATGCGGCGTGGAGCGCGCTACGCCGGGCCGAGTCGCGGTATGAGGACCCGATGCTCCTTCGTCGGCCCCGATACCGTGCAGAAGCACCAGGAGCGGTGGCCGTACGGAGGGTGATCGGGGTGCGACTACGCGGTGTACGAAGGAGGATCTGCTCCCGCTCGCGCAGTTCCTCGATCCGTGCTTCCTCGTGGTCTCGGCCCGTGCGCCGCACGAGGCGGAGCCGATGGGCTTTCACTGGTACGCGATAGACTGGGCCGCCACGCCCACGCTTCCGCGCAGCGACCCAGTTGAGATCGTCGCGGGCCGCAATCTCCTGGCTCGCTTTGTTGCGTTGCATGCCCACGGCCCCGGCTCGTTGCATGGAGGGTGACACGGCAAGCTTAGCTCCGACAGTAAACCAACAGTGAAAGCAGCGTGACCGCTGGGGGCCTACACCCCCCAGACCCCCTGTGGCTCAGGCGCCGGCCCGCGCATACAGCCGCGCGGGTCGTCACCTGAGCTCGAGGGGAACGACAGCTGAGCTCACGTCCGCCATGACAGAGGCCGTGCAACGAGACCGACGATCTCGTGCCATTGGGCTTGCAACGTAACACGCTTCCTCGAGGAGGTGACTGCTGCCCACGGCACGGATCCCTCCCGCGCGTTCCTTCTTGGCTTCAGCCAAGGCGCAATCATGGCGCTCGCGCTCCTCTTGGCGCGACCGGACCTGGTCCGCGGCGTGGTCGCGCATTCGGGGCGGCTCGTGCGGTTGCCCGGGCCGGACCCGACGCCGGAGGCGCTGTCGCGCGCTGAGGTGCTCGTCCTGCACGGAGCGCAGGACGAAGTCATCCCCGTCGTACAGGGGCGCAAGGCATACGAGGTGCTCGCGCCGCTGCTCGGAGCGCGGGTCGCGTATCGCGCATTCGATGCGCTCGGGCACGGAATCTCGGAGGAGAGCATCGGCGCGGCGGCGCGCTGGCTGACGGCCCGGCTCAACGACGGGGTGTAGCCGCACCCCTGGGCGAAGCCTATTTCCGACCAGCAGGCGCGGCAAACAACCTGGAGCCTCGGCCAACGCTTGCGCCCACCTGGTTGCGCTTCTGCCCCGCGCTTTCCCGCGGAGGACAGCGTGGCAGAGCCGGCGTCAGCGAGGCCGAGCACGCTGGTCGCCTGGCAGCCCGAACACGATGAAGAGCGCGAGGAGCAGGGTGACGATGTTCACCGCGAGACGCGCCACCGTCTGTAGCATCTCCGCCCGGAGCTTCTCGCGCGCCACGCCGCGGAGGAATCGGTCCACTAGCTCTCCCGCCGCGAAGCCGAGCGCGAGGAGTCCGAGCAGGCACCCGGAGCAGCCCGCGCCCCAAGGCGCGAGAGTGTCAACGAATGTGCCATGAACTCGGGACGGACCCCTGGGGTTCTCCCTAGTACCCCGCAATGCTCGCTTCGGGCATATTCACCAGCACGCACGATGAAGCTTGTCTCGCCCGCCCGGTCGTGCGCGAGGAATCACCTAAGTGAGTCGGGGGGACGCTATGACGGTGAGGAAGTGGTGCGGGCGCGTGCTCGAACCCGGCAAGCCTTCGAAGCCGACGTCGGCTCAATCGTCCGACAAAACAATTCCACGTTGCGACTGAAGAGTCGTCGGGGGAACTCATGAAGTCCTTGAAGTATTGGGCAGTCCTTGCGGTAGCTCTATCCGCGTGCGGCCGAGACGACAAGCATGGGGAATCCACTCAGCCCGAAAGCCAGTGTGCGGGCGTCACGTGTCCTGCGGCTGCGGACAAGTGTCATGTCGCAGGAAGCTGTGATGCGGCCGCAGGCGTATGTTCGGCGCAGACTGCGGTCCAGTGTCCGGCTCGCCAAACCTGCGATCTATCGGACGGTACCTGCAAGGTAGCCAGCCTGTGTGCGAGCGTCACGTGTCCTGCGGCTGCGGACGCGTGTCATGTCGCAGGAACCTGTGATGCGGCCACAGGCGTATGTTCGGCGCAGGCTGCGGTCCCGTGTTCGGCTGGCGAAACCTGCGATCTTTCGGACGGCATTTGCAAGTGTACAAGCGTCACGAATAGCGTAGTGGTTGCAGCTGCGGAGGCCGTGAATCCGACTACGATTCAAGTGGCGAAGGGGGACGGTCTCACAATTCTGGCCTCGGGATCGGTTGACTTGTCCAACGCAAATGGTGGGTACATTACCGATCCAAACGGTGCCTTGCAGGCGGTTCCGCCGCTCGGGTCTGGGTCGGATTACTGGTTTACTAATTTTGCCGCGCCGACTGGCGTGCATCCTGAGCTTGGGATGACGAAATCGCTTGGCACTTATAGTGGTCCGATTCCCTCAGCGCCCTACGGTGTGCTATTCGCTGGAGTGTCAGCGAATCCTAGCGCCGCTATTTCGGACTTCCCCGACGGGTTTGTCGCAATCGGAGCATCTGGGACAATCACTGCCCCATCAGACGGTTTTCTCTTCTTGGGCGTCAACGATATCACCGAATCCCAGGGAGACGACGCAGGGGCTTACGCGGTATCCATTACCGGCTGCGCCCGGTAAGGAGCCGGGGAACCCTGAGCCGCTCTGCATGCTCTGGCGCATCCCGGGTTCCGCATGAACGTAGGATTGAACTGGCAACTGTGTCACGGAAAAAGGTTGGCAGGAGCCTTTGCTCCAGTGCTGGGGTGATGGCACAACGGGCAGCGGGCAGCCCCTTCGGGATTCACTCAAGGTTTATATTTCCCCGCGGCCACAGCAGCGAGCCACAGCAGCGAGGAACCTCGCGGTCGAGACATAGGTGTAAGGTCGGAAGCGAGCGCGAGGTGGCACGGGTTTCTTCGGTCCGCGAGGATGCTTGCGAAATTTGGCAAGGTAGATAGATGCCGCCATATCAACGAGCGTGGATGCGAGTTGTGTGGCGTCATCTCTTGAAAGGGGGCCCAGCTCCGACGAACCCTCTCCAGATCGTGAGGGCGCACGCGCTGGATACCCACCACGGCATGCTGGCTCTCGTGCTCCAGGGCTCGGTGTGGCCAGCCGCTCGATCGCCTGCTCGGTGACCTGTGGCTACCGATTACCCATCCGTGGTAGCCGCGGCACCAGCGATCACGGTGGCCCCTCGCCGATCACCGTGATGGAGTTGTCATCCAGGGATCCGCACCGCGCGCGCATGCGAGGGGCGCGCGAGCGGGCGCCCTGCCCTCCGGGCCCATGCCTTAAGCTGCGGCGCGCTCGTAGCGGTGGTGCAGCCCGCCAACCTCGGGCAGTTCGACGATCCTGGCCCAGTGCGGGGCCTCGCACCTGTTTTCACGCCTTCGCCTTCCTACTTCTTCTTCGGCATGGTCTTCTTCTCCCGCTCGTGGGCTTCGATGACCGCCTTCACGAAGGGCTCGATGATGTGGCTCACGGCGCTGACACTGAGGACGTCCTCCTCATCAAGCACCGCCACGATCCTTTTCAACACACGTTGGACCTTGTCCATCCCGGCAGGCTATAGATCGGCCCGGAGCGCGCGTACAGTGCCCGAGAAGTTCTGAAGATCTTGTAGCCGCAGCGCCGGGTCGAGACGAGGAGCCCGGCCTTGTCCAGGTAGAACTTGGCCCAGCCCACCCGATTGTCGAACACCGACTGCTTGCCGCTGGGAAGCAGCTCGGCGCGGTCGGCATCGGTGAGCTTGAGCGACGCCGCGATCCCATCTCGCAACGTCGCGACCTCGTGCTCCTCGCTATCCGCGAGGGCGGAGAGCAACGGCAGCATCAGCGACTCGTAGTCAGGCACCGGCATGGCGCGAGTCTACCCGGTCCCGCCGACCGTGGGGGAGCCTGCGACCAGCTACGCCCGGGCTGGCCTGCCAGGACGGGCCCCCGGCCGCGCGGGAGGGCCTCACCTTGAACGCTTTTCCAGCAGCCCCAGTATCTTCTCGACCTTCGCCTCGATCTCGCTGAGGCGGCTATCGACGTGGCGTTCGAGCGCGT
>MEMX01000089.1:7986-20325 GCA_001768075.1 Anaeromyxobacter sp. RBG_16_69_14 | reverse complement strand
GGGCGGGAGCCGATCGCGGATGCTGTGGGCGAGCCGTGTCATCTCCTGCCGGTACTGCTCCGGGACGGCCTCGACGAGCCGGCCCAGGACGGTGGTCCGGGTACTCCCGTCGCCAGATTCAGTGGCAGGCATAGGCGCGGCCTCCTCGTAGCTTCCGGCTCAAGTTCTCCGCACCGTATAACGCTTTTCCGATCGTCGTCATGGATCCTGACAGGGCACGTCAACCGCCCGGTCGCGTGCCTTCCCGCGCGCCGACTGCCCCCTCTCACGTCAAAGGCATGGCCTTTTCGCTGACAGAGCACTGGTTCTCGAACCGACGATCCGAGCACTCGCCGCGTGGGCGGGGCGTTGGGCGAGCCGGCGAAGGAGGCCGTAGGCCCTCGCTCGCTGTCGTGGGCTGGATGAGTGGCGATCATGACCCATCCATCGGCCGCGCGCGCTGCCGAGGAGGAGAAGAGGGAGGTTGCCGTGATCGACAGGAACCAGGTTCAGGAAGGGATGGTGGTCCGCAGCTCCGACGGCAAGAAGCTGGGCCGGGTGATGGCCTGCAAGGAAGGGAACTTCCTCGTGGAGAAGGGGTTCTTCTTCGCGACCGACTACGTGGCCCGCTACGACGACGTGACGGACATCTCGGGCAACGAAATCCGGCTCTCACGCCCGCGAGAGGGACTCGCGCACGGTAAGCGCACCTTCACGCGCGAGGGCGGTCTTGGCGAGAACTTCACCGTCGGCATCGGGGGCGGGCTCAACACCTCACCGCGCGAGCCAGGGGCACGAGCGGAAGAAGGGGAGGAAGAGGTCCGCCGCGGTAGCCCGCGAGGCGATGAGGAGGAGGCGGGTCCCAGGTACAACTTGAGCGAGCATGGCGCTGACCCTCCCAGCTACGGCGACGAGGGCGGTGGTGGCCTCCCGGGCTGAGGAGGAGCACGCGCAGACTCACGCCCAGTTCTTCGGGTGCGATCGGACGATCACGGCGGTATCGCACGTGGGGCGGAGGCAACGACACTCTGACCACGCGAGCGTCCCCGGATGCGCCGCACCAGGGACCGGCCGAAGACAGCGGTGCAAGCGGCTCACCGGCACCGCGTCGTCGTCCTCAGCTGCCCCGCTCGGGCCCTGCCGCTTCGCAGCGAAGGGAAGCGCCACGGGCTTCACCACCGCAAGGTCCATGTTCTCCAAGGCCGGGCGCGAGAACCTCACCCTGCGCTCCCTCGTGCGCCTCGCCAACGTGCCGGGGTCCGGATCACCGCCATGTTCGTCGCGCCCAGGCGCTCGGAGCGCCGGCCCGCGCGACCGCGAAAGGCAAGATCGCGGGTCAGGCCCGGCCGCCGCTGATCGCCGCGAGGATGGAGTGCGGTCAAGGCCCGAGTGTGCGTTCCCGTGGTAAGGAGGGGGGCCTGCGAAGACCAAGTGCAGTCTGCTCATCGTGGCCGAAGCGCCTCCGTGGCCACTGCGGGCCGCGCCACACGCCATCGCGGTACGCCAGACGCTCTCAAGCACCGCGGAGGTGATCACGTCAGCCCGGTAGCGTCGCCGTCAGCTTGGACGCGGTCGTCCCGAGGGCCCTCGCCAACCGTTCCAGAACAGCCGGGCGGGGTCCCTTGATGCGGGCGGTCTCGATCATTGCGATGTACGAGCGGGCGACGCCCGCATGCCTCGCGAGCGCCTCCTGAGTCATTCCGAGGGCCGACCGCAGGCGCTGCACATTCACCGCAAGCGAGTAGATCGGGGACACGCCCCTCTCCGCCATCCTGCGCCTGCGCTCCCTTCGCACATCCCGCTCGATCCGCCACGCCGGCATGCCGCCGGCGGCGGACTCATTCCCAACGTTCGCATACCATGGAGATGCGTGGCTCGAGCGCCACCGGAACGTGTACCGCTCGAGCGGCGACGACGCGAGCCGGTGGAAGTGCCATGTCAAGCCCTGGTTCGGTGCGAAGCGCCCGGCTGAGATCGACCACGCCGAGATCCGCCGCTTCGCCGAGGCGAAGAAGAAGGACCTTGACCCGGCCACGGTGGGCCACTGCATCAGGCTCTTGTCCCGGATCTTCGGCGACCTCATCGAGCGACCGAAGGAGACGGGTGTCAGCATCAACCCCGTTCGCACCCTGCCCCGCTCAACCCGGCGGCTCTACCGGCCGAAGCACGACCCTCACGCTACGCCATTCCTCGAGCGGCTCGAGGACGTCGAACGGCTCGCCGGCCACCTCGTCGAGCCGTTCGCCACCATGTATCTGACTGGAGCGTACGGCTTACTCCGCACGGGGGAAGTGCTGGGCCTTTTCGCCGAGGATGTTGATCTCCAGACGCGACGTATGCGAATACAGCGGCAGGTCCAGTGGGGCCAGACAGGGCCGCTGAAGGATGACGAATCGCGCACGGTGCCGATTCAGGGGCCTCTGTTGCCCCGCCTGGCCGCGAGCAAGCTTGTCATCGGTCCGACGGGCCCGCTGTTTCCGACGACGCGCAGGAATGGCGGTGGGACGCGCAGGGCACCCTCCCGTTTCGTGAGCATCCACACCCTGCACGAGCGCTTCGGCGAAGCAGTCAAGGCCATCGGTCGTCCCGACATCCTGGAGTGGAAGATGCCCTGGTACCAGTGCACGAGACACACCGGCGCGAGCCACTGGGTAGCCGCGGGCGGGAACATCGCCACGCTGGCGGCAATCATGGGCCACAGCACGACTTGGGTGACGGAAAGGTACGCGCATCTGCGGCCCGACATGTTCGCGGCCGAGGACTACGACAGGCTGTCCGGTGGCTCCCGTTTGGCTCCCACGCCCCTTCCCGAGATCACAGCAAGAGAGGATATTCGCAGGGAATAACAAGGACTTCGGGGCGCTAGCTCAATGGTAGAGCAGCGGCCTTTTAAGCCGTTGGCTTCGGGTTCGAGTCCCGGGCGCCCCACCATTCACTTTTGCTGGTCGGAGTCACAGCGGCGACCAGTTGATGTGATTCTCCAGCGTCACCGCCGCCGCTGTGAGCTGATGTCCAGCGCCTTGCGGCGCCTCAAGCGGAGGGGAGAACTCTCCCCCCGCGCCCCCCATCTCGAGCGTCAGTTCATGTGGCATGCGCTATCAGACGAGCGGACGCGGTTCATCCGCTCCTCGAGACATCGCCCTGAAAGGTCACCCCCACAGGTTGTCACCGTGCGGCGCGACGATGCGACCGCAGTGCGCACAGACCCTGGTGCTACCGCCGATGATGGCGCTCCGGCCAGTCGCGTCGGTGTGCTCGCACCCTTCGAGCAGGCGCGCGATCTGCTCCCGAAGATCGCTGAGCTGCCGCTCGAGCTTGGCGACGTCGCTGCGGAGGAAGTCCTTGCGGGCTATGCGCTCAGCCTGGGTGAGCGGCCGCATAGGCTGGGCTCGGAGCAGCTTCGGCATGACGACACCTTTTCTCGTTGGCGGACCGTCGAGTAGCGTACCGCGCCGGCCGATCCGTGTCTCGCACCCGCCGGGTACGACAACGCTCAGCGGGGGGCGCCAAGCCATAGATCGACCAGCAACGGCCGGTGATCGGAAGCGACCGTGATATCGGGTCCCGACATGACCTCGACTCGGGTGACGAGCGTCAAGTCCTCTCTGGGCAGAAGGGCATAGTCGATCCGCTCCCGAGCGCCACCGCCGGACCAAGTCCACGAATCGACGTCGGAGAGCCCGGCGCCGAGGTCCGCGAGCGCACCATCGCCGAGCAGGGGCCGCAACGCCGCCGAGCCAGGCAGGTCGTTGAGGTCCCCCAGCACGAGGACGACGGGACACGCCGCCGTCGCCCTGAGCTCGTCCACAGCCTCCCGCACCCGCGCAGCCTGCAGGAGACGCCGCCCATCTGCGCTCGCGTCTAGCCGGGAGACGAGGTGGTTCACGAGGAGGACCACGGGGCGCTCGAAGTTGTCGAGGTGGACTTCGACCAGGTCGCGCGACCAGAGCCGGGCACCGCCGGGCGCTCGGTCTTCGAGGTGGCTCACGCAGTCGACGATCGGCACGCGCGCGAGCACGCCGACGTCGATGCCCCGCGGATCGAAGCCCTCCCGCAGGAAGGCGCGATACCCACCGGCCGCCAGAGGTCCGGCCGCCAGGCGTTCGAGCAGGCCCAGGTTCTCGACTTCCTGCAACACCACCACGTCGGCGTCCAGCCTCGCCAGAACGCGTCCCAGCCGTGCGAGCTTTGCCTCCACCTCCATCTGCGTGAGAACGGTGTCCGAGTCGCCTGGGGACGTGGTGCGATCGACTTCGTCGAAGAGGTCATGGACGTTCCAGGTGACCACGCGCAACGTGGACCGCCCCGCGCGCTGCGCGTCTTCCGCTGCTGGCGCGCAGGCGAGGAGTGCGAGGAGGAAGGCGACTAGGAGGCGCATGTGCGCCTCCGGATGCAACGCGCCGGCCAGCCCCCTCCTTGGCCGTCGCCCTCGCGAGTACAAAGCAAAACCGCTTGCGCTCCAGCAGCTTGCGTGAGTCCGCTCGCCCGGAGAACGGGGGCCAAGGGCAAGAGTTCGGTCCGCGCCTTGGTCTCGCCTTGGTCTTTGGAAGCCACGGCGAAGCCCTGCACCATATGGGTAATGGCCCTGCATGCCCCAACGAAGCAGAGCTGGTGCAGAGCGTGTGGAACACCGCCGACTCGGCCGCGGAGCGGATCAAGGCAGATCTGGGCGTCGCCGAGTGTTGTCGAGGATGGAGATGAGGAGCGCGCGATGAAGGGCGACAGCGAGGCGATCCGACGTGAGCTCGTGGCCCGTATCCCGCGCTGGTACGTCCCCTGGGTTCACCTGACGGGGCCGTCCTTCATAGGCATCGCGATCATCATCTGCGCGCTGTCGAGGGTCCGGCACCCGAGCATATGGGAGCTCCTGTCCGTCCTCCCGATGCTCGCGGTCTCGAATGCCAGCGAGTGGGCGCTCCACAAAGGCGTGCTGCACCACCGAGTGCGCGGCCTCGGCTTCGCGTTCGAACGACACACGCCGCAGCACCATGGCGCCTTCGAGAGCGGAAGCCTGGCCATCCGGAACCCGAGGGAGCTGAAGCTCGTTCTCCTTCCGGCCTTCGGGGTCCTCGGCATGTTCCTGGGCGCCCTTCCACCTGGCCTGGCGCTGCACGCTCTGGTATCGCCCAACGTCGGCGCGTTCTGGGTCGCGACCACCGTCGCTTACGTGCTCGCGTACGAGTGGCTTCACCTTTCGTATCATCTGCCCGAGAACGGGCCCGTGGGACGCCTCGCGCTGGTACGCGTGCTCCGCCGTCACCACGCGATCCACCATGCGCCCGAGTTCATGCAGCGCTGGAACTTCAACGTGACCGTGCCGCTGTGCGACTGGATCCGGGGCACGCTCTATCGCCCTGCGCGCACAGCCCCGGGCGCAGCGCACGCCCGCGCATGAACCTACGCGTGGATCCCAGCCCGATGGCGCCGCATCTCGGCTCGCTCACGCCGAGATGCTTCCTTTGACATACCGCACGGCGGCGGGTACTTTCCGCGGCCCGACCCCATCGTCTAGAGGCCCAGGACACGGCCCTTTCAAGGCTGGAACCGGGGTTCGAATCCCCGTGGGGTCACTACTTGACTACTTGTTTTCACCATGCTTCGCACTAGCAACCGCCTCTGGTGCCCGCGTGGTGCCACGTTCGAGCGCCCGGAGGCCTTCCCGCGGCGCCGCCTCGGACAGGTGCATGTAGCGCATCGTCGTCTCGATGGACTCGTGGCCCGCAAGCTCCTTGATGGTCAGCATCGGCACGTTCCTGGCGGCGAGCCGCGAGCAAAACGTATGCCGCAGAATGTGGACCCTGCCACCCTTCCGTAGACCTGCCCGACGTTCGGCGACGTCGAGTTGCCACTTGAGCCACCACTTCGTCGCAGGCGTTCCGTCCGGGAAACGTTACGCACCACTCGGCAGGTGGCTACGGCCCTCCCATCGGCCACCCGCCTACCCCCAGCGCTCGTGGACGGGAAGCGTCCCGCTGCCGCCTCAGGAGGCTGAGGCCGGTCGGACCTGGGCGTAGCTGCCATCGCCCCGCGGGCGCCGCGCGCAACGTGCGCGCAGCGCTACGGGGCCGATCGCTCAGGGGGTCGAGTGGATCTGACCGAGCCACTCCTCGCGCGCGAGCTTGCCATCCTTGTTCTTGTCCATCTTGTCGAACATGCCCTCGTGGAACTTCATGAACTGCTCCTTGGGGACGAAGCCCGTCTTCTCGGTGTCCATCATGTGCATGACGTCCATGGGCTTCATCTTCATCATGGCGGCGTAGCTGGCCGGCATCTTGTCCTGAGAGACGTCTGCGGCCTGGGCGATCCGCGCGAAGCTGAATGAAGCAACCAATACGGCCGCCATGGCGAGCGACAAAGCTGTGGCGCGGGTGGCGGGTCTCAAAGCAACCATCGGAGCTCTCCTTTGTGATGGGGGTGATGATTCCTGACCGGGCTGAGTCTCGGGGAGCGCCGGCGCGTTACATCTTCCTGGCGACTAGCACTACAGGTGCGGCAAGGGTCAAGCCGCGGTTCGCGCGGAGGTCCTACGATCGGGGCGTGTAACGGGTGGGCCCACTCGCCGACTCAACGGTTGGACGCCGTGCGCGTTCCTTCCCCTGTCGTCGTATGGAGACCACATGAGCATCCTCCTCGTCGAGCGGGGCGACTACGTGCCGCGCGAGAAGGACACCTGGGATTCCCGCAAGGTCAATCTCGACGGCAAGTACCAGACCAAGGAGGTCTGGAAGGACGTCGAGGGCAAGGACCTCCATCCGCACACGAACTACTGGGTGGGAGGGAACACCAAGTTCTACGGCGCGGCCCTGTTCCGCCTGCGCAAGGAGGACTTCGGCGAGCTCCGTCACCACGGCGGCGTCTCCCCTGCCTGGCCCATCTCCTACGAGGATCTCGAGCCGTACTACACGCGAGCGGAGCGCCTCTACCACGTGCACGGGCAGCGCGGCGAGGATCCCACGGAGCCTCCTTCCAGCGAGCCATTCCCCCATCCGGCCGTGAGCCACGAGCCGCGTATCCAGCAGCTCTCCGAGGACTTCGCCCGGTTCGGCCTCCGGCCCCTCCACACCCTCGAGAACCTTCGCCCGCCTGGGTCGCGAACCCCGATGAGGCTCAGGAGTGCGGGGGCCCACCGTTAAACGCGCCGGACGCGGGAGGTCGCGCTGACGTTCGCAACGTCGTACGCCAGACCGGCAAGCGGTCCCGACGATGGGCGCAATCCTGGATCGCGCCTGCAGGAGGAGAGCTTACAGGCGTCATGATCGTCAACCCCGACGACTTGAGCTGCAAGGAGCTCGTCGAGCTCGTCACCGACTTCTTCGAGGACCGGCTGTCACCATCCGTGAGAGCCCGGTTCGAGATGCACCTCAGTTACTGCGCGTGGTGCCGGGTCTACCTCGCCCAGATGCGAGAGACGGTCCAGCTCGCCGGTCGGCTCTCGGAGGAGACCCTGCCAAAGGGCTCCAAGGAGGAGCTGCTCAGAGCGTTCCGGGACTGGAAGCGCGAACGAGGAGGCGAGCCTTGATCGCTTACAAGTTCCTGTCGGCCGGAGCGACGGGACCATTCACGGGCTTCCGATGGCCTGTTCCGGGGCCGGCTCGTCCGGGCGCGTGGGTGGAGGCCGCGGACGGCCGGCCCGATCACGGCGTCCACGCCTGCCACCTCGACGACCTCGCCTTCTGGCAAGGCGTCGAGCTGTGGCGCGTCGAGCTGGCCGATCCGGTCGTCGCGGGGCACAGGCAGGTCATCGGCACGCGCGGCCGACTCCTCGAACACGTGTCAGCCTGGAACGACGAGCTGGCGCGGAGCTTTGGGGAGGCGTGCGCGTGGCGCGCTCGAGATCGGTCGGTGGCGTCCCTCCACATGGCCGGCCTTCACGAAGAGGCCGAGCTGCTCGCCAGCTGCAGGTCGCTGTCGGAGCTCCACGCCACCTCGAAAGGGCTCTCGTCGCGCAAGGGGCTACCCGCGACCCTGGCGGCATATGTGGCGGAGGCCATTGACTTCCTCCTGGCGGGGGATTCGCCGTGCTCGACGTACATCTCCGCGCGCGCCGCCGTGGCCGCTTCGGGCGGCAGCGAGAGCGAGTTCGCGGCCGAGCGCCAAGGCCAGGCTCACTGGCTCGCGGAACGCCTCGGCCTCGAGCAAGCCCGGAGCCCATGACGTGTCCTGGACGCGCGCGATCATGATCCCCATCTGCCAACCGCTGCAGGCCCCGCACATAGAGAGCGGGTCCCCGAGCGGCAGCCCATGCCCGCAGACGCATCCCGAGCGCCACGAGGACGAACTCCTGGACGCCCTGCGCTCGGGAGACGAAGCGGCTTTCACGACACTCGTCGACAAGCACCACGCCTCGATGATCAGGATCGCCCGGCTCTACGTGGGGAGCGCCGCCGCGGCCGAGGAGGTCGCGCAGGAGGCCTGGCTGGCCGTCCTCCAGGCGTTGCGGAGGTTCGAGGGCCGTTGCACGCTCAAGTCCTGGATCTTCACGATCGTGGCGAACTGTGCGAAGAGCCGCGGCGAGCGTGACAAGCGCGTGGTTCCCCTGTCCTCGCTCGTACAGGAGGACGAGGACGGCGCGTCCGTGCCGCCCGAGCGCTTCCTGGGCGAGGGTCATCCGCGCTGGCCCGGCCATTGGTCCCAGCCGCCCGAGGCGTGGACCGACGACCAGCTCGTCTCCCGCGAGACGCTGCAGGCCATCGCCGGCGCCATGGAGACCTTGCCCCCGATGCAGCGCGCCGTGATGATGATGAGGGACGTGGAGGGCCTCGAGTCCGAGGAGACGTGTCAGGTGCTCGGGATCTCCGAGGCGAACCAGCGCGTGCTCCTGCACCGGGCCCGCTCGAAGGTGCGGAGCGCCCTCGAGCGCTATCTCCACGAGGGCGAGGACCCGTCCTGGGCACCGAGGTGAACGAGGAGCCGGGGTTCGGCCCCAACCAGGCGCCGCGCCAGGCCGCGCCGAACACGGGGCCCTCCGAGCGAAAGCCGGTGCGGCACATCGAAGACGTGAAGGATGGATTCACGTACCCGCCGGTCGAGCAGGTGATCCGCGTCACGGTCACCGCGGGCTCGGCGATGATGAACTGACGCCCAGCGTGCCTCGTACCGTGGCCCGGTCGCCCTCGCGCGGCCGGGCCGCTCGAATCGTGGCCTGACGGGATATGGGAGGCTCATGCCCGCCGGCGGCGTGTAACGGCTGCGCCCGCTCGCGGACTCCACGGACGGATCGCTCTTCGCGCTCCCTTTCCACCATCCGCAAGGAGATCACAATGAGCACCCGAGTCGAAGCACGGACCGAATTCCCGGCCAGCAACATCTTCGGTTACACGCGGGCGCGCGCCCTGGAGGCGGTCGGCACCCAGGTCCTCCGCTACGGTCTCGTCCTGGTGCTGGTCCTTTTCGGGATCAGCAAGTTCACGGCCGCCGAGGCCGAGGCGATCAAGCCGCTCGTCACGAACAGCCCGATCATGAGCTGGATGTACGGCGTGCTCTCCGACCAGGGGGCGTCGCGCCTCATCGGCTCGATCGAGCTCATCATCGCAGTCCTCATCGCGGCGCGGCCGGTCTCGGCGCGCGCCTCCACCATCGGGAGCGCCCTGGCCGTCGGCATGTTCCTGACCACGCTCTCGTTTCTCTTCTCGACCCCCGGCGCGCTAGGCGCGACGCACCCCGCTCACGGGTTCCTCCTGAAGGACATCGTCCTTCTCGCGGCCGCGATCGCGACCGGCACGGAGGCGCTCCGCGCCACGACGGAAGAGTCCGAAGCGCGCGGGAGACCGTAGCCAGCTCGAGCGCCTCGCGCTCGCACCCGAGCTACCAGAAGGAGATCTATCATGCCCTCAGTGAAACACATATGCCGCGCCGCCGTGCTGGTTGGTCTAGCCTCCCTGGCTTCGATAGCCTCGATCGTCCTGTTGCCCACGGCTGCCCGGGCGTACGAGGAGATGCGTACCGGCGGCCCGCCTTCGGAGTACGTCAGCTTCCTCAAGATGAAGGCCATGCAGGCCATGCACATGATGGACGCCGGCCAGAAGGGTTCCGTGACCAAGGAGAAGTTCATCAAGTTCCATCAGGAGATGTTCGACAGGATGGACAAGGACCACGACGGCAAGCTCACACCGGAGGAGTGGCTCGGCCGACCGCCGAAGAAGAGCGACGGCTGATCGCCGGCGAGGGCGCGGGTACAATCCCAGCCTTCCAAATCCCTTCCGACCGCGGCTGCCCCGGATTCCGGTCCTGGGGCGGCCGCTTTCTCGTGCCGGTTGGAGCCGCTGCCGCTTGCGGTTCCCGCCAGCCTCGGAGCCTCGTTCGGGCCCGTCGTGGTAACGACGTCGTAACGGCAGCAGAGGGGAAATGACTCATCCACATGCCGTGCGCTTACCAACCTACCGGGCCCGCACCAAGGTGCGAAAGGCCCTCGAACGCACCACGCGCGAGGGTGAGGTGTCACCATGAGCGCGGCCATCCCGAGTGAACTCACCTGCAAGGAGCTCGTGGAGCTCGTCACCGACTACCTCGAGGACGTGCTGCCCGCCGACGAGCGCACGCGATTCGAGCTGCACGTCTGCAGCTGCACTGGCTGCCGCGCGTACCTCTCCCAGATCAGGGCTCTTGTTCGCGCGTCCGGGCGCCTCGCCGAGCGGGACCTGCCAGCCGCCATGCGCGACGAGGTCTTGCACGCGTTCCGCGAGTGGAAGAGGACCTAACCAGGCGGTCCCATGCTCGCTTGCAAGTTCCTCGCTTCCGGCGCCGGCGCGCTGGCTGGCCGGGCGCCTGGAGCTGGAAGCGATCGCGGCGCGATGGGGTCTGGCAACGGCGGCGCTGTAACGCCCGTGGGCCCGCCCTGGACTCCCGGGCTATGACGGACGTGATGACGAACGAAGAGCAGAGACTGACCGAGGCGCGCGAGCGCAAGGTGCACTGGAAGCGCTGGGGGCCGTACCTCTCGGAGCGGGCCTGGGGCACCGTGCGCGAGGACTATAGCGAGGGTGGCACCGCCTGGGACTACTTCCCGCACGACCACGCGCGCTCCCGGGCGTACCGGTGGAACGAGGACGGCATCGCCGGCATCAGCGACCGGCACCAGATCCTCTGCTTCTCGGTGGCCCTCTGGAACCACCGCGATCCCATCCTGAAGGAGCGCCTCTTTGGCCTCACCGGCAGTGAGGGCAACCACGGCGAGGACGTGAAGGAGCTGTACTACTACCTCGACTCCACGCCGACCCACTCGTACATGCGGATGCTCTACAAGTATCCGCAGGCCGAGTTCCCGTACCAGAAGCTCGTCGACGAGAACCGGCGGCGGGGCCGCGCCGGGCGCGAGTACGAGCTCGTCGACACCGGCGTCTTCGAGGGGAACCGCTACTTCGACGTCTTCGTCGAGTACGCCAAGGCCGGCGCCGAGGATATCCTCGTCCGCATCGAGGTCGCGAACCGCGGCCCGGAACGCGCCGACCTCGACGTCGTGCCGACGCTCTGGTTCCGGAACACCTGGAGCTGGAACGGGAACCACAAGCGACCGTCCATCCGCACCGTCCGGCCCTCTCCGCGCGGCGGCGCAGCGGCGGTGGCGCAGCACAGCCAGGAGGGGAGCCTCTTCCTGGGCTGCGAAGGAGCGCCCGAGCTCATCTTCACCGAGAACGACTCCAACCTGGCCCGCCTGCACGGCGTCGCCAACGGCTCGCACTTCGTGAAGGACGGCTTTCACGAGTACGTCGTGAACGGGAAGGCGAGCGCGGTGAACGCGGACGCGGTAGGGACCAAGGCCGCCGCGCGCTACCGGCTCTCGATCGCGCCCGGCGCCACGGAGGTGCTCCGGCTCCGGCTCCGCCGCGCCCTGCCCACCGGCGACACCGCCATCGGCAGCGACTTCGACGAGGTCTTCGCGGCGCGGAGGGGGGAGGCGGACGACTACTACGGCACGGTGATCCCGTCGGGGCTCCCGCACGACGCGAAGAGCGTCATGCGGCAGGCGCTGGCCGGGATGCTGTGGTCGAAGCAGTACTACCACTATGCGGTGCGCGACTGGCTGGAGGGAGATCCCGCGCAGCCCGAGCCCCCGCCCTCGCGCCGGCGGGGGCGCAACGCGGACTGGGGGCACGTCTACAACGCCGACGTCCTCTCCATGCCGGACAAGTGGGAGTACCCCTGGTTCGCGGCGTGGGACCTCGCCTTCCACTGCGTCCCTCTCGCCATCGTCGACTCCGACTTCGCGAAGGAGCAGCTCCTGCTCCTCCTGCGCGAGTGGTACATGCACCCGAACGGCCAGATCCCCGCCTACGAGTGGGCATTCGGCGACGTGAACCCGCCCGTCTTCGCCTGGGCCGCCTGGCGCGTCTACAAGATCGAGAAGAAGCGGCGCGGCAAGGG
>MEMX01000089.1:7177-7929 GCA_001768075.1 Anaeromyxobacter sp. RBG_16_69_14 | reverse complement strand
GGTGAACCGCAAGGACGCCGAGGGACGCAACGTCTTCCAGGGCGGGTTCCTCGGGCTCGACAACATCGGCATCTTCGACCGCAGCGCGCCGCTCCCCACCGGTGGGCACATCGAGCAGTCGGACGGGACGAGCTGGATGGCGATGTTCTGCCTCAACATGCTCTCCATCGCGCTCGAGCTCGCCCGCGCCGAGCCCGAGTACGAAGACGTCGCCTCCAAGTTCTGGGAGCACTTCGTCCACATCGCCCGCGCCATGAACACGATGGGCCTCTGGAACGAGGAGGACGGGTTCTTCTACGACGTCCTCCACCTGCCGGGCGGGAACAAGATCCCGATGAAGGTGCGGTCCCTGGTCGGGCTCATCCCGCTCTTCGCGGTGGAGTCCTTCGATCCCGACCTGCTCGCCAGGTTCCCGTCCTTCATGCGCCGCCTCGACTGGTTCATCGAGAACCGGCCCGACCTCACGGCGGGCGTCGCCTGCATGGAGACGCCGGGCGAGGCCGGCCGGCGATTCTTCTCGGTGGTCAGCCCCGACAAGCTGCGCCGCATCCTGCAGGTCATGCTGGACGAGAAGGAGTTCCTGTCACCCTACGGCATCCGCTCCGTGTCGCGCATTCACCGCGAGCGGCCCTTCGAGCTCTCCGTGAACGGCGTGGCCCACGGCGTGACGTACGAGCCGGCGGAGTCTTCGAGCGGCCTGTTCGGCGGCAACTCCAACTGGCGCGGCCCCATCTGGTTCCCCATCAACTTCC
>MEMX01000089.1:6824-7136 GCA_001768075.1 Anaeromyxobacter sp. RBG_16_69_14 | reverse complement strand
GGAAAGGACTTCAGGGTAGAGCTGCCGACGGGCTCGGGCCAGCAAACCACGCTGGAGGAGGTCGCCGCCGAGCTGTCGCGCCGGCTCACCGGCATCTTCCTCCGCGACGGCGAGGGCCGGCGCCCCTGCCACGGCGATGACCGGCTGTACCGGGACGACCCGCACTTCAGCGAGCTCTTGCTCTTCCACGAGTACTTCCACGGCGACGACGGCTCGGGCATCGGCGCCAGCCACCAGACCGGATGGACGGGGCTCGTCGCGAAGCTCGTCCAGCAGAGCGGGTGAACGGGGCTCGTCCCCCGCCGCCCCATA
>MEMX01000089.1:5216-6765 GCA_001768075.1 Anaeromyxobacter sp. RBG_16_69_14 | reverse complement strand
AAGAAGAACAGCGTTCACCTCGCCGACCTCGCGAAGCCGTCCGTCGACGACGTCCCGAACGGCCGCGGTGTGCTGGTGCGCGTGCTGCGCGTCGGCGTCGACGGCACGGACCGCGAGATCAACGAGGCCGAGTACGGGGCGCCGCAGGCGGGGAGCGACTTCCTCGTGCTCGGGCACGAGGGCTTCGGCCGCGTCGAGGCGGTCGGCCCGAAGGTGACGGAGCTCGAGCCCGGCGACTACGTCGTCGCCACCGTGCGGCGCCCCGGCAAGAGCCTCTACGACCTCATCGGCACGCAGGACATGACCACCGACGATGTCTACTACGAGCGCGGCATCAACCTCCTGCACGGCTTCCTCACCGAGCACTACGTCGACGACGCCGATCACATCGTGGCGGTCCCGAAGGGCGCGGCCGAGGTGGGCGTCCTGCTCGAGCCGTTCACGGTGGTCGAGAAAGGCATCGGCCAGGCGTACGAGATCCAGCGCCGGCTCCGGGTGTGGCGGCCACGCCGCGCGGCGGTGGTCGGCACCGGCACCATCGGCCTCCTCGCCGCCCTCGTGCTGCGGCTGCGCGGCCTCGAGGTGGTCGCGTTCGGCAGGCAGGCGAAGCCCTACAGGAACGCCGCGCTCATCGAGGCGCTCGGGGCGCGCTACGTCACGACCTCCGAGCTCTCGGTGGCGCAGGGAGCCCGCGAGTTCGGCGCGTTCGACCTCATCCTGGAGGGATCCGGCTTCTCGCCGCTCGTCTTCGACGCCATGCAGGGCCTCGCCAAGAACGGCGTCCTCGTGCTCACCAGCGTGACGGGCGGCGACCGCAAGGTCGAGGTGCAGAGCGACAAGCTCAACCTCGACTTCGTGCTCGGGAATCGCGTCATGGTGGGCAGCGTCAACGCCGGCCGGGAGTACTTCGAGGCGGGCGTGCGGGACATGGCCCATGCCGAGTCCGCCTATCCTGGCTGGCTCAAGACGCTCCTCACGCACCCGGTGCGCGGGCTGGAGCGCTACGGCGAGCTCTTCGCGAAGCTCCGGAAGCCCGACGGCGCCATCAAGATCTTCTGCGAGGTCGCCCCGCTGTGAGGCGGTGATCGCTTGAACTGATAGCGCATGCCACATGAACTGACGCTCGAGATGGGGGGCGCGGGGGGAGAGCTCTCCCCTCCGCTTGAGGCGCCGCAAGGTGCCGGACATCAGCTCACAGCGGCGGCGGTGCCGCTGGAGAATCACATCAACTGGTCGCCGCTGTGAGCCCCGTCCCCGTAAGGCGGGGGCTCGTCCCCCGCCACCAGCACGAGCGACACATGGAGGTCACCATGCCGCCGCGTACCCCCGAACCGAGAACCATCCCACGCTGCATCGCCGTCGATGGCGAGACGTGCCGCGATCACACCCGGTCGTCCAGGCTCGAATGGCTCCTCGGCCCCTTCGTCCGCGCCTACCTCAACGCGTTCGGGCGTACCCGGCACAGCCTCGCGTACTGCCGCTCGCTCCTGCGCGGTCTCGAGCGCCACATCGCCGAGGAGGGCTGCCTGTGAATCCCGCGCGCTCGTTC
>MEMX01000089.1:0-5165 GCA_001768075.1 Anaeromyxobacter sp. RBG_16_69_14 | reverse complement strand
CTCCTCGCCCCGCCGCTCCGGCGACTGCGCCGCCATCGTCGACGCGCGCTCGAAGGAGCTCTGCCCTCCCACCGCGCAGTTCGCGCTGCGCGAGGCGCGCACCCTCGCCGAGAACATCCATGCCACCTTGACCGGCGGCCGCAAGAAGCCGTTCCACTTCGACGCGCTGGGCGCGCTGTGCGTGGTGGGACACCACACCGCCTGCGCCGAGCTGCGAGTCCCTTTCACCAAGAGGCACGTGCGCTTCTCCGGGCTCCTCGCCTGGCTCATGTGGCGTTCCATATACCTGGCGAAGCTCTCCGGCCTCGAGCGCAAGGTCCGCGTGCTCTCCGACTGGACGCTCGAGCTCTTCTTCCCGCGCGACATCGTGCAGACCATCGACCTCTCCGAGCCGGCTCGCCCGGCCCCGGCCCCTCTGCCCCAGGACTCGTAAGGAATCCATGCCCCGGCTCTCCCACCGCATCGGCGGCTGCGTCCTGTGCCTCATCCTGGGAGCCCTCGGTGGCGCCGTCGGGCAGGGGCTCGTCGCCACCTTCGAGGTCGGCATCCTCCTCGGTGCCACCTACGGCGTCGCCTTCGCGCTCCTCGCCGGACCGCGCGCCACGACACCCGGGGCCGGGCTCATCTGGGGGCTCGGCTTCGCCTTCGTCCTCTGGCTCGCGGTTCCGGTCGGCCTGCTCTCGGCCGCAGCGGACGGCATGCACGGCATGGGCATGCTCGACGCCACGCGCGCTCGCTTTCCACAGCTCGTCGCCTACGTCCTCTGCTTCGGTGCGCCGCTCGGCATCGGCCTCGGCACCTGGGGAATACTCAGCCGCGAAGAGGGGCGCCCGCGCTTCAGCTGGCCGCGCGCGCTCGCGGTGGGCGGCCTCGCCGGCATCGTCGGCGGCTGGGCCTTCGGCAAGTGGATGGCGCAGGTGGGCTTCTTCCCGCTCATCGCCGGCCTCGTCGGCTCCCACTCCCGCATGGTCGGCGTCACGCTTCATTTCGTCTTCGCCATCATCATCGGCGCCAGCCTGGGCCATCTCGAGGCATGGCACAAGCCGCAGATCCGGCGCGCAGCGTGAGGTCGGCCAGGGCGCCCCGCATGCCCGGATCCGCCGAAGTCGTCGCTGAACAGCTCGCCAGTCGCTGCAGGGCCCCGGGCGCGAGGCTTTCTCGACTCCACGCTACGGCTCCGGGCACGGCGGCCCATGGCTCCTCTCCGGAAAACCTGAGCCCCCTGAAACCCGCAACGCCGTCAGCGCGCCGTCGCGCCGCCCGGCTCGCCCTCCCGGGCCGGCGCGGCCGGCGAGAGGGCGCGCGTGAGACGCAGCACGATCGCGCCCGCGCAGCCGGCGACCAGCGATCCGGCCAGGATGCCGACCTTGGCCTGGTCCAGCAACTCGGGGTGGCCGGGAAAGGCGAGGCCGGCGATGAAGAGCGCCACCGTGAAGCCGATCCCGGCCACGGCCGAGACGCCGAGCAGCTTGGAGAGCGGCACCGACCCCGGCATCGGCGCGATCCCGACCTTCACCGCCGCCCAGGTGAACACGGAGATGCCGACGAGCTTGCCGGCCACGAGCGCGACCGCCGTGCCGACCGCCACAGGTCCCACCATCTGCGCAGCGTCGAGGCTGCGCAGGTCCACGCCGGAGTTGGCGAGGGCGAACGCAGGCATGACGCCGAACGCCACCCAAGGGTGGAGGGCCTCCACGAACCGCGTGAGTGGCGCCTTCAGCTGTGCCAGGCGCTCCTCGATCGCCCCGAGGGCCTCCCCGTCGAGCGCCTCGTCCCGGCGCGAGCGCAGGAGCGCCTGCGCGTGCGCCGCCAGTGCCCCGACCGCGTCGCTCGCAGCCCGTGGGGGCCGCGCGGGAATGACCAGGCCCAGGACCACGCCCGCGATGGTGGCGTGGATGCCGCCGTGGTGCAGCGCGAGCCAGAGCAGCGCGCCCCCGGTCGCGTAGGCCAGGCCGCTCCGCACGTGTGCTCGCCCGATGGCGATCAAGGCCGCCGTCACGGCGAGCGCGCCGGCGAGCCACCCGGAGGCCAGCCCCTGCCCGTAGAAGAACGCGATGACCAGGATCCCGCCGATGTCGTCGAAGATGGCGAGCGCCGTCACGAACACCGCCAGGGCGCGCGGGACGCGGGTCCGCAGGAGCGTGAGGACGCCGATGCAGAAGGCGATGTCCGTCGCCATCGGGATGCCCCATCCCGACTGGCCAGGTCCCCCCGCGTTGAACGCCAGGTAGAGCCCGGCCGGCGCGGCCATGCCACCCAGCGCCGCGATGGCCGGGAGCGCCGCCTGCGCCGGCGTCCGCAGCTCACCCAGGACGAGCTCGCGCTTGATCTCCATGCCCACGACGAAGAAGAAGACGGTCATCAGCCCGTCGTTCACCGCCTGGTGCAGCGTGAACCGAATGGACCCCTCCCCGAGGCCGAGCGCGATCGGGTAGTCGAGCGCCGCCTGGTAGCTGGCGGCGCCGCCGAGGTTCACCCAGGCGAGCGCGGCGATGGCGCACGCGAGCAGGACGATCCCACTCGCCGCCTCCATCTGGAAGAAGGCATGGAGCGGCTGCATCACCGCTCCGAACACGATCGCGGGGACGCGGCGGTCATCGCGCCTGGGTGCAGCCGGAGCCATGGTTCCTCCGAGGCGCACGCGGCGCCTCCACGGAGCAGCGGCCCGACTGCTCCTCCTCCTGCGGCGAGCGCGTGCCCGTCGCACCCAGGCCGATCGCTCTAGGCGCAGGCCAGCGCCATGTCAACCCTTGAACCCTTGCTGTCGCCCCGCGGCGAGCCCAGGCGCTGCGATCACGTGAACAGTTGCCCGGCCAGTTCCTGATGGTCCTCGCCCTGCGGGCTGAACATCCAGAATACGCGGTCATCGCGGCCTCGAGTTCAAGGCGGCCGGTACGCTCGGAGGATCCTGCGCGCCGTCACCAGGAGCACGACACCTCCTCCTGGATCACCGGTACGGTGTCGGCCGCCGGGCACGGTGGGAGGTCGAGCTCGCGCGGCCGCACAGGTGCGCTGGTAGGCGGTCCCGTCGCCCCCCATCGCGGCGGGGGGGCGCGGGGCGAGGGGGACGGGACGCTCGTTATCGGGATCGGCCGAAGCCCAGGATCCCTCTGCCCGCCAGCAGGAGCGCCAGTACGCTCCCCAGGAACATCACGAACTGGGCGGCGCGACCGTGGCGCCGGACGGCAGCCTCGCCTGCGCGAGCATCCCCATCTCTTCCGCGCTCATCTCGCGACAGACCCGGCGCGCAGGCTCTCGACCCATGAGGGCCGGGTGTAGTCCACGCCCACGTCCGCACCGAGCGAACGAGCACGGTCGAGTTTGTCCGCAGTGCTCGCGGCTGCGATGACGGTCCTGGCCCCAGCGCGCTTCGCGAGCTGGACGAGGAACGTGCCGACGCCGCCCGCGGCCGCGGTGACGAGCACCGTCTTGCCCTGCGGCGGCGCCTGCTTCGTGAGATGCAGCGCCGTGAGCCCCTGGACCATCAGGGCCGTCGCGTCCTCGAAGGACAGCGCGTCGGGCAGCGGGACGGCCAGGCCCGCATCCACGACGACATGGTCCGCATAGCCACCGAAGAACGCGCCGCTTGCGAACAGCGGGACGGCAACGCGCTCGCCCACCGCCGGCCCGCCGACGCCCTCGCCGAGGGCCTCGATCGTGCCGGCGGCCTCCGTGCCCAGAACGGCGGGGAGCTCGGGCGTCACCGCATACCGGTCCTCGCGCATGAGCGTCTCGGCGAAGTTGACGCCCGCCGCGCGGATCCGGACCAGCACCTGGCCAGGGCCGGGTGCCGGCGTGGCAAGCCCGGCGCTGGTGCTCGATGTCCGTCTGTGGGAACCGGGCGAAGGTGGCGGCGCATGCCTGGCGAGCTGTCGAGCGCCGTGCCGAACCGGGACCAGGAACGCGCGCCCCGCGCATGGATCGTGGATCATAGGGGCCGCGAATTCCCCAGAAGCCGCTGCCCACCTCTACCGGCGCGCACTGCCGTTCCTCGCGATCATGGCAATGGGCATGCTGCTCATCACCTGCCCGCCGTCCGTCACCACTGGTGTGGTGCGGATGATCAAGGGCGGCCGCACCAGCCGAGCGAGGACTGCATCCGCCGGAGGGCACGACGAGCATCCCTCGGACGTGAAGAGCTCGACGAGGGCGCTGGCGCGTCACCTGAGCGGAGCAGCGTGATGCTCACCTGCAAGCAGGCCACGGAGCTCGTGACCGACTACGCCGAGGGACACCTCCGCTTCCGGTTCCACCTTGCCATGTGCCGCCACTGCCGAGCCTACGTGAGGCAGCTCGAGACCACGACGCAAGCACTCGGGAAGCTCCCGGAGCCGGAGGTCCCGCCCGAGCTCATGGACGAACTCCTGCGCCGCTTCGAGGGGTGGGAGGTGAGCCGCACGCGACGGAGCAGCATTCCACCGTCCCGAAGGCTGCCTTCCTGGCACCGGCTTCCCAGCGGGAGCCGCGGCCGCGGGCGTTTGCCTCGGTCCTGACCGTCTTCGCCGTGCTCGCGCTGATCGTGGCGGTCGCGTCACACCGCTCGCGATCGCCCGCCGACTGGGCCGTCGCCTCGGCGCTCGCGGCCTCGGCGTTCGCTCTCGCCGCGGTCGCAAGCCGCTTCTCGCTCGGCGGCGTCGCGGCCGGTGTTTCCGCCGCCTTGACAGCTGCGCTCCTCGCCGGTGGAGGTGGCCCGCTCGCCCTCTCGACGGGCCTGCACTGCCTCGCGATCGAGGTCGCCTCGGCTGCCGCAGTCGCCGGTGCGGCCTGGCTCCCCATACGACGCGGCCTGGCGTCGTCCCAGGCACCCCACGCGCTCCCCGCCGCTGCAGTCGCAGGCGCGCTTGCAGGTGGCGCCGCGCTCCAGATCACCTGCGGCGCACACTCGGTGCTCCCGCACCTTGTCGTGTTTCACGTGGGCGGTGTCCTGGTAGCTGCAGCAGGCGCTCTCCTCGCTCTGCGCACATGGCCACGCCCAACGCACCCCTGATCGTCTCACGGCCGGTAGGCGGACGCGCGCGCAACAGCGTGAGATCGACTCGCAGCCGCCGATAGCCCGCGTGGGGAGCCTGGATCGCAGATTGTAACGCGCGCCGCGGCTGACGGACTAGCCTGGATTTCCATGGAGAGGAGTTCGCCTAACGCACCTACCCCGATCGGGTTACGCT
>MEMX01000088.1:3761-5209 GCA_001768075.1 Anaeromyxobacter sp. RBG_16_69_14 | reverse complement strand
CGCTCACCGAAGGCATCGAGATCCGCGACATCGAGCATGTACCTGTCCGCATCACCAGCGCCGCGAAGACGGTCGCCGACTGTTTCAAGTTCCGGAACAAGATCGGTCTCGACGTGGCGCTCGAGGCGCTGCGCGAGTACCGCCGGCAGAAGCGGAGCCTGGACGAACTGCGGCGGCTCGCCCGGGTCTGCCGCGTCGATGGCGTCATGCGCCCGTACCTCGAGGCGATTCTGTGAAACAGCACCTCTCGAACGTCGCGGCGTCGGTTCGGCAGCGCCTGCTGAGCCTCTCGCAGAAGCGCGGAGAGGAGTTCCAGTCGCTGCTCGTCCGTTACGCGAACGAGCGGCTCATCTACCGGCTCGCCGTCTCGGCTCATGCCGACGACTTCATCCTCAAGGGAGCCATGCTCCTCTACGCCTGGAGCCCGTATCCGTTCCGCGCGACGCAGGATGTCGACCTCCTCGGCCGCGGCGAGATCACCGCCGGACGGCTCGCCGACGTGTTCCGCGGCCTGTGCACGATGAAGGTGGCGGACGACGGTCTCATCTTCCAGTCAGATTCCGTCCGGGTGAGCCTCATCCGTCAGGAAGACGAGTATGGCGGGCTTCGCGTGAAGCTGCAGGCGCGGCTCACGGCGGCACGCATCGAACTCCAGGTGGACGTCGGCGTGGGCGACGCGGTCACGCGGCCATCTCTCATCGACTATCCCACCCTGCTCGACTTTCCGGCGCCGCGGCTGCGCGCTTACTCGCGCGAGACGTCCGTAGCCGAGAAGTTCCACGCGATGGTGGACCACGGGCTGGAAAACAGCCGGATGAAGGACTTCTTCGATGTCTGGGCGCTCTCGCGCGAGTTCGCGTTCGAGGGCGCCGCGCTCGCCTCCGCCATCGCGTCCACGTTCGATCGGCGCTCCACCGCGGTTCCCGAGACGATGCCGCTCGCCTTCACGCCGCAGTTCGCCGAGGACCCGACGAAGCTCAAGCAGTGGAAGGCGTTCCTCGTGCGCTCCCGCGTGGCCATGGAGCCACCGGCGTTCCGTGTCGTGCTCGCGCTCGTGGCCGAGTTCCTCCAACCGGGATGGGACGCGGCTCGCACTCGCTCGCAGCTCCGCAGTTCCTGGCCAGCGGGTGGACCCTGGACGTACTTGACGCGCTAACGACCTCGTCGACGTGGCCGAGGCGTTCCCCGGGATCAAGCTCGATCTCCGGTACGCCAGCCCGGACAACTTTCTGCGCCGTGCTGTCTATCCCTGCGGGCGATGCCTCCTCCGCCGCCCCGCCGCGGAAGCGCTCGCGCGCGCCCAGTCGACCCTGGCGCGACAGGGGCTAGGCCTCGCCTTGTGGGATTGCTACCGGCCGCCCGCGGTCCAGCGCGCGATGTGGGCGCTCGTGCCGGATCAGCGCTACATCGCCGACCCCGCGCAAAGGCTCCGTCCACGGCCGAGGCGG
>MEMX01000088.1:881-3743 GCA_001768075.1 Anaeromyxobacter sp. RBG_16_69_14 | reverse complement strand
CGTCGACTCCTCGGGGTCGCGGAGGCGGTCCAGGTAGATCGTCAAGCGTGGCCTCGCCTTCCCCGTCTGCTCGAACAGTGGCCGGACGGTCTCCTCCGTCTCCCCGTCCGACTCCGCCTTGACGGCCAGAGCCGCCCTCGCCCTGACGACCGTCCACTTCTGCTTCTGGGCCCGCTCGACCACCGCCTTGAAGCGCTCCTTGCGTATTCCGGCCAAGCCGATCGGCCATTCCGGCCGATGCCGATCACCCGTACCGGCAAGGCGATCACCCGGGGCGTGACGCCGCTGGGTAGGTCTACTTCGCCGGCTTCTGGCCCCGGGTCAAGTCCGCCTTCGTCTTCCTGAGCGACTCGCCGCTGAGCTTCACCTTGTGTGCGTTGTGGACGAGCCGGTCGCAGACGGAGTCGGCGATGGTCTCGTCACCGATGATCGAGTGCCAGTCCTTGGGGTCGAGCTGGCTTGTGATGATGGTGGACGAGTTGCCGTAGCGGTCCTCCATCACCTCTAGAAAGTCCCTGCGCTGGGTCGCGCTGAGCACCTCGAGGCCGAAATCGTCAACGACCAAGACGTCGGTCTTGGCGAGGCGGCGGAGCAGCAGCAGGTAGGTCCCGTCGGCGCGCGCCTGGGCGAGCTCGTCGTAGAGGCGTGAGGCGCGGCGGTAGACGACGGAGTGGCCCTCCCGGCAAGCCTTCTGGCCCAGGGCGCAGGCGAGGTAGCTCTTCCCCACGCCGGTCAGGCCGCTGAAGATGACGTTCTGGTGCGCGTCCACCCAGCGGCAAGTCGCCAGGTCGAGCAGCACGGCCTTCTGGAGGCCGCGGGGGTGCTGGTAGTCGACGTCCTCCATGCACGCGTCCTGGCGGAAGCGCGCGGTGCGCAGGCGGCCGGTGAGCTTGCGCTGCTCCCGGTGCCGCCACTCGGCGTCGACGAGCAGGCCGGCGAGATCGAGCGGCGTCATCTCCTTCTCCTTCGGTTGCTCCATCCAGCGGCGCATCGCCTCCGCCATCCCCTTGAGCTTCATCGCCACGAGCTTCTCCATCGTCTGCTCCACGAGCATGCAGTTCTCCCTGGCCTCGATGAGGTCGGCGGGCGGGCGTGATGCCCGGTGCCGGGGCGCCGCGAGGCCGCGTCGGCGCGGTCTCGGTGGTCAGTGGTAGTAGCGGCCGCCGCGGATGTTCTCGTGGAGCGGCAGCGCCTGCTGCGGCTCCTCCTGGCCCGGCAGCGGGAGCTGGTCGAGGTTGTTCTTCAGCATCGAGGCGACGCTCCCGGAGTTGAGCGTCCGGAAGTGCAGCGCTCGCGCGGCGGCCCGCTCGATGCGCTGGGCCGGGTACTGCTTCGCGAGCCGCAGCACGCCGAGGCACGCCTTGAAGCCCTGCTGCGGGTGCCCCTTCGAGGCCATGATCGCCTCGACGAGCGCGGCGGTCTGCGGGCCGGTCTTCGTGGCCCAGTCCGTCAGCCGCTCGGGCGTCCACTCGACCTGGTCGAGGTGGGCGCGCGGCATGTGCTCCTTGCGCGTGGTGTACTTCCCCTTCGCGTAGCTGCGCGGGTAGCTGTCGATCCGCGTGCCCCGCCGGAAGATCTCGACGGTGGCCTCGGTCGCGCGCAGGTCGAGCTGCTCGCCGATGAGCGAGTAGTGGACGCTGTAGAAGTGGTCGTCGTGCTCGACGTGGTAGCTGAGATCGACCCTCGGCCGGGCCCACTCGGCGTACTCGTAGGGCCGCACCGGCAAGGGCTTCATGGCGGCGCGCTCGATCTCCTCGAAGAGCTCGCGCCGCGACTTCTTCAGGCGCCGCATCTGCCGGTGGTTCAGCTTCTCGAGCAGCTCCGCCACCGCGACCCGCATCTCCTCCATCGAGTAGAAGATGCGGTTCCGCAGCACCGCCAGGATCCATCGGGAGGCGATCAGCACCCCTACCTCGACCTTGGCCTTGTCGCGCGGCTTGTACGGCCGCGCCGGGATCACCGCCGCGCCGTAGTGCCCCGCGAGATCCTCGTACGTCCGGTTGAGCACCGGCTCGTACTTGCTCGCCTTCGTCACGCCGACCCGCGGATTGTCCGGCACCCAGATCTCGGTCGTGCCCCCGAAGTACTCGAGGGCGCGGACGTGGCACCCGATCCACGTCGGGAGGTCCTGGTTCAGCACCGGCTCCGCGTACGTCAGGTTCGACGCGCCGAGCACGGCCAGGAACAGCACCACCGTCTGGCACTCGCCGGTCACCGGGTGCACGAGGTCGAGGCCGCTGCCGCTGAAGTCGATGAACGCCTTCTCGCCCACGCGGTGCGCCTGCCGCATCGTCGCCGACAGCGGCTTCGCCCAGCGCAGGTACCGGTCGCAGAACTGGCTGTACTGGAGCCCGCCCGGCGTCGCCTCCTTGTACTCCTGCCACAAGAGCTGCTTCGTCACGTGCCGCCGTTGTAGCTCACGGTGAATGAAGCTCCACTCCGGCTCCGGCCGGTTCGACACCGGGTGGCGCTCGTCGGGGAAGAGCAACCGCTCGAGCGCGGCGTCGTCGTCGAGCTCGGGCAGCAGCGGCCAGCCGAGCCCCGCGAGCGCGATGCGCCCGAGGTACTCGCTCACCGTGCTCGACGAGATCCCGCACGCCCGCGCGATCGCCCGGCCCGACTGGCCGGCCTGCAACCTCAGCCTGATGACCTCTCTCAGCTTCCGCATCGGTAGCCTCTCGGCCGCCATCCCGCCTCCTTTGTGGAGGCGGCATGAGCGACGGACTACCCAGCGGCGTCAACGCCCACGGGCGTCCGGCCGAGGCCGGTCACCTGCTGATGCGTTCAGCGATCGGCTTGCTCCGGAATCGGTGATCGGCTTCGACCGGAATCCGTGATCGGCTTGCTCCGGAATCCGCGATC
>MEMX01000088.1:0-835 GCA_001768075.1 Anaeromyxobacter sp. RBG_16_69_14 | reverse complement strand
CCTTGAGGACCTGGGATGCGTGGCGCTCGATGAACAGGACATCGGTTCGCTTGCGGCGGCACGAGCGCCGGGGCAGCCCGCCGTTCTGCGTCCGGCAGAGTGCGACGTAGGCGGCGGGGACCGGTATTTCACCGCCTTCTCGACTACGGCGACCTTCTCCCGGGGTCAGCGGTGTTGTGTCCACCCTACGTCAAGACAGCGCCGCCGGCGTAATCGGGCTTGATAGGCGGCGCGTCTCGCTACTCAGCCCTCGCGTCGTGCGGCTGGGCTTCCAGGAACGGTGACCCCAGCCTGTGAATCGACTGTGAGCGGAATGGCCTCGGCCTGGCACCACCGCTCCAACTCCTCTAGGACTTCGGCTCTGCGATTCCTCGCCCACGCCGGCGCTTGGCGATCCCAGACCTCGTGCGTTGGGAAGTAGACGTGGAGCTCACCCATGGTGACTTCGAGGACCAGATCGCCATCAGGCGAGGCGCACAGGAGTTCCTCTTTCCATCGTGGTGCGAATCGCCAACGCGAAGCCATGTGCTCCTGTTCTGCCGAAACGTCGGCACATCGAGTCTACGCGGCCGCTGATGCGCAGAGCGCGCGAGCTTCTCGGCTCGGTACTCGGCCGGCGTAGTCTAGCCCAGCGCCTGATGCGGTCGCTGGGTGTTTTGGCGGTGCTGCCACGCGAGGAGCGCCTCCCGCAGCTCCTCCGCGCTGTCCAGTCGCGCAGCCAGAAGACCTCCTGTGCGGATCACTCGCTCGGCAACGGCGTTGCCGGTCGGCCAGCCCACCGGCGCGAAGATGTGCACGAGGCCCCAGTTCGCAACGAGCGCGGCGCAGTCGGAGC
>MEMX01000087.1:95023-113228 GCA_001768075.1 Anaeromyxobacter sp. RBG_16_69_14 | reverse complement strand
TGGACCAAGACCGCCGACAACATCCTCGCGAGCATCGCGCGGTTCGCCCAGCGCACCTCTGACCTCATTTCTGACAGTTAATTAATGATGCCAATTTTTGTTCCGGGACACTAGCGAGGCAGCGCCAAGACTACCCGGGCGGGTGGCGTCGGTGTTGCGACTTGTTCGCGAGCGCATGCTCCGTATCATGATCCAATTCGGCAAGGAGAGCACCAGTGTACACAAATCGTCAAACCAAGCTGTGCCGCAGCCTGAACGTAGTTGCATTTGCCTGTCTCTCTGCCTTTCTTCTCGGCGTGGCCACCGGTTGCGGAGGCCCGGAGACCACTGCGTTGCCCGGCTCAGCCCCCGAAGCGGCGCGAGAACAAGATCAGGGGACAAATGCGCCGTCCCCAAGAGCCTCCGCCGAGTCCAAGGAGGCACTCACAGGGTCCGCCGGGACGTGCTCCACGGGCATCGAGAACGGTGGCCATACTGCGGTAGCCAGGTGCTCGGGATACCAGAACACCGGCCTCTTCCGCGTGGTCGCCACGTGCTGTCTCGCCCATTGCAGCGGGCCAGTTTCGGGCCCGTGGGCCGCCTTGGCCAGCGGAACCTCGAAGGTGTCTTGCGGATCGGCCTACGCGACCAAGGTGCACATCGAGTCCGGCCCCCCCATGGGATGAGCCGACCGACCAGCGATCCCGCGCTCCGATCTTAATCCTCGAATGGCGGACGCCAATTCTTTCGCCGGCGCCAGGATCTGTTGAAGCAGGCGGCCAGCCCGAGGCCGATGATGGCGCCGAGCCCCACACCGGCGACCTGCGAGGCCATGCGGCTCGCCGCACGACCACGCGGCTCGCCAGCCCCAAGTGGCCCTGACCTCGACGCCGCCCGCTGACCTAGATCAAGCTTGCCCCCTCCAGTTCACTTCTCCGGGGGAGCCAGAAAGAAGCGAGTCATGGCAGTCGACGTCACGCAGGCAACAGCCCGCCGCCTCATCGAGAAACGACACCCGACCCTTCACGACATCGTGGAACAGCTTGGCGGTCACGAGCTGGGCGCCAACCAGTACCCGGGCCTTCAGGACCCCGTAGAGCAGCTTGGTCCTCACGGGCTGGGCGCCGCCGGCGCGCGGACGGAAAAGCGGCACCCGGGCCTTCACGACCTCGTGGAGGAGCTCGGCGCGCACGCGTAGGCGCCGCCCACTTCAGGTCCACCGCCGCCGCTCGCGAGATCCGGGCTCGCACGCGGCGGCGCCCTGGGGTTGCCGGTGATCGCGAGGATCCGCCATTCACCAGTACCGCTCGACGTGGTGCTGCGCCCGCTTCAGCGGGCTTGCACGACCTCGAGCCCCGGCACGCGCCTGAAGTGACGGTCAGGAGCGGCCGGCGGATGGCGAGGCAGACGCCGGCGATGAGCGTGTCGCGCTCACCGATCGGTGTTGTCCTGAGGCGCTGCTGCACCTCGGCGGCCCGCTTGGCGGCGGCCTCGGTGACCGCGTACACGCGGACGCCGCGGAACGCGCGCCGCGCGCTGTCGCGATCGGCGTCGGACTCGAGCCCGCGCCATAGCTCGAAGGAAGATAGTCACGGCGGTGGTAGCGAGCCGGCCCGCTCGGAGAAGAGCTGCGACGCGGCTGTGCGCGCCCTCCCCCTCCAGGAAGTCCAGGAAGACGTCGGTGTCGGCAACCGTTACCCCGCGGTCCACGGGGTCTCTCGTGCGGCGTGGACGCGCGCCCGAAGTCCGCTCGCCTTCAGCGTGCCGGCGACCGCGAGGGCCTCGCGGATGTCTCCGGCCGAAGGCGCCGACGGTTCATCGGTGCCGAGTTCATGAGTCACTCCCGCACCCGTTCGGCGAGGCCCCTGGAAACATCCCGCCGGTCGCCCGCCACCACCAACCGGAGCGCCTCGAGGTCGTTTCCCTCCAGCCGGCGGCGCACGTGCTCCGGCAAGGTCCCGAGCCGCGCTTCCACGAACTGCACCAGGTCGTCGGCGCTCCCCGCGAGAAGCGCGCGGAACGCGCTCAGGTCCTCGGCGTAGGGGTGCGCACCCCCGACCACGAGCGAGCGGAGGCGCGTCGGCGCGAGGTGCGCGAGCGCGAACGCGACCACACCGCCGAGCGAGTAGCCGGCAACGTGTGCTTGCGCGATCCCCAGTGCATCGAGCACGGCGACGACGTCCCGCACGTACGCCTCCGCTGCGTACGCCTCGGGGCGCCGCGGCCGATCGCTCTCACCGTGGCCGCGCGCGTCGATGAGCACGAGGCGGTGGTGATCCCGGAGCGCCCCGACCCATCCGGCGTCGCGCCACCCGTCCAGCGTGTCCGCGAGCCCGTGCAGCAGCACCAGCGGCGTTCCGCTCCCCTCGACCTCGTAGTGGATCCGGATCCCCTCGCTCACGACCTGGGCCATTCGCCACCTCCTTCCGCTGAGGCTGCGGCCGCACACGGCGCGCGTCCACCCCGCACCGCGCGAGATCAGGGAACGGTCAGTCCGGTGGCCCGGCGCCGGGCTCGCGTGGCCGCGGCCGAGCGGAATCAGAGTTCGGTCAGGAAACCGGCGGGCGCCCGAGGCAAGCAACACGCCAAGCTCCGCGCCACGAATGGCGGGGACCGGAGGACGACATGTTGCAGACCGATCGGGAAACCCTGGACGTGCAGCGCACCCACGCAGTGCGGGGGCGGTTCAACGCCTGGCTGCTCGAGGTCCTGGACGGCTATCAGCACCGGAAATACGCCGCGCTGAAGCGCGAGATGTTCGGCGGGCTGTCTCACACGGTGCTGGAGCTCGGGGCGGGCGACGGCGCCAACTTCCGCTACCTGGCCCCGGGCACGCGCGTCATCGCGATCGAGCCGAACGTGCACATGCACCGCTGGCTGCGGGCCCGAGCGGCGCGGCACGGAATCGACGTCGACGTCCGCGCGGCGACGGCCGAGGCCCTGCCGCTCGCCGACCGGACGGTCGACGCGGTGATCTCCAGCCTGGTGCTCTGCACCGTGCCGGACCCGGCCCGCGTGCTCGCGGAGGTCCGACGCGTGCTCCGCCCGGGCGGCCGGTACTGGTGCATCGAGCACGTCGCCGCACCCGAGGGAAGCGCGCTCGCAGGGCTGCAGCGCGCGCTGCGGCGCCCCTGGCGCTGGATGTTCGAGGGCTGCGAGACCTGCCGCGACACGGCTCGGCTTCTGCGCGAGGCGGGCTTCGCGTCGGTCGAGGTGACACCGTTCACCCTCCCGACCGTCTTCGCGCCGATCCGGCCCCAGATCGCGGCCGTCGCGGTCAGGTGAGCGGGGCGCCCGCGTGGAGGGCCGCGCGATCCAGCAGCGCGGTGAGCTCGCGCTCTAGCACGGGGCGCCCGCCGAACAGGAAGGCGTGGTCCTCCCCCGGCACCTCCACCAGACGCGCGCCAGGAATGGCGGCGGCGAGCGCGCGCCCGTTCCCAACCCGCACCACCGGGTCGGAGGTGGCGTGCAGGACGGCCGTCGGGACCCGCACCTGCGCGAGCAGCGGCCGGACGTCGATGGCCAGGTTCATTTCGAGGAGGTCGAGCGCCGCGCCCGGGCTCGCGCCGTCCTGCTCCGCGCGGGCGCCCCAGGATTGCGCCTCGGGCGACCGGTGCCGCGCCGGGACCAGGGCTGCCATGGTCGCGCCCGCGCCCCACCGCTCGCGGATGTATCCGCGCAGTGTGGCGATCTCCACGTCGCGCCAGCCCACAGCGTGGTCCTGGGCGGCCGCCATCCGCGCGAACGCGCCCACCAGTGCGAGGCCACGCACGCGGCCCGGCCGCGTCGCCGCCAGCGCCACCGCGAGGGGACCGCCCTCGGAGAACCCGACCACGACCGCACCGGGCGAACGAACCGCGTCCAGCACTGCTTCGAGGTCGTCGACCCGCCCGCCCATCCCGGGGAGCACTTTCACCCGGTCGCTCGCACCGGTGCCGAGCTTATCGAAGAGCACCACCCGGGCGCGTGTTGACAGGTCGCGGAGGAGCAGCTCGGCGCCGGAGAGCTCGAGCGCGCTCCGCATCGACAAGGACCAGCCTAGTACGATCACGAGGTCGATCGGGCCCTGACCGATGGTGCGGTACGCGACGTGGAGCTCGCCGCGCCGCACGTAGCGTGGCGCCGGCAGGGGCGCCGCCAAGCCCGGAGCGTCCCCGCCGGCCACCTCACCCACGAACCGGTAGCCGTGGCGCGCGTACGTCCGGAGGAGCCGACGATCGGCGGGCAGTAGCGCTCGCCGGGCGAGGCTCACGGCGCGCTGGAGCGAAGCGTCCGTCACGATGGCGTCGGGCCAGAGCACCCGCAAGAGCTCGTCCTTCGGCACGACCCGTTCGCGGTGGTGGACCAGGTACGCGAGTACGGCGAAAACCTGCGGCTGGAGCATGCGGACCTCGTCCGCGACGCGAAGCTCGCGGCGCGCGACGTCGAGCAGGTACGGTCCGAACCGCCACCGCATCGGGTCCCCCGCCGTGCGATGTAACCGGGCCGGTACCTGGGCGCCGGCGCGGGAGCCGGCCCAGACCCCCCGGCATCCTCCTTCCGAGGCCGGCCGTCCTCGCGAACCCCGGACTGCGGCTGGACTCGTCTCGAAGAAAGCGCGGCCTGCCCAGCAATCGGCGCCTACCGGGGGAAGGCTGCGGAGTACGCGATCGCCATCGTTCGCGAGCGCTATTCCAGCTTCAAGCCGCGTCGGCGGCCGCGAGGGCCTGGCAGAGGCGCTGGACCATGGCGCCCATAACTACACCCGGTGGTCGAGAACTACGACGGGAACACGTACCGAGCGGTGTACACGGTCAAGCTGGAGAGCGGTGTCTACGCGCTGCATACGTTCCAGAGTGAAGTCGCGCAAGGGCATCGCGACAGATCAGCACGACATCGAGCTCGTGAAGAAGCGGCCACAGGATGCAGAACGAATCGACCGGGCGAAGAAGACAGGAAGGAAAGCGGAATGAGCCACTCCATCAAGGCACCGGTCACGCGAAGCAGCGGCAACGTCTTCGAGGATCTCCGTGTCCCCGAGCCAGCAGAGGCGCTCGCGAAATCCGAACTCGCGGCACTCATCGCCCGCGCGCTTCGCGCGCGGCGCCTCACGCAGACCGCGGCGGCGCGTCTCCTCGGCATCGACCAGCCGAAGGTCTCGGAGCTGTTGCGGGGCCGGCTGACGCGATTCTCGACGGAGCGGCTGATGAGCTTCTTGACCCTCCTCGGCCGAGACGTGGAGATCGTCGTCCGCGGGCCAGTCTCGAGCGTGGATGCGCCGCGCGGCCGCATCCACGTTCGCGCCACTCGTTCCCGCGACATCCGGACGACCTCCAGTGGCGGCCCGGCGCCGCGTGCCGGCCGGGCTTCTACCGCCCTGCGGCGGGTCGGGGCGTGGGCAAGCGCACCACAAGGGGCGGGGTCATCCATCTCCGTCCCCGGGGAGGGCTGGCGGGACCTGCCAAGAGCATGGCGCAGGCAGTCAAGTGTGTGCACGCGGCCGAGAGCATTCTTCTCGTGGTGCACGCGGCGCTCAGACGAACGCCGGGAGGGCTGCGACATGAGGCGATCCCCAGGGACATCTGGCGGCGACTTCGACGCGGTGGTCATCGGCTCGGGGATGGGCGGCCTCACCGCCGCCGCGCTTCTCGCGCGGCTGCACGGCCAGCGCGTGCTGGTGCTCGAGCGCCACTGGCGCGCCGGAGGCTTCACCCACACCTTCTCGCGCCCGGGCGGCTACCACTGGGATTTCTTGCTTAGCTCTTGATGCCATGAGGGCCGTTGAGGCAGCCGCCGCCGCTCGCACCGCTCCCGGCGACGGGGCGGCCCATGCTCAGCGTGCGGCGCTCCTCTCCGTGCAAGCCGAACCGCCGCTCGAGGCCCTTGCGCGGTAGGATGACGCCCTTTGAGCCACACGTGCTGGAACGGTGGCTTGCCGCGCTCAACGAGGAGCATGACGCAGGGGCCGCCGCGCCCTGATTGTCCCACGCCGACGTGTACACGGCGCATGTGCCCCAAGCGCAACACGACTCACCTCCGCCGAGATGACGATCGGGGTTACAGGTGATGGGACGGCGCACGAGAAGCCCTGAGAACCGCGCGGTTTGTCCGGGTTACAGGAAAAGGGATTCGTCCTTCGTCCGGAAAAAGAAAAACCCCCGGGGTTACCGGGGGTTAGGTGCAACTGGAGCGGGAAAAGGGATTTGAACCCTCGACCCTCGCCTTGGCAAGGCGATGCTCTACCACTGAGCTATTCCCGCGAAAACTCTAGCAGGGCGCCGTTTATAGAAGGCCCTGCGGGGAAGTGTCAAGGGCGATGGGGAGCGGCGCGGGTGACTGTCGGGCCGCTGCCAGGGCACAGGGCGGGTGATATCCTCCCCGCCCCTCATGGCGAGTCTCACCGTCACCGTCATCACGCTGAACGAGCAGGACGTGCTGCCCACGCTCCTCGAGCGCGTGCGCGGCCTCGCGGACGAGATCCTCATCGTCGACTCCGGTTCCAGCGACCGCACCGGCGAGATCGCCCGCGCGGCCGGAGCGCGGTTCGTCCACAACCCCTGGCCCGGTTTCCGCGAGCAGAAGGAGCTTGCCCTCTCGCTCGCCACAGGCGACTACGTCCTCAACCTCGACGCCGACGAGTTCCTCGACCCTGAGCTCGCGCGCGCCATCCGCACCGAGCTGGACCGTCCGGGCGGGGCGCGGCACGCAGGTTACCGCATCCACTTCCGGCACACCTGCTTCGGCCGTCGCGTCCGCTTCGGCCAGATGTGGCGCGACAGGCGCGTCCGCCTCTTTCGCCGCGAGGGCGCGCGCTACGGCGGCACCTCCATCCACCCCAAGGCCCTGGTGGACGGCTCAATCGGCGACCTGCCCGGCCGCTGCGACCACGATGGCTACCGCGATATTCCCGAGGCGCGGGCGAAGCTGGCGCGCGACGCGGAGCGCGTCTCGCGCGAGCGCTTCCGCGCCGGCAAGCGTTTTCACGCGTGGCATCTCCTTCGCTGGCCGGCCGGGTTCCTGAAGCGCTACGTCCTCCGACTCGGCTTCCTCGACGGCCTCGTCGGGCTCCAGCTCGCGTCGCTCTATGCGCGCTACGACCTCGACAAGGCGCTCTGGCTGCGCAGGCTCGAGCGCGACATCGGCGGCGCCAGAGGTCGCGGTGCGCTGGCGTCCCGCGTGCGGGAAGCCGGGCGCCGGGCGGTCATCGCGCTCGCGACCACCCTCTGGCCAACGCCCCGCTGCGCCCTGCCGTCTGCGCCCGACTTCCGGAAGGTGCTCGTCGTCCGTACCGACGAGCGCGTCGGCAACCAGCTCCTCACCACCGCGCTCCTGCGGGCGCTCGAGCACGGCCTCCCGCAGGCGGAGATCCACCTCCTGGCGGCGGCGCGCCAGTCGTCGGTGGTGGCGAGCCGGCACGTCGACTGCGTCATCCCGTTCGAGAAGCGGCTCGCCTTCCGCCGGCCCTGGCGGCTCGTGGCCTTGCTGCGCGCGCTGCGGCGGGAGCGCTACGACGCGGTCGTCGAGGCGGGACACTGGTCGTGCTTCTCCCTCACCGCCTCCCTCCTCTCCCGCATCGCAGCCGGTGGCGGCGCGGTGATCGGTCACCTGCGCGGCGAGAGCGCGCACTTCCTGTCGCACCCGGTGCCGCACGATCCCGCCAACCAGAACGAGGCCCAGGCCAAGCTGGAGCTGCTCCGACCGTTCGGGATCCTGCCGCGCGGGCTCGCGCCCGAGACGGAGCTGGGCAGCGATCCCGCCGTCGCCGACGCGCTGCTCGCGCTGACGGGCGTGCGGAGCCCCTTCGCCGTCCTGAACCCGGGCGCGCGCATGGCCGACCGGCGCTGGCCGCCGGCGGCGCACGCCGCCGTGGCGCGAGGGCTCCTCGCGCGCGGACTGACCGTGCTCGTCGTGTGGGGCCCCGGCGAGGAGCGGGTCGCGCGGGGGGTGGCGGACAGCTCCGGCGCGCGGCTCGCGCCGGCGACCGACCTCGCCGAACTGGCGGCGCTCCTCCGGCGCGCGCGGCTGTGCGTCTCCAACAACAGCGGTCCCATGCACCTCGCCGTCGCGGTGGGCACGCCGACGGTGGGCGTCTTCCTCACCGACGACGCCAGGCGCTGGAGCCACCAGCTGCCCATCTTCCAGGCAGCGGAGCCGCGCGGAGACGAGGACGTCGAGGCGGTGCTGGCAGCGTGCGATCGCCTGCTCGCGTCGACGTCCTGCCTCGCGTCGTCCTCTCCCTGAACGCGGAGCGGCATGACGTTTGTCTTCGGGTCACCGAGGGATGTCCAGCGACCCGAACGCCTCACGGCGCTCCACGGCGCTTCACGGTAGGACTGCAGCGGCCGCCCGAATCTGCGGGCCAAGCTGGCCGTCATCGTCGCGCGGCCAGCACGAAGAGGACGTTGGGCACAGCGCTCGAGCGCTCCAGCTGCACGAGGTCGAGGCCGACGCGTTGCAGGGCCGCTTCGACGTCTTCGGGACGTGGGAAGCGGTAGGTCGGGTCGCGGAAGCGCGCGGGGATGTCGTCTCCCTCCGGGCGGAATGCGAGCACCAGCTTGCCCTCGGGCCGAAGGGCGGCCGCGAGCTGCGCCAGCATGCCTTCGAGGTCGCGCCAGAAGTAGATGCAATGCACGGAGAAGATCCGGTCGAAGGCCTGAGCTTCGAGGCCGAGGGTGGCGCCGTCTCCGAGACGGATCTCCACCTCGCCCCGAGCAACGGCCCGCCGATTGCGGTCACGCGCCAGGCGGACCATCAGTTCCGACACGTCGATCCCGAGCACTTTCCCACCGCGGGCGCGACGCACAGCTTGGCGCAGCGCCTCACCGGGGCCGGACCCAATCTCGAGGACGCGGTGTCCCGGAAGCACGTCGAGCCGGTGGAGCGCTTCCGCGTTCACTCGCGCGTGCTCCCGTCGCCAGAGCGCACCGAGGAAGCGGCCGAAGAGCCCACTTGGCGACGCCGCCTGCCGGTTGATCGCTCGCGCCACGCGGACCCGTAGTGGCGGCCTGGTGCACGCCGTCCGAGGCAGCACGGCCCGCTGGCCGGCGACGTAGGTGAACACGGCCCCGAGGATCGTCGTGCCGAAGCCAACTGTCAGCTCGTTCACGCCGGCGATGCAGCTTCGCGGGATGACGAAGCCGTAGCCGATGACGACGGTCGGCACCACGAATCCGAGCAGCGGAAGGTAGGGACGCACCTTGTTCATCGGGGAGTCTCCTTGGCATAGGCATGGACGAGCATGTCGATGACAGCGTTCTCGACATCGGCCTCAGCAAGAGGGCGCGGTGACGGATCCCAGGGCATGTGGACCGCCCACAGGGCGACGGTCTCGAGCACCATGCGCGCGGCGATGGGCACGCTCGGCACGGCGCGCAGGTGACCATCGGCAATGCGTCGCTCGAGATAGCCGCCGATGAGCGCGACCTGCCCCCAGCGGCCCTCGTCGAACCAGACAGCCGCGAGCTCCGGATGGCCCACCGCACAGCGATCGACGAGCTTCAGCGCGCGGCGGTTTCGCGCCATGCGTCGGTAGAGGTCGCGAACGACGTGCTCGAGCTCGGCCGGGCCTTCGAGGGACGCGGACGGGCTGGCGAGAGCGGCGACGAGGGCCAGCTCGCGCGCTTCAGCCATCAGGCGCTCACGGATGTAACCGACGGTGCCGCCTGGTGCTGGTGTAGGGAGCGGGAGTGCGCTCGGCTCCGGGAGGGGTGTCTGACCGTCGGCGAAGCGCACGGCAGCGTCGAAGAGCGACTCCTTCGACTCGACGTATCCGTACACGGTTCCTTTTGCGACGCCGAGGGCGTCAGCGATGTCGGCCATCTGCGTCGACCGGTACCCACGCGCGACGAAAGTCCTCGTCGCAACGTCGATGAGCTGTGCAAACCGGTCCGGTGGAATCGTCCTGGCCACTTTTCCAATATAACCGGCCGACCTGGTCAGTCAATAGCCACGGCGGGGGCCACCACCCATGCCGCCGAGGCGACTCAAGATCGTTCTTCGGGTGAGGCCGCGGAGCCGGCGTGAACGGGTTGACAGCCTCCGCCGCGGCCTACCGCGCCCCCTGACGTCGCTCCTCGTCCTCGTCCCTCGCCGCCTGGGCGTCCTTGCGATAGACAGCGTCGATGAAGCCGCCAAAGTACTTCCAGGCCGACCAGACCGAGAAGAAGACGCTGATGTAGAGCAGCACCGTACCGACGCGGTTCGAGTCCACCATCGCCGTGCCGAGGACGAAGTCGATCGGGTACGGATAGTGGAGGAGCAGGAAGACGATCGCGACCAGTTGCAGCGCCGTCTTGTACTTCCCCTCCTGCCCCGCCGCGATGACAATCCCTTCGCTCATGGCGATCGTGCGGAGGCCGGTCACGGCGAGCTCGCGCGACATGACGACGATGACCACCCAGGCCGTCACGCGCCCGAGGTGCACGAGCATGATGAGCGCCGACACGGCGATGAGCTTGTCGGCGAGCGGATCGAGGAACTTGCCGATGACGGTGACGAGGTTCTTGCGGCGGGCGAGCCAACCGTCGAGGAAGTCGGTCGCCGCCGCCGCCGTGTAGACGAGCGCGGCGAGGAACGAGTGCATCCGCGACTCGTAGTACGTGAAGACGAGATACACCGGGATCGCCGCGATCCGGACGAAGGTGATGATGTTAGGGGAGCTCCAGAGCTCCTTTTTGAGCGACCGCGCCATGTCCGCGTGAGCGGCGCTAGGCCGCCGCCCCCTCGTCGAGGAGCACACGGCCGTCACCGCCGAGCTCCACGACGGCCTGCTCACCCGGCGCGCCGTCGGCGGCCTCACCGACCCCTTCGACGACCATCGGGCCGATCTTGGGGGTGACCGTGCCCGTCCAGCCTACCAGCCCCGCCACCGGGACGCGAAGCGGAGCCTCACGCGTCACCTCGAGCGCGGCGATCTCGCCCCGAGTGGCGAGCAGGACTCGTCCGGGACCGCGCAGGTGGACGAGGTTGAGGTCGCGGCCAGGCTGCGAGGCGACGCGGCCGTTCTCGAAGACGACCGCGTCCTCGAAGGCGAACACCACGTCTTCGCGGAAATAGCCCGACTCGCCCGCGAGGTCGACCGGCGCGAGGCACACGCCCGGCACCCGGTAGAGCAGCGCGCCCTCGCCCGAGGCTCGGAGCATGCGACAGCTTCCCTCGCCGAAGGGCTTGTCGATGGCGTGACCACGGAAACGCTTCATCTCGGGAACGAGCCGCACGGCGCCGCGCACGGCGAGGAGCCCACCCTCGCGCACGAGCACGTCTCGCCGGATGGCGACCGTGAGGAGCCCGCGAACGAGCGCGAAGGTGCCGTCGCCCACCGGGGGAACGAGCCGCGATGCGGTGAACGCGACCAGCCCATGCCCACCACTCTCGGCGACAACCCGAGCAGGGACGCCTGGCCCTTCCGAGGCCTGTGGTGCCGCTGGGCTCGCCACCGGCCCTGGCTCCGGGGTGCTCGACGGGTCTGAAGGCACCGCCTCCGCCTCCGCGAGCGCGAGCAGATCGTTGCACTTCGCCACCATCTGCTCGCTCCCGGCGCGCTGGAACCACTCGCGCGCGTCCACGAACTTGCCCTGTTCGAGCCAGGCGACGCCCAGGTACCCCATCGCCTTCTTGTGGTCGGGATTGAGGTCGAGCGCGATCTCCAGCTGGCGGACCGCCTGCGCGTGGCGCTTTCCCTTGAGGTAGGCGAGTCCGAGATTCACCCGCGCGGCTGCCTCGACAGGGGTCTCGTCGACGAGGCGCTCGTACACCCCGATCGCCTCGTCGAGACGGCCGAGCTTGTAGAGCGACTGGCCGAGGAGGCCGAGGGCCTTCGGGTCTTTCGGGCGCAGCGCGCGCGTGCGCGCCAGGGCGGACCGGGCCGACTCCAGCTCGCCCTTCGCGAGGAAGTCGGCGCCGCGGTTCAGGTGGTAGAGGAACTCCTCGTCGAGCCCCTCGACGTCTTCGTCGCTCATCGCGAAAGCACGCGCCACTGACGCTAGCGGCCTCTCAGGTAGGAGTCGTAGAGCGTGAGCACCTTCCGAACGTAGTCCTGCGTCTCACGAATGGGCGGCACCCCGCCACCCGAGCGGCGCACCGCCGCCGGCCCCGCATTGTAGGCTGCCAGCACCTTTACCAGATCGTTGTCGAACTGGTCGTGCAGATGGCGCAGATAGCGGGCGCCTCCCTCGATGTTCTGCCCCGGGTCGTACACGTCGAGGACGTACATGTCGCGGGCGGTGCCGGGCATGAGCTGCATGAGCCCGGTCGCTCCCTTGCCGGAGACGGCTGCAGGATCGAAGTTCGACTCGACCGCCATCACGGCCTTGAGGAGCGGAACCGGGAGGCCGTACCGCTCGGCAGCCGCCCGGATGTGGTCATCGTACTGCGAGGCGCGGCGGAGCAGCGGGGGTGGCGCGCGGCCCTTGAGCACGATGCGGTGGAGCCCGAACTGCTTCTCCGCCTTTCGGTGACCGCCCGCGCGCCTGAAGCGCGGATCCTGCGGCACGTTGGTGACGTGGATGACCCCGTCCGAGTCCACGAACGAGTAGAGATCCTGCGCCGCCCCACGAGCCGGGGCGCCGACCATCCCCAGGAGAGCCACGAGGGCCAAGAGGCGCACCATTCCGGACGGAACGGTATCAGGCGCGCCTACCACCCGACAACCATGGCGGAAACCATGGCGACGAGGGCGCAACAACCCTTGTTCCGGTCCCCCACTCGCGTGATAGATGTACGATATGAACCGACTCTCTGCGCGCGAACACGTCGACTTCCTCGTCCTGGGTGGTGGGGTCGCAGGTCTTTCCTTCGCCCTGGAGGCCGCCCAGTACGGGTCGGTCACGGTGCTGACCAAGCGCCAGCGCGCCGAGGGCTCCACCCAGTACGCCCAAGGGGGGATCGCGACGGTACTCGGCGCCGACGACGACTTCCAGAAGCACATCGACGACACGCTGGTCGCGGGCGCTGGGCTCTGCCACCGCGATGCCGTCGAAGTGACGGTACGTGAAGGACCGGAGCGCATTCGATGGCTGCAGTCGGTCGGAGTCGAGTTCGACCGCGAGGGCGATCGCCTCCACCTCACCCGCGAGGGCGGCCACTCCCGGCGCCGCGTGGCGCACGCCAAGGACGCGACCGGTCGCGAGGTGGAGCGGGCACTGCTCGCGGCCTGCGACGCGCAGGGCATCCGCGTGCTCGAGAACGCGATCGCGGTGGACCTCCTCGCCTCGAGCCGCCTCGGGTTAGGCGGCGGCAACCGCGTCCTCGGCGCGTACCTCCTCGACCGCGAGACGGGTGAGATGACCACGCACACCGCGAGCGTGACGGTGCTCGCCACCGGCGGTGCGGGAAAGGTCTACCTCTACACCTCGAACCCCGACGTCGCGACCGGCGACGGCGTGGCCATGGCGTGGCGCGCCGGCGCGGCCGTCGCGAACATGGAGTTCATGCAGTTTCACCCTACCTGCCTCTACCACCCCGACGCGAAGAGCTTCCTCATCTCGGAGGCGCTGCGCGGCGAGGGCGGCATCCTGCGCAACCGGGCGGGTGAGGCGTTCATGATTCGCTACGACCCACGCAAGGAGCTCGCGCCGCGCGACATCGTGGCGCGCTCCATCGACGCCGAGATCAAGCGGCGCGGGGACGACAGCGCCTACCTCGACATGACGCACCTGCCGAAGGCGTTCCTCCTCGAGCACTTCCCCAACATCTACGCCACCTGCAAGGAGTTCGGCATCGACATGGCGGTGCAGCCGATCCCGGTGGTGCCTGCAGCGCACTATCAGTGCGGCGGGGTCGTGACCGACCTCGAGGGCTCCACCTCCGTACCGCAGCTCCTGGCGATCGGCGAGGTGTCGTGCACCGGCCTCCACGGCGCGAACCGCCTCGCCTCGAACTCGCTCCTCGAGGGCCTCGTCTTCGGCCGGCGCGCGGCGCTGCAGGCGAAGGAGATCCTGGCTTCGGTGCGCGGGGCACCGCCGCAGGTGCCCGACTGGAACCCCGGCGACGCGCTCGCTCCTGACGAGGGCGTCGTCGTGACGCACAACTGGGAGGAGGTGCGCCGCCTGATGTGGAACTACGTCGGGATCGTGCGCTCGATGAAGCGGCTGGAGCGCGCTCGGACCCGGCTCGGGCTCCTGCGTGGGGAGATCCGTGACTACTACTGGCAGTACAAGATCACGCCCGACCTGGTCGAGCTGCGCAACCTCGCCGACGTGGCGATGCTCATCGTCGAGTGCGCTCGCCGCCGAAAGGAGTCGCGCGGCCTGCACTACCTCATCGACTTCCCCAGCTCGGACGAGCGCCAGATGCACGACACGGTAGTCACCCGCGGTGACGTTGACTAGATGTGGAGCGGGGGCTTGTCCCCCACCGGCGCCCGCCTGATAGCGCATGCCACATGAACTGACGCTCGAGATGGGGGGCGCGGGGGGAGAGTTCTCCCCTCCGCTTGAGGCGCCGCAAGGCGCCGGACATCAGCTCACAGCGGCGACGGTGACGCTGGAGAATCACATCAACTGGTCGCCGCTGTGAGCAGGATCCGGCAGGGCCGGGACTCGTCCTCCGCCGCCCGGAACTAGTAGTTCAGATCCAGCAGCCCCCTGGCGCCCCCGAAGCGCAAGGTAAAGGGACGTCCCCCCAGCGCTGGCTGCCAGCGCGCGAAGCGCACGCGGTACACGACGTCGAAGTCGCCGATGCTCGGGTAGAGCGCGCGCAGCGCGGAATCCGCCTTCATCTGGAAGACGCGCACCGGCAGCGCCTCACCCTCCCCGGGCACCACCAGCGCCACGCGCCAGATGCTCTTCGGCGCGTCGAGGTCGTTGTCGGCAGGGGTCGGAGTGAAGAGCGAGACCACGAAGTCGTCGTACTGCGCCGCCTCTTCCTCCTCTGCGCCGAGCAGGCGCGCGCGCTCCTCGGCCGTCATGGCCGTCCAGAGGCCGAGGCGAGTGACGCGTGCTTCGCGGACATCGGAGGCCAGGTACACCGCGCGGACGAAGGCGTTGGCCCCCAGCCCATCGTAGAGCTTGCCACCGCGCGTGGCGCGATCGCGCACGACCGCCCAGGTTCCTTCGTCCGCGGGCGGCGTGGGCTGCGGCTGGGTGAATGGGATCTGCGCGCAGCCGGCGAGAACCAGTGCGATCGCGAAGGCGTGCCGGGTCACGGGAGGAAGTCCTCGCGCGAGAACAGACAGTCGAGGGGGACACCGGCCGCCTCCAGCGCCTCGCGCCCGCCCTCCATGCGATCCACGAGCGCGAAGCACGCGACGACCTCCAGTCTCTCGGCGCGGCAGCGCTCGACGGCCTTGAGCGCGCTTCCACCAGTGGTGACTACGTCCTCCAGCACCGCCACGCGGCTGCTGTCGGGGATGGTCCTGCGGCCCTCGATCCACTGCCCCGTGCCGTGGCCCTTCGGTTCCTTGCGGACGATGAATGCGTCGATCGGGGTGATGCCCGGGATACTACCTCCCGCGCGCCCCTCCGCCTGATCTCGCGCCAGCCAGCGCTCGTATTCGAGGAAGCTCGTGAGGGCGATGGCCGACGCGAGCGGGTCGGCGCCCAGCGTGAGCCCGCCCACGGCGCGCACGAGCGGTCGCTGCCGGCGAACGCGGTCCAGCAGGCAGCGGCCCACGAGGACGTGCCCCTCCGCGGTGAGCGTGGTCCGCTTGCAGTCTATGTAGAAGTCGCTCTCCTTGCCCGAGGCCAGGATCACCTTGCGCCGCTCGAACGAGAGCTGGCGCAGGAGCTCGAGTAGCCGCGCTCGATCCGCGGAGATGCTCATTCCTCCCCCTCCATGAACGGGAGCAGCGCCGACACGTAGCGCGCCTGCTCGACGAGGAGCTTCCGGCCGTCCTGCGGTAGATCCTTCCAGGCTTCCACGGCCATGGCGAGATCCTGGTTGAGGGCCGAGAGACGAATAGCGAGCTCCTGGACCAGATCCTCCGGGGTGACCTCGATGACGTCCACACCATCTTCGGGCGCGCGGGCCGGCGCACCACTGCCGGGATCCCTCTCCCCGGAAGGGAGCGGGCCCGGGAGAGGGTGGAGTCCCCTCTCCCCGACGCTCTCTCCGCTCTGCGGGCCGGGGGAGACGGGAAGCTCCCCCGCGCTCGGAGAATCGTGGGACCTCTCCCTCGGATCGGCCGCGACCGCGGACGTCACGAGCGCCTCTTCCACCAGCCCCTCGGCCCAGGAGGCCACGCCCTTCTCGCGGAACCGCTCGCGCAGCGCCACCAGATCGTCGCCGGTGAGCGGCTGGTGCAAGAGAGCCTCGCTGAGGGCGAGGCTCCAGGCATCGTCATCGGCCAGCTCGTCGTGCACGCGCGCGAGCACGCGCTCCAGCGCGAGGAGGCGCACCGCGGCCAGGCGGCGGAAACCGGCGACGACCTGCCAGCGAGGTCCGTCGCTGGCCGCGCCGGGCCAGCGGCGCAGCTCGACCGGAGCCAGCTGGCCGAGGCACCCGAGGCTCTCGGCGAGCCGGGTGACGTCGCCATCCGCGCGGAGCCGGAAGGTCTCGTCGCTCGCGATGTCATCCACCGCGACGAACTGTACCGCACCCGTCGCGTGAGCGGGCGTCGAGCTCGTCTGCTCGCGTTCGGCCGCCACGCGCGAACCCTGCCGCTACTTCCGACGCACGATGACCTTGCGCTTCACGGCCCCCATCGCCAGCGGTACGGGCGGCGCGGGTGGCTTCACGCCGGGTGCCTTCTCGACCAGGCCCTCCTCCGGCTCGGCTTCTGAGTGACCTCCGTGCTCCACGCGGTCCGGATCCTGCGTGATCGCGCGCGGCGGCGAGCGGAGCGCCGGCCGCGACGCCGCACGCGCCAGCGCTGGCCGATCGCCCTGCTCCACGTCGACCTCGCCCATGTCGATGCGGCCGCGGAACGTGGCGCCGTCGACGATGATCACGCGCGGGGCGGAGATGTCGCCCACCATGCGCCCTGCCTTCGTGATCTCCACGCTCTCGCTGGCGGTGACGTTGCCCACCACCGCGCCCGAGATGACACAGTTCTTGACCTGCACCTCGGCCCTCACGACGCCCGTCTGCTCGACGACCAACGTCTTCGTGAGCGTCAGGGTCCCCTCGACGCGGCCACGAACGGTCAGGTCCTCGTCCCCGTTGAGGTTACCGTTGATGAGGATCGACTCACCGATGATGGTGCTGCCTTCGGAGATGGCCACGGGTCACTTCCCCTTGATTTCCATGTCGACGCTGCCCTTGAAGACGGCACCGTCGGCGATGAGGATGCGCGGCGAGCGGATGTCTCCCACGACCTTGCAGTTCGCCTTGAGCTCCACCTTCTCGCTCGCCGCGATGTTGCCCGTCACGTGGCCGGAGACCTCGACGTTGGCCGTCTCGATGTCGGCCTCGATGACGCCGGAGCTCTCGACGAAGAGGCTCTCCTTGAGGGAGATCTTGCCCTTCACCGTGCCCAGGATGACGAGATCCTCGCCGCCCGAGATCTCGCCATCGATCACGATGGAGGTGCCGATCACCGTGTGAGCGCCCGAGCGGGGCGCCGGCGCCTTCTCGATACCAGTAGCCATGGGGGAGAACTCCTCCGGAGGGGAGCGCGAGAGCGTCCCCGCCTTGCGGGACAGGAGAATAGAAGGGTCCCCGCCCGAGGCGCAAGACGGCCAGCAGAACCACTCACGGGGTGCGGGTGGTCAACCAGGCGACCGTGTCGGCGATCGGACGCTCACGCTCGCGCTCGTTGAAGATCTCGTGCCGCAGGCCCTGGTACACCTTGAGCTCCTTGTCCTTCGAGCCCACCGCTCCGAAGAAGGCGCGTCCCGCGTCCGGATCGGCGATGGGGTCGGCGCTGCCCACGAGGACGAGCAGCGGGTGCGCGAACGCACCGGCGCCGCGCAGGATCTCGTGCTGGGCGCGCTGCGTCTCGACGAACCAGCGCGGGGTAGTGGCCTTGCCGTAGAGGGGATCCGCCTCCGTCCAGCGCTGCATCTCCTCGTCGCTCGTGAGGTCCTGGTACCGGAGCCCAGTCGAGATCGGCAGCCACGGGATCACGGTTCCGACGAGCCGCGCGCCCAGCACCTTGAGGCGTGGCGGCTCGAGCTTCAGGCGGAGCCAGGGGGAGGAGAGGACGAACCCGGCGACGCCGCGCCCCGGGGCGAGCGCCCAGGTTGCGGCGATGAGCGCGCCCTGGCTATGCGCCACCACCAGCACCTTCTTGTCGCCCGCGCCAGCGCGCACGTGCGCCATGAACGCGTCCATGTCGTCGAGGTAGTCACCGAAGGCGTCGATGTGCCAG
>MEMX01000087.1:94682-94975 GCA_001768075.1 Anaeromyxobacter sp. RBG_16_69_14 | reverse complement strand
CGCGGAAGTCGAGGAGAGCCACCTGGAAGCCAGCGCGGACGAGGGCTGCGGTGAGGGCGGGGTAGCGGCCGGAGTGATCGCCGCCGCCAGGGATGACCGCGACCGTGGCGCGCGGCGAGGGCGGCGTATAGCGCTGCCAGTAAAGACGGATGCGGTCCTTGGAGTGGACGAAGCCGTCCTCGTGCTTCGCCTCGGCAGCGGCAGGATAGGCGGGGACGGACATGGGCGGACCGTAGTGAGGCGATCACGGCCTGTCAAAGCGTTCGTGGGGCCTGGCGCGTCAGCGTCGGATT
>MEMX01000087.1:92739-94521 GCA_001768075.1 Anaeromyxobacter sp. RBG_16_69_14 | reverse complement strand
GATGGTCGCCTCGGAGCCGACGAGCGCCTCGGCGCGCTCCAGCGCCTTCACGGCGCGCTCCAGATCTCCCTTCTTGAAGTAGACCCAGCCCAGCGAGTCGAGGTAGTAGCCGTTCTCCGGTTCGACCTGAAGCGCGCGCTCGAGCAGCGCCTGGGCCTCGTCGAGCCGCTCGCCCCGTTCCGCGTAGGCATAGCCCAGGTAGTTCAACGCCTCGGCGTGGTCCACCTTCACCGCGAGCACCGCGCGCATCTGCACCAGGGCCGCGTCGCGCTGGCCGGCGCGATCGTAGGCTTCGCCCAGCGCGAAGAGGAGCGCCGGATCGGCCGGGTCCTCCTCCAGCCCGCGGCGCGCCGCGCGCACCGCCTCGCCTGGCCGGCCCGCGCGCGCCAGTACGTAGGTGAGTCCCACCCGCGCGCTCCCGTACAGATCACGGCTCGACGGCTTGACCTCGGCGAAGGCGGCAGCCGCGTCGCCCCAGCGGCGCAGCTGCTGCAGCGCCACACCGCGCAAGTAGATCAGCCGCGCGTCGCCCTCGCCGCCCTCGCCGCCCTCGCCGCCCTCGCCGCCCGCGACAGCGGCGAGCGCTTCGGCAGGCTGCTTCGCGTCGAGCCATGCGGCAGCCACTCGCACCCTTGCGCCCTTCTCGTCCACCGCGGTCCGCAGGAGCTTCCCGAGCCAGGCGCGCGCGCCCGCGAGGTCGCCGGTGCGCAGAGCGAGCTCTCCGGCGGCGACCAGCGCGTCGGGGTCGTCGGGATCCGCGACGAGTGCCCGCTCCCACGCCACGCGTGCCTCGACGAGCCGCTCCCGATCTTCTTGCAGCCGTGCCAGGAGTTTCCAGGCCTCCGGCACCGAGGGTGCGAGATCGATCGCGCGCCGCACCAGCTTCTCGGCGACATCGGTCTTCTTCGCCTCGAGGAGCCTGCCGGCCAGCTCGCGCAGGACGGCGGCGGCCTCGGCCGGATCGAACGCGGAGAGCTGCTCGCAGGCAGCGGCCGCGCCGACGTCGTCGCCCGCATCCAGTCGCACGCGCGCCAGCACGCGCCACGGCTCGGGGTCGAAGGCGTCGTCGTCCTCGCCCTCCCGCCGCGCCCGGACCAGCTGCGCCTCGATCTGGGCCGCAGCCTCCAGCTCCCGAAGCGCGGCCTCTGTGCGGCCCGCCAGCGCGAGCACCTTACCCAGGATGAGGTGCGCGTCGGTCGCAGCAACGCCAGGAGGTGCGAGCTCCACGGCCCGCCGCGCCTCGGCCTCTGCGCGGTCGCCTTGACCGGCTCGCGCGAGCGCCTCCGCGTAGACGACGCGGAGCTGTGGGCTTTCCGGATCGTGGGCGAGCGCCAGCTGCAGCGCATCGCGGGCAGCCGCGCCATCGCCCGCAGCGTCGGCTAGCCGAGCCCGCACGTACTGCGCGATGGCTACGCCCGAGGCGCGACGTTCCGAGCTGGCAGGAGCTGGCGCCACGGCCGGGCCAGGCACACGCCGCGCGGCGGTGCAGGCGGTGGCAAACACGACGATGGAAAGGGCGCTGCGTAAAGGGCGCGGCAAGTGGGACCTCGAGCAACCTGGCCGATCCTAGCTCCACGCGACCGTCCCTTCAATCGTGGGGATGCGCGATAGGGATTCAGCGCGGCGCCGCAACCAAGGCGCGGATGACCATCCTCGGTGACCCGACTTGCATGAACCACGCCCTTCCCGCCGCACTGATAGCGCATGCCACATGAACTGACGCTCGAGATGGGGGGCGCGGGGGGAGAGTTCTCCCCTCCGCTTGAGGCGCCGCAAGGCGCC
>MEMX01000087.1:92288-92620 GCA_001768075.1 Anaeromyxobacter sp. RBG_16_69_14 | reverse complement strand
AGTTCTCCCCTCCGCTTGAGGCGCCGCAAGGCGCCGGACATCAGCTCACAGCGGCGGCGGTGCCGCTGGAGAATCACATCAACTGGTTGCCGCTGTGAGCATGTCCGGACGTAGCAAGATCAGCGACCACTCGATCTCGCGGCGCCCGCCGTCGCGAGGACGTCTCCAACGGCCTTCACGAGCACGCCGTCCGCCAGCGGGCGGGCCAGCACGGCGCTGCACCCTGCCTCCACGAGCGCGCTGGTCCAGCTGGCCAGCCCGACCGCCACCACCGGGACGTCGGACAGCTCGCGATCGGCGCGAAGCGCGGTGAGGACCTCGCCACCATCGGG
>MEMX01000087.1:87756-92187 GCA_001768075.1 Anaeromyxobacter sp. RBG_16_69_14 | reverse complement strand
ATGCCAGCCCCTCGCGCATGGGACCTGGCTCCCCCAGCACCAGCGCCTTCAGACGCGCTGGCGCTGCTCCCGAGAGCTCCTCCGGGAGTGGCATGCCGTGGCGGACCATGAAGAGCGCCAGGTCCTCTCGCGGAATGCGGCGGTGGCCGCCCGGGGTACGGTGCGCCTTGAGGCGCCGCGCCTTGATCCAGTTCACCACGGTCGGAAGGGAGACGCCGAGCAGCCGAGCAGCCTCGTGGGTGGTGTAGAAGCCGCGCATGCGAGCTCGTCACTCTACACGACACCGTCCGCTGTGGTTTGCCCTCGCACCTCTCCTCCCGCTCCCGCATCTCGGGCCCCTGCCCTCAAGTGGGAGAGCGACCGCCGTTCCCCCACGCCAGCCCGGGCGAGCGTGCTAAAAAACGTGGATGGCGCACTCCACCTTCCTCGTCGCAGCGGCGCAGATGACCTCCACCGCCGACCGCGCGCGCAACCTGGGCACCGCGCTCCGGCTCGTCAACGAGGCTGCCAACCTCGGGGCGAAGCTCGTCGGGCTACCCGAGAACTTCGCCTTCATGGGCCGCGACGACGACCGCATCGCCGGCGCGGAGACGCTGGAGGGGCCCACCATCGCGGCCCTTCGGGAGGTGGCCCGCCAGCGCCGCGTGCACGTCCTCGCCGGCTCGATCGCCGAGAAGGTGGACGAACCCGGCAAGACCGCCAACACGACCGTGCTCGTCTCCGACGAGGGCGCGGTCGTCGCCTCCTACCGCAAGATCCACCTCTTCGACGTGGCCATCCCCGACGGCGCGCGCTACACGGAGTCGGAGACCGTCGCCCCGGGGGATAGGACCGTGGTCGCGCCGACCGCGCTCGGACGCGTCGGCCTCAGCGTCTGCTACGACCTGCGCTTTCCCGAGCTCTACCGACGCCTCTCCGCGGAGCACGCCGACATCCTGTGCATTCCGGCGGCCTTCACGCTCTACACCGGCAAGGACCACTGGGAGGTCCTCCTGCGAGCGCGGGCGATCGAGAACCTTGCCTACGTGCTGGCGCCGGCGCAGGTCGGGCGCCACTCCGCGAACCGCGTCACCTTCGGCAACGCCATGGTGGTGGATCCGTGGGGCGTGGTGCTGGCGCGCTGCGCCGACGTCGAAGGGGTGTGCGTGGCGCCAGTGAGCCACGGTCGGCTGGAGCAGGTGCGCCGCGAGCTGCCTTCCCTGGAGCACAGGAAGATCAAGTAGAGTAGCCTGGCGCAAGAGCGACAGCGGGCCGGCGCGCGCCGACTCGGATGGCGGTCTCACCGGGATGGAGGAATCCATGCAGGTCGGCAAGTGGAGCGAGGTCGAGGCGAAGGGGGTCAGCGAGCCCGGCGCGAGCGGCGTCACCATCCGCGTGCTCATGGGCGACAACGTGAGCGCTCCCACGTTCGTGATGCGCCACTTCGAGGTCGCCCCGGGTGGCGGCACGCCCTACCATTCGCACGCCTGGGAGCACGAAGTGTACGTGCTGTCGGGAAAGGGAAAGGTGCGGCGCAAGGGCGGGGAGACAGATCTGGAAGCGGGCAGCTTCGTCTACGTCGCTCCGGAAGAGGAGCACAACTTCGTGAACATCGGTACCGCGCCCTTCGTCTTCCTCTGCGCCATCCCGACCAAGAAATCTTACGTGAGGTAGCGCGGGGGCTCGTCCCCGCACGGAGAGGGCCGGGAGGGGGTTGGCCGTCCCGCGGCGCTCGCTAGAACACGAAGAGCAAGCCGCCCGAGATCGTCACCCGGTCGTTCGACAGGTTCCAGCTGCTGGAGGAGCCGAAGTCCTTGACGTAGCTCTTCGTGAAATCGACGAAGAGGTACGTGTGGTTGATGCCGGTGTCGCGGTCCATCTCGCGGGCGAGGAGCGGGTCGATCGCGTCGAGGAGGAACGCCACGCCGCCCGAGAAGGAGTATCCGTTGGTGGCGCCGCGGCCCGACCTGTTTCCCGCCTTGGCGGTGTTGCCCAGCCCGTTGGTCACCCACCAGTTGTAGCGGTCCAGCGATATGCGTGCGTAGGGCGTGAGCGGGAACCAGCGATAGCGGTTCGCGAGCACGTCGTAGCGGTAGGTGAGCGTGAGGCGGGTGGGGACGACCTTGAGGGAGGTCTCGTCCTCGGAGGTGGTGCCGTCCAGTTTCTGGCCCCTGCCGGTCCTCTGCGTGTACCCGGCGCCGATGCCCACGTCGATCGAGCCGTAGTTTGCGAAGAGCGTGTAGGTGAAGTCGGCCCGGAACACGAGCGCGCGCTTGCCGCCGAATGCAGTGGAATAAGGACCCGTGCCCCCGAACTCGCTGTCGATGTTCGGGCGGTAACCACCGAGCGAAAACTCGAACGAGCCCCAGCGCGGCGAAGCGAACTGCGACGGCTCCTGGGCGGCGGCCGGAAGGGCGACGGCGAGCGCCGCCAGGAGGAGGAGCTTGCGGATCACGACCGTCTCCTGTGCCTGCGCCACGCGAGAGGCACGAGCGCGAGGAGCGCCAGGAGCCCACCGGCGCCGGCGGCGCAGCCGCCCTGCTCCTGACCGCCCTCCTGCCTGTAGAGGCGCCAGAAGTCGTTGACGAAGATGGGCCTCTCGGTGACGGTGGCGGAGGGGGTACTCTCGTTCTTGCCCGGGCTGAGCGCCAACACCTGCACGTCGTACGCGGTGTCATTCTGCAGCCCGCCGATGTCGTACTCGGTCGTACCCGAGCCGGTGAGGTCGTGCGAGCCCGTCAGGGTGCCTGTCAGTCCCCAGCGGACGCGGTAACCCTCGGTGGTGCCGGTGCCTTCGGTGCCCGCATCCCAGGAGACGTGGAGCACCGAGTCCCCGGCCCCCAGCACCACGTTGACCGGCGTCGGCGGCACCTTGAAGTCGAGCGTCACGGTGCCGCTCGCGGCGTTCATCACCTGGGCCCCCCCGGTCGGCGTGTAGTTCACGCAGAGGTAAACCTGGGTAATTCCCGCGTCGCAGGCCACATTGATCTGCGCGAGCCGCTGCGCCACCGTGGTCGTGTCCTTGCGGCTCTGACTCGCGGCCGTCGCCGAGACCGAGGCGATCTGCTCCGAGTTCACGGTCAGCGTGCTGCTGCTCTGGGCGGGACATCTCCCGGCATCGCTCGTGGTCGTGCTCGTGGGGGGCTGATCGGCGATCCAGAGCTCGTACGTCCCCCCGCCGAGGAAGCTCGAGACCTGCCAGTAGTAGGTGAGCGTGTCGGCGGTCGCCCCGCTGCACTCGGCGATGTTGATATACGGGGGGTTCTCGGTCGAGTCCGCGGACTCGACGATCGTGACGCTGCCCGCCGCCGGCGTGGCTTGGGCAAACGCCATCGACGGCACGAGAAGCAGGGCCGCGACGGCGGCAAGGCGCTGTACCATGATGGGGCCATCCTGCAACGAGAAGGCCACCCGAGCAAGCGTGCAATTGCCGGCTGCGGCTCGGATCGCCATGGCATCGCCGTCGCCTCGCAGGGCCGCGCGCTGCCGCGGGGGACTTTTTGTCAAAGCTCGCCTTTGGGCACCGCGCGCCCTGCCAAATTGTCATGGCGCCCTACGCATTCTCGCGGGGCTCGTCCCCCGCGCCGGGCGACATCAGGGCAGCGAGAGGTGCCGCTCGAAGAGCAGCCTCGCGATCTCGACCGCCGTCGTGGCGCCGCCCCTGCGCAGGTTGTCGCCGGTGACGAAGAGCTCGAGCCCGTTTTCCTGCGAGGTGTCGTCCCGGAGGCGCCCGACCAGCACCGCGTCGTCGTTCACCGCCAGCATCGGCATCGGGTAGACGCCCTCCCTCGGCGCGTCGAGGACCTTCACGCTCGGCGCCGTCCTCAGGATCTCGCGCGCCTCGGCGGCGGAGAGCTTGCGCCGGGTGCGCACGTTCACGACCTGCGAATGACCGTAGAAGATCGGCACCCGCAGCGAGGTCGCGGCGAGGCGCAGCGACGATCCGACCAGGCGCCGCACCTCCGCCACGAGCGCCCGCTCCCCCTCGCTCGAGCCGTCGTCGGCGAAGGGTCCCACCTGCGGCACCACGTTGAAGGCGATCCGGTGAGGCAGCGCGGTGGGCGGCGGCGGCTCCTGGAATGCGAGCATCGCGCGCATCTCGGCCTCCAGCTCCTCGACGCCCTTCTGCCCGGCGCCGGAGACCGACTCGAGGGTGACGACCGACGCCCGCTCGACTCCGGCGGCGCGGTGCAGCGGCGCCAGCACGAGCGCGAGCTGCGCCGAGGACGGGCCCGGAACGGCCACGATACCGCGCCGCGCGAACCCGGCCAGCGCCTCCGGGTTCACCTCCGGGAGGACCAGCGGCACGTCGGCGTCCGCCCGGAACGCGGGCGAGAGGTCCACCACGATGCACGCGGCGGCCCGCGCTCTCGAAGCCCAGGTGCGAGCGACGCCGCCGGTGGCGGCGAAGAAGGCCACGTCGCGGCCCTGGAAGGCGCCCTCCTGCAGCGC
>MEMX01000087.1:78606-87684 GCA_001768075.1 Anaeromyxobacter sp. RBG_16_69_14 | reverse complement strand
AACCGAGCGGCAGGTCGGCCTCCTCGAGCGCCTGCACCAAGGCCTTGCCCACGGCGCCGGTCGCGCCGAGGACGGCCAGGTTCAGGAGCCGCCGCGGTGGTATCACCTCGCCCGCATCACTTCGGCTGGATGTAGCCCTCCGCCGTGAGCAGCTCGGCGGTCAGGACCGCGCCGCCGGCGGCGCCCCGGATGGTGTTGTGCGAGAGGCAGACGAACCGGTAGTCAAAGAGGGCGTCGGGGCGCAACCGCCCGATTGTGATGGCCATGCCCTTGCCTGCGTCGCGGTCGAGCCGCGTCTGGGGCCGCGCATCCTCGTCGAAGTAGGTGAGGAAGGGCTTCGGTGCGCTGGGAAGCCCGAGCTTCTGCGGCTTGCCCTCGAACGAACGCCACAGCTCGAGCACCTCCTCCTTGGCCGGCTTCTTCTCGAAGGTGGCGAACACCGCGGCCAGGTGACCATCGCTGGCGGGGACGCGGATGCACTGCGCGGTGAAGACCGGTGCGGTCGCATTCACGATCCGGCCGTCCTTGACCTGGCCCCAGATCTTGAGCGGCTCCTTCTCGCTCTTCTCCTCCTCGCCCTTGATGAACGGGATGACGTTGTCGATCATCTCCGGCCAGGATTCGAAGGTCTTGCCCGCGCCGGAGATGGCCTGGTAGGTCGCGACCGCCACGCGCTTCGGCCCGAACTCCATGAGCGGGTGGAGCGCGGGGACGTAGCTCTGCAAGGAGCAGTTCGGCTTCACCGCGATGAAACCGCGCTTCGTGCCGAGCCGCCGGCGCTGGGCTTCCACGACGGCGACGTGCTCCGGGTTCACCTCGGGCACCATCATCGGCACGTCGGGTGTGGCGCGGTGGGCGCTGTTGTTCGAGACGACCGGCGTCTCGGCGCGCGCGTAGTCCTCCTCGAGCTTGGCCGTGACCTCCTTGGGCATGTCGACGGCGCAGAAGACGAAGTCCACCTCGCGCGCGATGCGCGCCACCTCCGACGCGTTGCCCACGGTGAGCCCCGCCGCGGCGGTGGGGATGGGCGCCTTCAGGGCCCAGCGACCGGCGACGGCCTCCGCGTAGCGTTTGCCCGCCGAGCTCTCGCTGGCGGCCACGAGCGAAACCTCGTACCAGGGGTGGTTCTCGAGCAGCGACACGAACCTCTGGCCGACCATGCCGGTCGCACCGAGGACGCCGACTTTCAGCTTCTTCGACATGCTTCCTCCGAAACGGGCCCCGTGGAGGCCAAGAGGCGAGAGGATAGCACACGTGCCGGGGTCCCGCCGAGGCCAGCAGCGGCGGGGAACAAGCCCCGCCCTACGGGTTGCAGCGCTGCCGCGCCGAGCCGATCCTCAGCCCGACGTCAGCAGATCTCGGAGCGCGGGATCGATCCCGGGGAAGCGGAAGCGGAATCCGAGCTCGAGCGCCTTCTTCGGGAGCACCCTCTGCCCGGTCGCGATCGCGGTGGACAGCTCGCCGAAGACGAGCTTCAGCGCGAGTGGCGGCACCGGAAGGACGCTCGGACGCCGGAGCGCACGGCCAATGGCCAGCGCGAGATCGCGGTTCTTCACTGGAACGGGCGCGGTGGCGTTCAACGGCCCTGCCACGGCCGGGTTCCCGAGCGCCCAGACGATCATGCCCACCTCGTCGGCCAGGTGGATCCACGACTGCCAGAACTCGCCCTTGCCGATGGGGCCACCCGCGAAGAAGCGGAACGGCGTGAGCATCCGCGGCAGCGCGCCACCGTCGCGGGCGAGCAGGAGCCCGGTGCGCACGGCGACCACGCGAACGCGCGTCGCAGCGGTGAGGGCGGCGGCTTCCCATTCCTTGCAGACGCCGGCCAGGAAGCCGTCGCCGGGCGGCGACGCCTCGTCGAGCGGCTCGTCACCGTGCGCGCCGTAGTAGCCGACGGCGCTACCCGACACGAGGACGCTCGGTCCGCGCGAGGCGACGACCTCGACCACCCGCCGGGTCGCCTCGAGGCGGCTCTGACCGATGGAGCGCTTGCGCGCGGCCGTCCAGCGCCCCGCAGCCACCGGCTCACCGGCCAGGTGGACGCACGCGTCGCACGCAGCCAGCGCCTCCTGCCAGCTCCCTCCCACGGCTGGATCGCCCTGGACGAATTGCGCGCCGGCAGGGCGGCCCTCCGGAGACGCCGAACGGGAGAGCGCCGTGACGCGGTGCCCCGCCCGGACGAGCTCAGCGCAGACCGCGCCACCGATGAGCCCCGTGGCACCGGTGACGAAGACGTGCATGAGAGAAGCCCCCTCTCCTCGCCCCTCGCCCCACCCTGCGGGGCAGGCGGACCAGAATCTGCTACTCCAGCACGCGAGAAGCCGCCTCGGCCCCCGGCACGTGCCGCATGAACCACACCAGGAGCACCAGCGCCGCCGCGAGGCCCGCGTAAGCGAGCCCCCAGCGCAGGAGCTCGCCCGGGCGGAGTGGTGTCGCCCGGGCGGCCTTCTCCTGTCGCTCGAGGTTGAGCAGGAAGGCGCCGTCGTCAGGCGCCCCCGTACCCGAACCGGTGACTGCGCGCAAGAAGAGCCAGTGCGGCGCGGCGAAGCGGGCCGGCTCGGGTAGGAGCCGAAGCGCCCGGATCCCGTGGCGCGCCTGCGCCTCGGCGGCGAGCTCCATCGCCCCCAGCGCCGCCACGAGCCAGATGAGCGAGAAGCCGAGCGCCGTGGCGAGCGCGATCGCGGCCACGAGCCCGAGCGCGGAGAGCGCGAGGCCCAGCCCGGACGAGTACGAGCACGCGAACGCCTGCATGACGCGCCCGCCGTCGAGCGGCGAGATCGGGAGCATGTTGAAGAGGTTGATGAGCGCCCACCACGCCGCGATGGTGGCCCACATCGGATCGCCAGTAAACCACCACAGGGCGGTCGGCAGGAGCGCGATCACCGAGCCCCAGAGCGGCCCGTTCAGCGCCACGTAGGCCTGCTGCCGGCGCGAGGTGAACGCGTCCTCGGTCACCGCCAGCGCCCCCAGGAAGGGGACGAAGTACATGCCGCGCACCTTCATCCCGGTGCGGCGCATGGCGTGGACGTGCCCGTACTCGTGGACGAAGAGCTGCACCATCACGGCGAGGGCGAACTGCCACGAGAAGAGGAGCGAGTAGGTGGCGGCGGACGCGACCGCCCATCCAACGTTGGCGGTCTTCGCCGCCTTGAGCGTGCCCGCGCCCAGCTTTCCGAAGGAGGCCACGATCTTCGAGCCGAGCTTCGCGACCAGGCCCCACAGGCCAAGCCGCGACCCTCCGCTCCGAGTCCGCGGCGCCGGCGCGGCGCCCTCGATCTCGCCCGCCGGCTCACCGGCAGGCCGGGGGGCCGCCTGCAGCGACTCCGGAAGGACGTACCAGGCCGGCGCGCGCTGGACGATGACGGCGAGGAGGAGCGGAGCCTCGCGCAGCTCGACGACCTCGAGCGCGCGCCCGTCGGCGCCCTTCACCGGCCGGCTCGGAAGTCCTCTGGTGCCACCGGCGAAGGCGAAGCTGCGTCCCCGCGCATCCGCGAAGATCGCGTAGCGCTGCGCCACGCCATCCGCCCGCTGCGCGATGCCGAAGCCCAGGTGCAGCTCTGCCCAGGGCGCGTCGACCTGCGCCGCACCGCCGAGGACACGCAGGCCGCGCTCGTCGGCGACCACCCGCAGCCCCCGCGAGTGGCGCGCCGTCAGGGAGATGCCTGCGGCGACCGCGCCGAAGAGAACGCCCACCAGGGGCGGTACGCCGGTTGCCAGGCCGATCGCGGCGCCGGCGAGGCCGCCGAGAACCAGGAGGCCTCCGAGGCGGCGCATCGGGGGGCGGAAGGATGCGGGTTCCATGGAGTGAGATGCCTCAGGTCAGGATGATACAGGCGGAGCCCAGTCTAGGGCTTCGTCGCCCGCGTTCCCATGCCGCGCGGAAACTTGAGCTCGGCTTCGCTCGCGCGCACGTAGTGCGGCTCGAGCGCGAAGAGCTTCGCGGAGTCGTAAGGAGCCCCTTCGAGGGCGCTCGCGCAGAGGCGCGCCACGGCCAGCGCGGGCGGCGTGGCCACCTCGACGAGGGGGGGCGGCCGCTCTCCCGCCGACGCGAGCTCCAGACCGCCCACCAGCGCTTCTCGGTAGGCAGTGAGGCCCTCGCCGAAGGCCACCAGCCGCTCACCCTCCGCCCGCAACGCCGCGGCGCGATCGGCGAGGGCCGCCGGCGCGAGCGCCGCCTCGGGCGCCACAGCTTCGACGCGCGAGCCGCGGGCGCGGTAGAAACCGGCGTAGACCTCTGCCTTCTTCGCGTCGAGGAGAGGGATGAGCAGGACGCCCTCCCCCACGGCCGGAGCCGCCGCCAGAGCCATCGCGGCGAGGCCCGACGCGCCAGCGATGGGCCGCTGGTTCGCGTAGGCGAGCCCCTTCCACGTGGCGAGCCCGATGCGGAGGCCGGTGAACGACCCCGGCCCGAGACCGACAGCGTAGCCTTCCACGTCGGCGAGCTTCCGCTCCACTGCGACGAGGAGGTCCGAGAGCGCCCCGGGCAGGCGGCCGCCGTGTCCTCCCGTGGGCCCCTGCGGCCCGGACCTCGCGGGCGCGCGCTCCGTGCGCTCGCCCAGGAGCCGCACCTCACCGCGCTCGAGCTCGCAGAGCGCGCATGAGAGCGTCAGTGTGGAAGTGTCGAGGGCGGCGATCAGCACGGGAAATCACTCGAACTGGGGCCGACCCTTCACACGAAACGAGGATGGCCTGGGGTGCTGAAGAGCCGTAGCCCGTAGCCCGTTTTTTCCCTGGACGCCGGGCCTGCGGGAAAGAGAACGAAACACGAGTCCTACCCCATGAGCCTCACGATGTCGTTCTTGAACACCACGATCATCAGCATGACGAGCAGGATGATGCCGACCATGTTCGCGATCTCGCGCGAGCGGACCGAGAGGGGCCTTCGCGTGACGGTCTCGAGGAGGCAAGTGGCGATGTGGCCTCCGTCGAGCACGGGGATGGGCAGGAGGTTCATGAGCCCGAGGTTCACGCTGATGAGAGCCATCTTGAAGAGGAAGCTCTCGATGCCCTCCTCCGCCGCCTGCGCGGCGATGGAGAAGAGCATGATGGGCCCGCCCACCGTCTTGAAGCTGATGTCGCCCTTCGCGATCTTGGCGATACCGATCACCGTGAGTCGCACCACCTCGTTCAGGTTCGCCACCGCGTGCCGCCCCGCGTCGACGGGCCCTATGTGGAGCGGCACGCGCTCGGCGAGCAGCGCCGCGGGATCGACCAGCGTGCGTTGGTCTGGGAAGAAGCCGAGCACGAGTCTCGTGCGCGCCTCGCGGGTGAACTCGTCCACCTCACTCTGCTCCGCGGGCACGAGCGTCACCTGGCGTCCGTCGGTGAGGGCGAGCGCCACCGGCTCGCTCGCCTTGAAGTCGCTCGAGCGCGCGTTGATGTCGCGGAACGAGCGCACAGGGTGGCCGTTGACCGCGGCGATAGCGTCACCGCGGCGCAGACCCGCCTGGGCAGCGGGACTGCCGCTCGCGACCGCCGCGATGAAGGTGGACACGCCGGGATCGGCGAGGGCGAAGCTGGGTTTCCCTCCGGCGCAGGTAGGCACCGCCGTGAGCGCGAGGGCGTCGTAGGTCGAGAGCGCCGCGCCGGGCAGGGGCACCGGTCGCTCGCGCACCACCTTGAGGTCGATGGGGACGCACCTGGCCTCCTCGAGCGCGCGCTTGAGGTCGCCCGCGTGCTTAACGTCCTTTCCGGCCGCCGCCACCACCAGATCGAAGGGCTCCACCCCCCCCGCCGATGCAGCCTCAACCGGCGCCACCACCGCCGGCGAGTAGGCCGGCGTCACGCCGATGACGCCGCGCACCGTGGTCTCGATGGGATTCGACTCGCGCTCGCGCGCGGGCGCGATGGTCATCGGCGGCAGGCGCCGACCCTCGCGCTCCACCTCGAATGCCAGCGGAGTGCCAGGGTGTGGCGAGACGAGCTCGCGCAAGTCGGCGAAGTAGCGCACTGGCTTCGGCGCGTCGCCGGGCGCCGCCACCGAGAGGATGCGATCGCCGGGCTCGAGCCCCGCCAAGGCCGCGGGCGAGCCGGGCGCGAGCGCTCCCACCCGGGGGCCGGGGACGATCTTCCCGTTCTGCGCGAGGCCGATGGCGAAGTAGATGAGGGCCGGGAAGACGAGGTTCATGCCCGGCCCGGCGGCCGCGATGACGAAGCGCCGCCAGGGTCTCTGCTCCAGGAAGCCGCGGCCGCGATCCGCCGCGGGCAGCTCCTCGCTCGGGTCGTCACCCGCCATCTTGACGTATCCGCCGAGCGGAAGCGCCGCGACGCGGTACTCGGTCTCGCCACGCGTGAACCCGAACAGACGCGGGCCGAAGCCGATGGAGAAGCGCAGCACCTTCACGCCGAGCAGCTTGGCGGCGATGAAGTGGCCGAGCTCGTGGACGAAGATGAGGCCGCCCAGGAGGAGGACGATGGAGCCGGCCTTGAAGAGGAATTCGTTCGCCATGGTGGTCAACCGGGGCGCGGCCAGCGGGCCCCTCGATGTCATCCCAGGACCGTCATAATGACCGCGTCCTCGCTGCGCCGCACGCCCCGGCGCGCCGGGGGAGGTCTTCCAGGTTCAGGCTCGCGTTCGGGGCTACAGCCTGATCTACTACTTCCGAGAATCGTCGAGCGGCGCGACAACTTCGTCTGGGGGGTGCGGGGGGAGCCGGCGCTCCCCCCGCCTTGAGGATTGCAGATTTGGAAGTCCTTCAGCGCGGGGTGTGGCCTGGCTCGCGAGGGGCCGGCCATCGAGGATTGCCGTTCGCACTTTGGTTGCGGCACTCGCCGCGCTGAGATCTACCGGGTCACCCTCCGTTCCGCCTGGCGACGGCCCCACTCGCTCGCCGCCAGCGCCTGCTCCACCGAGTGGAGCGGCTCCGCCACGTGGGCGTCGAGCACCTCCTCGCAAACCTGCGCGATGCGCGTGAACCCGCAACGGCCCGCCAGGAAGGCGGCCACCGCTCCCTCGTCGGCGCCCGACAGGACCGCCGGGCCTGTGCCGCCGATCTCGAGCGCGCGGTAGGCGAGCGTGAAGGCGGGGAAGCGCGCCGGGTCCGGCGGCTCGAAGGTGAGCCGGCCCAGCCGCGAGAGGTCGAGCGGGGGGAGATCGAGCTGGAGCCGCTCGGGAAAGGCCATGGCGTAGCTTATCGGGCCGCGCATGTCGGACACGCCGAGCTGCGCGACCACCGAGCCGTCCACGTACTCCACCATGGAGTGCACGATCGACTCTGGATGAACGACGATGTCGATGCGGCGCGGCTCGATGTCGAAGAGCCAGCGCGCCTCGATCACCTCGAGGCCCTTGTTCATCAAGGTGGCGGAGTCGATGGTGATCTTGTCTCCCATCGACCAGTTGGGGTGCTTGAGCGCCCGGGCCGGGGTCACCGCGGGCAACTCGTCGGCCGGAACCGTCCGGAGCGGTCCGCCCGACGCGGTCAGCAGGAGCCGCCGTACGTACGCCCTCTCGTGGCCGGCGAGCGACTGGAAGATGGCGCTGTGTTCGCTGTCGACCGGCAAGAGCGCCACGCCCTTCGCCGCGGCGCGGGCCATGAGCAGCTCGCCCGCGAGCACCATCGACTCCTTGTTGGCGAGCCCCACCTGCTTGCCCGCCTCGATCGCGGCGGCGGTGGAGCGCAAGCCCGCACCGCCCGCCACGGCGGCGAGGACGAAGTCCACCTCGGGGTGCGCCGCCACTGCGGCGACGCCCTCGTCGCCGTCCAGGATCTCGGGCCCGCCCGAGCCGATGAGCTCGCGCAACGTGCGCGCGGCAGCGGCGTCGGCCATCGCGACGACCCTGGGCTGGAAGCGGCGCACCTGCTCGGCGAGCTTGTGGGCGTTCTTGCCCCCCGCCAGGGCGGTCACCTCGAAGCGCCCGTGCGTGCGCTGCACGACGTCGAGCGCCTGTGCGCCGATGGAACCGGTGGAGCCCAGGATGGCGAGGCGTTTCGTCCGCTTCATCGGATTGACCTTACTGCACGAGCGTCGCCCAGAGGTAGATCCAGGGCGTGATGAAGAGGAGTGCGTCGATCCGGTCGAGCATGCCGCCGTGCCCCGGGATGAGGGTGCCCGAATCCTTCACCCCAGCCGCGCGCTTCAACATCGACTCGGAGAGGTCGCCGAGCGGCCCGAGGACGGACGCGCCCACGCCGACCCCCACGCAGCCCACCCACGAGAGCTGGAAGGCTTCGCCGGAGGGCTGCGGCAGGGCCAGGAAGACCGCCTTCGTGCCGAGCGCGCCGAGCACGCTCCCCAGGGCGCCGCCCGCGAAGCCCTCCCAGGTCTTCTTCGGCGAGACCTTCGGGAAGAAGGGCGTCTTGCCGAAGAAGCGCCCTCCGAAGTAGGCGAGGGTGTCGTTGAGCCAGCTCACCACGAACGCGAGGATGACCCAGCCGAAGCCGAAGTGGACCCGGAGCCCGACCACCGTCGAGATGAGGACGCCACAGTAGAGCCAGGCGAGCGCGGAGGCGGCCACCCTGTGCGGCGCGCGCTCGATCGGGCCGGGCCGGAAGAGGTTCAGGACGAGGAGCGCCATCGCCGCGACGGCCAGGAAGACAGGGATGTGCGAGGCATACGCGCTGGCGTCGTAACGCGCCGCCCACCAGGGCGCGAGCGGCAGGAGCCCGGCCACGGCGACGCCGAAGATCTCGGGGTATCCGATGGCCGTGAGCATGCAGGTCAGCTCGAGCGCGGAGACCGCCGCCGCGGCCGCCAGCAGGAGGGCGAACGGCAGGCCGCCCATCCACGACACCGACACCAGGAACGGAAAGAGGAGGAGGGCCGAACCCACGCGGAGCGTGAGATTGCTGTGCTTCGCGCTCATGCGGTGCGGGGCCGCGCGGCCAGCTGCGCGCCGGTGAGGCCGAAGCGGCGCTCACGCATCTGGAAATCGCCCAGGGCCTGAAGCAGCTCCACCTCGCGAAAGTCAGGCCAGAGCACGTCCGTGAAGGCGAGTTCCGCGTAGGCACACTGCCAGAGCAGGAAGTTCGACACGCGGCGCTCGCCGCTGGTGCGGACGAGGAGGTCGAGCTCGGGCAGCCCCGCCGTCCACAGCCTCGCCTCGATCTCCGCCGCGCCAAAGTCGGGGCCGTGCGA